>NZ_JBIRNP010000022.1:0-128690 GCF_044331705.1 Streptomyces sp. NPDC017202 | reverse complement strand
GCCCGGTCACATTCCGAACCCGGAAGCTAAGCCTTACAGCGCCGATGGTACTGCAGGGGGGACCCTGTGGGAGAGTAGGACGCCGCCGAACAATCTTTGGAAGGACCCCTGGTCCCAGCGTTCAGCTGGGACCAGGGGTCCTTTTGTTTTTCCAGGAAGCGCAGGGTACTCGGCTGCGCGAGAATGACTTGCGGTACCGAAGACAGGAGTCACCCATGTCCACCAACTCTCCCGACGATCGACCGGAGCGCGACCAGCGGCGACGGGACAGTGGGGACCGCGGAGACCGTGGCGAGCGCGGAGGCTTCCGCAGCGACCGCGGGGACCGCGGTGGCTTCCGTCGCGACAACGACCGCCCCGGCGCCGGCCGACGTGACGACAACCGCGGTGGGGGCACCAACGGTGGCGGTTACGGACGCCGTGACGACAACCGTGGAGACCGCGGGGACCGTGGTGGCTTCCGCCGGGACGACAGGCGCGACGACCGTCGCGACGACAACCGTGGTGGTGGTTACGGGCGTCGGGATGATCGTCGTGACGACCGGCGCGAGGGTGACCGGGGTTCTCGTCCGGCGTTCCAGCGTGACGACCGGGACCGTGGTCCTCGTCGGGACGACCGTGGCGACCGCCCCGCCTTCCGCCGCGACGACCGTAACGACCGCGGCGAGCGGCCTCCCTTCCGCCGCGACGACCGTAATGACCGTCCCCCCTTCCGCCGCGACGACCGCCCCGGTGACCGACGCGACGACCGACGCGGCGACGACCGCGGTGGCTACGTCCGCCGCGACGACAACCGTGGAGACCGCGGGGACCGTGGTGGCTTCCGCCGGGACGACAGGCGCGACGACCGTCGCGACGACAACCGTGGTGGTGGTTACGGGCGTCGGGATGATCGTCGTGACGACCGGCGCGAGGGTGACCGGGGTTCTCGTCCGGCGTTCCAGCGTGACGACCGGGACCGTGGTCCTCGTCGGGACGACCGTGGCGACCGCCCCGCCTTCCGCCGGGACGACCGCGGCGAGCGCCCCCCCTTCCGCCGCGACGACCGTAACGACCGCGGCGAGCGCCCCCCCTTCCGCCGCGACGACCGTAACGACCGCGGCGAGCGGCCTCCCTTCCGCCGCGACGACCGTAACGACCGCGGCGAGCGGCCTCCCTTCCGCCGCGACGACCGCCCCGGTGACCGACGCGACGACCGACGCGGCGACGACCGCGGTGGCTACGTCCGCCGCGACGACAACCGTGGAGACCGCGGAGACCGTGGTGGCTTCCGTCGCGACGACAACCGTGGCGGCGAGCGCGGTGGCGACCGTGGCGGGTTCCGCGGCCGTGACGACCGTGGCGGGCGGCCCGGTGGCTTCCAGGGCCGTGACGACCGTGGTGGTCGGCCCGGTGGCTTCCGGGGACGTGACGACCGGGGTGGACGCGACGACCGGCGTGGTGGCGGCCGGTTCCGTGACGACCGGGACCGGGACCGGGAGCCGATCAAGCGACTGCCGATCCCCGAGGACGTCACCGGCGAGGAGATCGACAAGGACGTACGGCAGGAGCTGCAGAGCCTGCCCAAGGGGCTCGCCGAGGACGTCGCCAAGAACCTGGTGATGGTCGCGCGGCTCATCGACGAGGAGCCCGAGCGTGCCTACGGGTACTCGAAGGTGGCGCTGCGGCTGGCGTCACGCGTCGCCGCCGTACGGGAGGCGGCCGGGTTCGCGGCGTACGCCACCCAGAAGTACAGCGAGGCGCTGGCCGAGTTCCGTGCCGCCCGCCGGATGACCGGGACCGTGGAACTGTGGCCCGTCATGGCCGACTGCGAGCGCGGGCTCGGGCGGCCGGAGAAGGCGCTGGAGATGGCCGGCGCGCCCGAGGTGCACAAGCTCGACAAGGCCGGGCAGGTGGAGATGCGGCTCGTCGCGGCCGGTGCCCGGCGTGACATGGACCAACTGGACGCGGCCATCGTGACGCTCCAGAGCCCCGAGCTGGCCTCGAACTCCGTGCAGCCGTGGACCGCGCGGCTGCGGTACGCGTACGCCGACGCGCTGCTCGCCGCCGGCCGTCGGAGCGAGGCGCGCGAGTGGTTCGCGAAGGCCGTCGAGGCCGACCGGGACAGCAGCACCGACGCCTCCGACCGGCTGGCCGAACTGGACGGCGTGGAGTTCGTCGACGCACTGGACGAGGACGAGGACGTCGTCGCCGAGGACGAGCGACCGGTCGACGGCAAGGCCGACGACCAGGACTGACGTGGGTGAGTGAAAGGGGCTCGGCTCCGGTGTCGTACCGGAGCCGAGCCCCTTTTCGTTTTTTCCTTCCCCGTCAGAGGTCCAGTGCGCGCAGGACCAGGCCCGAGGCCGGTTTCGGGCCGAACGACGTCGACTTGCGGGGCATCATGACGCCCTGCCGGGCGAGGTCGCGGACGACCTCCTCGCGGACCGGGTGCAGCAGCACGGCCGTACCGCCGTCGCGTTCCGCCTTCTCGACCGTCGCGGCGGTGTCGTGGATGTAGGCGATGCGGGCGGGGTCGTCCTCGGGGACGTGCCACACGTGGTCGAGGAGCGTGGCGTGCAGGACCGTCGCGTCGAGGGTGCGCCAGGCCCGCGGGCGGTCGGCGGGGACCGTGCGGGCGAGGAGGGCCGGGTCCGGGCGGTCCAGGAGGTGGAAGGCGCCGTCGCCGGCCAGCAGGAAGGCGTTGCCCCCGGCGGTCGCGTCCGCGAGGGCGTCGAGGGCCCGGGGCAGGGGCGCCTCCAGACGCCGGACGCGGAACAGTCCCTCCACCGCGGCCAGCGCCCCGGTGACCGGCAGGCCGTGCAGGAGACGGTGGATGGCGCGGACGCGCAGGGGATGGCGGACCGTGTCCACGAGGAGGACCAGGCCGTCGTCCCAGGGGCTGGGGGAGGCGTGCTCCGCGCGTAGACGCAGGTACGTCGCCCAGCGGTGGTGGCCGTCGGCGATCAGGGCCTGGTGGTGGGCGAGGCCGGCCTGGATGCGGGCCACCTCCGCGGGGTCGGTGATCGACCACAGGCGGTGGCTGAAGCCGTCCTCCGTGGTCGTCGACAGGAGCGGAGGCCGGTCCGCGGTGCGCTCGACGGCCTCCGTCGCCGTGCCGTCGCCGCGGTACGTCAGCAGCAGCGGTTCGAGGTTGGCCCGGGTGGCGCGCATCAGGGCCGCGCGGTCGGCGACGATGTGCGGCATCACGTCCTCGTGGGGCAGGACGACGCCGGCCGAGGGCTCGGAGACCCGCAGGGTGCCGATGAGGCCGCGCTGCAGCATGCCGTCGGCGTGCCGCTGCTCGTAGACGTACAGGGCGGGTACGGCGTCGGTCGTCAGGACGCCTTCGGCGAGCCAGCGGCGCAGGGTGTCCGCGGCCTGTTCGTTGCGGGCGCCGGCGGTGGTGGCCTGAGGGAGGATCAGACGGACGATGTTGTGCGGGTCCGCGTCCTGGAGATGGTGCAGGCCGTCGGGGCGGACCACGACGTCGTACGGCGGGGAGGTGACGGCGGCGAGACTGCCGACCCGGTCGGGGTCGTAGCGCAGGCCTCGGAACGGGGTGAGTTCCAGGCCTCGGGGCGCCGTCGCTTCCGAGTGACCTGCTGAGTTCATCCCGGCATCGTACGTGTGTCGGTGGCATGCGGGATGATCGGGGAAAGCGATCGAACGAGGAGCGATGCGGAATGAGCCGGAGCGTCAGGACGAGGCCCGAGGGCAGTGGGCAGGCCCTGAGCGAGGCGTACGACACGGCGCTGCTCGACCTGGACGGGGTGGTGTACGCGGGCGGGAACGCGATCGTGCACGCCGTCGAGTCGCTGGCCACCGCGCGCGGTGGCGGGATGCGGCTGGCGTACGTCACCAACAACGCGCTGCGCACGCCCGACGCCGTGGCGGACCACCTCACCGAGCTGGGCATACCCACCGGAGCGGACGACGTCATCACCTCGGCGCAGGCGGTCGCCCGGCTGATCAGTGAGCAGGTGCCGGCGGGGGCGCGGGTCCTGGTGATCGGCGGGGAGGGCCTGCGGGTCGCGCTGCGCGAGCGCGGGCTCGAACCCGTCGAATCGGCGGAGGACGACCCGGCGGCCGTGGTGCAGGGGTTCGGCGGGCCCGACCTGCCGTGGGGGCGGTTCGCCGAGGCGTCGTACGCCGTCGCGCGGGGCGTGCCGTGGTTCGCGTCCAACACCGACCTGACGATTCCGAGCGGGCGGGGCATCGCGCCGGGCAACGGCGCGGCGGTGGAGGTCGTGCGGATCGCGACCGGGGCCGAGCCGCAGGTCGCGGGCAAGCCGTTGCCCCCCATGCACCGCGAGACGATCCTGCGGACCGGCGCCGAGCGGCCGTTGGTGGTCGGGGACCGGCTGGACACCGACATCGAGGGCGCGTTCAACGGCGAGGTCGACTCGCTGCTCGTGCTGACCGGGGTCACCGACGGCGCGCAGCTCCTCGCGGCGCCGCCGCAGCACCGGCCGACGTACGTGGACGCCGATCTGCGCGGCCTGCTGACCGGGCAGCCGGAGGTCGCCGAGGAGGGGAGCGGTTTCCGGTGCGGGGGATGGACCGCGTCGGCCGGGGCGGAGAAGCTCGAACTCGACGGTGAGGGTGCCGTCCTGGACGGGCTGCGGGCGCTGTGCGCGGCGGCCTGGACCGCGGCGGGCGACGGCTCGTGCGGGCTGGACGGGGGGAAGGCGCTCGCCCGGCTGGGCTTGTGAGCCCGGTGGCGCGCCCGCTGCGGTGATCCGTGCGGTGGTCCGTGCGATGAGGCGGCTCGGTCGCGGCCGTTGCCTTCGGGTGGCGGCCGTGACCGAGCAGCGAGGAGAAATGGCAGGGTAGGCTAACCTAACTGCGTGTTGGTCGACAGTGTTCCCGAACAGCGCGCGGAGAGTGCCCCCGCGCCCCCAACCCGCCGGGCTCCACGGTCCCTTGGGCTGCTCGTGTCCGTCGCCGTCCTGCTGCTGGTGGTCGTGGCGAGCATCGCCATCGGCGCCAAGGAGCTGTCCCTCGAACAGGTCTGGCACGGCCTGTTCCAGGACACGGGGACGTACGGCGACGTCGTCGTGGGGGAGCGGGTGTCGCGGACCGTGCTCGGACTGCTGGTCGGCGCCGCGCTGGGACTCTCCGGAACGGTCCTCCAGGCCCTGACCCGCAATCCGCTGGCCGACCCCGGACTGCTCGGCATCAACGCGGGCGCCTCGGCCGCGGTGGTCACCGCCATCACCTTCCTCGGCGTGACCAGCGTCAGCGGCTACGTGTGGTTCGCCTTCTTCGGCGCGGCGGCCGTCGGCGCGCTGGTCTGGTTCCTGGGCGGCAGCCGGGGCGCCACGCCCGTGCGGCTCGCGCTCGCCGGCACCGCGCTCAGCGCCGCGCTCTTCGGGTACGTCCAGGCCGTGATGATCATGGACAAGGCGGCGCTCGCCCGGATGCGCTTCTGGACGGTCGGCTCGCTGACCTCGGCGACGAACGACACGATCTGGCGGGTGCTGCCCTTCCTGGTGGTCGGCATGCTCCTCGCGTTCGCGCTCGCCCGGCCGCTGAACGCCATGGCCATGGGCGACGACACCGCCAAGGCCCTCGGCGCCCACCTCAACCGCACCCGGGCACTGTCCATGCTCGCCGCCACCGTGCTGTGCGGGGCCGCGACCGCCGCCTGCGGGCCGATCGTGTTCGTCGGACTGATGGTCCCGCACGTGGTGCGCTCCTTCACCGGGCCCGACCTGCGCTGGATCATGCCGTACGCGGCGGTCCTGTCGCCCGTGCTGCTGCTGGGCTCCGACGTGATCGGCCGGGTCGTCGCCCGCCCCTCGGAGGTCCAGGTGGGCATCATCACCGCGCTCATCGGCGGCCCGGTCTTCATCCATCTCGTACGACGGCGGAGGACGGCCCAGCTGTGAAGACCGCACCCCAGTCCGAGCCGGAGCGGACCACGAAAGCCACGAAAGCCATGGAAGTCGCCAAAGGCGCAGAAGCCGTGGAAGCCGTGAAGGCCACAGAAGTGACGGAGGCCGCAGAGGCCGCGGAAGCCGGACGCCGGAAGGCCGGCGCCGTCCGAGCCCTGCGCACCCCCGGCGGGCTGTCCGTCCGGGTGAACCCGCGTGCCCTGATCGTCGTGCTCGCGCTGGCGCTGGCCGCCTTCGCCGCGAGCGTCGTCCTCATCGGTACCGGTGACTTCCCCATCTCCACCGGCGACGTACTGAAGACACTCGCCGGCAACGGCACCGAGGGCCAGAAGTTCATCGTCAACGAACTGCGGCTGCCGCGGGTCGTCGTGGGGCTGCTGGTGGGCGCCGCGCTGGGGCTGGGCGGCGCCGTCTTCCAGGCCGTCTCCCGCAACCCGCTGGGCAGTCCGGACGTCCTCGGGCTCGGGCAGGGGGCGACGGCCGGCGCGCTCGTGGTGATCGTGCTGATGTCCGGCTCCGCCAACCAGGTCGCCGTCGGCGCCCTCGTCGGCGGGCTGGTCACGGGTGCCGCCATCTACCTGCTCGCCTGGAAACGGGGCGTCCACGGCTACCGGCTGGTCCTCGTCGGCATCGGCGTGTCGGCGATCGCGACCGCGGTCAACGGCTACCTGATCACCAAGGCCGACCTGGTCGACGCCGCCCGCGCGGTCGTGTGGATGACCGGATCGCTCGACGGCCGGGACTGGAAGCAGGTCTGGCCGCTGCTCGCGCTGTGCTGCGTGCTGGTCCCGCTCGTCCTCGCCAACGCGCGCGGGCTGCGCATGATGGAGATGGGCGACGACGTCTCCCACGCCCTCGGAGTGCGCGTGGAGCGGGTACGGCTGCTGCTCATGGTGTGCGCCGTCCTCCTCACCGCCTCCGCCACCGCCGCCGCGGGCCCCGTGGCCTTCGTGGCGCTCACCGCGCCCCAGCTCGCCCGGCGCCTGACCCGCTCACCCGGACCGAACCTGGTGCCCGCCCTGTTCATGGGCGCCGCCCTCCTGGTCACCGCCGACTGGGCGGCGCAGCGGCTGTTCGGTGACGGACAGCTGCCCGTGGGCGTGGTCACCGGCGTGCTCGGTGGCGTCTACCTGCTGTGGCTGCTGGTCACCGAGCGCCGGGCGGGCCGGATATGAGCAGCGCCACCACCCGTGCCGGCCGCGGGCCGAACAACCGAAGGAGCACCGTGAACCGCCTGTCCGCCGAGAACGTCACCCTCGCCTACGACCAGCGGGTCATCGCCGAGCAGCTGTCGGTGGAGATCCCCGACCACTCGTTCACCGTGATCGTCGGCCCCAACGCCTGCGGCAAGTCGACGCTCCTGCGCGCGCTGTCGCGGATGCTCAGGCCGAGCGAGGGCCGGGTGCTCCTCGACGGGCAGGTCATCCAGTCGATGCCCGCCAAGAAGGTCGCCAGGACGCTCGGACTGCTGCCGCAGTCCTCGATCGCGCCCGACGGCATCACGGTCGCCGACCTGGTGGGCCGCGGCCGCTATCCGCACCAGGGCATCCTGCGCCAGTGGTCGGCCGAGGACGAGCGGGTCGTGCAGGAGTCCATGGCCCGGACCGGGGTCGCCGAACTCGCCGAGCGGTACGTCGACGAGCTGTCCGGCGGTCAGCGCCAGCGGGTGTGGATCGCGATGGCCCTCGCCCAGCAGACCCCGCTGCTGCTGCTCGACGAGCCGACCACCTACCTGGACATCCAGCACCAGATCGACGTCCTCGACCTGTGCGCCGAACTCCACGAGGAGCAGGGCCGCACCCTGGTCGCCGTCCTGCACGACCTCAACCACGCCGCCCGGTACGCCACCCACCTCGTCGCGCTGAAGGGCGGCACGGTGATCGCGCAGGGCGCGCCCGGCGACGTCGTCACGGCGCCTCTGGTCGAGGAGGTCTTCGGGCTGCGCTGCCAGGTCATCGACGACCCGGAGACGGGAACGCCGCTGGTGGTGCCGGCCGCGCGCACGGCACGCGCACGCGTGCCGGTGACGGAGGCCTCCTGACGGTCACAGGGGAGGCCGCCCGAGCTCACAGCAGCTTTCTGAGCACGAACAGGTCCCTGAGGCTCGCCTCCAGCCGCACCCGGCCCGAACCCCACGCCTTCGCGAAGTTCAGTTCTCCGTCGACCAGCGCGACCAGGTCGTCGCCGGCCATCCGCAGCCTGATCCCGGCCCGCTCCGGAGGCGGGCCCTGCACGGTGTCCCGCACGACGATCCGGCCGTCCGCCATCCGGCCGACGAACGTCACGTCCAGGTCGGTGATCCAGCAGCTCACCGACCGGTCGAGGGCGGCGGCCGCGCGGGCGTCCCCCTCGGCGCGGCCCATGCTCTGCGAGAACTTCTCGAGTGCGGCGCGGCACTCCTCGATCGTGGCCATCGCGCTCGACGGTACCCCAGCGGTTCGCGGTAGCGTCGGGGCATGAGCGACACAGTTCCGGAGCCGGCGGCCACGCCTCGGGAGCAGGGGCAGGAGCAGGAGCAGGAGCCCGGGTACGCCCCCTCCGCTCCCGCCCCGCTCCAGGTGCCCCGCACCCCCACCGGCGACGCCGGGGTGGACGCCCACCTGGACCGGCTGGCCGACGCCGACCACCTCGCCACGGACGGACACCTCGGGGTGTACGAGGATGTCCACCGGGGGCTGCGCGACGCGCTCACCGCGCTCGACGCCCGCCCGGGACCTCCGGGTCCCACCCGTCACCCGACCACCACCCCCGAATGAGACCCTGTGGGTCCCCCCTTTGATCCAACGCACGGCAGTAGGAGCTGAACCGAACGTGGCAGGAGTCGCACGTCGTCGTCTGGACGCGGAGCTGGTGCGCCGCAAGCTCGCGCGGTCGCGTGAGCACGCCGGCCAGCTGATCGCCGCGGGGCGGGTCTCGGTCGGGAAGACCGTCGCCACCAAACCCGCCACGCAGGTGGAGACGGCGTCGGCGATCGTCGTCTCCACCGACGACGGCGACCCCGACTACGTGTCGCGGGGCGGGCACAAACTCGCCGGTGCCCTGGAGGCGTTCGTACCGCAGGGCCTCCTGGTCGAGGGACGGCGGGCGCTGGACGCCGGCGCGTCCACCGGCGGCTTCACCGATGTGCTGCTGCGGGCGGGGGCCGCCCACGTGCTCGCGGTCGACGTCGGCTACGGACAACTCGCCTGGTCTCTGCGGAGCGATGAACGCGTCACCGTCAAGGACCGTACGAACGTACGCGAGTTGACGCTCGAAGCGATCGATGGGGAGCCAGTGGATCTTGTCGTGGGGGACTTGTCCTTCATCCCGCTCGGACTGGTGCTGCCGGCCCTGGCGCGGTGCACCGCGCCGGACGCGGACCTGGTGATGATGGTCAAGCCACAGTTCGAGGTGGGCAAGGAACGGCTGGGCAGCGGGGGCGTCGTGCGCAGCCCCCAGCTGCGGGCCGAGGCGGTGCGGGGCGTGGCCCGCAAGGCGTGGGAGCTGGGACTCGGCGTGAAGGGGGTCACCGCCAGTCCGCTGCCCGGGCCCTCCGGCAACGTCGAGTACTTTCTGTGGCTCCGGGCCGGGGCGCCCGCTCTGGACCCGGCCGATGTCGACCGTGCAGTTGCGGAGGGGCCGCGTTGACCCAGAACCGAGCTCGTACTGTTTTCCTGCTGGCCCACACGGGGCGGCCCGCCGCGATCCGCAGCGCGGAACTGGTGGTGAAGGGGCTGCTGCGCGAGGGCATCGGGGTGCGCGTCCTGGAGTACGAGGCCGCCGACCTGCCCCTGCCGGACGAGGTGGAACTGGTCTGCGAGGCCACCCCGCAGTGCCTGGAGGGCTGCGAGCTGCTCATCGTCCTCGGCGGTGACGGGACGCTGCTGCGCGGCGCGGAGTTCGCGCGGGCGTCCGGGGTGCCGATGCTCGGCGTGAACCTCGGCAGCGTCGGCTTCCTGGCGGAGGCCGAGCGGGACGACCTCGACAAGGTCGTCGACCGGGTGGTCACGAAGTCGTACGAGGTCGAGGAGCGGATGACCGTCGACGTCGTCGTGCACCGCAACGGGGACATCGTGCACACCGACTGGGCGCTGAACGAGGCGGCCGTGCAGAAGGCCGGCGCGGAGAAGCTGCTCGAGGTGGTGCTGGAGATCGACGGGCGGCCGGTCACCGGGTTCGGCTGCGACGGGATCGTGCTGTCGACGCCGACCGGCTCCACCGCCTACGCCTTCTCGGCCGGCGGACCCGTGGTGTGGCCCGAGGTCGAGGCGTTGCTGATGGTGCCGATCAGCGCCCACGCCCTGTTCGCCAAGCCGCTGGTGACCTCGCCGAACTCGGTGCTCGCGGTGGAGCTGCTGCCGCACATTCCCCCGGGCGTCCTGTGGTGCGACGGGCGGCGTACCTTCGAGCTGCCGCCGGGGGCCCGGGTCGAGGTGCGGCGTGGAGCCGTGCCGGTGCGCCTGGCCCGCCTGCACCACGCGTCCTTCACCGACCGGCTGGTCGCCAAGTTCGCGCTGCCCGTCTCCGGGTGGCGCGGGGCCCGGCCCTAGGGTCTGTCCGGCGGATCACGCCGGAGACGCGGGGTCTGGCACGCGCTCCCCCGGAGGGGGTGCCCCCAGCGGCGTTGTCGTCGGGTGCCGACGTCCCCCGGCCTTCGGCCGGGAGGTGCCCCCACCGCGTCGACGCCCTCCTCCGCCTTGCAGCTGCACGCACCGGACCCCGCTCACCTCGGCTGCAAGGCGCCGCCGGTTTCCTCCGACTTGATCCGCCGGACAGGCCCTGGGGCGCGCCCGACGGGAATGGTCAGACACGCCCTGGGAAACGCCCGGCGCCCCGTTGCGGCCCGGGCGCCGGGCCGTCCCCGCGGCGGCGGGGAGCACCGCGTCCGCGACTCGTCCGGTACGGACACGACCGGATCGTCCCCGCCACGGCGGGGACCTGTCGGGGCAACGACGATCGGCTGACAAAAGTAACGCCCGATCGTCGTTACGGGGGGCGGCGTCGCACGCCGCCGGCAAAACCTCGTATGGTCGGGGACGTGTTGGAGGAGATGCGGATACGGTCGCTCGGAGTCATCGACGACGCGGTCGTCGAGCTGTCGCCAGGCTTCACCGCGGTCACGGGTGAGACGGGCGCGGGCAAGACCATGGTCGTCACCAGCCTCGGGCTGCTGCTGGGCGGGCGCGCCGACGCCGCGCTCGTGCGGCTCGGCGCCGACAAAGCGGTCGTGGAGGGGCGGATCACCGTGCCCGCGGGCGCTCCGGTGGCCGTACGGGCCGAGGAGGCAGGGGCCGAGCTGGACGACGGGGCACTGCTGATCAGCCGTAGCGTGTCCGCCGAAGGGCGGTCGCGGGCGCACGTCGGCGGGCGGAGTGTGCCCGTCGGGGTGCTCGCCGAACTCGCGGACGAACTGGTGGCCGTGCACGGACAGACCGACCAGCAGGGGCTGCTGAAGCTGTCCCGGCAGCGGCAGGCGCTCGACCGGTACGCCGGTGACGCCGTCGCCGTGCCGCTCGCCAAGTACACGGAGGCCTACCGGCGGCTGCGGGCCGTCTCCGGCCGGCTCGACGAGATCACCACGCGCGCGCGTGAACGGGCCCAGGAGGCCGACATGCTGCGCTACGGCCTCGACGAGATCGCCGGCGTCGAGCCGCGCGCGGGCGAGGACGCGGAACTGGCGGAGGAGGCGGAGCGGCTCGGCCACGCGGAGGCGCTGTCCTCGGCCGCCACGGCCGCCCACGGCGCCCTCGCGGGCAATCCCGAGGATCCCGAGGGCATCGACGCGACCACGCTCGTCGCGGGCGCCCAGAGGGCCCTGGAGGCCGTACGGTCGCACGATCCGGCGCTGGCCGCGCTCGCCGACCGCATCGGGGAGATCGGGATCCTGCTGGGTGACGTGGCGGGGGAGCTGGCGGGCTACGCCGACGACCTCGACGCCGATCCGCTGCGGCTGGCGGCCGTCGAGGAGCGGCGGGCCGCGCTGACCGCGCTGACCCGCAAGTACGGCGAGGATGTCGACGCGGTCCTCGACTGGGCCGAGCGCGGTGCCGCCCGGCTCGGCGAACTGGACGGCGACGACGAGCGGATCGGCGAGCTGACCGCCGAGCGCGACGCGCTGCGGGCCGAACTGGGCGGCCTGGCACAGGCCCTGACCGACGCGCGCACGGAGACCGCCGAGCGGTTCGCCGCCGCCGTGACCGCCGAGCTGGCCTCGCTGGCGATGCCGCACGCGCGCGTGTCGTTCGACATCCGGCAGACCGAGGACCCCGAGGGCGTGGAGGTCGACGGCCGTCCCGTCGCCTACGGGCCGTCCGGCGCCGACGAGGTGGAGCTGCTGCTCGCCCCGCATCCGGGGGCGCCGCCGCGGCCCATCGCCAAGGGCGCGTCCGGTGGTGAGCTGTCCCGGGTGATGCTGGCCGTCGAGGTGGTGTTCGCGGGGACGGACCCCGTGCCGACGTACCTCTTCGACGAGGTCGACGCGGGCGTGGGCGGCAAGGCGGCGGTGGAGATCGGGCGGCGCCTGGCGCGGCTCGCGAAGACCGCGCAGGTCGTCGTCGTCACCCACCTGCCGCAGGTGGCGGCCTTCGCCGACCGGCAGTTGCTGGTCGAGAAGACCAACGACGGGTCCGTGACCCGGTCCGGCGTGAAGGTGCTGGAGGGCGAGGAGCGGATCCGGGAGCTGTCCCGGATGCTCGCCGGCCAGGAGGATTCGGAGACGGCGCGCGCGCACGCGGAGGAACTGCTGGAGACGGCCCGCGCGGACGCGTAGTGCCTCGGGCGGAGGGCGGGACGGCGGCCCACGGGCCGGTCCCGCCCTTCGGCCTTTCCGGATCGGCTTCCCTAGGGTGGTCCGATGATCACGCGAAGGAGCAGGCGGGCCGCGTTCGCGGTGGCGGCCGGTCTCACCCGCGCGGGAGCGGCCGCCCTGCGCGAGGCGGCGCCCGGCGGGCCGACGCGCTGGGAGCGGACGAACTTCGCCGGACGGACCGTGGAGCTGTACGCCGGTCCGGCGGCCGTCCTCGCGGCGGCGCTCGGGGCGGCACGGGTGCGTCCGGCCGCGGCCGGGGCCGTCCTGGCCGCCGGGGTCTGCGGGGCGTACGACGATCTCGTGGGCGCCGGTGATCCGCGGCGCGGCTTCCGGGCGCACCTGGGGGCACTGCGGCGGGGGGAGGTCACCAGCGGGACCGTCAAGCTGGGCGGGATCGGCGCGGCGGGGCTGCTGGCCGGCGCCCTGCTGAAGGAACGGCCCCTGGACAGGGCGCTCGCGGGTGTCGTGATCGCCGGGGCGGCGCACTTCGTCAACCTCGTGGACGTACGGCCCGGCCGAGCCGCCGGCGCCGTGCTCGCGCTGGGCGTGCCGGGGCTGCTGCGGGCCGGTCCCGCCGGGGAACTGGCCGCGGTGGCGACGGGGGTCGCGGCGGCCGTGCTCCCGGACGACCTGGGGGAGCGCGCGATGCTGGGTGACACCGGGGCGCACGCGCTGGGCGCGCTCCTGGGTGCGGCGGTCGCGGTGGGCAGCGGACGCGCGGGACTCGTGGCGCACGCGGCCGCCGTGGTGGGCGCGGCGGTGTACGGGGAGCGGGTCAGCGCGACGGCCCGGAGCGGGATCGGTGGGACGGCGCGGAACGGGATCGGCGGGACAGCGCGGAACGGGTGGCGGGCGGTGGTGCGAGGGCGCACGCCGGTGTGAGTGGTGGAGCGTGCGCCGGTGTGAATGGTGGGGCGTGCGCGGGTTGGCCGGCCCTGTCCGCGGGGGCCCGGCGGGAGGCGCCGGGCGGCATGTCCCCGCGAACGGGGCGGCCGGACCTCCCGCCGACGCGCCGTCAGGGCCCGTCGGCGCCCTGGGGTTCGGCCGCGCACCGACCGGCCCCACGCGCAGGTCCCCCGGTACGCACCGCGCCCTCCGGGGACGCCCCCCCCGTGACAGGACCTCACCAAGTCGCGGCGACCGGCTCATCCGTCGAACGGGAATCCGCCATCTTTCACTCGTGTGGGTGATGCGCGGGGGTGTGTTGCCGGGGCCACGGGCGCTCGGCGGCACGGAACACCCGTGCGCCCTGGCATCCTTGGGCGGAGGACGCGGAGGAGCGCGAGCGGTCCACCCCGCGCCCGAGTCCCTTCTGTACGTTCCTTCGTGATCGACCGATGCCGAACCAGGAGCCCCGGCCACGTGAGCAGCCACGCACCGCACGGCCAGTCGCCGCTGCGCACCGTGCAGGTGCTGGGCGGGGGCAACGCCGGCAGCAGCGCCCACGTGCGCTCCCTGGCCGCGGGGCTCGTCGCGCGGGGCGTGCGGGTGACGGTGTGCGCCCCTACCGAGTCCGACCACCTCCACGACTTCACGGGCGCCGGAGCCGACCACGTAGCCGTGCCCCGCAGCAGCGATCCCGCGTCCGTGGCGGCGCTGCGGGCGGCCTGCGCGGACGCCGACCTCGTCCACGCGCACGGACTGCACGCCTCCTTCCGGGCCGTGCTCGCGCTCAGCGGGCGGCGCACCCCGCTCGTGGTCACCTGGCACAACAGGGCGCACGCCGAGGGAGCCCGAGCCCATCTGCTGCGCCTGATGGAGCGGCGGGTCGCCAGGGCGGCCGCCGTGGTGCTCGGCACCACCTCCGACCTCGTGGACCGGGCCCGCCGCACCGGCGCCCGGGACGCCCGGCTCGCCGCGGTGGGACTTACCGGCCCCCGCGGGAGCGAGGAGGACCCGGAACGGCCGCGGGCCAAGGTGCGGGCCGAACTCGGCGCGACCGGACGCCCGTTGCTGATGGCCGCCGGCTCCCTCGACCGGTTCCGCGGTCACGACGTCCTGCTCGACGCCGCACGCGTATGGGGCCGGCTGGACCCCGTGCCGCTGGTCGCGGTCGCGGGGGAGGGACCGCTGCGGGCGGAACTCCAGCACCGCATCGAGGACGAGGAACTGCCCGTCCGGCTCCTCGGGCGGCGGGACGACGTGAGCGAACTGCTCGCCGCCGCCGACCTCGCCCTGCTGCCCGGTGCCGGGGAGTCGCGTTCGGTCCTGGCACAGGCGGCCCTCCACGCGCGCGTGCCGCTCGTCGCGGCGCTGACCGGCGGAGTGCGCGAACTCGTGGGCGACGCCGCCGAATTCGTCCCGCCCGGTGACGCGGAAGCCTTCGCCGACGCCGTCGTACGCCTGCTCGCCGCACCCGAACACCGTGAGCGGCTGAGGGAGTCGGGCACCCGGCAGGCGGCCACCTGGCCGAGCGAGGACGACACCGTCGCCCAGGTCCTCAGCGTCTACGACGAGTTGACGCGGCCGCTGCCGATGATCTGACGCGCGCCCGTGATCCCGCTCCACGGCACCCGCCCGGCGGCGGCTCGGAACAACGCAGCCCGGCGGCGCCTCAGGGCACCAGCCGCCGGGCCCGCAGCGCCAGGCTCAACGCCAGCACCGTCTGCGGGTCGTCGAGGTCGGTGCCCAGCAACTCGCCGATGCGCGCGAGCCGGTTGTACAGCGTCTGCCGGTTGAGGTGCAGCTCGCGGGCCGTCTCCGCCTTGCGGCCCGCGTGCGCCAGATAGGTCTCCAGGGTGGGCAGCAGGGGCGGCCTGGAGCGCTGGTCGTGGTCGCGGACCGGGCCGATCGCGCGGTCCACGAAGGCCGCCAGGTCGGGATGGCCGCGCAGCCGCCACAGCAGCAGGTCGATGTCGAGGCGGCGGGCGTCGTACCAGGGCCGGTCCGGCAGTCCCTGCGCCGCCGTCGCCGTCTCCGCCGCGTGCCCGAGGCCCGCCGAGGCCGCCGCCCAGCCGCCCGCGACGCCGACCACCACGACCGGCGGCTGGGCGCCCGGCCGCTGGATCCCGGCCCGTTCCACCCCGGCGCGCAGCGCCGCCGCGACCCGGTCCGCGACCGCCGGCCGCTCCGACTCCGCGCGCAGGCCCAGCAGCAGCGGCACGCGGCCCTCCACCGGCCGCACGCCCAACAGGACCGGCACCCCCACCGACGCCAGCTCCTCCGCCACCGCCCGCGCCAGCACCGCCCACCCGCCGCCCGGGGACAGCGTGTCGCCCAGCCGCATCACGACCGGCAGCAGCGGACCGTCGCCGGGCTTGAAACCGAGGACACGCGCCTGCGCCGGAGCGTCCTCCGCCGCGATACGCCCCTCGGCGAGGTCGGTCAGGAAGTCTCCCCGGCCACGTGCCGCCAGCTCCTCCTCCTGCCGTGCCTGCATCAGCACCACGGCCAGGATCCCGGCGGCCCGCTCGGCGGCGATCCGGTGCACCGGAGCGAGCGCGGCGCGCACCGGCAGCAGCACCAGCCGGGCCCGCACCGCGTCCGCCCCCGGCCCGCCGCCGGGGACGTCCACCAGCACCGAACCGGCGGGCGCGTCCTTGTGCGGGCCGCGCAGCCCCTCCCACACCTGGAGCGGATCCGCCCCCTCCGGCCCGGCCCCGGCGGCGTACAGCAGCTGCCCGTCGGTGGTCTCCAGGAACACCGGGTTGCCGCTGAAGTCGGCGAGGATGCCGAGCACTTGGGGGATACCCCCGCCGCCCAGCAGCGCCCGGGTGCAGCGGCGGTGCACCTCCTCGGCCTGCTGGAGCAGCGCGTAGTGACCGTTGACGATCTCGGTGTGGATCTCCTCGGTGACCGCGACGAACGGCACCTCGCGGTGCAGCTGCACCAGCGGCAGGCCGGTCGCGCGGGCCGTCTCCACCAGTGCCGCGGGCAGCCGGGCGAACCGGGGTCCCAGCTCGACCACCAGGGCCGCGATGCCCCGCTCGGCCAGGGTGCGCACGAACGCCCGCTGCTCCGCCGGGCGGGTGCCGAGGCCGTAACCGGTGGTGAGCAGCAGCTCGCCGCCCTTGAGCAGGGAGGCGATGTTCGGGACCTCCCCGGCGTGCACCCAGCGCACCGTGCGGCCCAGCCGCTCCGCGCCCGCCAGGATCTCGGGCAGCCCGCTGCGCAGGCCGGGCAGTTCCAGCGCCCGCTGCACGGTGATGCCGGCGCCCCGGCTGTCGAATCGGTGGTCCGCGTGGCTGTCCATGGAGCGGACGCTACCCGCGGACCCCGTCCGGCCACATCTCCCGCCCGGTCACGGGAACGCTCCGCGGCCGGGCGGGACAGGCGGGCTCAGCCGCCGTACGCCCCCGACGCCGTCAGGCGCAGGGCCGTGTCGATCAGGGGGACGTGGCTGAAGGCCTGGGGGAAGTTGCCCACCTGGCGCTGCAGGCGCGGGTCCCACTCCTCGGCGAGCAGCCCCAGGTCGTTGCGCAGGGACAGGAGCTTCTCGAACAGCTTGCGGGCCTCGTCCACGCGGCCGATCATCGCCAGGTCGTCCGCCATCCAGAACGAGCAGGCCAGGAAGGCGCCCTCGTCGCCGGGGAGGCCGTCGACGCCCTCGCTCTCGCCCTCGGTCGGGTAGCGCAGGATGAAGCCGTCCTCCGTGGACAGCTCGCGCTGGATCGCCTCGATGGTGCCGATCACGCGCTTGTCGTCCGGGGGCAGGAAGCCCATCTGCGGGATCAGCAGCAGCGACGCGTCCAGTTCCTTCGAGCCGTAGGACTGCGTGAAGGTGTTGCGCTCCTTGTCGTAACCCTTCTCGCACACGTCCCGGTGGATGTCGTCGCGCAGCTCGCGCCAGCGCTCCAGCGGGCCGTCCGCGTCACCGGACTCGATCAGCTTGATCGTGCGGTCCACGGCCACCCAGGCCATCACCTTGGAGTGCACGAAGTGGCGGCGCGGGCCGCGCACCTCCCAGATGCCCTCGTCCGGTTCCTGCCAGTGCTTCTCCAGGTAGCGGATCAGCTTCAGCTGGAGCAGCGAGGCGTAGTCGTTGCGGGCCAGTCCGGTCATGTGGCCGAGATGCAGCGCCTCGGTGACCTCGCCGTACACGTCCAGCTGGAGCTGGTGAGCCGCGCCGTTGCCGACCCGGACCGGGGCGGAGCCCTCGTAGCCGGGCAGCCAGTCCAGCTCCGCCTCGCCCAGCTCGCGCTCGCCGGCGATGCCGTACATGATCTGGAGGTTCTCCGGGTCGCCTGCGACCGCGCGCAGCAGCCACTCGCGCCAGGCGCGGGCCTCCTCGCGGTATCCGGTGCGCAGCAGCGAGGACAGGGTGATGGCCGCGTCGCGCAGCCAGGTGTAGCGGTAGTCCCAGTTGCGGACTCCGCCGATGTCCTCGGGCAGGGAGGTGGTGGGGGCCGCCACGATGCCGCCGGTGGGGGCGTACGTCAGCGCCTTCAGCGTGATCAGTGAACGGATCACCGCCTCGCGGTAGGGCCCGTGGTACGTACAGTGCTCGACCCACTCGCGCCAGAAGTCCTCCGTGGCCTGGAGCGACTGCTCCGGCTCCGGCAGCGCGGGCGGCTCCTTGTGCGAGGGCTCCCACGAGATGGTGAACGCGATCCGGTCACCGGGGGCGACGGTGAAGTCGGAGTACGTCGTCAGCGACTTGCCGTAGGTCTCGGCCTCCGTGTCGAACCACACCGAGTCGGGACCGGCGACGGCGACCGTGCGTCCCTCGTGCTTGTGCACCCACGGCACGACGCGGCCGTAGGAGAAGCGCATCCGCAGGGTCGAGCGCATGGGGACGCGGCCCGAGACGCCCTCGACGATCCGGATGAGCTGCGGGGCGCCGTCGCGAGGGGGCATGAAATCGGTCACCCGGACCGTGCCGCGCGGGGTGTCCCACTCGGACTCCAGGATCAGCGAGTCGCCCCGGTAGCCGCGCCGGGCCGCTCGCGGCGGTTCGGCGTCGGAGGCGTGCGCCGGGCCGAGCCGCCAGAAGCCGTGCTCCTCGGTGCCCAGCAGCCCGGCGAAGATCGCGTGGGAGTCGAAGCGGGGCAGGCAGAGCCAGTCCACCGTCCCGTCGCGGCAGACCAGTGCGGCGGTCTGCATGTCTCCGATGAGTGCGTAGTCTTCGATGCGCCCGGCCACGTGCAACTCCAGTCGAACGGCCACGTAGCCCCCATCAGGCGGGGGCAGTCGCTTGGTGCGGTCAAGGGGAAAGGTGTCATGCGTCGTTGAGCGGTGAAGCAAAGCAGTCGCTCCGCCGTATTGGCAAAAGGCCAATTCTTGCTCAACGAACTGCCGAGCTCTCATTGTTCCGGTGGGTACGGGCTGGGGTGTGCCGTCTTGCCGGCCGGGCTCGGCAGCGAGTGTCCGAGCAGGATACGACGCACGTAGATGATCTGTGTGCCGCTCCGGGCAACGTGGGTGGGCCGAACGGGTGAGCAGTGGGTGAGGACCCGGCGCGCCGGTGTCCCGGCGTGCCGGACCGTGCGCGGAGCGTGGCCGGAAGCCATCCCCTCGAGGCGCTGATACCCTGGTAGCCCGTGGACCGGTGGGCACGAAACCCCCGAACCGCAGCGACGGCACCCCCGGAGATCTCCGGCACGAACCGCCGGCGAAAGCCTCCGGGAGCCGCACCGCACCCCCAGATCGCGACCACGGGAGCCCCCTCTTGGCCATGCCGCCCGCTGCTTTCCGAAACAGCTCCGCCACGACGACCAAGCACATCTTCGTCACCGGGGGTGTCGCCTCCTCCCTCGGAAAGGGGCTGACCGCCTCCAGCCTCGGCATGCTGCTCAAGGCGCGGGGCCTGCGCGTCGTGATGCAGAAGCTCGACCCCTATCTCAACGTCGACCCCGGCACGATGAACCCCTTCCAGCACGGTGAGGTGTTCGTCACCAACGACGGCGCCGAGACCGACCTGGACATCGGCCACTACGAGCGCTTCCTCGACCGCGACCTCGACGGCTCCGCCAACGTCACCACCGGCCAGGTCTACTCGACCGTGATCGCCAAGGAGCGCCGCGGCGAGTACCTGGGCGACACCGTGCAGGTCATCCCGCACATCACCAACGAGATCAAGCACCGCATCCGCCGGATGGCGACGGACGAGGTGGACGTGGTGATCACGGAGGTCGGCGGCACGGTCGGCGACATCGAGTCGCTGCCGTTCCTGGAGACCGTCCGCCAGGTCCGCCACGAGGTCGGCCGGGACAACGTCTTCGTCGTGCACATCTCGCTCCTGCCCTACATCGGCCCCTCGGGCGAGCTGAAGACCAAGCCCACCCAGCACTCCGTGGCCGCCCTGCGCAACATCGGCATCCAGCCGGACGCGATCGTGCTGCGCTGCGACCGCGAGGTCCCCACCGCGATCAAGCGGAAGATCTCGCTGATGTGCGACGTCGACGAGGCCGCCGTGGTCGCCTGCCCCGACGCCAAGTCGATCTACGACATCCCCAAGACCGTGCACGGCGAGGGCCTGGACGCCTACGTCGTCCGCAAGCTGGACCTGCCCTTCCGGGACGTGGACTGGACGACCTGGGACGACCTGCTCGACCGCGTCCACCACCCCGACCACGAGATCACCCTCGCCCTGGTCGGCAAGTACATCGACCTGCCCGACGCCTACCTCTCGGTCACCGAGGCGCTGCGCGCCGGCGGCTTCGCCAACAAGGCCCGCGTGAAGATCAAGTGGGTCACCTCGGACGACTGCAAGACCCCGGCGGGCGCCAAGGCGCAGCTCGCCGACGTGGACGGCATCTGCATCCCCGGCGGCTTCGGCGACCGCGGCGTGCTCGGCAAGGTCGGCGCGATCCGCTACGCCCGCGAGAACAGGATCCCGCTGCTCGGCCTGTGCCTGGGCCTGCAGTGCATCGTGATCGAGGCGGCGCGCAACCTGCTCGACATCTCCGACGCCAACTCCACCGAGTTCGACCCGGCCACCGCCCACCCGGTCATCTCCACGATGGCCGAGCAGCTCGACATCGTCGCCGGTGAGGGCGACATGGGCGGCACCATGCGACTGGGCATGTACCCGGCGAAGCTGGCCGAGGGCTCGATCGTGCGAGAGGTCTACGACGGCAAGGAGTACGTCGAGGAGCGGCACCGGCACCGCTACGAGGTCAACAACGCCTACCGCGCGGAGCTGGAGAAGAAGGCGGGCATCCTGTTCTCCGGCACCTCGCCGGACGGCAAGCTCGTCGAGTACGTGGAGTACCCGCGCGACGTCCACCCCTACCTGGTCGCCACCCAGGCCCACCCGGAGCTGCGCTCGCGGCCGACCCGTCCGCACCCGCTGTTCGCCGGGCTGGTGAAGGCCGCGGTCGAGCGGAAGACCTCGAAGTAACACACCAGTTGTACGGTGGCCGGGGTGCATCCCTTCACGGGTGAGCACCCCGGCCGCTTTTTTCCGGTTCCCCGGTTCGGCACGGCCGGTTCTCCTCCGGCCGGATTCCTTTTGTACGTGTGGAAGGACAGGGCATGACGATCAAGGACACCGCGCAGGCGTGGGAGATCCGCGCGACGGAGACCCCCTTCGTGGGCAAGAAGACCTCCGTCCGCACGGACGAGGTGGTCATGCCCGACGGCTCCGTCGTCCACCGTGACTACCAGGTCCACCCCGGCTCCGTGGCCGTCCTCGCCCTCGACGACGAGGACCGCGTCCTGCTGATCAAGCAGTACCGCCACCCCGTGCGGCAGAAGCTGTGGGAGATCCCGGCCGGCCTGCTCGACGTGCCCGGCGAGAACCCGCTGCACGCCGCCCAGCGGGAGCTGTACGAGGAGGCCCACGTCAAGGCCGAGGACTGGCGGGTGCTGACCGACGTCTACACCACTCCCGGCGGCTGCGACGAGGCGGTGCGCGTCTTCCTGGCCCGCGGTCTGTCCGAGGCCGACGGGGACCGCTTCGCGGTCGAGGACGAGGAGGCCGACATGGAGCACGCGCGGGTGCCGGTCGACGAACTCGTGCGCGGGGTGCTCGCCGGAGAGCTGCACAACAACTGCCTCGTCGTGGGCGTCCTGTCGCTGGTCGCCGCGCGCGGCGGCGAGGGGCTCGACGCGCTGCGCCCGGCGCAGGCGCCGTGGCCGGCCCGCCCCTTCGAGGCGTGATCCCGCTCCCTTCGGGGCGTGATCCCGCTCCCTTCGGGGCGTGATCCCGCTCCCTTCGGGGCGCGGCGCCGTCCCGCGGGGCGTCACCCCGTCCCGCGCCCTCCCGTCGGCCCTTGCGGTGTGACGATCTGCTGATCCGATCGGGGGACGTCACCGCCGCGCTCCCCACGGAACGTCGCAGAGCGTGAACTAGGCTCGGGAACCGCCCGATCCGGAGTTCCGGCGGGCTCGCGCGTGCGGTGGGACGGGAGTGTGGCCCGTGACGGATCAGGCAGTGGACACAGGCGGCGTGCAGCTGTCCGGACACGCTGCGACGGAGGGCCATTTCCTGGGCCGTACCCGGGAGTTGAAGGAACTGCGCGCCGACATCGAACGCGCGGGGCTGGACACCCTCTCCGGGAAGAAGGCCCCCCGCGCGCGCGTGCTCCTCATCGCCGGAGGGCCCGGCTCCGGCCGTACCGCGCTGGCCGAGGAGTTCGTCCGGCAGGTCGCCGGACGCTACCGGGACGGCGTGCTGCGCGTCCGGCTCGGCGAACCCGACGGCACCCCCGTGCCCGTCGAGCGGGCCGCCCGCGACCTGCTCACCGCGCTCGGCCGGCCGGTCCCGCCGGGCGCCGGCGAGGACGACCTCTCGGCCACCCTGCGCGAGGCCCTCGCCGAGCGGCGCGCGCTCCTCCTGCTCGACGACGCGGCCGGCGCCGACCAGGTCGACGCACTCCTTCCGGACACCCCCGAGTGCCTGGTCGTGGCCGTCTCGGCGGGCCCCCTCACCGGGATCTCCGACGTGCGGCCCTGCACCCTGGGCGGCCTCGACACCAAGTCCGCCCTCGAACTGCTCACCCGCCACACCGGTTCGGTCCGCATCACCGTCGACCCGCGCGCCGCCGAGGGCCTCGTCGAGGCCTGCCAGGGGCACCCGGCGGCGCTGATCCTGGCGGGCGGCTGGCTCGCCGCGCGCCCCAAGTCGGCGATCGCCGACCTCGCCAAGCAACTGCACGCCGCGGGCGAGGAGGGCACCCCCCTCAGCCGGATGTTCCGGCTCGTGCACGCCACCCTGCCCCCGGCCGCCGCCCGGATACTGCGACTGCTCTGCCTCGCCCCGGCCGGCCTGGCCGACCCGCACATCGCCTCCGCGCTCGCCGGCTGCTCGATCGGTGCCGCGCGCACCACCCTGGACGACTTCGTCGCCCTGGGCCTGCTGCGGGCCCTGCCGTCGCCGGTGCCGCAGTACGAGGTCCCCGGCTGCCTCCAGCCCCTGCTGCGGGCGGCCGCCGAGACCCACGAGCGTCCGGCCGAGCTCCAGCTGGCCCGCGCCCGCATGCTGGAGCGGACGGTACGGCTGCTCCAGTCCTGCCGGGCGATCACCGAGACGGACAACCCGCAGGCCCGGGAGAAGCTCCAGGGGATGCCCCGCGCCCTGCGTTTCGCCACCCCGCGCGCGGCCGCCGACTGGCTGCGCGCCCGCCGGCCGGCGCTGCTCGCCTCCGCGCGGCTCGCGGTCGCCGACGGCGAGCTGGACACCCTGGCCAGGCGGCTGATGTCCCAGCTGGTCAGGGCGATGGTCGCGCACCTCGGCACCCAGGGGGCCGCACCCGACCTGTACGGCGTCCACCGGCTCGTCCTGGACGTGGCCGAGCGCCGCGACCTGCCCCGCGAGAAGGCCGCCGCCCTGCTGAACCTGGCCGACGTGGACGCCCGCACCGGGCGCACCGCGGAGGCCCTGGTGCGCTACCGGGCCGCGCTGGACGCCGGACGGGAGGCGAACGACCCGTACGCGACCGGCCGCGCGATGGAATCCGTAGGCGGCGCGCACCTGGAGCTGGGGGACTACGACCGGGCCGCCGACTGGTTCGGCCGGGCCCTCGCCCAGCGGCTGGCCCGCGACGAGCGCGCGGACGCCGCCCGGCTGTACGGCCGCATCGCCACCGCCCACACCTACGCCGGACGGTACGGCGAGGCGCAGCGGGGCTGGCGGGCCGCGGCCGCCGGGCACCGCAAGGCCGGCGATGTGGCCGCGTCCGCACGGGCGTTGAGCGAGCTGGCCCGGGTCCAGGAGTACGCGGGCCGGCCGGAGGAGGCGCTGCGCACCTGCCAGGAGGCGGCGGAGTGGGCCCGGCGCGCCGACGACACCCGTCTGCAGGCCGCCCTCCAGCTCCGGCTGGCCGACACCCTGGAGCACCTCGGCGACCCCGCGGCCGCCCGCCTGCACCGCGGCGCGGCCGAGCGCATCCTGGGAGATGAGCCCGGAGACCGTGATCCGGAGCCGGAACACGGCGATAACGCCTGCGAAATCCGCAGTACATCCACTGAAGATTGATGCAATGGAAGGCTAGACAGCGGGAACACCTTCATTAGACTGGCTCTGCCGCACGTTCTCCTGCGGTGCATCCCGGTGCGTCCGCTACCTCCGGGTATGTGTTGCTGTTTCCCCACACCCTCTGAGCCAAGGACCGTGATCGACGTGAAGGTCGGCATCCCCCGCGAGGTCAAGAACAACGAGTTCCGGGTGGCCATCACCCCCGCCGGCGTGCACGAGCTGGTGCGCAACGGCCACCAGGTCGTCATCGAGCGCAACGCCGGTGTCGGATCGTCGATCACGGACGACGAGTACGTCGCCGCCGGCGCGCGGATCCTGGACACCGCCGACGAGGTGTGGGCCACGGCCGACCTGCTGCTGAAGGTCAAGGAGCCCGTCGCCGAGGAGTACCACCGCCTCCGCAAGGACCAGACCCTCTTCACCTACCTGCACCTGGCCGCCTCCAAGGAGTGCACCGACGCCCTCGTCGCGTCCGGCACCACCGCGATCGCCTATGAGACCGTCGAGCTGCCGAACCGCGCGCTGCCGCTGCTCGCCCCGATGTCCGAGGTCGCGGGCCGGCTGGCCCCGCAGGTCGGCGCCTACCACCTGATGCGGGCCAACGGCGGCCGCGGCGTCCTGCCCGGCGGCGTCCCCGGCGTCACCCCGGCCAAGGCCGTCGTCATCGGCGGCGGGGTGTCGGGCTGGAACGCCACCCAGATCGCCGTCGGCATGGGCTTCGACGTGACCCTGCTGGACCGCGACATCAACAAGCTGCGCGAGGCCGACAAGATCTTCGGCACCAGGGTCAAGGCCGTCATGTCCAACTCCTTCGAGCTGGAGAAGGCCGTTCTCGACGCCGACCTCGTCATCGGTGCCGTGCTGATCCCGGGCGCCAAGGCCCCGAAGCTGGTCACCAACGAGCTGGTGTCCCGGATGAAGCCCGGCAGTGTTCTTGTCGACATCGCGATCGACCAGGGCGGCTGCTTCGAGGACTCCCGCCCCACCACCCACGCCGAGCCGACCTTCCCGGTGCACAACTCGGTCTTCTACTGCGTCGCGAACATGCCGGGCGCGGTGCCCAACACCTCCACCAACGCCCTCACCAACGCCACGCTGCCGTACATCGTCTCGCTCGCCAACAACGGCTGGGTCGAGGCGCTGCGCCGCGACCCCGCGCTGGCCAAGGGCCTCAACACCCACGACGGCCAGGTCGTCTACCGCGAGGTCGCCGAGGCGCACGGCCTGGCACACGTGGAGCTCGACACGCTCCTCGGCTGACACGCCCGGGCAAGTCACCTTTCCGTAAAGGCGATACGTCAACAGGACGAGCCAATCGCGCACATCCGGCCGGACCTTGCCCGACAAGGTCCGGCCGGATGTGTGTATGGTCACTTTGCGGCTCTCGGTCAACTCGCCTCGAACGTGACCCTTCGACCGATTCGCACACCGGTGAAACCTGCTGTGCGACGGCCGTACGCCCTTGACAGCGGGATGTTTCATTGTCGACACATCGAGTCGGGTCCGGCGGATTGTGTTGCTGCGAACACCCGACACGCCATAGAGTCGCCAACCGTCGGCATGGTGCCACGCTGACCTTGTCTAGAAGTTTCCTGGTCACCAAGGAGGTAAGACGACTTGTGAATGAGTCGACATTTTCTCCCGGGGGTGGTCAACCAGGAATGCCTACGCGGAGTCAGGGCTCCACGGGGCTCGAGGCTGTCGGCTCCGTCGCTGTCCGAACCTTCGCAGCCCACCAGAGCCAGTCAAGCCCCCACACGGCTCTGTCAGCACCCCAGAGCATGGATGGCCATCACGTGAACGCCATGGCCGGCGACGGAAGTGGCGCGCCCCGCAACCACTTCGCCGACTACGACGAACTGCCCGAAGGGCACTTCTACGACCCCGACGCCGAGTACGAGCCCGACCCCGAGTACGCGGCCACCCTCGCGCCCGACGCTGCCCGCCAGCGCCGCGAGCGCATCGGCCCGACCGGTCGCCCGCTGCCGTACTTCCCGATCCCGGGACCGCTGACCCACCACGGTCCCGCGACGATCATCGCGATGTGCAACCAGAAGGGCGGCGTCGGCAAGACCACGTCGACCATCAACCTGGGTGCCGCGCTCGCGGAGTACGGCCGCCGGGTACTGCTCGTGGACTTCGACCCGCAGGGCGCGCTGTCGGTCGGTCTGGGCGTCAACCCCATGGAGCTCGACCTCACGGTCTACAACCTGCTCATGGAGCGGGGCATGTCGGCCGACGAGGTGCTCCTGAAGACGGCGGTCCCCAACATGGACCTGCTGCCCAGCAACATCGACCTGTCCGCCGCCGAGGTCCAGCTGGTCTCCGAGGTCGCGCGCGAGTCGACGCTCCAGCGGGCGCTGAAGCCGCTGATGGACGACTACGACTACATCGTGATCGACTGCCAGCCCTCGCTCGGCCTGCTCACCGTCAACGCGCTCACCGCCGCCCACAAGGTGATCGTGCCGCTGGAGTGCGAGTTCTTCGCGCTGCGCGGTGTCGCCCTGCTGACGGAGACCATCGAGAAGGTCCAGGAACGGCTCAACCCGGAGCTGGAGCTCGACGGGATCCTGGCGACCATGTACGACTCGCGCACGGTGCACAGCCGCGAGGTGCTGGCGCGGGTCGTCGAGGCCTTCGACGACCACGTCTACCACACGGTCATCGGGCGCACGGTCCGCTTCCCGGAGACCACGGTCGCCGGTGAGCCGATCACCACCTACGCCTCCAACTCCGTCGGCGCCGCCGCCTACCGCCAGCTCGCCAGGGAGGTGCTCGCCCGGTGTCACGCCGAGTGAGTCTGCCGGGGGCCGACGAACTCTTCCGCACGACAGGGGGAACGGCGCTCCAGCCGTCCGCACCCCGGCGCCCCGCGGGCGGCGAGGCCCGGGTACCCGCCCCGACGGGGGAGCGCGACGGGGCGGCGGCCGGTCCCGCCGACGACGCGCCGAACGCCGTACCCGCACAGGGCGGGGACGGCGAGGGGGCCGAACACGCGGCGGCCGGCACCGAGCAGGGCGGCACCCGGGGCACCGGGGAGCGTTCCGGTCCCCGACCGGGCGCGCAGGAAGGTTCTGCCACCCAGGACGACGCCTCGTCGCGCAAACGCGGACGGGCCTCCGCCCGCCGGCCCAGCGGCCGCGAACGGCACGACGAGAAGATCACCGTGTACGTGTCCGCCGAGGAACTGATGGACCTCGAGCACGCCCGCCTGGTGCTCCGCGGCGAACACGGGCTCGCGGTCGACCGCGGACGCATCGTCCGCGAGGCGGTCGCCGTCGTCCTCGCCGACCTGGAGAGCCGCGGAGACGCCAGCATCCTCGTACGACGACTTCGCGGGCGGTAGCGGTAGCCTGCGAGGCCATGACCTCGAACGATCCCGGCCCCGGCTCCGGCTCCGGCTCCGGCTCCGGCGCACCCGCCGGCCGTCGGCGCGCGCTGGGGCGGGGACCGGGGGCGGCGCCTGCGGTGCCGGAACCGGTACCGGCGCGGGAACCGACGCCGACGCTTGTCCCGGCCCCGGTGCCCGTACCTGAACCCGTACCGGAGCCGGTACGGGAGCCGGAACCGATGCCCGCGCCGGAACCCGCCGCCGAGCCCGTCGGCGCTTCCCGGGACGGCGTCCGGGGCGACGGCCGGGGCGACGCCCAGGAGGTCCCCGACGGGGTCTTCCAGGTACGGCTCGCCAACTTCGAGGGCCCCTTCGACCTGCTGCTCCAGTTGATCTCCCGGCACAAGCTGGACGTCACCGAGGTCGCGCTGTCGAAGGTCACCGACGAGTTCATGGCGCACATCCGGGCGATGGGCCCCGACTGGGACCTGGACCGGACGACCGAGTTCCTCGTCGTCGCCGCGACGCTGCTCGATCTGAAGGCGGCCCGCCTGCTGCCCGCCGCCGAGGTCGAGGACGAGGCGGACCTGGCCCTCTTCGAGGCCCGCGACCTGCTGTTCGCCCGGCTGCTGCAGTACCGCGCGTACAAGCGGATCGCCGACATCTTCCGGGAACGGCTGGACGCGGAGGCCCGCCGTCATCCGCGGACCGTCGGCCTCGAACCGCACCACGCCGAACTGCTGCCCGAGGTCGTCATCAGCATCGGCGCGGAGGGCTTCGCGAGGCTCGCCGTCAAGGCCATGCAGCCCAGGCCCGAGCCGCAGGTGTACGTCGACCACATCCACGCACCGCTGGTCAGCGTGCAGGAGCAGGCCCAGATCGTGGTCGTACGGCTGCGGCGGCTCGGCGAGGCCAGCTTCCGCACGCTCGTCGAGGACACCGACGACACCCTCACCGTCGTGGCGAGGTTCCTGGCCCTGCTGGAGCTGTACCGGGAGAAGGCCGTCGCCCTCGACCAGGAGGCCGCGCTCGGAGACCTGCTGGTGCGCTGGACCGGCGGCGACGGGGACGACCGGCCCAGGGTGACCGACGAGTTCGACCGGCCGCCGGAGAAGACCGAGGAGGAGCACAAGCCGTGAGCGAGGAGACCGTGGGGGCCCCGGCGGCCCCGGCCGGACCGCGTACCGTCGCCGGCCTCGACCTCAAGCCCGCCCTGGAGGCCGTGCTGATGGTCGTGGACGAGCCCGCCACCGAGGAGCACCTGGCGAGGATCGTGGAGCGTCCGCGCCGCCAGGTCGCGGACGCGCTGCGGGAGCTGGCCGACGAGTACACCGTGCAGGGGCGCGGCTTCGAGCTGCGGTTCGTCGCCGGCGGCTGGCGGTTCTCCACCCGGGCCGACTACGCCCCGGCCGTCGAACGGTACGTCCTGGACGGCCAGCAGGCCCGGCTGACCCAGGCGGCACTGGAGACCCTCGCGGTGGTCGCGTACCGCCAGCCGGTCAGCCGCAGCAGGGTCTCCGCGGTGCGCGGAGTGAACTGCGACGGCGTGATGCGCACCCTGCTCCAGCGCGGTCTGGTCGAGGAGGCGGGCGCGGAACCCGAAACAGGTGCGATCCTGTACAGGACGACGAACTACTTCCTGGAGCGGATGGGCCTGCGCGGTCTGGACGAGCTCCCGGAGCTCGCGCCCTTCCTCCCTGAGGCGGAGGCGATCGAGGCCGAGACCCAGGAAGCCGTACCGTCGTTCGATCCGGACGCCCCGGATGCGGACGACGGTCCCACGACGGACACGACGACGACGGAAATCTGATGCGAAGCAGCGGCAGCGGTAGCGGCAGGAGCGGTGGGCGCGGTAACCCCCGCGGCGCCGGCAACAACAGGGGCCAGAAGCAGGGCCAGGGCCGGGGACAGGCCCAGGGCCGGGGGCAGGGGCAGGGCCAGGCCCAGGGCCGTCCCAGCAAGCCCCGCCCCGAGGAGCGCCGCTACGACGTGGGCCCCGGCGCGTCTCACGAGGGCCCGAAGGCGGGCCGCGGGGGCGCGGCCCGCGGCGGCGCCAAGGGCGGTCCGAAGAAGCCCCAGCAGCGCGGGCCGTCGGCTCCGGCGACCTCGCGCGAGTACGAGACGCGGGCCGAGGAGCGCAACCGCGAACGGTACGCGGCCAAGAAGGACGTCAAGCTGCCCAAGACCTTCCCGGGCGCCGAGCAGGAGGGCGAGCGGCTCCAGAAGATCCTCGCGCGCGCGGGCTACGGCTCCCGGCGGGCCTGCGAGGAGCTGATCGAGCAGGCGCGGGTCGAGGTCAACGGCGAGATCGTCCTGGAGCAGGGCAAGCGGGTCGACCCGGAGAAGGACGAGGTCAAGGTCGACGGACTGACCGTGGCGACGCAGTCGTACCAGTTCTTCTCGCTCAACAAGCCCGCCGGCGTGGTCTCGACGATGGAGGACAACGAGGGCCGGCAGTGCCTCGGCGACTACGTCACCAACCGTGAGACCCGCCTGTTCCACGTCGGGCGGCTCGACACCGAGACCGAGGGCGTCATCCTGCTCACCAACCACGGTGAGCTGGCACACCGCCTGACGCACCCGAAGTACGGCGTGAAGAAGGTCTACCTCGCGCACATCGTGGGCCCGATCCCGCGCGACCTGGGCAAGCGGCTCAAGGACGGCATCCAGCTGGAGGACGGGTACGCGAAGGCGGACCACTTCCGGGTCGTCGAGCAGACCGGCAAGAACTACCTCGTCGAGGTCACCCTCCACGAGGGCCGTAAGCACATCGTGCGCCGGATGCTCGCGGAGGCCGGGTTCCCGGTCGACAAGCTGGTCCGCACGGCCTTCGGCCCGATCACCCTGGGCGACCAGAAGTCGGGCTGGCTGCGCCGGCTGTCCAACACCGAGGTCGGCATGCTGATGAAGGAAGTCGACCTGTAGGGCGGCCCGTTGGAGCGGCCGGTTCCGGATTTCCGGGACCGGCCGCTTTCTTGTGCCCGGGCACCGGTCAGGTTTATGGTCGGTGCGACTATTAAAAGGGGGTGGGTGGATGCGGGACTACGACAAGCACGCCTTCGAGCCCTTCGCCGTCACCGTGGACCTCGCCGTCCTCACCCTGCGCGCGGGCGCCCTGCACGTGCTGCTCGTCGAGCGCGGACAGGAGCCGTACCTCGGCCGCTGGGCGCTGCCCGGCGGGTTCGTGCTGCCGGACGAGTCCGCCGAGGCCGCCGCCCGGCGCGAACTCGCCGAGGAGACCGGCCTCGCCGACGTCTCCGGCCTCCACCTGGAACAGCTGCGCACCTACAGCGAGCCCGACCGCGACCCCCGCATGCGGGTCGTCTCCGTCGCCTTCGCCGCCCTGCTGCCCGACGCCCCCGAACCACGCGGCGGCGGCGACGCGGCCCAGGCCCGCTGGCGGCCCTACGACGACGCCCCGCCGCTCGCCTTCGACCACGACCGGATCCTGGCCGACGCCCACGAACGGGTCGGCGCCAAGCTCGAGTACACCTGTCTCGCGACCGCCTTCTGCCCGCCCGAGTTCACCCTCGGCGAGCTCCAGCAGGTCTACGAGACGGTCTGGGGAACCGGCCTGGACCGGCCCAACTTCCGTCGCAAGGTCCTCGCCACCCCCGGCTTCGTCGACCCCGTTCCCGGCGGCCCCGCGCGGCTGACCGGCGGCCGCGGCAAACCGGCCGCCCTCTACCGCGCGGGCACCGCCACCACCCTCCACCCGCCCCTGCTGCGACCGCCCCGGGAAGGACGTTCCGCATGACCACCACGACCGTCAGGAAGCGCGCCGCGACGGGGGCCCTGCTGGGCCTCGCGCTGGGGGACGCACTCGGCTTTCCGACCGAGTTCAACGACGTCCCCTCCATCCTCGCCAAATGCGGGCCGTGGCGGCAGATGGAGCTGCCGGGGCGGGCCTTCGTCTCCGACGACACGCAGATGACGCTGGCCGTCGCCCGGGCCCTGCGCACGGCCATGGACCGCGGGCCGCTCGAGCCGCCCGGGCTGGAGCGGCCGCTGCGCGGGGAGTTCGTGGCCTGGTACCGCTCGCCCGAGAACAACCGCGCCCCCGGCCGGACCTGCCTGACCGCCTGCGGCCTGCTGGAGGACGAGGGGCGCCCGTGGCAGGACGCCGCCCAGATCGGCTCCAAGGGCTGCGGCGCCAACATGCGCGTCGCGCCCCTCGGCCTCGCCCCCGGCCTCAGCGACGAGCAGCGGGCCGGTGCCGCGCAGCTCCAGTCCGGCCTCACCCACGGTCACCCCACCGCGCTCGCCGCCTCCGACCTCACCGCCCACGCCGTACGGCTGCTCGCGGACGGCGCCGAACCGACGGGCCTCGTCGGACTGCTGCGGTCCTACGCGCTCGACAACCGCACCCGCTACCACCACCGCTGGCTCGGCGACCTGTGGACCCGCTCCCAGGACCCGACCCCGGAGCACTTCATCGCGCGCGGCTGGGACGACTGCCTGGGCGTCCTGGAGCGGCTCCAGGACGCCCTGCGCAGCCCCTCGCCGGAGACCGACCCGTGCCTGGCCACCGGGGAGGGCTGGATCGCCGAGGAGGCGCTGGCGACCGGGCTGCTGTGCTTCCTGCTCTTCCCCGACGCGCCGGTCACCGCACTGCGCCGGGCCGCCTGCTCCGCCGGCGACTCCGACTCCATCGCCTGTCTGGCCGGTGCCTTCGCGGGCGCGTACGCCGGGGCCGACGCCTGGCCGACGGAGTGGGCGGACCGGATCGAGCACCGGAGCGAGCTGGTCACCCTCGGGGCGCTGTGGGACCACTGACCACCGGCCACTGCTCCCGCTCACCTCGCGCCGCCGTGCCCGCCGCGAGGGGACAGGGCGGCACCGGGGGCGCGACCCGGGCCCGTGGGGCCGGCTGCTCGCACGGGGCCCGTCTCAGCGGGCGGGCGCCGTGCTCCGGGCCGCCCCGCGCTGACTACGCTGGGCGGCGAAGAGCCGTGACCTACGTGAGCGAGGAGCAGCGCCGTGGCGGTACGAGCGGTCCGGGGGGCCGTCCAGCTGGACAGGGACGAGGCCGGGCACATGGACGAGCGGGTCGGGGCCCTGCTCACCGCCGTCATGGAGCGGAACGCCCTCGCCCCCGACGACCTGATCAGCATCTGGTTCACGGCCACCCCCGACCTGCACAGCGACTTCCCGGCCGCCGCCGCGCGCAAGCTGGGCATCGTCGACGTACCGCTGATCTGCGCCCAGGAACTCGACGTCCGGGGCGCCATGCCGAGGGTCGTCCGCGTCCTCGCGCACATCGAGTCGGACCGGCCCCGCTCCGGGATCAACCACGTCTACCTCGGCGCCGCGGCCGCCCTGCGCAAGGACATCGCCCAGTGAGGACCGCGCTCGTCATCGGCACCGGACTCATCGGCACCTCCGCGGCCCTCGCCCTCGCCCAGCGCGGCGTCGTCGTCCACCTGGAGGACCACGACCCCGAGCAGGCCCGTACGGCGGCGGCGCTCGGCGCCGGCACCGACGACGCCCCCCGGGACCCGGTCGACATCGCCATCGTCGCCGCCCCGCCCGCCCACGTGGCCGCCGTGCTCGCCGACGCCATGCGCCGGGGCGCGGCCCGCGGCTACCTCGACGTCGCCAGCGTCAAGGGCGGGCCGCGCCGGGAACTGGAGGCGCTCGGCCTCGACCTGTCGGCCTACCTCGGCACCCACCCCATGTCGGGCCGCGAGAAGTCCGGCCCGCTGGCCGCGACCGCCGACCTCTTCGAGGGCCGCCCCTGGGTGCTGACGCCGACCCGCGACACCGACACCGAGGTGCTGAACCTCGCCCTGGAGCTGGTCTCGCACTGCCGGGCCGTCCCCGTGGTGATGGACGCCGACGCCCACGACCGGGCCGTGGCGCTCGTCTCGCACATGCCCCACCTGGTCTCCAGCATGGTCGCCGCCCGCCTGCAGAACGCCGAGGAGGCCGCCGTACGGCTGTGCGGGCAGGGCATCCGGGACGTGACCCGGATCGCCGGCTCCGACCCCCGGATGTGGATCGACATCCTCTCCGCGAACCCCGGACCGGTCGCCGACCTGCTCGGTGACGTCGCCGCCGACCTCGACGAGACGGTCCGGGCGCTGCGCGCCCTGCAGTCCTCCGACGAGGACGAGCGGCGCGCCGGCGCCGGCGGCGTCGAGGACGTCCTGCGGCGGGGCAACGCCGGTCAGGTCCGGGTCCCCGGCAAGCACGGGTCCGCTCCGCGGGCGTACGAGGTCGTGGCGGTGTTCATCGACGACCAGCCGGGGCAGCTGGCCCGGATCTTCGCCGACGCCGACCGGGCCGGGGTCAACATCGAGGACGTGCGCATCGAGCACGCGACGGGGCAGCAGGCCGGCCTGGTGCAGCTGATGGTGGAGCCCAAGGCGGTGACCGTGCTGAGCGCCGCGCTGCGGGAGCGGGGCTGGGCGCTGCGGCAGTAGGCACCCGGCGTCCGGGGGCCCGGCCCGCGCCGGGAAACCGTGCCGGTCCGGCCCCCTCCGCGGCCGTCGGCCGGACGAGTGACCCGCAGCCAGTAACCTTGTGCGGGGCACGTTGTCGTCCCGCAGCCCACCGCCTCGCACCAGGAAGGTGTCCTCCCGTGGAAAACGGCGCCGCCCAGCCCGTGATTGTCGCCATCGACGGTCCCTCCGGCACGGGCAAGTCGAGCACGTCCAAGGCCGTGGCCGCCCAGCTCGGGCTGAGCTACCTGGACACCGGCGCCCAGTACCGGGCGATCACGTGGTGGATGGTCAGCAACGGGATCGACATCGAGGACCCCACGGCGATCGCCGCCGTCGCCGGCAAGCCCGAGATCGTCTCCGGCACCGACCCGGCCGACCCGACGATCACGGTCGACGGCGTCGACGTGGCCGGCCCGATCCGCACCCAGGAGGTCACCTCCAAGGTCAGCGCGGTGAGCGCCGTACCCGAGGTGCGGTCGCGGATCACCGAGCTGCAGCGGTCGCTGGCGGCCTCCGCCGAGCGGGGCATCGTCGTCGAGGGACGGGACATCGGGACGACCGTGCTGCCCGACGCCGACCTGAAGATCTTCCTCACCGCCTCGCCGGAGGCCCGCGCCGCCCGCCGCAGCGGCGAGCTGAAGGGCGCGGACGTGCACAGCACCCGCGAGGCGCTGATCAAGCGGGACGCGGCCGACTCCTCCCGCAAGACCTCCCCGCTCGCCAAGGCGGACGACGCCGTCGAGGTGGACACCACGGAGCTGACGCTGGCCCAGGTCATCGAGTGCGTGGTCACCCTCGTCGGGGAGAAGCGGGCGGCGAGGTGAGCGAGCTGCCCTCGGAGAGAGGGGCGGAGGTCGGGCGGCGCATCGGCGTCGGCCTGATGTTCGGGCTGTGGAAGCCGCGGGTGCTGGGCGCCTGGAAGGTTCCGGCGACCGGCCCCGTGATCTTCGCCGTCAACCACTCCCACAACATCGACGGGCCGATGGTCATGGGCGTGGCCCCCCGGCCGACGCACTTCCTGATCAAGAAGGAAGCGTTCGTCGGCCCCCTCGACCCGTTCCTGACCGGCATCGGTCAGCTCAAGGTCGACCGGGACACCACCGACCGCAAGGCCATCACCCGCGCGCTGGGCGTGCTGGAGGCCGGCGGCGTCCTCGGGATCTTCCCGGAGGGCACGCGGGGCGAGGGCGACTTCGCCTCCCTGCGCGCGGGGCTCGCCTACTTCGCGGTGCGCAGCGGGGCGGCGATCGTCCCCGTGGCCGTCCTGGGAAGCACCGAGCGGCGCGGACGGTTGTTCAAGGCGCTGCCCCCGCTGCGTTCCCGCGTCGACGTCGTCTTCGGCGACCCGTTCGAGGCGGGCGACGGCAGCGGGCGGCGCACCCGCAAGGCGCTGGACGAGGCCACCGAGCGCATCCAGAAGCAACTGGCGGCTCACCTGGAACACGCCAGACGGCTCACCGGCCGCCCGGCGGACGACGGACGGCGGCGCGACGCGTAGCGGCGCGACGGTACGAAGAGGTACGAAAACGCCGGGCGTCCGGGCGGACGCTGGGCGACACTGAGTAGTGGATCAAACCGCCGAAAACGGGTGCTCCACCGATCACCACGAATGAACGCAGAGGTACGGACTTCATGAACGACCACATCCAGCCCGACGGCTCGGACTCCTTCGAGCACGATCACGGGGCGCTCGGCGACGCCGAGTACGCGGAGTTCATGGAGCTCGCCGCGATCGAGGGCTTCGACGCCGAGGACGTCGAGGGAGCGATCGAGGCCGCCGGGCACGGGCCGCTGCCCGTCCTCGCGGTCGTCGGCCGCCCGAACGTCGGCAAGTCGACCCTCGTCAACCGGATCATCGGGCGGCGCGAGGCGGTCGTCGAGGACAAGCCGGGCGTCACCCGCGACCGGGTCACCTACGAGGCCGAGTGGGCGGGCCGCCGCTTCAAGGTCGTCGACACCGGCGGCTGGGAGCAGGACGTCCTCGGCATCGACGCCTCCGTGGCCGCGCAGGCCGAGTACGCGATCGAGGCCGCCGACGCCGTCGTGTTCGTCGTCGACGCCAAGGTCGGCGCCACGGACACCGACGAGGCGGTCGTACGGCTGCTGCGCAAGGCCGGCAAGCCCGTCGTGCTCGCCGCCAACAAGGTGGACGGCCTGAGCGGTGAGGCGGACGCCGCCTCCCTGTGGTCCCTGGGCCTCGGCGAGCCGCACCCCGTCTCCGCGCTGCACGGCCGCGGCACCGGCGACATGCTGGACGCGGTCCTGGAGGCGCTGCCGGAGGCGCCCGCGCAGACCTTCGGCACGGCGGTCGGCGGCCCGCGCCGCATCGCCCTCATCGGCCGCCCGAACGTCGGCAAGTCCTCGCTGCTGAACAAGGTGGCCGGCGAGGAGCGCGTCGTCGTCAACGAGCTGGCCGGCACCACCCGTGACCCGGTCGACGAGCTGATCGAACTGGGCGGTGTCACCTGGAAGTTCGTCGACACCGCCGGTATCCGCAAGCGGGTCCACCTCCAGCAGGGCGCCGACTACTACGCCTCGCTGCGCACGGCGGCCGCGGTGGAGAAGGCCGAGGTGGCGGTCATCCTGATCGACGTCTCCGAGTCGATCTCCGTGCAGGACCAGCGGATCGTCACCACGGCGGTGGAGGCGGGCCGCGCGATCGTCCTCGCCTACAACAAGTGGGACACCCTCGACGAGGAGCGCCGCTACTACCTGGAGCGGGAGATCGAGACCGAGCTGGCCCAGGTGGCGTGGGCACCGCGGGTGAACGTCTCGGCGCGCACCGGACGGCACATGGAGAAGCTGGTCCCGGCGATCGAGACCGCCCTCGCGGGCTGGGAGACGCGCGTCCCGACCGGCCGGCTGAACGCCTTCCTCGGCGAGCTGGTCGCCGCTCACCCGCACCCGATCCGGGGCGGCAAGCAGCCGCGTATCCTCTTCGGCACGCAGGCGGGCACCAAGCCGCCGCGGTTCGTGCTGTTCGCCTCCGGCTTCATCGAGGCGGGCTACCGGCGCTTCGTCGAGCGCCGGCTGCGCGAGGAGTTCGGCTTCGAGGGCACGCCGATCCACATCTCGGTGCGGGTGCGCGAGAAGCGCGGCAAGAAGAAGTGACCTGACGGCACGGCCGGAGGGCGGCACCCGTGGTGGGTGCCGCCCTCCGGCCGTGCCGTGTCCGCCGCGGGCCTCAGACGCCCCGCCGGGGTGCCGGGGGGAGTGCCGCCGGGACGCGGTGCGTCCCGGTCGTCGTGGGCGGCCGGCCGGTCTGCCCGAGCGGGCCGATCCGCTGCCACTGCGGCGCCCGGGACTGCTGCTGCTCCTGCTCCTGTCGCTGTTCCTGCCTCTGCCCCGGCTCCTGCGACGGGGGCGGTGCCGGTGACTGCGACGGCTGCCCGAGCCGTGCGCTCTGCGCGCCCGCGCTGTAGGCGCTGTACGAGCTGCTGAACGACCCCGGCCGCGGCACCGCGTACGACCCCGTGCCGTGCGGCATGTTCCCGAAGGCGGTGAACCCCAGATCGTCCTCACCGCTGCGGTCACCGGGCAGCGAGCGGAACGACTTGACGTACTCGGCGTAGAGCGCGTCGTAGATCGGCGTGGCCGAGGGGCCGCCCTGGGAGTCCTGGGCCGGTCGCGCGGACGGGATCGGGTAGGGCTGGCGGTGGGGAACGTCGTAGGTGTGCACGTATGTCCAAACGACGTGTGGGGTCGGGGGATGCGGCCGGTGACCGGTCTTCGGGAGGCGCGGGGTGCGGCCCGCGTCCGCGCCCCGCGGGCTCAGGTTCCGGCGAGGGGCAGCGCCGCCCCGACCAGCTGGCCGTTCGCGGCGGCCTTGTCCAGCGCGTCCCGCAGCAGGTCCTCCCGGGGCTGGCGGCCGATCGACCCCACCGGCGCCGCGAACATCAGCACCTGCTGGTGCTTGTTGGCGGCGGCCCGCCAGCCCTCCGTCACCTGCAACGGCTGGTGGGCCTGCCACCAGGCCACCTGCTGACCGCCGTTGACCGAGGGCTGGAGCACCGCGTGCAGCTGCCCCATCGCCAGCAGCACCGACCAGCCGTGCCGCACGGGCGGCGCCTCGGACAGCTCGGACAGCGGCATGAAGCCCTGTTCGATGAGGAGCGGCAGGAAGTCGTCGCCGATGTCGGTGGCGCCGGGCCGCACGACGGGCGCGGTCGGCTCGACGACCAGGGCCGGGTGCAACTCCCCGGCGATCAGGACGAGTCCGCTGGTCACGCCGAGCACGGCCTGCTCGGGCACGACCTTGCCGTGGTCCGGGTCGGCGGTGTCGCCGCTGATGGAGCGGACGGCGCCCTGGAGCTGCTCCTCGGTGACCTGGACGATCTGCGAGGGCAGGCAGGTGGCGTGGGCGAAGGCGAGAACGGCGGTCTCGTCCCCGATGAACAGGACGGTGCTGGTGCGCTCGTACTCGGAGTCGCCCGGGGTGCGGCAGGACGTGCAGTCGTAACTGCCCGGGGTGTTCTCTCCGGCGATCAGTCGGTCGGCTTCTTCGGCGCCGATCTCGGCACGTACCTCGTCGCTGACGTCGAGCATGCGCGGCACGGGTGACTCCCTCGGATGCGGTGCGTGGGCGGGCCGGGTGGCTCCCCGGCTCATGCAGAGACAACGGGCGAGCTGTGGCGGGGGTCACGCTGCGGGGCGAAGGGAATCGAACCGGCCTGCGCGCACGGTCACGATCCGCGCGGAACCGGCCACTCATCGTCAAGTAACGAGAGCGTCACGGAAGTTGAATGCGTGAGGTGGGACACAGGCGGGGCGCGGCACCGGTCGACAAATCCGGAAATCAGGCAATGAAGTAGGTGTCCTGATTTCGCCGATACCGACGGTAACGCCCAACTGGCCTGCGGGGACGGCGTGTTGATTGATGACGGGCCGTCGGATTCCCTAGATTGCTCGGCCGTGTGCAGCGAGCACCGCCCGGGTACGTCCGCCGGCCGCGCAGAGCCAGACATCGCGCAGCACCACCGCCGGCGGACGGGGCGGAGCACGACGACCGCGTTCCCGCGCGGACGGCGCGCTCCGCTCGGGGGGAGACCCGGGTTCGTAGAGAGGGATCCTCATGTCCGAATGTGCCGATGACACCCGCGTCGACGCTCGCGCCGCCAAGGCGCGTACGACGGCGGTCCTCGCCGGGGCGGCGCTTCTCGCCCCCCTGGGACTGCTGGCCGCGGGCGGCGACGCCGCCGCGGCGGACGCCGGAGTGTGGGACCGCATCGCCCGGTGCGAGAGCGGCGGCAACTGGCACATCAACACCGGCAACGGCTACTACGGAGGACTCCAGTTCTCCGCCTCCACCTGGCGCGCCTACGGTGGCACGGCCTACGCGCCGACCGCCGACCAGGCCACCAGGGAGCAGCAGATCGCCGTCGCCGGCAAGGTCCAGCGCTCCCAGGGATGGGGCGCGTGGCCGACCTGCTCCACGCGCGCCGGGGCCTCCGGCGGCGCCCCCACGGCCGCGAGCGGCCCCGCGCAGGGCGGCTCGTCCACCGACGGGTCGTCGAAGAAGTCGTCGAAGAACGTGACGAAGAACGGTTCGTCCACGGGAGGCTCCTCGAAGGCGGCCGACGCCGCCGGACGTTCTCCCGGCCACGGCTCCCGCGGTACGTCCTCCCGCGGCGACGGCGACTACACCGTCCGCGCCGGCGACACGCTCAGCACGATCGCCGCGCGCCGGGGAACCACCTGGCAACAGGTCTACACCGCGAACAAGACGGCCATCGGCGGGAATCCCGACCTGATCGTGCCCGGTCTGCGGCTGAACTTCTGACAGCGCCCGGCCCCGTGGCCCCGCCCGGTGTGCACGCCGGACGGGCCCACGGGGCCGCGTTCACGAGCCCGCCTGGTGCTTCTTCGGCTCCGGCTGCGGGATCTGCGCCGCGTACTCGGGGTGGCGCAGGTCGAACGCCGGGGACTCCGAGCGGATCCGGGGCAGCGTGGTGAAGTTGTGCCGGGGCGGCGGGCAGGAGGTCGCCCACTCCAGGGAGCGGCCGAAGCCCCAGGGGTCGTCGACCTCGACCTTCTCGCCGTACCGGGCGGTCTTCCAGACGTTGAGGAGGAACGGCAGCGTCGACAGGCCGAGCAGGAAAGCGCCGATCGTGGAGACCGTGTTGAGGGCGGTGAAGCCGTCCGCTGCCAGGTAGTCCGGGTAGCGGCGCGGCATGCCCTCGGCGCCCAGCCAGTGCTGGACCAGGAACGTGGTGTGGAAGCCGGTGAACAGCGTCCAGAACTGGATCTTGCCGAGCCGCTCGTCGAGCAGTTTGCCCGTGAACTTCGGCCACCAGAAGAAGAATCCGGCGAAGACCGCGAAGACCACCGTGCCGAAGACGACGTAGTGGAAGTGCGCCACCACGAAGTACGAGTCGGTGACGTGGAAGTCCATGGGCGGCGAAGCCAGGATCACCCCGGTCAGACCGCCGAACAGGAACGTCACCAGGAAGCCCGTCGCCCACAGCATCGGCGTCTCGAAGGAGAGCGAGCCCTTCAGCATGGTGCCGGTCCAGTTGAAGAACTTCACGCCCGTCGGCACCGCGATCAGGAACGACAGCAACGAGAAGAAAGGCAGCAGCACCGCGCCGGTGGCGAACATGTGGTGGGCCCAGACGACCACCGACAGCCCGGTGATCGCCATCGTCGCGCCGACCAGGGTCAGGTAGCCGAAGATCGGCTTGCGACTGAAGACCGGGATGATCTCGGTGATGATCCCGAAGAACGGCAGCGCGATGATGTACACCTCGGGGTGCCCGAAGAACCAGAAGAGGTGCTGCCACAGCAGCGCGCCGCCGTTGGCCGCCTCGAAGACCTGGGAGCCGAACCGCCGGTCCGCCTCGAGCACCAGCAGGGCCGCCGCCAGCACCGGGAACGCCAGCAGGATCAGGATCGACGTGAACAGCGTGTTCCAGGTGAAGATCGGCATCCGGAACATGGTCATGCCGGGCGCGCGCATCCCGATGATGGTGGTGATGAAGTTGACCGCGCCGAGGATCGTGCCGAAGCCGGCCAGCGCCAGCCCCATGATCCACAGGTCGGGGCCGAGGCCGGGGGAGTGCGTCGCGTTGTTGAGCGGCGCGTAGGCGAACCAGCCGAAGGCGGCCGGGCCCTCCGGTACCAGCAGCGAGCCGAGCACGATCACCCCGCCGAACAGGAACAGCCAGTACGACAGCATGTTCAGCCGGGGGAAGGCGACGTCGGGGGCGCCGATCTGGAGCGGCATCAGCTCGTTGGCGAAGCCCGCGAAGGACGGGGTCGCGAACAGCAGCAGCATGATCGTGCCGTGCAGGGTGAACAACTGGTTGAACTGCTGGTTGTCCACGATCTGCAGACCCGGGCGGGCCAGTTCGGCCCGCATGATCAGCGCCATGACCCCGCCGATCAGGAAGAACGCGAACGACGTGATCAGGTAGAGGTGCCCGATCCTCTTGTGGTCGGTGGTGGTCAGCCAGTCGACGACCACCCGGCCCCGCCTCCCGCCCGCGGTGCGCGCCGTCGCCGGCGCGGTCTCCGTCCCCATTGCTCGCTCGCCCCTTCGCTCGTCGCGTCCCGGGTCCCGCCCCGCTCGCGCCGCACGGGTGCCCGCGGGCTGCCGTCATGATGCTCGCGCCGTCACGCGCCCGACGGAGGACGTACGGAGGATGTGTGGGGGAGCCGTGTATTTCCTATGAGGATCCGCCGCTCGCGGGGCCCCGCGGAATCGAGAGAAAACGGGATCCGGGAACGGTTCTCCGGGAACTTTCCGCCGGGTGCGGGAAGGAGCCGGTGCGACACGCGGAAATGGCGGTCGAATAGGTGCGGAAGGCTTGCGAAACCGCCCGTTCGGGTGATGGATTCGTACGGAAACCCGTGTCGTGATGCTGTGACAGAAGTGTGACCGTAGTGATCCACATCTCCCGTTCGGGGTTCCCGGAACGGCGGCCCCGGCCTAGCGTTGCGGGTATGGCACCGATTCCCACTCCGCCAGCGGAGCCCCAGGACAGTCCGGACGGATACGTCGGCCTCGAGAGCGGCCGGGCCGAGCGGCTCGCCCGTGAGCGAGGGTGGCCGACGGTGCGTTCGCTGGCACCCGGAACGATCATCACCATGGAGTACCGCGCGGGCCGGCTGAATTTCGAGGTGAGCGAGGGCCGGGTGACACGGGCCTGGAAGGGATGAGGCGCGGGGCCCGGTGGGTGCGTACCGGTGGGCCCCGCGCAGCAGGTCAGCCGCCGGTCAGGGTCGGGCGGCCGGGTTGGCCGAACCGTGCGGAAGCCGGTCCGCGTGCGGCGGGCGGCGGCTGCCGGTCGGGGTGACCGGGGCGCGCTCCGCGCGGGTCGTGTGCGGGCCGGGGGCGAGGTAGACCGGTGCCCTGGGCGGACGGGCCGCCGCCTCGCGGCCCGCGGTGGTCTCCTCCGGCCGGCCGGCCGTGGCGCGCTGCGTGAGCGGCACGGCCACCGGTACCGGCGTCGGGACGGGCGCCGTCGCCGCGCGGCGGTCGCGCAGGCGGTCACGCAGAGTGAAGATCCAGGCCTCGGTGCGGGCGATCAGCGGCTCGAACGCGGGCAGCGCCAGCAGGATCAGCAGGCCGGCGGCCCAGCCGAGGACCACGTCGCTCAGCCAGTGCGTGCCGAGGTAGACCGTGGCCAGGCCGACGCCGAGCGAGGTCACCGCGGAGAGCGCGGACAGCCAGCGGCGGGCTCGTGGCGTGGAGGCCAGATAGGCCAGGATTCCCCAGGTCACGACCGCGTTGGCGGTGTGGCCGCTGGGAAATATATCGCCGCCCAGGCCCATCTCGTTCGAGCCGATGGCGGTGGCGTAGTGCGGCCCGAGGCGGCCCATGCCGATCTTGGCGGCACCGACGGTGATGTTCAGCAGCAGCAGCGACGTGCCGAGCGTGAGCAGGGGCCGCAGGGTGTGCTGGCGCCAGGATCTCCAGCCGAGCCAGGCGCAGACCATGACGGCGGTGGGTCCGCGCTGGCCGAGGACCACGTAGTAGTCCACGAACCAGTGGATCTCCGACCACTGCTGGTACGGCCGGAAGAACATGACCTGCCAGTCGAGGCGGACCAGCCACGAGGTGGTCACCACGAGCCACACGATGGCCAGGTAGAAGGCCAGGGTCGCCGAGAACAGCGCGACCCGGTGCCTGCTCATCTGCGGCACATCGATGTGGGCCGGTCGTTCCGGCTCACGGTCGAGCCTTGCGAACACCCGGTCCAGACGGGTGAGGTTTCGTTCGGTACGCACCCAATCGACGTTACAGCGAGTGAGCGCAGTTACCTGCCGAACCCACGGCTTTGTGATGACGATGTGATGTGGGATTGCTCTCAGGAGGGCGAATATTCCGCTGGAATCCGCAATCCCCGCACCGCGTTCCCCGCAATTCTTTTGATCATTCTGGGGGATGGTTTTGACTTACTTATGAATGCGTTCACCGAATGCACTGCCGCCATTCTCCGTTCGCTCATCCGCCCGGCGGGACGGCTCAGGGCGGACCGGAGCCGTTCAGCCACCACGCGCCGTACACGGCCGACGCCGCCGCGACACCGCCGACGACCAGGGCCGATCGCCAGGGCCGCAGCCGCGCGAGGGCCGTGGCGAGGGGGAACAGCAACGGGAAGGCGGGCAGCAGCAGACGCGGCTTGGAGCCGAAGTAGCCGGAGGCGCACAGCGCGAGCGCGAGGACGATCCCCGTGTGGACCAGCAGGGGGAGGGGCTGGCGTCCGCGTACGCAGGCGACGTAGAGCCGGATCAGCAGGGCGACGCCGACGACCAGGGCGAGACCGGCGAAGGCCGAGGGGATCGACGTGAACTTGGCGATGACGAACCGGGCGAAGGCGTGACCGCCGTCGAAGCCGTTGCGCCAGCCCGCCTGGACGTCGAGATAGCCGAGCGGCCCCCGCCCGGTGCGGTGGCCGACCCAGAGGACGTAGCCGGCGGCGCCCAGGGGCGCGAGGAGAAGACCCAGGGCGCGCGGGGCGGTGCGCGCGCCCGGCGCGTCCATCGCGCTCCGCTCTCGCACGAACGAGACCACGCCCGCCGCCCACACCGCCGCCACCACGGCGATCCCCACCGGGCGGGTCAGCCCGGCGAGCGACGCCAGCAGGCCAGCGGTCACCCAGCGGCCGGTGAGGACCGCGTACAGCGACCAGGCGGCCAGCGCGGTGAACAACGACTCGCTGTACGCCATCGACTGCACGATCCCGACCGGCAGCACCGCCCACAGCAGCACCGCGCACACCCCGGCCCGGCGCCCGTACAGACGGTCGGCGACCGCGAAGATCCCCCAGGCCGCGGCGAGCGAGGAGATCAGGGAGACGACGAAACCGGCGTCGGCGTACGACAGCGGTGTCAGCTCCGCGACCAGCCGCTCCAGCCACGGCAGCAGCGGGAAGAAGGCGAGGTTGGAGTGGACGTCGCCGTTGGGCAGGCGCACCTCGTAGCCGTACCCCAGTTCGGCGACCCGGGTGTACCACAAGGAGTCCCAGCGGGCCGTCAGCAAGGTGTACGCGCTCTTGTCCCGCGCGGCGCTCCACACCGCCAGGGTGAGCAGCCCCAGCGCGCGCACGGCCGCGTACCCCAGGAGAGCGGGGGCCGCCCGGCGCAGGGTCGGGGGGCCGGGCGGCGCCACCCGGGTCTCGAGATCGGTCACGGGGCGATTATCGGCGGCGCCCGGAAACAGAGGGTGCGCCGGGGTGCGACGGGCCGTGAGGGGAGTGGCGCACGCCACATGTTCGGCGGGGAACTGTGAGAGGTCCGCCACGTGGCCGACGCGCGAACTCGCGTACGCTGCGTGTCACTCGTCGTTCGTTGCGCGGGCCGGAGACCACCGCTCCTCTCCGGCCGAGCCCCGGGGAGTCCCCACCCCGCGAGCCCGCCGGACCGAGGAAACTCTGGGAGGTACGTTCATGTCCGGGACGACCACGGCCGCCGTTCGGTGGCGCCGTCGGGCGGCCGGGGCCGGTGCCGACCGCTGGGTCGTGCTGGTGGTGCTGTGCGTCAGCCTGCTCCTGGTCGCCGTCGATGCGACCGTGCTGCACGTGGCGGTGCCCGCCGTCACCGAGGACCTCCGGCCCGGCGCGATCGAACTGCTCTGGATCGTCGACACCTATCCCCTGGTCTGCGCCTCGCTGCTGATCCTGTTCGGCACGCTCGGCGACAGGATCGGCCGCAGACGGGTGCTGCTGCTCGGTTACGCGCTGTTCGGCGTGGCCTCCGCGCTCGCGGCGTTCGCCGGAAGCGCGGAGGTGCTCGTCCTCGCGCGGGCCCTGCTGGGCGTCGGCGGCGCGATGATCATGCCCGCGACGCTGTCCATCCTGCGCCAGGTCTTCCCCGACCGGCGGGAGCGGGCGCTCGCCATCGGCATCTGGAGCGCCGTGGCCGCGGTCGGCGCGGCGGTCGGACCGCTGCTCGGCGGCTTCCTGCTGGAACACTTCTGGTGGGGCTCGGTCTTCCTCGTCAACATCCCCCTGATGCTGGTCAGCCTGCCGGTGGGCCGGCTGCTGCTGCCCGAGTCCAAGGGCGCCGGGGAGGGGCCGTGGGACGTCGTGGGCGCGCTGACGGCCGCCGCCGGACTGTTCGGCGCCGTCCTGGGCGTGAAGCGGCTGGGCAGCGGCGAACTGGGTCCGCTCACCCTGGTGCCGCTGGCCGTGGGCGCGCTGCTGATCGTGCTGTTCGTACGGCGTCAGCGGCGGCGCGCGCATCCGCTGGTGGACCTGCGCATGTTCGCGCGGCCCGCGTTCGGCACGGCGGTGGGGTGCATCGTGCTGGCGATGCTGGCGCTGGTGGGTCTGGAACTGATCGCGGCGCAGTACCTCCAGCTGGTGCTGGACCTGTCCCCGCTGGAGACGGGGCTGCGGCTGCTGCCCCTGACCTTCGCGGCGATGGCCGCGGGGCTCGCCGGGGCGCGGCTGCTGCGGCGGTTCGGGCCGCGGCGGATGGTGTGCGCCGGGTTCTGCCTCACCGCCGCGGCGGTCGTCACCCTGACCGCGATGGGCGGGGCGGACAATCCGGCGCTGCTGCTGGTCGGCTTCCTGCTGCTCGGGTTCGGGCTGGAGACGACGCTGTTCGGGGCGTACGAGTCGATGCTGAGCGAGGCGCCGCCGGAGCAGGCGGGCGGGGCGGCGGCGATCGGCGAGACGTCGTACCAGCTGGGCGCCGGGATCGGGATCGCGCTGCTGGGCAGCGTGATGAACGCGGCCTACGCGCCGGGGCTGTCGTCGGTGCCGGGGGTGCCGGCCGCGGCGTCGGCCGCGGCGGGGAACTCGCTGGGCGAGGCGTACGAGGTGGCCGGGCGGCTCGGCGGGCCCGCCGGGGAGGTCCTGCGGCAGACGGCGCGGGACTGTTTCGTGCACGGACTGCACGTGACGCTGATGGTGAGCGCGGGGCTGTTGCTGCTGGGCGCGGTGATGGCGCTGCGGCTGCCGCGGGTGATGCAGTGCGAGGCCCCCCCGGTGCGGCTGCCCGCGCCCCGGGAGGCCGGGAAGCCGCGGGTCTCGGCCTGACGGCCGGCCGGTCTCCCGCCCGCGTACCGCCTGAGGCGGTCCCCGCGGGGCCGGGCGTCGGCCGTGGTGGTGCGGCGCCGTCGGCCGCCCCCGTCCGCCACGCGCGTCGCGGGGGTGGGGGCTGGACGGGGTTCGCAGGGCGTCGTAACGTCGGGGGAGTCGCGTGACTAGCGGTGCTAGTTTTCAGGTTTCGGAGGGAATCATGTCGTCGTCCTCGGGGCCCGTGGGGTCTGTGCCGCCTCCTTTCGACCCGTCCGACCCCCTCGGGATCGACGATCTCCTGGACGACGAGGACCTCGCCGTACGGGACACCGTGCGCTCCTGGGCCGGGGACCGGGTGCTGCCGTACGTCGCCGAGTGGTACGAGAAGGGCGAACTCCCCCGGATCCGGGAACTGGCGAGGGAACTGGGCGGGATCGGCGCCCTCGGCATGTCCCTCACGGGCTACGGGTGCGCCGGCGCCACGAACGTGCAGTACGGGCTGGCCTGCCTGGAGCTGGAGGCCGCCGACTCCGGGATCCGCTCGCTCGTCTCCGTCCAGGGCTCCCTCGCCATGTACGCCGTCCACCGGTTCGGCAGCGAGGAGCAGAAGCGGGCCTGGCTGCCGCGCATGGCCGCCGGTGAGGTCATCGGCTGCTTCGGGCTGACCGAGCCCGACCACGGTTCGGACCCCGCCGGCATGCGGACCCACGCCAAGAAGGACGGCTCCGACTGGGTCCTGAACGGGCGCAAGATGTGGATCACCAACGGGTCGGTCGCGGGCGTCGCCGTGGTGTGGGCGCAGACCGAGGACGGCATCCGGGGCTTCGTCGTGCCCACCGACGCCCCCGGGTTCTCCGCGCCCGAGATCAAGCACAAGTGGTCCCTGCGGGCCAGCGTCACCAGCGAACTCGTGCTGGACGACGTACGGCTGCCCGCCGACGCCGTGCTGCCGGAGGTCGTCGGGCTCAAGGGCCCGCTCAGCTGTCTGTCCCACGCCCGGTACGGGATCGTCTGGGGCGCCATGGGGGCGGCACGGGCCTGTTTCGAGGCCGCCGTCGACTACGCGAAGTCGCGGGAGCAGTTCGGGCGGCCGATCGGCGGGTTCCAGCTCACCCAGGCCAAACTCGCCGACATGGCGGTCGAACTGCACAAGGGAATCCTGCTCGCCCACCACCTGGGGCGGCGCATGGACGCCGGCCGTCTGCGTCCCGAACAGGTCAGCTTCGGCAAGCTCAACAACGTGCGGGAGGCGATCGAGATCTGCCGTACGGCGCGGACGATCCTCGGGGCCAACGGGATCTCCCTGGAGTACCCCGTCATGCGGCACGCGACCAACCTCGAGTCGGTGCTGACCTACGAGGGCACCGTCGAGATGCACCAGCTCGTGCTGGGCAAGGCGCTCACCGGACTGGACGCCTTCCGCTGACCCCGAAAGGAGGCAGGGCCGGCGAGCGGCCCTGCCTCAGCTCTGGTTGAAGAAGCCGTCCGCGCGGCGCGCGGCCGGGTCACCGTTGACGATCTCGGTGTTGGCGGGGCTGAGCAGGAACACCCGGGTCGACACCCGCTCGATCGAACCGCGCAGCCCGAAGATCAGCCCGGCCGCGAAGTCGACCACGCGCTTGGCGTCGGTGGCCTCCATGGCCGTGAGGTTCATGATGACCGGGACACCCTCGCGGAACAGCTCGCCGATCGCCCGCGCGTCCCGGAAGCTGTCCGGGGTCACGGTGCCGATCCGGCGGCCCCTCTCCTGGGCCGTGTCGGTGGCGACCTTCACCCGCGGGTCGGTGACCCAGGCGTCTCCGGGGTCGGTCCCCTCGGAATAGTCGTCGTCGTAGTAACGCTCGTCATCGTTGTCGTCGACGAGGCCAAGCCAGGCACTCGCCTTGCGTACCGATCCCATGGACGCCTCCTCTCACAGCGGTCATTCTTGCTTTCCGCATTCCCCATGGTCGTCCATGATGCGGATGTCGCGCCAAGTGGATAGACGCCGCGCGGGGGGTTTGTGACGCTACTGGTGCACAGCCGATCCGTCGAGAGTCCAAGTGCCCCAAGGGTCGCGACTCATACGGCTGCTGACTGTGAGTGAAATATGATTCTTCCCGGCGGACGGGTGAGGGACGGAGCGGACGGGTGAACCGGGCGCGCCGTTCCCGCGTGGTGAGCGGTCGATACGATGCGGCGGCCGACGGCGGTCTCCATGGCCGCTCGACGTCGCAGGGATCGACACACATCACGGGGGATCGACATGTTCGGGATCGTCAGACCGTGCCGGCACCGGCTCGGTGAGGGGCTCACGACCCAGTGGATGGCGCATCTGTGCGGGCTCTGCCTCGCCCTGCGGCGCGATCACGGACAGTTCGCGCGGATCGTCACCAACTACGACGGCCTGCTCGTCTCCGTCCTGACGGAGGCTCAGGCCGAACGGACCGAGGGCGCGCGGCGTACGGCCGGGCCCTGCCCGTTGCGCGGTATGCGCTCCGCGTCCGTCGCGCAGGGTGAGGGGGCCCGGCTCGCGGCGGCGGTCTCGCTGGTGCTGGCCGCCGCCAAGGTGCGCGACCACGTCGCCGACGGGGACGGGCTGCTGGCGCGCCGCCCGGTCGCCCTGGCCGCGCGCCGGGTGGCCACGGGCTGGGGGCGGGCGGGCGCGCGCGGCGGCTCGGCCGTCGGCTTCGACACGGCCGTCCTGGTGGACGCCGTGGACCGGCAGGTCGGCATCGAGGCGCTCGCCGGGCCCGGCACACCGTTGCTGACCGTCACCGAGCCGACCGAGACGGCCACCGCCGCGGCCTTCGCCCACACCGCGGTCCTGGCGGGCCGGCCCGGCAACGCCGAGCCGCTCGCCGAGGCCGGCCGTCTCTTCGGCCGGCTCGCGCACCTGCTGGACGCCGTGGAGGACCGGGAGACCGACGCCGCGTCCGGCGCCTGGAACCCGCTCACGGCCACCGGGACCTCCCTCACGGAGGCGCGGCGGCTCGCGGACGACGCCGTGCACGGGATCCGGCTGGCGCTGCGCGACGCCGAGTTCACGGACGCCGGGCTCGCCCACGTGCTGCTCGTGCACGAACTGCGCACCTCTGTGGACCGGGCCTTCGGCACCGCCTCGTGCGGACACGCGCACGCGCCGGAGCAGTACGGGCCGCCGCCGGGCAACCCCTACGCCCCGTCCGGCCCCGGCGGTCCGCCGCCCCCGCGGCCGCCGCACCGGGACCGGCGCGGACTGCTCGCCGGGTGCGCGGTGTGGGCGGGCCTCGCCTGCACGTGCCAGATGTGCTGCGGCACGTACGAGGACCCGTGGACCCGGGAGCCCAAGGAAGGGCTGTGCCAGCGCTGCGACTGCGACAACTGCTCGGACTGCTGCGACTGCTGTGACTGCTGCGGGAAGTGCGGCGACGGCTGCTGCTGCGACGGCTGCGGCTGCGACTGCTGAACCGCGCCCGGCGCAGGTGCCGTCGGTGATCGGCCCGCCGACGACCCCTCCGGCGCGGCCGACGCCGGCGACCGTCCCGCCCGCCGCCCTCTCGCCCGGGGCCCCGGTGCCGTACCGGCGCAGGGCACGAGCCGGGGCGCGGGCCCGGCCGGTCGGTCCGTACGCGGGAGGGCCGGAGGGAGTCCGGAGGGGTTGCTTCCGGACATCCCGTGGTGCGGGTGGCCGAAGGGGCGGGAGCGGGGCCCGCGGCGTCGGTGCCGAGGCGCCGACGCCCTTGCGTACGAACCGAGTTGCTCTGTACCGAGGCGCTTCGTGCCGGACGGCGGGAGGGGCTCCGGGCGGGCGGCCGGGGCCCGACGCGCACAGGTGGTTCAAGGGCTGACGGCCGAAAGGCGCCCTTGCGCCGACCGTCCGTTCGGCCGAATACTCCCCCTCAGCGCTTGTCAGGGGCATGGCTTGTTCGGAATCCGGACACCCGGTGGCCCTCGACTGCGCCTCACGGGCCCCGACCCCACGCGGGCCCCCGATTTCCCCTGGGAGGGAACGAAACGTGAGGATCAAGCGCACCACCCCCACCAACGGCATCACGAGACGCACCCGGCTGATCGCCGTCACCACCGGTCTCGTGGCCGCCGCCGCCGTCGCCATCCCCCACGCGAACGCCGCGGACAGCACCCCCTTCAGCACCGCCGAACTCAAGAGCGCCGGCAGCGCGGTGCTCAAGGCCGACGTCCCGGGCACCGCCTGGGCGGTCGACAGCAAGACCAACCGGCTCGTCGTCACCGTCGACAGCACGGTGTCCCAGGCCGAGATCGCGAAGATCAAGCAGCAGGCGGGCGGCAACGCCGACGCCCTGACGATCAAGCGGACCGAGGGCAAGTTCCAGAAGTACATCCAGGGCGGCGACGCCATCTATGCGAGTAGCTGGCGCTGCTCCCTCGGCTTCAACGTCCGCGACAGCGCGGGCAACTACTACTTCCTGACGGCCGGTCACTGCACCGACGGCGCCGGCACGTGGTGGTCCAACTCGTCGCACACCACGACGCTCGGCACCACAGCGGGCTCGAGCTTCCCGACGAACGACTACGGCATCGTCCGGTACACCAACACCTCGGTCGCCAAGGCGGGCACCGCCGGCGGGGTGGACATCACCAGTGCGGGCACCCCGTCCGTGGGCACCACCGTCTACCGCGACGGCTCGACCACCGGCACCCACAGCGGACGGGTCACCGCGCTCAACGCGACCGTCAACTACGGTGGCGGCGACGTCGTCTACGGCATGATCCAGACCAACGTCTGCGCCGAGGGCGGCGACTCCGGCGGCTCGCTCTACGGCAGCAACGGCGTGGCCTACGGCCTGACCTCCGGTGGCAGCGGCAACTGCACCTCCGGCGGCACGACGTTCTTCCAGCCCGTGGTGGAGGCGCTGAACGCGTACGGCGTCAGCGTCTTCTAGCCCGGACGCGCGGCCTTCGGCCGACAACAGGGGAGCCCTCGCACGCGGTCGGCGTGCGAGGGCTCCCGCGTGTCCGCGCGGGTCCACCGGGACCGACGGTATGTGCAATGCGAACTGATTTCGCCGCGGCCCGAGTCGGCCGCCGGTCCGGCCCCCAGGTGGTGAAGGCGGGAAGGGCGCGCGGTGTTCACCCTGTGCGCGTCCACGGTTCGACCTTGTGTGCTCCCTGTGCGGTTCGGAAGAGTGGGCGCCCGTCAACCCAGCCTTCCGGGCCGGGCGGCCCCCACTGCCGTCCGCCCCGTCCCCCCCACCGGAGGACCCGAGTTGAAGCACCGACGCATACCCGGGCGACGGGCCGTCATGGCCGGAGCGGGCATCGCCGCTCTCGTCGCCGCGGGTGTCACCTTCCAGACTGCGAACGCCAGCGAAACCCGGAGCACCCCCGAGCCCCGGCTGCTCTCCGCCCTCGCGGCCGGACAGCTCGGCTCGACGCTCCGCGCCGACCTCGGCGCCGACGCGGCCGGCCTCTACTACGACGCGCGGAGCAGGAACCTCGTGGTGAACGTGCTCGACGAGGCCGCCGTGAAGACTGTCGAGGCGGCCGGCGCCAGGGCCAGACTCGTCCGGAACTCCCTCGCCGAACTGACGAGCGCCCGCGCGACGCTCAAGGCGGACGCGACCGTCCCGGGCACCGCCTGGGTGGCGGACCCGACCACCAACAAGGTGGTCGTCACCGCCGACCGCACGGTCTCCGCCGCCGAGTGGGCCCGGCTCACCGAGGTCGTCGAGGGCCTCGGCGGCAAGGCCGAACTCCGGCGCACCAAGGGTGAGTTCACACCCTTCGTGGCCGGCGGCGACGCGATCACCGGAGGCAGTGGGCGCTGCTCGCTCGGCTTCAACGTGGTCAAGGGCGGCGAGCCCTACTTCCTGACCGCCGGTCACTGCACCGAGTCCATCTCGACCTGGTCGGACTCCTCCGGTGCCGAGATCGGCACCAACGAGACCTCCAGCTTCCCCGGCGACGACTACGGCCTGGTCAAGTACACGGCCGAGGCCGACCACCCGAGCGAGGTGAACCTCTACAACGGCTCGGCCCAGGCGATCACCGGCGCCGCCGAGGCCACCGTCGGCATGAAGGTCACCCGCAGCGGCTCGACGACCCAGGTGCACGACGGCACGGTCACCGGCCTGGACGCCACCGTGAACTACGGCAACGGGGACATCGTCGACGGCCTGGTCCAGACCGACGTCTGCGCCGAGCCGGGCGACAGCGGCGGCTCCCTCTTCTCGGGCACCAGCGCGATCGGCCTCACCTCCGGCGGCAGCGGCGACTGCACCTCGGGCGGGGAGACGTTCTTCCAGCCGGTCACGGAGGCGCTGTCGGCGACGGGCGCCCGGATCGGCTGACGCTTCGGTCTCCGCGTCCGGACTCGGCCTCCCGGACTCGGCCTCCCGGACTCGGCCTCCCGGACTCGGCCTCCCGGGGCCGGTCCGAGCGGGTGGGCGGCTTCGCGGCGGCCACCCGGCCCCCCACCCGGCCCTCGGCCGGGAGGCGCCCCGCGCGACGAGCAGGGGCGGGACTTCCGCGTCGTACCGGCGCCTCAGAGGCGGGCGCGCCGGGTGCGCAGGGCCGCCGCCAGCAGGGTGATCGCGGTTCCGGCGACCGCCCACGCCGACAGGACCAGCAGGGCGGACGTCATGGCGTTGCCCTCGAAGTACGCGATCGACCGCGCGGCCCAGGTGCCCGCGCCCGGCGGCAGGGCCGGGCCGATCGCCTTCCAGAAGGGCGGCAGCAGCGGAGGCGGGAGGGCGCCGCCCGCGCTCGGGTTGCCCAGGATCACCACGATCAGGATGGCCAGGCCGATACCGGCGAGCCCGAGGACGGCCTGGCAGGCGAGGGTGGCCGCGCCGACCGCGAAGACGATCAGGGTGCCGAGCCCCCAGAGGGCCGGGAAGCCGCCGGGCAGCGCGCCGAGGACCGGCCCGGCGATCAGGGCGCCGCCGAGTCCGCCGAGGAGCGCGACGAGAACCATGGCGGCGAGCCGGATCGTCGCCCGTCGCGGTGTGGAACGGGCGGCACCCGCACTGATCGTCATGATCGACGCGCAGAGGTAGCCGCCCACGCACCAGCCCACGGTCACGTAGAAGGACGACAGTCCGTTGGCGTCGCTCGTGTCGGCCGGGGCCACGTCGACGGTCCGTACCGTGCGGCCCTCGGACTTCTCCACCCGGACGGTGAGCGTCTCCAGGGTGGTGGCCAGCACCCGGCCGCCTCCGGTGGCGACCAGGAGGGTGTCGGTGGTGCCGGCCGGGCCGACGATCAGCGCGCCGTCGATCGTCCGGTCCAGGACCTGCTTCCTGGCCGTCGCCCGGTCGGCCACCGCTCGCGGGTCCAGCGGCCCGCCCGGGAGCCCCGCCAGCCGGGTCACCGTCCGCTCGGCCACGGCCTGGGGCGCGACGACCCCGAAGGGCACGTCCCTGGGGCGCGGGTCGTGCAGTGCGCCCACGTAGGAGGCGATGAAGAGCAGGTGCAGGGCGAGTACGCCGATGACCAGCAGGGTGGCGCGCGGGGTGACCGCGTCCTTCACCTCGGCGAGGAAGGGACGGTCGGGAGGCGGTGCGCCGGGGACCTGTGACATGTCCCCACAGTCCGGCTTCCAGGGGAGGGGCGCAGGCGGGAGGGAGCCGAACGGACGTCATACCTGTGTTCGAGGCGTGGTCCACCGTGAGGGCGGGGGAGCGGGGGAAGCGTTCGGAGACGTGTTTTCGAGGACCGCTCAACACCGGGCACACGCGCACCGGCCACAGCGGGTACGACGGGTCCCCGTACGGAAGGGCCGCCCGTCATGACGCGGGCCGCAACGGGGTGGGCCGCACGGGGTGGGCCGCCTGACGGAGCCGGCCCGCTCCGAGCTGTTCGCCGCCGGGGTCAGTTCGCCCACGGGGGAGTGAGCAGGGTTCCGTCGGCCAGTTCCGCCGTCAGGCCGACGGAGGTGGTGACCCAGGTGAGCGCGGTGTGACCGGTGGGGTTCTCCACGCTCAGGGTCGACCCGGCGTTGACGATCACGGTGTCGCCCGCGCCGACCCGCTCGGTGCGGCCGTCGAGCGTGAGGGCCAGCTCGCCGACGAGGATGTGGAGGATCTCCTCCCGGCTGACGGTGTGCGCGGGAGCCTTCGTCCCCGGCGGGATCTCGCCCCGCCAGGCGGCCAGCTCCTTGCTGCCGGTGCCGGGAGTCGCGTACGAGACGAAGCGGGCGCCGTGGATCTCGTGCGTCACGGCGTCGGAGGAACGGACGAACGGCATGGGTGTCTCCTCGGAATGTAGTCAAGCTGCTTGACCGAATGGGCTGTCTTCATGGTCAAGCTGCTTGACCGAAACGTCAAGGGTGTTTGAATGCGGACGTGCAGAACTCCGAAGCCCTCGCCCTGACCGCCGCCCTGCTCGCCGCGGCCGGCGATCTCACGCGACGCATCAACGACGGTGTGGAGGCGCGCGGTTTCGAGGGGCGGCCCGCCTACGGCTTCGCCTTCGCGCGGCTCGCTCCGGACGGGGCGACCGTCACCGAACTGGCCGCGCACCTCGGGGTGACCAAGCAGGCCGCCAGTCAGCTCGTCGACGAGCTGGTCCGCAAGGGGTACGCCGAGCGGCGGCCGCATCCCGTGGACGCGCGCGCCCGGCTGGTCGTCCTCACCGAACGGGGCCGGGACTGCACCCGCGCCGCGGAGGAGGCCGCCGCCGACGCCGTACGGACCTGGGCCGAGGTCCTGGGGGAGGGGGAAGTGCGCGTGTTGGGCGACCGTCTGGCGCGCATCGCCCCCCACGGCCCCCTCAGGCCCACCTGGTGACCCGCCGTCAGGCGCCTCCGCCGCCGTCGGGCGCCGCCGGAAGTTTTACCGACGCGTAACTTCACACTTCACCTACTCGCCCGTAACTTGACGGGTGAACAGCATCCTCGTGATCCGGATCACCAGGCGTAAGGCCGTCGAACTTTCCTTGAGCCGCGAGGAGATCACGCGATGCTGCCCTGGAAACGCCTGCTCAGACCGCTCGCCGCCCTGCTCCTGGCGATCGCGGCCACCGCCGTCCCCGCCGCCACGGCCGCGACCACCGCCCACGCCGCCACCGCAGCCACCGCCTCGAGCCGGGGAGGCTGGAACGACTACGACTGCGAGCCCTCCGCCGCCCACCCCCGCCCCGTCGTCCTCGTCCACGGCACCTTCGGCAACTCCGTCGACAACTGGCTCGGCCTCGCGCCCTACCTGAAGCACCGCGGGTACTGCGTCTTCTCCCTCGACTACGGCCAGTTGCCCGGCGTTCCCCTCCTCCACGGCCTCGGCCCCATCGACAGGTCGGCGGAACAGCTGTCCGCCTACGTCGACAGGGTCCTCGCCGTGACCGGCGCCACCGAGACCGACCTCGTCGGCCACTCGCAGGGCGGCATGATGCCCCGCTACTACCTCAAGTTCCTCGGCGGAGCCGCCAAGGTGAACGCCCTCGTCGGCATCGCCCCCAGCAGCCACGGCACCACCCTCGCCGGGCTGACCAACCTGCTGCCCTTCTTCCCCGGCGCCGAGGACCTCCTCACCGCCGCCACCCCGGCCCTCGCCCAGCAGATCGTCGGCTCCGACTTCATGACGAAGCTGAACCAGGGCGGCGACACCGTCCCCGGCGTCCGCTACACCGTCATCGCGACCCGGTACGACGAGGTGGTGACGCCGTACCGGACGCAGTTCCTGAGCGGGCCGAACGTCAGGAACGTCCTCGTCCAGAATCTCTGCCCGCTCGACGTGTCCGAGCACGCGCTGCTCGGACTGACCGACCGGATCGCCTTCCACGAGGTGGCCAACGCGCTCGACCCGGCCCACGCCACCCCCACCACGTGCGCGTCCGTCCTCGGCTGACGGAGGTGGTCCCGCCGGGGCCTGTCCGGCCTGAGCCGCCGGTCAGGCCCCGGAGTCCGTCGGGTCAGCGGCCGCTCCGGCCACCGCCCACCGCGCGCCGCCGCACCGACGCGAACAGCACGCCCGCCCCCAGCGCCAGGACGGCCGCCCCGCCGACCGCGAGGTACGGCGTGCTGCCGTCGCCGCCGGTCTCGGCGAGACCGGCGGCGGTCCCGGCCGCCTTCGGCTCGTTCGCCTCGGGGGCGGGGGGAGCCGACGTCGGGTCCGTCGTGGTGGCGGGGTCGTCGTCGCCGTGACCGCCGTGCTCGACCGTCGACTTGTCGGCCCCCTCCTCGATCTGCTCCTCGGACGGCGCGGACGCGGCCGGCGCCGGGGTGGAGCCGCCGGTCGGGCTGCCGGTGGAACCGCTCGCGGAACCGTTCTCCGCACTGTCCTGCGAACCGCTCTCCGCCCCGTCGAAGGCGACGTCCGAGCAGGAGTAGAACGCCTCCGGACTGTCCGAGCGCTGCCACACCGCGTACAGCACATGCCGCCCCGAACGCTCGGGCAGCGTGCCGGAGAACGTGTAGAAGCCGCCTGCCGCGACCGGGTCGGTGGCCGTCGCCACCGGATGCTCCAGATCCAGGTCGGACCAGGCCAGCGGCTGCGCCGGGTCGTAACCCGGCTTGGTGACGTACACCGTGAAGGTGCCCTTGTGCGGGGCGGTCACCCGGTACGCGAAGGTGGAGGCCCCGCCGCGCACGCTCGTCGCCGGCCAGTCCGCGCGGGCCAGGTCGAGGCCCTTGAACGCGGCGTTGTTCGCGCTGCACAGCCTGCCGTCCGGGATCAGCTCCCGGTGCCGGCCGGCGGCGTCGCCGATGCGGATGCCGTTCCAGTCGTACAGCGCCTGTGTCCCGCCCGCCGCGACCGCCGCCTTGCAGGCGTTTGACCGCGGACTCTCGGGGCCCTCCGCGTAACACTGCGCGACGCGGCTGACCGGGTCGCCCATCGAGCCGTGCGCGGCCGCGGGACTCGCGACCAGCACGGGCAGCGCGGTCAGGGCCGGCGGGATCAGGCCCAGGGCGGCGACGGCGGCGGCCTTGCGGCGTGCGGGCATGGGGGATCTCCTCGGAACCGGTGCTGACGTGTGCCGGAACCAAGAAACCCCGAAAACGCCCGGCGGAGAGTCCCGTGGGCGATCTTTAGGGTCCCCTTAAGGACCTGCTGAGGCAGGGATCAGGTAGGTAGCGTGCACGGTATGACCAGCGACGAGATCCGGCCCGCGACACAGGCCGACGTATCGGCCGTCACCACCGTGACCGATGCCGCGTACCGCCCCTACATCGAGCGCATCGGCGTCGTGCCGCAGCCCATGGAGGCGGACCACGCGGCGGACGTGGCGGCCGGGAAGGTGTTCGTCACCGGGGACCCCGTCATCGGCCTGGTGGTGGTCGAGGAGTCCGGGGACGGGCCGTCGGGCCACCTGCTCCTCAAGAGCATCGCCGTCCACCCCGACGCCCGGGGGACGGGCGTGGGGCGGCGGCTGCTGCACTTCGTCGACACACACGCGCGTGCGCTGGGCCTGCACGAGGTCAGGCTCTTCACGAACGCGCTCATGTGGGAGAACCAGCGGATCTACCCCAGGTACGGCTACCGGGCCGTGGAGCGCCGGGTCGACGGGCCCTACGACCGCGTCCACTACCGCAAGCGACTGGACTGACGCGGACCGCGGGCGCGCCTCACCCGTCCGGCCACCAGGTGCGCGCGATGTCCTTGCGCACCTCGGGGCGCCCGGCGGGGCGCTCGTCGGTCTCCTCGCGGATCCTTCGGGATTCCGTCTTCTTCAGGGGCTTCTGCACGGTCGTACGGCGCATGGCTGCCTCCTTTGGGGCCACCGAGTTCCGCGTTCTCACGGAGGCAGACCCGTTCCGGGAGAGTTCCTCATCGCTGCCGTTCTGTCAGTGGTGGCTGTCACGATTCGAATGTCAGTGGCGGGTGTCACTCTTGAGCACATGGCAAACCTGAGTGACGGGACGACTTCGGCGCGTGTCGACTGGGACGCGCTGGCCGCCGCCTTCGACGAGGAACCGGACCACGGGCTGCGCGACCCCGACGTGCGTGCCGCGTGGGCGGACCGGCTGCGCGGCTGGCTCCCGGACCGCCCCGGCGACCTGCTCGACCTCGGCTGCGGCACCGGCAGCCTGTCGCTCCTGGCCGTCGAGCGCGGACACCGCGTCACCGGCGTCGACCTCTCCCCGGCCATGATCGACCGGGCCCGCGCCAAACTCGCCGGGCGTGACGCGGTGTTCCTGGTCGGTGACGCGGCGGCGCCCCCGGTCGGCGAGGAGCGCTTCGACACCGTCCTCGTACGGCATGTGCTGTGGACCCTGCCCGACCCAGGCCGCGCCCTGCGGCGCTGGTGCGACCTGCTGCGCCCCGGAGGCCGGCTCGTGCTGGTCGAGGGCGTGTGGGGCACCGTCAGCCCCGTCGGCATACCGGCGGCCCGGCTCACCGCCCTGCTGACCCCGCTCACCGGCCACGCGCGCGTGGAGCGGCTCTCGGACGACCCGCGGCTGTGGGGGAGGGCGGTGCGGGACGAGCGGTACGCGGTGGTGGCGACCGTCTAACGGGTCAGTTCCCCGAAGCGGTCACCGCGGGCCAGCGCCTCCAGCTCGTCGAGCGCCCTCACCGCGGCGGCCGCCGCCTCCGGGTCCCGCTCGGCCAGCCCGCTCCGCGCGAACTCGTCCTCGTCCAGCCGCCGTACGTCGTCGCCGCCGGCGGAGCGCCACAGGTCCAGGTCGAGATCCTCCACGGCCAGCTCGGTGCCGGTGAGGGTCGCCGGGCGGGTGACGTCGCAGTACCAGCCCTTCAGCGCGCCGGACGCGCCGCGGACCTCCTTCACGGCGTACCAGCGGTCCCGCCAGTAGTACTCCGTGAAGACGTCACCCGGCTCGAACCGCACGAAGCCGAAGTCCCGTACGCCCTCGCCCGCCCAGGGGGCCAGGACGGCGATCCTCGTTCCGTCGTCGGAGAGCAGCTCGGCGGGGTAACGGATCTTCGTCCGGCCGCCCTTGACGAGGACGACGTCCACGAGCCGGACGGGGTCAGCCGAGTTCACGGGCATGGCGCACCTCTGTCGCACAGATCTCGTAGCCGAACCACTTGTTGACGGCGAGCATCGGGCCGTTGCCGGTGTCGTTGCCGGTGAACGCCTCCCGGTGTCCCGCGGCGCGGGCACGGTGCAGCGAGGCGTTCTTGACGAGCTTGGCCAGGCCCCGGCCGCGGTGGGCGCGGGCCGTGCCGGTCATGCCCGTGGAGTAGCGGGTCGTGCCGTCCGTGCGGGCCGCGGTGAAAGCGGCGGGACGGCCCTCGACGACGGCGACCGCGGTCAGGTCGAGGTCGAGCAGCGGATGCCGCCAGGTCTCCTCCAGCCAGGCCTCGTAGTCGGTGAACCCGGCGTCGATGTCGCCCGGTTCGTCCGCGGTGACCTCGGCGTCCAGCTCGAACAACGGGCGGGGGTCGTCCGCGAAGTCGGCGGCGGTGCGCAGTTCGACACCGGCCGGAGGGGCCTGGAGCGGGGGCAGCGCGCGGTTCGCCAGGTCCAGGCGGAGGAAGTGCGCGGAGCGGCTCGCCCGGTAGCCGCGCCGCTCGGCGAAGCCGCGGTCGTCCGGCTCGTCCAGGACCCAGGCGAACGACCGCGTCGCCCCGTGCGCCGCCAGGTGCTCCTCGCCCGCCCGGGTCAGCCTCGACCCCGCCCCGCGGCCCCGGTGCGCGGGGTGCACGTACACGTTGAGGAAGCCCTGGCCGGGTTCCGGGCTGTCGTGGGCGAGACCCGCCTGGGCCGTGCCGACGATCTCGCCGTCGGCCTCGGCGACGAGCAGGCGCAAACGGGCGTCGGGACGGGTGCGGGTGAGGTCGTGGACCACGGAAGCCGGGGTGGACACGATGAACGGCAGGGCGGCCCGCCGCACCCGGACGAAGCCCTCCACGTCCGCCGGCACCCCGGGGCGCAGATCGCGCACGATGACGGTCATGCGCCGCACGCTATGCGTCCGGCCCGCCGGGATGCCTCCCATTTTCCGGCGGGTGCGGGACAATCGGGCCGTGACCTTGAAGATCGACATCGTTGAGGGCGTCGCGCCGTACGAACAGGTGAGGGCGCAGATCGCCGAGCAGGCCCGGTCGGGGGCGCTGCCCGTGGGCCATCGGCTGCCCACCGTGCGGGGCCTGGCCGAGTCGCTGGGCCTGGCGGCGAACACGGTCGCCAAGGCCTACCGGGCGCTGGAGACGGACGGCGTGATCGAGACCCGCGGGCGCAACGGCACGTTCGTCGCCGCCGCGGGCTCGGCGGCGGAGCGGGAGATCGCCGCCGCCGCGCAGACCTACGCGGAGCGGGCCCGCCGGCTGGGCCTGGGCGAGCAGGAGGCCCTGGCGGCGGTCCGGGACGCCCTGCGAGCGGCCGGCGGCTGAGAGGTGCGCCGGGGGCGGACCCCTCACCGGCCGGCCGGCAGGGTCCTCGCGCGTGTCGTTCCGGGAGGGCCGGCCGCTCGGCCCGCCGGCCCGGCGAGGGCCCGCGTCGGGCGCAGTAGTCCCGCCCGCTCCGCGAGTCGCCCGAACAGCAGCGCGAACGAGAAGCCCTACAGGTACAGCCCGGCGTCGGCCCCGCCGCGGGGCTCCGGCAGCGACGTGGGGGAGGCGCCCCGGCGCAGTGCGTACAGCTCGGCGAGGGTGGCGCCCTCACGGCCGACGCCCTCCTCGGTGCCGAGCCAGTCCACCGCCTCCCGGCGGGTCAGTGACCCGACCTCGATCCGGGCCAGGCAGCGGCCCGGCCGCACGACCGCCGGATGCAGCCGCTCCAGGTCCTCGTTGGTGGTCACCCCGACCAGGACGTTGCGCCCCTGGCCGAGCAGGCCGTCGGTGAGGTTGAGCAGCCGGGAGAGGGCCTGGCCCGCGGTGTGCTTGGCCTCGCCGCGGATCAGCTCGTCGCAGTCCTCCAGCAGGAGCAGCCGCCAGCGGCTCTTGCCGGGGCCGTCCTCCTCGCCGATCGCGATGTCCATCAGATAGCCGACGTCGGAGAACAGCCGCTCGGGGTCCAGGACGCAGTCGACCTGGCACCAGTCCCGCCAGGAGCGGGCGAGGGTGCGCAGCGCGGAGGTCTTGCCGGTGCCGGGCGGGCCGTGCAGCAGGAGCAGCCGGCCGGCGATGTCGTCGGGGGTCGTCCCCATCAGGCGGTCCATCGCCTCGGCGACGGGGGCCGTGTAGTTGGGGCGGATCTCGTCCCAGGTGCCCGCGGCGATCTGGCGGGTGGTGCGGTGCGGCCCGCGCCGCGGGGAGACGTACCAGAAGCCCATGGTCACGTTCTCCGGCTGGGGCTCGGGATCGTCCGCCGCGCCGTCGGTCGCCTCGTCGAGCACCTTCGCGGCGAGTTCGGCGCTGGTCGCGGTGACGGTGACGTCCGCGCCGCGGTTCCAGCGGGACACCAGCAGCGTCCAGCCGTCGCCCTCGGCGAGGGTGGCGCTGCGGTCGTCGTCGCGGGCGACGCGCAGCACGCGCGCGTGGGGCGGGACCAGGTCGGCGCCGGAGCGGACACGGTCGATGTTCACCGCGTGGGAGTACGGCTGCTCGCCCGTCGCGAAGCGGCCGAGGAACAGCGCGTCGACGACGTCGGACGGGGAGTCGGAGTCGTCGACGTTGAGCCGCATCGGCAGGGCGTCGTGTGGGTGCGCGGACATGCCCGCCATGATCCGGCACCGGCGGTCCGTGTGCACCCGGTTTCCGTACTGCGCGCCGGTGTGTCGGATCTGTCCGGTGCGCGGTGTGCCGGAAGGCGCGGCCGGGGCCTGCTCCCCCGGCCGCGCCTCCCGGCGCAGGGCCACCGAACCGGCCCGCGCCGCGCCTTCCGGCGCGAGGCCTCCACGGCCGGCCCGTGCCGCGCCTCCCGCCTCGGACCGTCGGACCGTCAGGCCAGGGCGTCGGCCGCCCTGCGGTGGATCCGCCGGGCCCCGCGCACCACCGCGTATCCCTTGGTGAGGGCGCGGTCCCGGGCGAAGGTGCGGGCGACGGCGCGTCCGTCGAGGAGCCGCTCGAACTCCTCGACGCCGGTGCCACGCCGCACGGTCACCCGCCGCAGGGCGTACGGCCCCTGCGCGCGCCGGGCCAGCGCGTTGCCGACGGCGAGCGCCTGGGCGAAACCGTGCTCCCGCACGGCCGTGCGCACCCGCCTGCTGGAGTAGCCGTACGGGTAGGCGAACGAGACCGGCGGGGCGCCCAGTTCGCCGGCGACGATGTCCCGGCAGCGGGCCAGCTCGGCGTGCAGCGCGGTGTCGTCGAGCTGGTCGAGCTGCGGGTGGCTGTGGCTGTGGCCGCCGATCTCGACGCCCGCGCGGGCCAGTTCGCGCACCTGCCGCCAGTCCAGCATGGCGTCCGGGCCGCCGCCGGTGTCGTACGCGCCGCGGAGCCAGCCGGTGGACACGAACAGGGTGGCCGGGAAGCCGTGTTCGGCCAGAGCGGGCAGGGCGTGGCGGTGCACGCCCTCGTAGCCGTCGTCGAAGGTGATCAGGACGGGCAGGGCGGGCAGCGGGCGGCCGGAGCGCCAGCGGGCCGCGAGGTCCGCGGTGGTGAGCGGCGTCAGGCCCCGCTCGGCGACCATCGCCATCTGCCCGGCGAACGCCGCCGGGGAGACCGAGAGCGACCGGGTGGCGTCGTTCGGGTCGGACGCGACCGCGTGGTACATGAGGATCGGGATCCGCGCCTGTGTCATGCGGCGGCCTCCCGGTCCGCCCCGGCGGGCGCGTCGACGCGTACCCGCGAGAACACCGTCCCGTTGCGCCGCGCCCGTACGCTGCCCACCACGTAGCCGGCGGCGGCGGTGAGCACCCCGGCGACGATCGCGCCCGCGCGCCGGGCCCCGCCGGGGCGGGCCAGCGCCTGGTCGCGCAGCCCCCGGACCACCCCGGCCGGCAACACGCGGGTGACGTAACGGCGTTCGGACTCCAGGCCCTTGCCGGCGCCGACACTGCGGGCGACGAGCGCCTTGGACAGGCCCTCGGCGTAGGCGCGGGTGCGGAAGTACGCGAAGCGCTCGCGGGCCTCGGGCACCCTGTGGTGGATGACGGCGCGGTCGTCGACGAGCAGGACGGCGTCGGGTCTGGCGCGGCCGATCCGGATGCACAGCTCGGTCTCCTCGCCGCCCAGCGGCCGCCTGTTGCCGTCGCGGCCGATGCCGGTGGCGAAGCCGCCCGCGAGGTCGAACGCGGTCCGCCGGAAGGAGGCGTTGCCGCCGAGGACGTTGCGGACCCGGACCAGGCCGGGCGGCAGGCCCCGGTAGGAGCAGCCCACCACCCAGTCGAACTCGTCGGGGAACCAGTCGGGCCGCCGTCCGGACGCCCACACCGGCTCGGTCCGGCCGCCGACGGCCATCACCCGCGGGTCGTCGTAGGCGGCGGCGAACCGGCTCAGCCAGTCGCGTTCGGCGACGGCGTCGTCGTCGAGGAAGGCGACCACCTCGCCGCGGGAGGCGGCGATGCCGGTGTTGCGGCCGGCCGACAGCCCGCGCGGGCCCGCGTTGGGCAGCACCCGCACCCCGGTGACCTCCTTGTACTCCCGGGTCAGCCGGTTCAGGAGCACCGGGTTGTGGTCGACGACCAGCAGGGTCTCCAGGGCCGGCCGGCTCTGCGCGCGCACCGAGGAGACCGCTGCGAGGATGTCCTCCCAGCGGTCCTCGGTGTACACGCAGACGACGACGGAGACGCGGACGGGCGGCCCGGCCGGGGTGTCGTTCGCGCTCAAGACACCTCTCCCCGGGCCCCGTCGAGCATCCGCGCGCGGCGGCCGCGGCGCAGCGCCCGCCGGTTGGACCGTTCGCCGATGATCACCCGCAGCACCCGCAGCCCGTCGCGCACGGCGCGCAGGTTGCTGACGCCGTGGATGCGCAGGTACTCGTGGCTCGGGATCTCCTGCACCCTCAGTCCGGCCTTGACGACCCGGATGTTCATCAGGGTCTCGACCTCGAAGCCGGTGCAGTCCAGGTCGATCTTGTCCAGGCAGTGCCGCCAGAAGGCGTTGTAGCCGTAGCACAGGTCGGTGTAGCGGGCGCCGAACTTGCGGTTGACGACGGCGCACAGGACGCGGTTGCCGAGCCGGCGGACGAAGGTCATGTCGTCGGTGCCGCCGCCGTTGGCGAAGCGGGAGCCCTTGGCGAAGTCCGCGCCCGAGACGAGGGCGGAGACGTACGACACGATCTCGTTGCCGTCGGCGGAGCCGTCCGCGTCGACCATCACGATGATGTCGCCGCTGCACGCCTCGAAGCCGGTGATGAGGGCGTCGCCCTTGCCCCGGCCCTGCTGCCCCACGACCTTGACGCCGGGCCACAGCTCCCGCGCGACCTCGACGGTGGCGTCGGTGGAGTTGCCGTCGACCAGCACCACTTCGTGGATCCAGTCCGGCAGGGTCTTGAAGACGTACGGAAGGTTCTCGGCCTCGTTCATCGCCGGGATGACGACGCTCACCGGTGGCGTGATGGCCAGGTGAGAGGAGATGGGCCGGTACTTCCCGGCGGTCGACGGGGCCTGACGATCCTGGCCCGGTGTCGCCGGATGCAGAACGGAACTCATGAGTGTGGTCCCTCTCGTCCGGTGGGCCGCCCACCCCCGGGCGGCCCGGATGTAAGTCCGGTTCGAAAGGGGGGTTGTTGTGTCACCCACGGCCGCACGGCATGACGGAGGACCTCTCCGTCGGCCCTGCGGCCCGGCATGGCGGAAGACCTCTCCGCGCACCCCGGGTGAGCTGGCAAAGCCGGCCGGCCACCGGAAAAGACGGCAGCCGACTGCGCGGCACGACCCGGTCACCAGGTTCGGTCACCGGGCACGGCACCCCCCTACCGCGCCCCGCGCCGGAAACCGTCTGCGGTCCTTGAGCCCTCCCCCGGGCCCTGTCGTCACCTTCTCGCCTGCCCCGCGACGCCATGCACGCACTCTCGCCGCACCGGGCCCTGACCCGAGTACGTCCAGTACGAGGATCAGGGCCCGGCACGCCGAGAGCACGCACCTGACGCCGCCGGGCCCGCCCTCCGGGCGGACGACGGGAAGGTGACGACAGGGCCCAGCCGCTTACCGACGGTCCGATGCGGGTGAGATGTCTGACGGTATTGACGAATACGCCCGTATGGCAAGACCTGGAACGAGGCCTCACCTTTTTGTTCGTTTGACCGTTACACAACGGCTCGTCCCGTCCCGGGACGGACCTCGATGATCAGGAACCTGACATAAATGTCCCCCGGAGGCCGGGTGCGCCTCCGGGGAACGGGACCTGACCGGTCGCCGCCTCAGCGGCGTCGGGTCACGGGACGATCTTCAGCAGGCGGTTCGGCGAGCCGGTGCCCGCGCTGGTGACCTTGCCGGTGGTCGCGCCGTTGACCAGGGCCGTGGCCACCTGGGCCGGGGTGGCCGAGGTGTGGCCCGCCAGGTAGATCGCGGCCGCGCCCGCGACGTGCGGGGTCGCCATCGACGTACCGGAGATGGTGTTGGTGGCGGTGTCGCTGGTGTACCAGCCCGCCGTGATGGAGGAGCCGGGGGCGAAGATGTCCAGGGCCGAGCCGTAGTTGGAGTAGCTGGCCCTGGCGTCGGTGCTGGTGGTGGCGCCGACCGTGATGGCCTCGGTGACCCGGGCCGGGGACGAGGAGGAGGCGGTGGTGCTGCTGTTGCCCGCCGCGACGGCGTAGGTGACGCCGCTGGCTATGGAGCGGCGCACGGCCGCGTCCAGGGTGGTGGAGACGCCGCCGCCGAGCGACATGTTGGCGACCGAGGGCCCGGAGTGGTTCGCGGTCACCCAGTCGATGCCCGCGATCACACCGGCCGTGGTGCCGGAGCCGGAGTTGTTCAGCACCCGGACGGCCACGATCTTCGCCTTCTTGGCGACGCCGTAGGTGGTGCCCGCGATCGTGGTGGCGACGTGGGTGCCGTGGCCGTTGCCGTCCTGGGCGACGTTGTCGCCGTCGACGGCGTCGTAGCCGTTGACGGCCCGGCCGCTGATCTGGGAGTGCGTGATGCGTACGCCGGTGTCGATGACGTAGGCCGTCACACCGCTGCCCGCGGAGTCCGGGTAGGTGTAGGTGCCGGACAGCGGGAGCGAGGTCTGGTCGATGCGGTCCAGGCCCCAGGGGGCGCTGGACTGCGTGGCGTCCACGTGCACGGTCTGGTCCTGCTCCACGGCGGCGACCGCGGGGTCGGCGGCCAGTCTCCTCGCCTCGGCGGCGGAGAGGGTCGCGGTGTAGCCGTTCAGCGCGGCGCCGAACGTCTTCTTCACCGAGCCGCCGTAGCCCTTGATGAGGTCCTTGCCGGTCGCCGAGGACGCCTTGAAGCCGGCGTCCTGCTTGAGGGTGACGATGTAGCTGTCCTTGACGGCGGTGGGGGAGCCGGCCGCGAGGACGCTGCCCTCGGCCGGGGCGGCCTGGGCGGGGAGCGCGGTCAGTCCGCCGACGAGGGCGGCGGCCGCCACGGTGGCGGCGGCGGAGACGCGGACCTTGTTGCTGCGAAGGTGTGCCATTACGAGGGAGTCCTCCTCTAGGCGGCGCGCGCCGGGGTGGGGCGCGCGTCTGTGGGGGGTGCGCAGGGTGTTCGCGCACACGGCGTCGAGCGTCGCGGCGTACCGCTCTCGGCCGGGGTAAAGACTCCGTCATCTACCGCCGTAGAACAAGGGTGTTGAAAGACAGTCAACGAATTTGACGTGCCCACGTAACAAATGGGAGATGATCGATCGCCCGGAACCTCAACAGACTTGGCATGAACACTTCCTGTCAACGCGCGTAGCTGGTACCAAGGTTGCCGCAGAGATCCTGCTAAGGGAGGTTCCATGAGACGTTCCCGCATTGCCGTACTCGTCAGCTCGCTCCTGCTCGCCCTCGGCACCGCCCTCACCGGGGCGGCCTCGGCCCAGGGGGCCCAACTCGCCGCCACCGGCGGCTATGTGGCCCTCGGCGACTCCTACTCCTCAGGTGTCGGATCCGGCAGCTACATCAGCTCCAGCGGCGACTGCAAGCGCAGCACGAAGGCCTTCCCGTACCTCTGGAACGCCGCGCACGCCCCCGCCTCGTTCTCGTTCACCGCCTGCTCGGGCGCTCGAACGGGTGATGTTCTCGCCGGACAGCTCGGCCCGCTCAACTCCTCCACCGGCCTGGTCTCCATCAGCGTCGGCGGCAACGACGCCGGCTTCGCCGACGTCATGACCACCTGCGTCACCAGCTCCGACAGCACCTGCCTCAGCCGCATCAACACCGCGCGCTCGTACGTCAGTTCCACGCTGCCCGGTCAGCTCGACAGCGTCTACTCGGCGATCCGCTCCAAGGCGCCCGCCGCCCGCGTCGTCGTCATCGGCTACCCCCGCTTCTACCAGCTCGGCACGACCTGCCTGGGGCTGTCCGAGACCAAGCGCACCGCCATCAACAACGCCTCCGACCTCCTCAACAGCGTCACCGCCCAGCGCGCCGCCGCCCACGGCTTCGTCTTCGGGGACGTCCGCACCACCTTCACCGGCCACGAGATCTGCTCCGGCAGCTCCTGGCTGCACAGCGTCAACTGGCTCAACATCGGCGAGTCCTACCACCCGACCGCGTCCGGTCAGTCGGGTGGCTACCTGCCGGTCCTCGACAACGCCGCCTGAGCCGCCATCACTGCGAGGGTGACGCGGAGGGGGAGGCCCCGCCCGACGGGGCCTCCGTCTCGCACGTGACCGAGAACGGCACCGAGTTCGACGTCACGCGAACCGGCTCGCGCACCTCGACACCGATCGCGTTGCGGTACGTCCCGCTCCCGGCGTGCGTGGTCACCACGACCCTGTCCTGCCCCGACCTCCCGCCGCCCGCCGGAAGGTCCAGGGTCCGCCAGCCCGCGTCCACGAGTTCGCCCTCCTCCGACACCCACCGGTAGGACACCCGCGCGGGCAGCCGGCCCACCGTGATGGTCACCGTGAACGTGGGCGCCTGCGCGTCCGGCGGCGGGCAGGACCCCGAGTAGTCCGTGTGCGAGCCGGTGACCGTGACCGCCACGGACTGCGGCGGAGCCTCGCTCGTGGCACTCCCGCTCTCGCTCGGACTCGCGTCCGGCGAGGGCTCCCCGCTGTCCGAGGTCTCGCTCTCCCGCGGCGTCGCGGACGGACTCACGCCCTGCGACCGGCTGTTGACGACGTCCCCGCCACCACTGCCGCTGCCGTCGCCCCCGTCCCCCCTGCTCAGCAGCGCGTACGTCAGCCCGCCGACCGCCAGTGCCAGCGCCGCCACTCCGGCGAGCAGCACGCCCGCGGTGCGCCGGTCACGGCCGGGCCCGGTCCGGGTGGTGTCCTCCGGGGAGCCGGTCCGGGGCGGAGCCGGCGACGGCGACGGCCCGGTGCGTGACGTCGCCGAAGGCCCGGCGGCCGTCGGCGGATACGGCGTCGCCGCCCGGAACGCGCCGGGCCGGGCGGTGCCGCCCGCGGCGACGACCCGCAGATCGGCCTCGGCCACCTCGGCCGGCACCCGTTCGGCCGGGTCCTTGCGCAGCAGCCCCTCGATGACGGGGGCCAGCGCGCCCGCCCGGCGGGGCCGCGGCAGCTCCTCGTCGACGATCGCGCGCAGGGTGCTCAACGGTGTGTCGTGCCGGAAGGGGGAGTTGCCCTCGACCGCCGCGTACAGCAGCACGCCCAGCGACCACAGGTCCGACTCGGGGCCCGGCGTGCGGCCCAGCGCCCGCTCCGGCGCGAGGAACTCGGGCGAGCCGATGACCTCGCCGGTCATGGTGAGCGCCGAGGTGCCCTCGACGGAGGCGATGCCGAAGTCGGTGAGCACCACCCGGCCGTCGTTGGACATCAGCACGTTGGCCGGTTTCACGTCCCGGTGCAGCACGCCCGCCTCGTGCGCCGACCGCAGCGCGGCCAGTACCTCGGCCCCGATGTGCGCGGCCCGCGCGGGCTCCAACGGGCCTTCCACGTCGAGCAGTTCGGCGAGCGAGATGCCCCGTACCAGCTCCATGACGATCCACGGCCGGCCGTCCTGCACGGCCACGTCGTACACCGTCACCACATTGCGGTTCGCCACCCGGGCGGCGGCCCAGGCCTCCCGCTCCAGCCGGGCGTACAGCCGCTCGACGTCCGAGGCCGGCAGTCCGGCCGGGGCACGGACCTCCTTGACGGCGACCTCGCGGTGCAGCACCTCGTCCCGGGCCCGCCAGACCGTGCCCATGCCACCCTCGCCGAGCGGGGACAGCAGACGGTAGCGGCCCGCGATCAGACGCTCACTGCCGGACTCTTCGGTCACCGCGCACCCCGTTCCCCCTTCGCATCCTGGTGAATACCTCCCCAACGTAGCTCAGACCAGTACGGATGCGACCCCCTTGAGCACCAGCCCGGCCCCGAGGGCCACGACCACCAGCGCCGACCACAGGGGCAGGTTCCGGCGCACCAGCGCCACCGCCGGGTGGCCGGTCCGGCGCGGGCTCCTGTCCAGCAGCCGGGCCGCACCCGCGCCCAGCCGGACGACGGCGAACCCGGCGGCCGTCAGGGTCAGGGCCAGCCCGATCCCGTACGCGACGACGAGCAGCAGCCCGAACCAGGCGTGGCCGAGCGCCGCGGCACCGACCAGCACGACGACGGCGGAGGGGCTGGGGACCAGGCCCCCGGCGAAGCCGAGCAGGATCGTGCCGCGCAGGGTCGGGGCGGTGGGGTGGCTGTGGGGCACACCGCCATGGGTGTGCGTGTGGGCGTCCGTGTCCATGTCCGTGTCCGTGGGGTGGTGCCCGTGATCGTGCCGGTGCTCGCCGTCGTGCCGGTGCTCGCCGGCGTGGCGGTGATGATGGTCGTGGTCGTGGTCGTGGTCGTGGTGGGTGTGGCCGTGGTCGAGGTCGCGCGGGTGCTCGTGGGCGGTGGACCGGGCGGGGTGTTCCGCGGGCGCGCCGACGAGGACCGGTTGACGGACGGGAGGCTTCGCCGGCCGGTGCGGACGCGGGTGGGGACGGGGATGCCGGTGTCCGGTCCCGTGTCCCCGGTGGTGCCAGGCCCGTCGTACGAGGGTCGTGCCCGCGAACAGGACGAGGGCGCCGCTGGCCAGGCCCAGCCAGGCGACCACCGAGGGCGCGGCGGCCGACCCGGCGGTGACCAGGAGGCCGAGGGCGACCACGCCGAGGGTGTGGGTGACGGTGACGGACGCGGCCAGCGGCAGGACGTCCTTGAAGCGGGCCCGGTCGCCACGGGCGGCCGCCGTCGCGGCCATGAGGGTCTTGCCGTGCCCCGGCGCGAGGGCGTGCATCGCACCGAGGCCGACGGCGAGGACCAACGCCAGCGCGGCGAAACCGAGGGTGAGGTGCTGCCGGGCGACCAGGCCGTCCAGGGCCCGCGTCCAGCGGTCCGCGCCCCGGGGCAGCACGGACGCGGCGGGCGCGTCGTCCTCCTCCTCGGCGAGCGCCGCGCCGCCGGGCCGCACCCGCAGGGAAGCGGTCGCGGTGTCGGCGGGTGAGGACAGCAACCCGGCCGGATAGCGCGTCAGTTCCTCCGACACCGACTTCCGCGGTACGTCCGCGTCGGTGAGCGTCATCCGGTCGCCGCGCGCGGTGATCTCGCGCCAGCCGGGCCCGGAGGAGACGCCCGCGCTCCGGAAGGTGAGCGACACCGACGCGGCCTCGGGCAGCGGAGCGGTCAGCCGGCACCGCACGCGCAGGGTGTCGAGCCCGGCCTGTCCCGGCCGCAGGTCGGCCTCCGCGGCGCCGGCCGTGAGGGCGACCGTACGGCCGTCGACGGTGAGGCGGCTGCCCGCGGCGGCCGTGGCACACCGCTGCCGGGCCCACCCGGCCGGACCGAGCCGCTCGACGTCCGGCTTCGCCTGGGTCGCCGGGATCTCCGCGAGGTCCTCCACGTGATCGACGCGCAGCTGACCGGGGGCGGCCACGAGGCCGTCGTAACGGTTGACGGTGAAGTTGCCCAAGGGGTGCGCGCTCGCACCGGTGGAAGGGAACAGGGTGAGCGCGCACCCGGCCGTCAGGACGGCCGCGCAGGAGGCGAACACGCGACGGAGCGTCACTCGGCCGCCTCCAGCGTCTTCAGGGCGGCACGGGCCTCGCGGGCCCCGAGGGCCGAGAAGCCCGGGTTCAGCTCCAGGGCCGCGGTGAGGTGGGCGCGGGCGTCGTCCGGGTGGCCCGTGGCCCGTTCGATCACGCCCCGGTGATAGAGGAAGACGGCGTTGTCGTAACCGGTGGCCGTGGCCCGCCGGGCGTAGCCGAGCGCCTCGTCGTCCTCGCCGTTGACGTGCAGGGCCCAGGCGAGGGCGTCCGCGGTGTGCACCGTCCTGCGGCGGTCCCATTCGGCGCGGGCCGCGCGCAGTGCCGCCGTCCGGTCGCCGTGGTCGGCGGCGGCGAGCGCGGTGTCCAGGTCGACGTTGACACCGCCTGCGCGGGCGAGCGCCGTCCAGGCGTCGACGAGCCGGTACCGGTCCCGCGCCCGCGCCGCGTCGCCCGCGCCGCCGCGCACCTCGTACAACTCGCCCAACTCGACCAGCGGGCCGGGGAGCGGGAAGCGGGCCACCACGTTCTCCAGCCCCTCGATCGCCTCCGCCTGCCGGCCGCTCGCCGCCAGGGCGCGGGCGCGGCCCTCCAACGCCGGGAGGTAGTCCTCGTCGGCGGCGAGGGCGCGGGCGTAGTGGGTGAGGGCGGTGTCGTCGTCGCCCTGGTTCCAGGCGAGCTGGCCGAGCTGGGTGGCCACGTAGGCGATGTCGCCCGGCGTGGTCGAGGCCGCGAGTGCCCGGTCCAGGACCCGGCGGGCGGTGGTGACGTCGCCGCGCAGCTCCTGGACGTATGCGTAGCGGGTGAACACCGGTACGCCGGGACGCCGTTCGTCGGCCGTGCGGGCCGCCCGCGCCGCCTCCTCGTACCGGCCCAGCTCGACGAGCGCGTCGATGCGGGAGCACAGGGCGCGTTCGTTGTAGGGGTTCAGCTCCAGGGCCCGGTCGGCGTGGGCGAGCGCGTCGGCGAACTCGTGTCGGGCCGCGGCGAGCGCGGCACGGCCGGACAGGGCCTGGTCGTTGTCCGGGCGCAGGGCGAGGGAGCGCTTGAGCGCCTGCTCGGCCTGCGGGTAGCGGGAGGGGTCGCCCTGGGTGCGGGCCTGCTCGACATAGGCGAGGCCGAGGGTGGCCCAGCCGCCGAAGTCCTTGGGCTGGTCGCGGAGATGGGCCTGGAGCGCGGCGACGCCGGTGTCGAGGTCGGCGGCCGCGAGCAGACCGGGGGAGACCGCGGCGGCCGTCACCACCGGCGCGTCCCCGCCGTCCCGCACCGCGCCGAACGCGATCGCCCCCGCGGTGAGACCGACGGCCAGCAGGGCGGCACAGGCCCCGAGCTGCACGGACCGCCAACGGCGCCCCGCGGCGGCGACCCGCCGAACGGCGGCGACCCGCTCGTCGGCGGGGCCGGCCGCTTCGGGGGTCCCGGTGGTCGGGGCGGTCCCGGCAGTCCCGGCAGTCCCGGCGGCCACGGCCGGCCGGGCTTCGCCGGTCGACTCGATCGCGTCGGCGGTCTTTGCCGCCTCCGGCCGTGCCGTCGGCGGGCCCGCCGCTTGCCCGGACGCCGTTTCCTCCGCCGGGGCGGTGGCATCGGGCCCGGAGGCCGGCCGCTCGCGCTCCGGTCCGCCGTCGTTCGTACGCGGGGGCATGCCCTCTCCTCGGTCGCCTGGAGTGAATCGTCCTGCGCTGGTGCGTGGGGGTGGCGCGGCCCGCGCCGTGGGGGACGAGTACGCGGGCCGCGCCCGTCGGGTGGGGCGGGCGGGGGAGTGCAGGATTCTCCCCCGCCCGCCCGGACAAGGGGCCGGCGGTAAGCCGGCCGGAGCCGGCGGGCTCGACGAGGTCCGGTCGGGTTCGGCGGCCCCCGCAGGTCGGGCACCGTGCCTGGCGCCTCCGCAGGTCGGGCACCGTGCCCGGCGCCTCCGCGGGGCCCGCCCCTCCGGACCCGTGGCCGTGCCTAGGGCCTCTCGTTTGGATCAGGCCGGGCTCGCGGGGCCTGGTGCCGTCCCTCGCCGCGTTGTCGTCGGTTGCCATGGCTCCGCCATGGCGCCCTCCTCCGCCTTGCGATGAACGGCACCAGGCCCCGCTCCCTGATCCGACCTGATCCAAACGAAAGACCCTAGCCCCGGTAAGCCCGTCGGCCGTGGCCGCCGCTCGTCCGGCGCCACCACATCAGCCCGCCGCCGATGAGCAGGATTCCGGCCGCGCCGGCACCCGCCGAGGCGGCGATCACGGTGGTGTCCGTCCCGGACGTGGTGCCCGCGGGCCGGAGGGCGTCGCCGAGCTGGTTGCGGACGTCGTTGCCCGTGCTGACGCCCTTGGCGAGCGGGCCGCGTGACCCCTCGGTCGGCAGCGCGACGTAGGGGAAGGCCTTCTCGAAGTGCTTGTCGTTCTTGTCGACCGCGTCACCCAGGTCGTTCTTGGCGCCCAGCAGTTCGCCCTCGACGACCTGGAGCGAGGCGTCGATCACGTCGTCGGTGAGCCGGCGCCCGTTGGGGAAGCCCGCGTTGTCGCCGTCCAGCACGCCCAGCCGCTTGGGGGAGGCGGTCGGCTTGATGGAGGTGTTGAGACGCAGCTGCTCCGAAGGCGTCACGTGCGGAGGCTGGTTGAGTCCCTTCACCCCCTTGAGGAACACGTCCACCAGGTCGTTGCGCGGCTCGGCGGGTGCCTTGATCTTGTAGATCGCCTCGATGAGCTTCGGCAGCTCCGGGTTGGTGACGTTCTTCAGGAACCGCGCGTCGTCCTTCGGCTCGGACGCGTTGAACCTGTCCTTGTCCTTGATGGGGTTGACGACCTCGTTGACCAGCGGGTTGCCCAGCCGGGACACCTGGGACCAGTAGCCCTGCGCGTTGCGGCGCTGCGTGGTCGACCAGATGCCCACGATCGGCTGGTGCGCGGACTCGGCGATCAGGTCCGTCGGCACCTGGAGGGCGATCGAGTTGACGTTGTAGCCCTTGAGCGTGTCGTTGCCGACCTCGGAGAGGTTCCCGCCGTACAGCAGGTCGAAGACGCGCAGGTCGAGGAAGAACGGGTCGTCGGCCTGGCCGGCGAAGGTCTGCGCGCCGTTGGAGAGTTTGTAGATGGCCTGGCTGCGCAGCTTGGCGTAGTCGGGCATCGAGGCCTTGCCGACGTTCGACGGCGCCACCGGCACGTCGTCCGCGAGCTTCGTCGTGTGGACCTCCTTCCCCTTCCTCAGCTTGACCAGTTCGAGGTCGTACGTCTGCGTCACGTTCAGGTCGGGGTCGTCCAGGCTCTCGACCGCCCCGGTGTTGTACAAAAACGTCTTCTTGTTCTTCACATGCGTCTTGAAGGTGTAGCGGAAGAGCAACTCGCCCTGTGCGTCACCGTTGTTGTCGATGCGGATGTCGTACTGGGCGTCCTCCGCGAACGGGAAGAAGTTCGGGCCGCCGGCCGGCTCCTCGAACGGGATCCAGTTCGCGACGATCGTCGTGGTATCCGGTTTGTCCGGGCTCACGAAGGCGTACACGTCGGTGTTGTCGTACTGCGGGGTGCCCGAGATGAGCGGGGCCTCCCGGTGGCTGGAGGCGGCCGCCTCCCCGGGTGCCAGCGTGGCGACGCCGGCGGCCGCGAGACCCCCGGCGGCCAGTGCCCCGCATATGAGGGTCGCGACGCCCCTGCGTCCGGATCCGCTCCTGGAGATAGCTGTCATGCCGTCCGTCCTCAGTGCCAACTTGCCTGACGGACAGTGATACGGAATGGGGACGCCGGCTGGATTGGTCGGAACCCAAAAACTTTTTCTTTCCTGCTCACCCGCGTTTTCGCCCCTGGAATCCGTACCCCTGCCGGAGGTGTGTGCGTTGCGAGTGCCTGGGATGACGGGACGGCCGGGATGCGGCCGCGGGGAGGGGGACCGGATGGAGGCGGACGAGCTGCTGGTGCTCGTCGCGGGAGGCGACCAGAACGCATTCGAACGGCTCTATGCCATCGTGTCCGGGCCGGTGTTCGGACTCGTGCGGCGCGTCGTGCGGGACCCGGCGCAGTCGGAGGAGGTCTCCCAGGAGGTGCTGCTCGAACTGTGGCGCTCCGCCGCCAGGTTCGACCCCCGGCGCGGCAGTGCGCTGTCGTGGATCCTCACCCTCGCCCACCGCCGCGCCGTCGACCGGGTGCGCAGCGCCCGCGCGGCCGGCGAGCGCGAGCAGCGCGAGGCGCAGCGCGCCCACCACCCCGCCTTCGACCAGGTCACCGAGGAGGTGGAGGCCGGCCTGGAGCGCGAGTGGGTACGCCGCTGCCTCGACCGGCTGACGGCCCTGCAACGCCAGTCCGTCACCCTCGCCTACTACGACGGCTACACCTACCGCGAAGTCGCCGAGCGGCTCTCGCTGCCGCTGGGCACGGTCAAGACCCGGATGCGCGACGGACTCACGCGGCTGCGCCACTGCCTGGGAGGTGCCGCGTGAGCGTTCTCGGCTTCCTCCGCCGCGAGGACCTGCACTCGCTGGCGGCGCCCTACGCCCTCGACGCCCTCGAATCCGGCGAGCGGCGCCGCTTCGAGAAACACCTGAGCGGCTGCGACCGCTGCGCCGCCGAGGTGCGCGCCCTGTCCGAGGACGCCGTCCGGCTGGCCTGGTCGACGGCCGCGCCGCCCCCGGCCGCGCTGCGGGACCGGGTCCTGGCCGCCGTACGCACGACGCCGCAGGAGCCCGCGCGTGAGCCGTCGCGGGAGCGCGCGCCCCAACTGCCCCCGCACGTCTGGGGCATGCGGCCGCCGCCCGGACGCTCCCGTGCGCCCCGGGCACGCCGCCCGCTGTTCGTGCCGTTCGCCACCGCGACGGCCGCCGCCGCGCTCGTCGTCGCCTCCCTCTTCGCGGTCCAGGCCGGTCGCACCCAGGATCAGCTCGACGCCGAGCGGACCCGGGCACGTGAGATCGCCCACGTTCTCGCCGCTCCGGACGCCCGTGCGAGCACCGGCGAGGACGCGCGGGGCGGCACGATCGGAGTGATCGCCTCCGCTTCGGCGGGCGAGGCGGTCGTCACGTTGAGCGGACACGACGGGCTGCCCGGCGGGCGGGTGCACCAGCTCTGGGTCATGCGCCCCGGCGCGCAACCGCGCTCCCTCGGCCTCTTCGAGGGTGACGCGCCTCTGCTCGCCACCGGACTCGAGCCCTCGTCGACGTCACTCGCCGTGACCGTCGAGCCCGACGGCGGCTCACCACGGCCCACTACGCGGCCGGTTGTCCAACTCACCCTGAAATCGGTCGGATTCGGAGAGTGATGATGGAGGGGTCGTCAACCCCCTTACGGGGAAGGTGATTCCTGTGGCCGCGATACACGTGTGCCTCGCCGGGACGATAGGGTTACCCTGCCCGGGCCGGGTGGAGTCGTACGGGTGGGGAGTGACATGGAACAGATAACGATGCGCAGCAGGGCGAGGGTCCCCGCGATCACCTGCGGGAGCAACGCGACCAGTTCGCGTCTCGACCGCCATCTCTCGGTGCTGGCGGGCCCCGCCATACCGCAGCGGGAGACGGTCGAGGCGACCTCCCTCATGCGGGAACTGACGTCGCGCGCGCCGGCCCACCGCAGTCCCAGGGGTGCCCGGATCAGCGGGGTCTCGCTGTTCGCACCGCTGCGCCGACTGCGCCGTTCGCTGTTCGGCAGCAACAACAAGCACTGAGGCCCGCGCTCAGGAGGCCACACCGTCCCGGCGCAGCGCTGCGATCTCCTCGTCCGTCATCCCCACGGCACGCAGCAAGGCTTCGGTGTGCTCCCCGAGCGCGGGCACAGGCCCCATCCGCGCCTCCACTCCACCCGGCAGTGTGATCGGAGGCAGCAGCGCCCGCAACGGCCCGACCGGCGAGTCCACCTCCCGCCACCGCCCCCGGGCGGCCAGCTGCGGATGCCCGGCCACCTCGTGCAGATCCCGCAGCCGCGCGCACGCGATGCCCGCGGCCTCCAGGCGCGCCAGCGCCTCGTCGGCGTCCAGCGCGCCCAGCGCTCCCGCCACCAGCGCGTCGGTGCGCTCCCGGTGCGCGACCCGCGCCGCGTTCGTCGCGTACGCCGGGTCACTTCCCCACTCCGGTCGCTCCAGCACCAGCTCCGCCAGCCGGCGCCACTCCCGGTCGTTCTGCACCGACAGCAGCACCCGCCCGCCGTCGGCCGTCGCATAGGCGTCGTAGGGCGCGATCACGGCGTGCGCGAGACCGGTGCGCGCGGGGACCGTGCCGCCGTGCATCGCGTGGTGCAGCGGATGCCCCATCCACTCGGCCAGCGCCTCCAGCATCGACACCTCCACCGGCCCGCCTCGCCCGGTCGTCCCGCGCCGTACCAGCGCCGCCAGCACGCCCGAGAAGGCGTACACGGCCGCCGCGATGTCCGCCGCCGGGATGCCCGCCTTCACCGGCTGCCCGGGCGTCCCCGTCACCGACACCAGCCCCGCCTCGCACTGCACGAGCATGTCGTACGCCCGCCTGTCCGCGTACGGCCCCGACGTGCCGTACCCGGAGATGTCGACCGCGACCAGGCGCGGGTGCGCGACGCACAGGGTGGCGGCGTCCAGGCCGAGCCGGGCCGCCGCCCCCTGCGCGAGGTTCTGCACGAACACGTCCGCGTCCGCGACCAGCCGGCGTACGACGTCCAGGCCGCGCGGGTCCTTCAGGTCCAGCGCGATGGACTCCTTGCCGCGGTTGCACCACACGAAGTGCGAGGCGAGGCCGCGGGCCGCGGTGTCGTAGCCGCGGGCGAAGTCGCCGCCGTCGATCCGCTCGACCTTGATCACCCGGGCGCCGAGGTCGGCGAGCTGCCGGGTGGCGAACGGGGCCGCGACGGCCTGCTCGACGGCGACGACGGTGAGGCCCTCCAGGGGCAGGGGCTGCTGGTCCATGGGGTGGATCATGTCCCGTGCGGCCCCGGTCTGTCATGGCCGCGCGTACCGTCGCACGGCGAGCGGCGCGAACACCGCGCTCAGCAGCCCGCACCAGGCCAGCGATCCGGCGACCGGATGCGCCACCGGCCAGGCGGAGCCCCCCGGGGACCGGCGCGTTCCCGAACAGGTCCCGCAGCGCCGTCGTCACCGCGCTGATCGGGTTCCGCTCGGCGAGCGCGCGCAGCCGGCCCTGCAGGTCGCCGGTCGGGATGCAGGCGTTGGACAGCAGCGGCAGCACGAAGGTCGCGCTGCCGAGCTGACCGGCCGCCTCCTCGCTGCGGGACAGCAGTCCGAGGAAGATGCCCGCCCAGGCGCAGGCGAACCGGAACAGCAGGAGCAGCGCCACCGCGCCGGTCGCGGCGAGCGGACGCGGTCGCTGCCGTGGTCGGAGGAGCAGGAGAACGCGGCGCGGATCGCCTACCTGGGGAGCCAGGTCGCCACCGGGGCCTGTCCGCGGATGGCCGCGGCCTTCTCCGGGGATCCCGGGCCGATCGACCTGGAGGCCGTGTTCGGGTTCGCGGTGGAGCGGGTGCTGGACGCCTTCGCGCCCAGGCCGTGAACACGCCCTGCACGCCCTGCACGCCCTGCACGCCCTAGAGGAGCGCCAACTGGCCCTCCGGGCCCTCCTCGTCCAGGGTCAGGACCGAGGCGGGGCGGCGGGCCCGGTGCGGTACCGGCAGCACGCCCGCCGCCCGCAGGTCCGACGCCGTGACGTCGTCCGCCACCTGCAACTCCGCACGCTGGGGGAGGAGTTCCGCCAGCAGGGTCAGCACCGTGATGAGTTCCAGGAGTTCCGAGGTCCAGGACTGGGGCCAGGTGCGCGGGCGGAGGGCGGAGAGGGTGCCGGCCTCGCCGGGTGCCGTGCGGACCGCGCACCACTGCTCCAGGACCCGGACGCCGCCCGCCTCGAAGTCCCAGGCCCGCGCGGGGACCGGGGAGACGCGTCCCCCGTCGAGGTGGAGGGCCTCCTCGTCGGGGTCGTAGCGGACGGTCAGGGGCAGGGCGGGGAGCGGGGCGCGGACGTAGGGGCGGCGGCCGCCGGGCAGCTTGGGGCGCTCGCCGTCGCGGCGCAGGAGCCGCAGCAGGCGGTGGCCCAGCGCGACGCCGCGGGACCACGCTCCGGGGTCCCGGGTGAGCGGGACCGTGAGGTCGGGGCGGACGGCGGCGAGGGTCCAGGCGAGGAAGTCCAGCGGGTCGCCGGAGTGGCCGAGGTGGTCCAGCAGACCCGGCGCGAGGTTGGGTTCCCCGCCGCCGGGGCGGCGGTACAGCGGGCGGATCCGGCCGGCGCGGAGCGTGGGGAGGCGGGAGGTCGCCAGGAGGTGCGGGGCCTCGGCCGACTCCACCACGAAGACCTGCTGGGCGTCCGCCACCCGCCACAGCTCGGGTCGGGCCGCGTCGATCAGCCGGTGGTCGGGGATGAGCCACTGCTCGTCGAAGGGGGCGGCCAGGACCCGGACCGGCTCGGGGCAGGGACCGGTGGCGCGGATCAGTCTGCCGGTGCCGGCGGGCCCGCCGGGCAGCTGTGCGACCGCGGTGTGCGCGGTGCGTGAGCGGGTCGGCTGGAAGAGGACCTCGCGGTCCGCTCCCTCCGCCTTCAGGAGGCGGTCCCAACGGGCCCGCAGGGAAGCCGGATCGGGGGCCGTCGGCCACCCCCGGCCGAGCCGCGGCGGTGCGACCGACCACGGCATGAGGTCCGCCAGCGGCGGAGCTTCGTCGCGCGTCACGCGTGGCATCGTACGACGTGCTCAGTGCGCGTCGAGGGTGACCGTGAAGGAGAAGCGGTCGCCGCGGTAGTGGATGACGGCCACGTCCAGCGGGCGGCCGCCGCTGTCGTAGGTGACGCCCGTGTAGCGCAGGATCGGGCTGAGCAGCGGTACCCGCAGCAGCCGGGCGGTCTCCGGGTCCGCCAGGCGGGCCTCGACCGTGTCGGTGATCCGGCTGATGTCCGCGCCCACCACGTCCCGCAGCACCTTGGTCATCGGCCAGCGCACCAGGTCCTCCGGGTCGATCACCGCGGCGAGTTCCGGACGGACGTAGTTGCGGGCGTGGTTGGTCGGCTCGCCCGTCTTCTCGTCGCCGCGCAGCCGGTGGTACGCCGTCACCTCCGCCAGGTCCGGGAAGTACTCGGCGACGTCCGCCGGGACCGGCGTCCCGCCGTGCGAGAGCAGCTCCGTCACCATGCCCGACTGCTGGGCCACGATCGCGTCGACCGAGCCCAGCAGCCGGACCGGGGCGCCCCGCTGGGCCGTCGGCTCGATGAACGTGCCGCGGCGGCGGTGCCGGGTGATCAGCCCCTCGTCCTCCAGCTCCTTGAGCGCCTGCCGCATGGTCAGCACGCTCACCCCGTAGTGCCCCGCCAACTGTTCCTCGGTGGGCAGCCGCAGGGGGTCCGCGGCCGAGCGGCCGAGTATCGAGGCGCGCAGCGACTGCGACACCTGGTACCAGAGCGGCAGCTTGCGGTTCAGGACGATCGAGTCCGGCGCGAAGGAGGTCACGGGGCCATCCGTACCTGGCGGGAATCCTCAGTGCAAGGGGCGGAAGTGGCGTTCGAGGCCCGACCACACGTCGTCGTAGCCCTGTTGCAGATGGTCCGCGCCGGCCGCCTGCGGGGTGAGGGCGAGCGGCCACCGCGTCTCGAACATGAACGCCAGTCCGTCGTCGACCCTGTGGGGCACCAGGTCGGCCGCGCTGGCCCGGTCGAACGTCTCCCGGTCCGGGCCGTGCGCCGACATCATGTTGTGCAGCGAGCCGCCGCCCGGCACGAAGCCCTCCGCTTTGGCGTCGTAGGCCCCCTCGATCAGGCCCATGTACTCGCTCATCACGTTCCGGTGGAAGTACGGCGGCCGGAAGGTGTCCTCGCCCACCAGCCAGCGCGGCGCGAAGACCACGAAGTCCACGCCCGCCAGCCCGGGGGTGTCGGACGGGGACGTCAGCACCGTGAAGATCGACGGGTCCGGGTGGTCGTACGAGATCGTGCCGATGACGTTGAAGCGGCGCAGGTCGTAGACGTACGGGACGTGGTTGCCGTGCCAGGCGACGACGTCGAGGGGCGAGTGGTCGTAGGTGGCCGTCCAGAGGTTGCCGCAGTACTTGTTGACCACCTCCACCGGACCCTCGACGTCCTCGTACGCGGCGACGGGCGCGCGGAAGTCGCGCGGGTTGGCCAGGCCGTTGGCGCCGATGGGGCCGAGGTCGGGGAGGCGGAAGGGGGCGCCGTAGTTCTCGCACACGTAACCGCGGGCCGTGCCCTCGAGCGGTTCCACCCGGAAGCGGACCCCGCGCGGGATCAGCGCGATGTGCCCCGGCTCGGCGTGCAGCAGACCGAACTCGGTGCGCAGCAGCAGGCCGCCGCGCTCCGGCACGATCAGCAGCTCGCCGTCGGCGTCGCTGAACACCCGGTCCATGGGGGCGTCGGCGTGGTAGAGGTGCACGGCCATGCCGGCGCGCTGGGCGGCGTCGCCGTTGCCGCCCAGGGTCCACAGGCCCCCGAGGAAGTCCGTCCCCGGCGCGGGGTCGGGGAGGGGGTTCCAGCGCAGCCGGTTCGGGTCCGGGACCGTGTCCGTGAAGGGGGCGGTGCGCAGAGCGCCGTTGTCCGCGCGGGTGAACGCCGGGTGCGCCGCCGAGGGGCGGATCCGGTACAGCCACGAGCGGCGGTTGTCGGCGCGCGGCTCGGTGAAGGCGGAGCCGCTGAGCTGCTCCGCGTACAGCCCCAGGGGCGCGCGCTGCGGGGAGTTGCGGCCCTCGGGCAGGGCGCCGGGCACGGCCTCGGAGGCGTGCTCGTTGCCGAATCCCGTGAGGTACGTCAGCCCCTCTGCCGTCTTGCGTGCGTCCCCGCTGTTCATGCGTGCTCCCTCGACCGCCGATTCCTCTGCATCACCGTAGGATTGCGGTTTCCCGGACGCAAGAGGTGCGCGGGTCCTCCTCCCGGAGGACGATCACGGATGGCGAGAACCAGACCCCGGGGGGATCCCCGTGTCGTACCCGTGTTCTACGCTCCCGGGCATGTCGTGGACGCGTGGAACCCTGCCCGCGCTCGGGGTCTGTGTCCTGTTGGTGACCGGATCCGCGGGCTGCGGCAGCAGTGGCGCGCCCGCGCCGGCCGGGCGGGAGAGCACGCTCTCGCCCTCGCCCGTCGGCAAGGTGCTCGACGCCACGGACGACGACGGCCGGCACTACCGGGAGATCGGCGGGAAGGGCGCGCCGCGGGTCGGTCTCGAGGTGGAACCCGACGCGGAGGGCGGCTGGGACGTGCGCCTGAAGCTGCGCGGCTTCCGCCTGTCGCCGTCCGGCGCGCAGGCGGCGGTCGGCGGCCACGGCATCGCCCGGCTCTTCGTGGACGGCTCGCCCCTCGCCGACCTGCGCGACCCCTCCTACCGCATCCCCGAGGGCTACCTCGGGCACGGCACCCACCAGGTCACCGCACGGCTGTACGCCGACGACGGCACGGTGTGGGCGGTGGACGGGAAGCCGGTGGAGAGCACGGCGGACATCACGGCCTCGGAGCCGGAGCCGGAGCCGGAGCCGGAAACGGAGCCGAAGTCGAAGTCGAAGCCGGAAACGGAGCCGGAAACAGGGCCGGAAACGGAAACGGGACTCGAGCCGGACGCCGGCTCCGGACCGGGTGCCGCGGACGGCGCGGGCACGCCGTCCCCCGCCGCGTCGAGTGCACCGGGCACCTTCCTCCGTACCGAGGGGCGAGGTTCACCGGATCACGGCGGAAAGGCATCATGAAGCCCGTGCCCCACGCGACATCGCTCCGTCGCGCGCCCGTGCAGCGGCGCAGCGCCGAACGGCTGACCAGAATCCTCGACGCCTGCGCCGACCTCCTGGACGAGGTCGGCTACGACGCGCTGAGCACCCGTGCCGTCGCCCAGCGGGCCGGCGTCCCCATCGGGTCGGTCTACCGCTTCTTCGGCAACAAGAAGCAGATGGCCGACGCGCTGGCCCAGCGCAACCTGGAGCGGTACGCCGAGCGTGTCACCGAGCGGCTGCGGGATGCCCGGCAGGGGGACTGGCGGGCCGCGATGGACGCCGTCCTCGACGAGTACCTGGCCATGAAGCGCACCGCGCCCGGCTTCTCGCTCGTGGACTTCGGCAACCAGATCCCGGTCGGCTCGCGCGCCGAACCCAACCACCGCGTCGCCGACCGCCTCACCGACCTGCTCTCCGGCCACCTCGGCCGCACCCCCGACGAGGACCTGCGCCGCACCTTCCTGATCGCCGTGGAGGCCGCCGACACCCTCGTCCACCTGGCCTTCCGGGTGGCGCCCGAGGGCGACCCGAAGGTCATCGAGGAGACGCGGGAACTGCTGCGGGCGTACCTGGGTCGCGTGCTGGACTGACGCGTCCGCCGGATCCCCGGGCCAGGGCCTCCCCAGCATGCATACCGGTCGGTATGCTCGGCGGACGAGAGCGTCACAGCCGCCGCCTTCCCAGGAGGACCCGTGTCCCGCACCGCCCTGCGAATCTGCCCCCTGTGCGAGGCCACCTGCGGGCTGACCCTGACCATCGAGGGAACCCGGGTCACCGGTGCCCGCGGCGACCGCGAAGACGTCTTCAGCAACGGCTTCATCTGCCCCAAGGGCGCCTCCTTCGGCGCCGTCGACGGCGACCCCGACCGGCTGCGCACCCCCCTCGTCCGCCGGGACGGCGAGCTGCGCGAGGCCACCTGGGCGGAGGCCTTCGACGCCGTCGCCGCCGGGATCCGTCCGGTCGTCGAGCGCCACGGCCCGCACGCGGTCGGCGTCGTCCTCGGCAACCCCAACGTGCACACCATGGCCGGCGCGCTCTACCCGCCGGTGCTGCTCGCCGGGCTCGGCACCCGCAGCCTCTTCACCGCCTCCACGGTCGACCAGATGCCCAAGCACGTCTCCAGCGGACTCCTCTTCGGCGACGCCAACGCCATCCCGGTGCCCGACCTGGACCACACCGACCACCTGCTCCTGATCGGGGCCAACCCCCTGGAGTCCAACGGGAGTCTGTGCACCGCCCCCGACTTCCCCGGCAAGCTCAAGGCGCTCAGGGCCCGCGGCGGCACCCTCACCGTCGTCGACCCCCGCCGCACCCGCACCGCCAGGCTCGCCGACCGGCACATCGCGATCCGGCCCGGCGCCGACGCCCTGCTGCTCGCGGCGATGGCACACGTGCTGTTCGACGAAGGACTCGTGCGGCTCGGCGAGTTGAGCGCCCAGGTGCAGGGAGTCGACGAACTCCGCGACGCCGTCAGCGACTTCACCCCGGAGGCGGTGGCGGCCGCCTGTGACGTGGACGCCGCGCTCGTGCGCACCCTCGCCCGGGAACTCGCCGCCGCCCCCACCGCCGCCGTCTACGGCCGCATCGGCAGCTGCACCGTCCCGTACGGCACCCTCGCGAGCTGGCTCGTCGACGTCCTCAACATCCTCACCGGCAACCTCGACCGGCCCGGCGGCGCCCTCTTCCCGCAGGCCGCCACGGACCGGACGCCCCGGCCCGCCGGTCCCGGCCGGGGCTTCGCGCTCGGCCGCTGGCACTCGCGCGTGAGCCGGCACCCCGAGGCCAAGGGCGAACTGCCGCTCTCCGCGCTCGCCGAGGAGATCGACACCGCGACGGACGAGGGCACCCCGGTCCGGGCGCTGATCGCCGTGGCCGCCAACCCGGTGCTCTCCGCACCCGACGGCGACCGGCTGGACAAGGCGCTGGACTCGCTCGACTTCATGGTCAGCGTGGACCCGTACCTCAACGAGACCTCGCGCCACGCCGACGTCGTCCTGCCGCCGCCGCCGCCGTCCCAGAGCCCCCACCACGACTTCGCCTTCAACACCCTCGCCGTCCGCAACCAGGTCCGCTACACCCGCCCCGCCGTCCCGCTGGAGCCGGGCCGGATGGCCGAGACCGAGATCCTCGCCCGGCTGACCCTGGCCGTCACCGGGATGCACGGCGCCGACCCGCGCGCCGTCGACGACCTGGTCATCGGCCAGACCCTCGGCAAGGCGGTCGAGGACCCGCACTCACCCGTGCACGGCCGCGACCCCGAGGACCTCGCGGCACGGCTCGCCGGCGACAGCGGCCCCGAACGCCGGCTCGACATGATGCTGCGCCTCGGCCCCTACGGCGACGGCTTCGGCGCCCGGCCCGACGGGCTGTGCCTGGAGCGCCTCCTCGACCGCCCGCACGGCATCGACCTCGGGCCGCTGCGGCCGCGCCTGCCGCAGCCGCTGAAGACCCGCAGCGGGAAGATCGAGCTGCTGCCCCGGCCGATCGCCGACGACCTCCCGCGGCTGCGGCGGGCGGCGGACGAGCGACCCGCCGGGCTCGTCCTCGTCGGACGCCGGCACCTGAGGTCCAACAACAGCTGGATGCACAACGTCCCCGCCCTCACCGGCGGCAGCAACCGCTGCACCGTCCAGGTCCACCCCGAGGACGCCGAGCGGCTCGGGCTGCGCGACGGGGAGCCGGTGCGGGTCAAGGGCGCCGGGGGCGAGGTGACCGTGCCCGCCGAGGTGACCGACGGGGTGCGCCGGGGCGTCGTCAGCATCCCGCACGGCTGGGGCCACGACCGCCCGGGCACCCGGCTCGGCCACGCCTCCGCCGACCCCGGAGTCAACGTCAACCAGCTCCTCGACGGCAGCCTGCTCGACCCGCTGTCCGGCAACGCCGTCCTCAACGGCGTACCCGTCGAACTCACCCCCACCGGCTGACCTGGAGTTTTGCGCTTATTGCTCGCACGTCAACGTCTTGTTAACACCGTTTGAACGGTCCTAACGTCAACGCACCGCCGACCCCCAGGTGGGATGTTCAAGGGCGAACGTTAGGTATCCATTCATGCTGACCATCCTCGGCTTCGCCATGATCGCGACCTTCCTGGTCCTGATCATGCTGAAGAAGATGTCGCCGATCGCGGCGCTCGTCCTGATCCCGGCACTGTTCTGTGTCTTCGTCGGGAAGGGCGCCAAGCTCGGGGACTACGTCCTCGACGGCGTCTCCAGCCTCGCCCCCACCGCGGCGATGCTCATGTTCGCGATCGTCTACTTCGGTGTGATGATCGACGTCGGTCTGTTCGACCCGATCGTGCGGGCCATCCTGAAGTTCTGCAAGGCCGACCCGCTGCGCATCGTCGTCGGCACGGCGCTCCTCGCCGCGATCGTCTCGCTCGACGGCGACGGCTCCACCACCTTCATGATCACCGTCTCGGCGATGTACCCGCTGTACAAGCGCCTGAAGATGAGCCTGGTCGTGATGACCGGTGTCGCCGCGATGGCCAACGGCGTGATGAACACGCTGCCCTGGGGCGGCCCGACCGCCCGCGCCGCCACCGCCCTGAAGCTCGACGCCGGCGACATCTTCGTCCCGATGATCCCGGCCCTGGCCGTCGGTCTCCTGGGCGTCTTCGCCCTCTCCTACGTCCTCGGCCGCCGCGAGCGCAAGCGGCTCGGCGTGCTGACGCTGGACGAGGTCCTGGTGGAGGAGCCGGAGACGGAGACCGAGACGGTGCTCGTGGGCGCCGGCACCGGTACCGGCACCGGCCGGAAGGCCGCCCCCGTGGGCGGTTCGGGTTCCGGCACCGACGCCGACGCCGACGCGGGGGTGGATGCCGACGCCGACGCCGACGAGCCCGAGGAGGACGAGCGCCTCGCCGGACTCGACCCGAACCGTGCCACCCTGCGTCCCAAGCTGTACTGGTTCAACGCGCTCCTCACGGTCACGCTGCTCACCGCCATGATCATGGAGTGGCTGCCGATCCCGGTGCTGTTCCTGCTCGGCGCCGCGCTCGCGCTCACCGTCAACTTCCCGCACATGCCCGACCAGAAGGCCCGCCTCGGCGCGCACGCCGAGAACGTCCTCAACGTCGCCGGCATGGTCTTCGCCGCCGCCGTCTTCACCGGCGTCCTCACCGGCACCGGCATGGTCGACCACATGGCCACCTGGCTGGTGGACAACATCCCCGACGGCATGGGCCCGCACATGGCCTTCGTCACCGGCGTCCTGAGCATCCCGCTCACCTACTTCATGTCGAACGACGGCTTCTACTTCGGCGTCCTGCCCGTCCTCGCCGAGGCCGGCCAGGCCCACGGGGTCTCCTCGCTGGAGATCGCCCGCGCCTCCCTGGTGGGCCAGCCCCTGCACATGTCGAGCCCGCTCGTCCCGGCCGTCTACGTCCTGGTCGGCATGGCCAAGGTCGAGTTCGGCGACCACACGCGGTTCGTCGTGAAGTGGGCGGCCCTGACCAGCCTGGTGATCCTCGCGGCGGGAATGCTGTTCGGGATCATCTGACCCGCGATCCCGGCCCGTACGGCCCGACCCGGTCCGGCCCGATCACCTCAGGTCCCACCGGCCTGAGGTGATCGGATCAGGTCCCCCGACCCGCTCCGTCCCACGCTCGTTCCGACTGCGACTCCGACTCCGACTGCCAGGGAGGAAAGACTCATGGGGCCCGGTGGGAACCGCGGCTGGCTGCTCCGCCTCGTCATCGCCTTCGGCTTCGCGCAGGGGGCGGTGTCGATGGCCCGGCCCGCCGTCTCCTACCGGGCCCTCGCGCTGGGCGCGGACGAACGGGCGGTCGGTGTCATCGCCGGTGTGTACGCCCTCCTTCCGCTCTTCGCCGCCGTCCCGCTGGGGCGCCGTACCGACCACGGCCGGTGTGCGCCCCTGCTGCCCCTCGGCGTGGTCCTGATAACCGGCGGCTGCGCGCTGAGCGGTATGGCCGGCTCCCTGGGGGCGATGGCCCTGTGGAGCGGCGTCATGGGACTCGGCCACCTCTGCTTCGTCATCGGCGCCCAGTCGCTCGTCGCCCGCCAGTCGGCACCGCACGAACAGGACCGCAACTTCGGCCATTTCACGATCGGCGCCTCGCTGGGCCAGCTGGTCGGCCCGATCGCCGCGGGCGCCCTGATCGGCGGCTCCGACATGGCCGGCACCAGCGCGCTGGCCCTCCTCGTCGCCGGAGCCGGTGCCGCGGCCGCGTTCACCTCGCTGTGGCGCATCGAGCACCCGGGCACCTCCGCCACGTCGCGTGCGCCGAAGGGCGACCGCGTCCCTGTCGTACCCGTGGTCCGCATCCTGCGCACCCGCGGCGTGCCCGCGGGCATCTTCGTCAGCCTCTCGGTGCTGTCCGCGACCGACATCCTCACCGCCTACCTGCCGGTGGTCGGCGAGCACCGGGGCATCGCACCGTCGGTGATCGGTCTGCTGCTCAGCCTGCGGGCCGCGGCCACCATCGCCTGCCGCCTGGTCCTCACGCCCCTGCTGCGGCTGCTCGGGCGGACCATGCTGCTCACCGTGACCTGCCTGCCGGCGGCCCTGCTGTGCGCCGGGGTCGCGCTGCCGGTGCCGGTGTGGGCGCTGGCCGTGATGCTCGCGGCGCTCGGCTTCTGCCTCGGGGTCGGGCAGCCCCTGTCCATGACGACCGTCGTCCAGGCCGCGCCCGACGGTGCCCGCTCCACCGCCCTCGCGCTCCGGTTGACCGGCAACCGCCTCGGCCAGGTCGCCGCGCCGGCCGCCGCGGGTCTGATCGCCGGGGTGGCGGGCGCGGCGGCGCCGTTCGTGATGCTGGGCGGCCTGTTGCTGCTCTCGTCGGGGGTGGCGCTGCGCTCGCCGGCGGGGGGCGGGGCGGGGGAGCGGGCGGCGGGCGGCGAAGACGCTTCCGGGGCCGGCGGCGGAGCCGGGGCGCGGGGCGGAATCCGGCGTACCGGCTCCTCGTTGGGCCGTAAGAGCGATATCTGAGGCGCGGCACGCGATGCTTCCGTGATCGACGGGCCGGGATGTGACATCCAGTCAGATGAAAGTCAATTTGTATGAAAATCACCTGACTCGGAGGTTCTCTGATGCCGACCTCGTCCCGTCCACGCAAGGCCGCCACGCTGACGGCCCTCGCCGCCGGTGCAGCCGTCCTCCTCGGAGCGCCGGCCGCCGTCGCGGCCCCCGGGGACAACGGAGACGTCAAGGTGCACACGGTGGGCACCGCCGTCAGTGCCCAGGCCAACCAGCCCAAGGTCTGCAGGTTCTACCTCGACGCCTTCAACTTCGACGTCGCCCAGGGCATCAACTGGACCATCGCCCCGCAGTCCGCGCAGGCCGGCACCAGCGCCACCCTCTCCGGTGTCGTCACCCTCGCCAACGGCGCCGGGGTCACCGAGAACCTGTTGCTGCCCACCGGCCAGTACAAGCTGACCTGGACCATCGTCGGCGGCAACGGTGCCGCCAAGCAGAAGGTCTTCAAGGTCGACTGCCCGGACCGGCCGCACCACCCCGGCGGCCCCAACGGCGGCCCGCCGGCGGGCGGCGGCGGCCTGGCCCGCGACGCCGCGTTCACCCCGGTCGCCGGTGCCGCGGCGGTCGGTCTGGCCGCGGCCGGCGGAGCGGCATGGTTCCGGCTGCGCCGCCGTTCGCATGGCGCCGCGTAGGCGGATCCGCAGGCCCTGGCACCGGACGCGCGCCTACCGCCTGACGAGGACCGCCGCCCTGGCCGTCACGCTGGTGACGGGCGCCGTCTGGTGGGCCCACGCCGAGGAGCCCGCCGGCACGGCGGTCTCGGCGGTCGGCCCCGCCGGATCCGCCGTCGGGGCGGGGGACGCGCGGGGCCCCGACCGGCAGGCGCGTCCGCGGTCCGGGCCCGCGCGGGACGCCGGCGAGGGCATGCCGCGCGCACATCCGGAGCAGGCCCGGCACGGGACGGGGCTGTCGGGGCCGGCGCGGCCCCCGGAAGGCGCGCCGACGCCGGCGACCCACGGGGCGGGGGCGCCGTCGGCGCACTCGGGGAAGCCCCGGCCGCCGGCGCCCTCCGCGCGTCCGGGACGGCCGCGCCAGGGGGCGCCGTCGGCACGGGCCCGGCAGTCCCCGCCGGGGGAGCCGTCCGCGGGAGCGGCCCGGCGGTCCCCGCAGCGGGCGGCACCGTCGCGGCCGCGGCCGGCCCGGCCGGTCTCGGCGCCGCCGGGTCCCCGGCGGCCGCCGTCGGCGACGGGAGCGGCGCCGGCGCCGGGCGGGGCGGCCGCCCCCCGGCCCGCGCCGGGCACCTCCCGCGCGGCGCCGCCCCGCCCCCGGCCCGCCCCCAAGGGGCCCCACGTCCTCCCGCGCTCCCGCGCGACCCGGCTGGCGATCCCGTACCTCGGCCTCGACGCGCCGGTCATGGACCTCCACCTGGACAGCAGGCGCAGGCTGCCCGCGCCCCCGGGGGACGACCCCGAGCTGGTGGGCTGGTACGCGGACGGTCCCTCCCCGGGCGGACCGGGCACCGCCGTCGCCGTCGGACACCTCGACACCGACAGCGGGCCGGCCGTCTTCGCGGGCCTGTCCGAACTCTCGCGCGGCCGCCGCGTCGAGGTCCGCCGGGCCGACGGGCGCACCGCCGTCTACCGGGTCGACCGCATCGAGAACTACGAGAAGGCCCACTTCCCCGACCGGGAGGTGTACGGCGACCGGGGCCGCCCCGAACTGCGGCTCATCACCTGCGGCGGCACCTTCGACCGCAGGTCCGGTTACTCCGGCAACCTCGTGGTCTTCGCCCACCTGACCCAGATCCGGGACCGGGCCGGCCCGGCGGGCTGAGCCGGGCGGCCGCTGCGGCGAGCGGGCCGCCGGCACTTCGCGGCCGCGGATCTGGCCGGTTCTCTTCCCCGGGCGCGCACGGTCCGTTAACTTCCGTGACTCACAGCCTCGTTCGACCCTTCGAAGGCTGGCGAGCAGACGCGCCCAGGGTCCGCCCGGCGCCCGCCCCGTCCCCGATCCGGACGGGGCGGGCGGCGGCGGGTCCGTGAGCCCCGGGGAGTCCTGTCATGACACGCGCCATCTCCCTGCACGACGTGAGCAAGGTCTACCGCGCCGAAGGTTCCCGCGTGGTGGACCGGCTGTCGCTGGACATCGCGCCCGGCGAGTTCCTCGTGCTGCTCGGGCCCTCCGGCTGCGGGAAGTCCACGGTGCTGCGGATGATCGCCGGGCTGGAGCAGATCACGGAAGGGCGGTTGCTGCTCGACGGCGCGTACGCGAACGACCTGCCGCCGTCCGGCCGGGACATCGCGATGGTGTTCCAGAACTTCGCCCTCTACCCGACCATGACCGGCCGCGACAACATCGGTTTCCCGCTGCGCATCGAGGCCCCGGGCACCGATCCGGGCCCCCGCGTCGACGCCACCGCACGGATGCTCGGCATCGAGGACCTCCTCGACCGCTACCCCGGCCAGCTCTCCGGCGGGGAGCGCCAGCGGGTCGCCATGGGCCGGGCCATCGCCCGCCACCCGTCCGCCTTCCTGATGGACGAACCGCTGTCCAACCTGGACGCCAAGCTCCGCAACCGGCTGCGGGCCGAAATAGCCTCCCTGACGCGCGAGCTGGGCGTGACGACGGTGTACGTCACGCACGACCAGGCCGAGGCCATGTCCCTCGGCGACCGGGTGGCGGTCCTGCGCGGCGGCGTCCTCCAGCAGGTCGACACCCCCCGCTCGGTCTACGCCCTGCCCCGCAACGTCTTCGTGGCCGCCTTCATCGGCACCCCGCGCATCAACCTCCTGCGCGGCGTGGTCCGGGCCCCGCTCGACGGGGCGATGACGGTCAGCCTCGGCAAGCAGGCCCTGCGGCTGCCCGAACCGCTGTCCCTGGACCACAGGTTGCTGCGGGTGCAGCAGGGCCGCGAGGTGATCGTCGGTCTGCGCTCGGAGGCCGTCCGCGTCGGCCGCCTCGCCGAGGCGCGTCCCGGCGAGACGCACATCACCGGCCTGGTGGAGCACGTGGAGTTCCAGGGCCACGAGGTGCTCGTGCACTTCGACACCGGCTCCCGCCCCGCCGTCGTCCCCGACCTGGAGGCGCCGCGCCCGCAGGCCCGGCCCTCCCGGCGGCGACGGCGGGAGACCGGGGTGCTGGACCGGCTGCGGGGGCGGACGGGCAGCCGGCGGGCCGGGCCGGTCGTGGCGCTGGACGATCCGGCGGAGCAGCCCCTGGCGGTGGCCTCCCCGGACGGCCGCCAGCCCGGCGACCTGGTCGTGCGGACCACGCCCGACTTCGACCTGCGGTACGGCATGCAGGTCCCGCTCCTCGTCGACCTCGCCCACCTGTTCGTCTTCGACCAGCACGGCGAGCGGATCTGCCCGGCCCCGGACCGGCTGCCGGACCTCGACGAGTGACGCCCGCGGCGGCTGCCGTGCCCGTGAGGGAGGCCGCACGGCGAACGCCCCTGGTGCCAGAAAACTATCGGCGCTAGTTTAGGGCGCGGACGACGACGACCGCCCGGAGGGAACGCGATGAAGGCACACGACGGCATCTACCTCGACGGCGCCTGGCGCCCCGCCGCCGGGCAGGACGTGATCGAGGTCGTCAACCCGGCGGACGAGCAGGTCATCGGCCGGGTCCCGGCCGCCGGGCCCGAGGACGTCGACGCGGCCGTACGGGCGGCCCGCACCGCCCTGCCCGCCTGGGCGGCGACGGCGCCCGCCGAGCGGGCCGCGCGCCTGAGCGCCCTCCGGGACGTGCTGGCGGCCCGCAAGGACGAGATCGCCGAGACGGTCACCGCCGAACTCGGCTCCCCGCTGCCCTTCTCCCAGGCGGTCCACGCGGCCGTCCCGATCGCGGTCGCCGGCTCCTACGCCGAACTGGCCGCCACCCACTCCTTCGAGGAGAAGGTCGGCAACTCGACCGTGTACCAGGAGCCGGTCGGCGTGGTCGGCGCCATCACGCCCTGGAACTACCCGCTCCACCAGATCGTCGCCAAGGCCGCCCCGGCCCTCGCCGCCGGCTGCACGGTCGTCCTGAAGCCCGCCGAGGACACGCCGCTCGTCGCGCAGCTCTTCGCCGAGGCGGTCCACGAGGCCGGCGTCCCGGCCGGTGTCCTCAACCTCGTCACCGGCCTCGGCCCGGTCGCCGGGCAGGCCCTCGCCGAACACCCCGGCGTCGACCTCGTCTCCTTCACCGGCTCCACCGCGGTGGGCAAGCGGATCGCCGCGACGGCCGGTGCCGCGATCAAGAAGGTGGCCCTCGAACTCGGCGGCAAGTCCGCCAACGTCATCCTCCCGAGCGCCGACCTCGCCCGCGCCGTCAACGTCGGCGTCGCCAACGTGATGTCCAACTCCGGTCAGACGTGCAGCGCCTGGACCCGGATGCTGGTCCACCGCGACCGCTACGACGAGGCCGTCGAGCTGGCCGCCACCGCCGCCGCGAAGTACGGCGACCGCATCGGCCCCCTCGTCAACGCCCGGCAGCAGGCGCGGGTGCGCGGGTACATCGACCAGGGCGTCGCCGAGGGCGCGCGCCTGGTCGCAGGCGGCACCGGGACCCCCCACGAGCGGGGCTGGTTCGTCAGCCCCACCGTGTTCGCCGACGTCACCCCCGAGATGACGATCGCCCAGGAGGAGATCTTCGGCCCCGTCCTGTCGATCCTGCGCTACGAGGACGAGGAGGACGCCCTGCGCATCGCCAACGGCACGGTCTACGGCCTGGCCGGCGCCGTCTGGGCCGGCGAGGAGGCGGAGGCGGTCGCCTTCGCCCGCCGGATGGACACCGGGCAGGTCGACATCAACGGCGGCCGCTTCAACCCGCTCGCCCCCTTCGGCGGCTACAAGCAGTCGGGCGCCGGCCGGGAACTCGGCGCGCACGGTCTCACCGAGTACCTCCAGACCAAGTCCCTCCAGTTCTGAGGAGTTCCCCGTGGTTCGTGCCGCCGTCCTTCCCGCCGTGGGCGCCCCGCTGGAGATCACCGAGATCGAGCTGCCCGAGCCCGGGCCGGGGCAGGTCCGCGTCCGGCTCGCCGCCGCCGGCGTCTGCCACTCCGACCTGTCCCTGTCCGACGGCACCATGCGGGTGCCGGTCCCGGCCGTCCTCGGTCACGAGGGCGCGGGCACGGTGGTCTCCGTCGGCGAGGGCGTCACCGGCCTCGCCCCCGGCGACGGCGTGGTCCTCAACTGGGCCCCCTCCTGCGGGAAATGCCACGCCTGCTCGCTCGGCGAGGTCTGGCTGTGCGCCGACGCGCTCAGCGGCTCCGCCGACGTGTACGCCAGAACCGCCGGCGGCACCGACCTCCACCCCGGCCTGAACGTCGCCGCGTTCGCCGAGGAGACCGTCGTCCCCGTCTCCTGCACCCTGCCGCTGCCCGACGGCATCCCGCTCACCGACGCCGCCCTCCTCGGCTGCGCGGTCCTCACCGGCTACGGCGCCGTCCACCACTGCGCCCAGGTCCGCCCCGGCGAGACGGTGGCCGTGTTCGGCGTCGGCGGGGTCGGCCTCGCGGCCCTCCAGGCGGCCCGGATCGCGGGCGCCTCGACGGTCGTCGCCGTCGACGTCTCCCCGGAGAAGGAGGAACTGGCCCGCGCGGCGGGCGCCACCGAGTACCTCGTGGCCCGCGACACCACCGCCCGGGAGATCCGCGCCCTCACCGGGAAGCAGGGCGTCGACGTCGCCGTGGAGTGCGTCGGCCGCGCGGTCACCATCCGCACGGCCTGGGAGTCCACCCGGCGCGGCGGCCGCACCGTGGTCGTCGGCATCGGCGGCAAGGACCAGCAGGTCACCTTCAACGCCCTGGAGCTCTTCCACTGGGGCCGCACCCTCACCGGCTGCGTCTACGGCAACTCCGACCCGGCCCGCGACCTCCCGGTCCTGGCCGCACACGTCCGCGCCGGCCGCCTGGACCTGGGCTCCCTCATCACCGAACGCATCGCCCTGGAGGGCATCCCGGCGGCCTTCGAGAACATGCTCGCGGGCAAGGGGGGCAGGGCCCTGATCGTCTTCTGACACCCGGCACGGAGCCCCGGAACCCCGGAACCCCGGGATCCGGACGGCACACCGACGGCGCCGGCACCGCGACGGCCGGGCCGCTCTCGGGCGGCCCGTGCGGCGGGCGGTGGCCCCCGCGGGCGGCGGGGCGCACGCGGGCCCCGCCGGGCCCGTGGACCCGGCCGCCGCCCCCTCGGCCTTTCCGGACGCGGGCGTCGTCGTCCCGGCCGGCCTGCCGGGCCCCGCGCCCCCCGAGTCGACCCGCCGCCGGCCTCCCGGGCCCGGCGCCGTCAGCTCGGCGCCTCGGTCTCGTCGGACCGCGCCTGCGACCGGGTCCGGGACTGCGGTTCGGGCCGGGGCCGCGGTTCGGGCCGAGGCGCCGCGGCCCGTCCGGCCGGTCCTCCCGACCGGGACACCGCCACCCCCGCCAGGCACAGCGCCCCGCCCGCCAGGGTGAGGACCCCCGGCACCTCGCCCAGGGCCAGCCACGACATCAGCACCACCAGCGAGGGCACGGCGTACGTCGTCGCGCCCATCCGTCCGGCCGTGGTCCGGGCCAGCGCGTACGCCCAGGTGGTGAAGGCGAGCGCGGTCGGGAACACGCCCAGGTAGACCATGTTGAGCGTGGCGGACAGCGGCGCGTCGGCGGCGTCGCCGACCAGCTGTCCGGCGAAGGGCAGGCAGGTCACCGCACCCACCAGGCACCCGAACGTCGTCACCTGCAGGGCACCGGCCCGCCCCAGCGCCGGTTTCTGCGCCACGACCCCGCCCGCGTACGCGACGGCGGCCAGCAGGCACAGCACCACCCCGAACAGCGAGGAACCGCCCCCGCCCGACATCGACAGCCCGACCGTCACCGCGCCCGCGAACGACACCGCCATCCCCGCCAGCAGCCGCGGCGGCACCCGGTCGCCGAGGAACCGCGCGCCGAGCAGGGCGATGAGCAGCGGACCGATGTTCACGACCAGCGCCGCCGTCCCCGCGTCGACCTCCTGCTCGCCCCAGTTCAGCGCCACCATGTAGAAGCCGAACCACAGCACCCCCGACACCGCGATCCCGCGCCGGGCGGACCGCGGCGGCAGGCCCTCCCGCCGTACGAGACAGATCGCGCCCAGGGTCAGGGCACCGGCCAGCAGGCGGCCGAGGGCCAGCGCGCCGGGGGAGTACGCGGTGCCGGCGCTGCGGATCGACACGAAGGCGGAGGCCCACAGCACGACGGTGACCGAGGCCGCGCCGGCGGCGAGCAGTCGGGTACGGCGTTCCGGGCGGCCGGCGGTGTTCATCGTGCTCCTGAAAAGAGTGGGTCGGGGGTGGACGGGGTCGCGGAAACCGGACGCCGGCCGCGCCTCGCCGGGGCCCCGGTCACCGCAGTGCCGCCCCGTCGATGCCGAGCAGCTCGCCCAGCGCCCGCCGGCCGGCTGCGGTCGCGCGCACCGCCCGCCCGGAGCCGACGCGCTCGCACCAGCCCGTGTCGAGGGCGTGCCGGCACAGGGCCGCGCCCGCGACCCCGGCGAGGTGCGGCCGGCGTTCGGTCCAGTCGAGGCAGGCGCGGGCCAGCGGCCGGCGGCCCCCGCGGTCCAGGGCGATGCCGGTGTCCGCGAACCATCCGAGCCCGGCGTGCGTCAGCGCGAAGCCGGTGTCCTGGACGAGGAGGCCGCGCGCGGTCAGGGCGTCGGTGACGGCGATGCCGAGCCGCCCGGCGAGATGGTCGTAGCAGGTCCGGCCGCGTGCCATGGCCGCCCCGGCGCTCGACTCGCGCAGGGTCCGGGGCCCTGCGGCGTCGGCGGGGGCGACCTGGGCGGCGAGGTCCTCCACGAGCTGGGCGACGCGCGCGTCGGCGAGCCGCACGTACCGGTGGCGGCCCTGCCGTTCCTCGGTGAGCATCCCGCCGGCGACGAGCTTGCCGAGGTGCTCGCTCAGGGTCGAGGCGGCGACGCCCGCGTGCCGGGCCAGCTCGCCCGCGGTCCACGCCCGGCCGTCGAGCAGCGCCAGCAGACACGTGGCGCGCGTCTCGTCGGCGATCAGGCCGGCCAGTTTGGCCAGCAGCGGCGCGCGGGGATCCCTGGTGGTCATGGCTCCCAGGATGGGGCACGGACGGTTCGGCGGGCGCCGAAGTGCCGGCGCCCGGGCTCACGCCGTGCGGCGCAGCCGCTCGTACTGCTGCGCCAGCCCGTCCAGCAGGGCCGCGAGGCCCGTCTCGAAGGCGCGCTCGTCGACCTTCTCCTGCTGCTCGGCCAGCAGATGGGCCTGTCCGAGGTGCGGGTAGTCGGCCGGGTCGTAGGCGCTGGCGTCGTCCACGAAGCCGCCGGCGAAGGAGCCGAGCGCGGACCCCATGATGAAGTACCGCATCAGCGCGCCGATGGAGGTGGCCTGCGCGGGCGGCCAGCCCGCCTCGACCATCGCGCCGTAGACCGCGTCCGCGAGCCGCAGTCCGGCCGGCCGGCGGCCGGGGCCGCGGGCGAGGACCGGGACGATGTTCGGATGGTCGCGCAGGGCGGTCCGGTAGGAGACCGCCCAGTCGTGCAGCGCGGTCCGCCACTGCCGGCCGTCCTCGAACATCGACAGGTCGACCTGGGCGCTCACCGAGTCGGCGACCGCTTCGAGGATCTCGTCCTTCGTCCGGAAGTGGTTGTAGAGCGAGGGCCCGCTCACCCCGAGTTCGGCGGCGAGCCGGCGGGTCGAGAGCGCCGCGAGGCCCTCCGCGTCCACGAGCGCGCGGGCCGTCTCGACGATGCGGTCGGTGCTCAGCAAGGGCTTGCGCGGTCGGGCCATGGCGCACATAGTAGGGCTGCGACCAAGAAACTAGCAGTGCTAATTTAATGGTCGGGCAGGCCGGGGTCCGGGGACGGGCCCTCGGACCGCCCGTTCCACCGTCCGTCGGTTCTCTGTGGGGTGACGCGTCATGCATCTGGGGCTCAGCGAGGAGCAGGAGGCCGTACGGCGGCTCGCCCGGGACTTCGTGGACCGCGAGATCACCCCGCACGCCGTGGCCTGGGACCGCGCCGAGGAAATCGACCGGTCGCTCGTGAAGAAGCTCGGCGAGGTCGGCTTCCTGGGCCTGACGATCGACGAGGAGTACGGCGGCTCCGGCGGCGACCACCTCGCGTACTGCCTGGTCACGGAGGAGCTGGGCCGCGGCGACTCCTCCGTGCGCGGCATCGTCTCCGTCTCCCTCGGCCTGGTCGCCAAGACGATCGCGGCCTGGGGGGACGAGGAGCAGAAGCGGCGCTGGCTGCCGGGACTGACCTCCGGCGCGTACGTCGGCTGCTTCGGCCTCACCGAGCCCGGCACCGGCTCCGACGCCGGGAACCTCACCACCCGCGCGGTCCGCGACGGCGAGGACTACGTCATCAGCGGCACCAAGATGTTCATCACCAACGGCACCTGGGCCGACGTCGTCCTGCTCTTCGCCCGCTCCACGGACGCCCCCGGCCACAAGGGCGTCTCCGCCTTCCTGGTCCCCACGGACACCCCGGGGCTGACCCGCCGCACCCTTCACGGCAAACTCGGCCTGCGCGGCCAGGCCACCGCCGAACTGGTCCTTCAGGACGTGCGGGTGCCCGCGTCGGCGCTGCTCGGCGCGGAGGGCAAGGGCTTCTCCGTCGCGATGTCGGCCCTGGCCAAGGGCCGGATGTCGGTCGCGGCGGGCTGCGTCGGCATAGCCCAGGCCGCGCTGGACGCCGCCGTGCGGTACGCGGGGGAGCGCGAGCAGTTCGGCAGGACCATCGCCCACCACCAGCTCGTCCAGGAGCTGATCAGCGACATCGCGGTCGACGTGGACGCCGCCCGCCTGCTGACCTGGCGGGTCGCGGACCTCGTCGACCGCGGGCTGCCCTTCGCCGTGGAGTCCTCCAAGGCCAAGCTCTTCGCCTCGGAGGCGGCCGTCCGCGCCGCCAACAACGCCCTCCAGGTCTACGGCGGCTACGGCTACATCGACGAGTACCCGGCGGGCAAGCTGCTGCGCGACGCCCGCGTGATGACCCTCTACGAGGGCACGAGCCAGATCCAGAAACTGGTCATCGGGCGGGCGCTGACGGGGGTTTCGGCGTTCTGAGTACCCGTCTGAGTATCCCGACCGATGTGGTGCGGGCCACGTCCGCCGATGCTCGTCCCATGAGTGACACACCCGTCAAGCAGCAGAGCACGGCCGCCTTCTACGGTCAGGCCGTGGCATCGTTCGCGGTCGCCATGGCGGCCACCGCCATCGGCATCCTCCGGCTGAACGCCGACGCCTGGGTCCGCGGTTTCCTCGGCATCGCCGTCCTCTACCTGGTCACGTCCGCCTTCACGCTCGCCAAGGTGATCCGGGACCGCCAGGAGGCCGGGCAGATCGTCAGCCGGGTCGACCAGGCCCGTCTGGAGAAGCTGCTCGCCGAGCACGACCCCTTCGAGAAGATCTGAGCCCGCCACCCGCACCGGCCGCCGGCAGCCACGCTAAGCGGGCGCTCACCTTCGGCGGTATGGTGGAGCTCCGGTACCGAGAGGGGCGAACGAGCGATGAGTACGGCGGAGGAGACGGCCGGCGGCGAGGTCGAGCCGTGGGAAGAGGTCACCCCTGACGCGGCCCGGCGACTGCTCGTCGCCGCCGTGGAGGCCTTCGCCGAGCGCGGCTACCACGCGACGACGACCCGCGACATCGCGGGCCGCGCGGGGATGAGCCCGGCGGCGCTCTACATCCACTACAAGACCAAGGAGGAGCTGCTCCACCGCATCAGCCGGATCGGCCACGACCGCGCGCTGGACATCCTGCGCACGGCCGCGCGCGGCGGGGGCAGTGCGACGGACCGGCTCGCGGAGGCCGTCAGCTCCTTCGTCCGCTGGCACGCGGGCCGGCGCACCACCGCACGGGTCGTCCAGTACGAACTGGACGCCCTCGGCCCCGACGCCCGCGCCGAGATCCTCGCACTGCGCCGGCAGGTCGACGGCGAGGTGCGCGGGATCATCGAGGAGGGCGTCGCGAGCGGCGAGTTCGACGTCATCGACGTGCACGGGACCACCCTCGCGGTACTGTCCCTGTGCATCGACGTGGCCCGCTGGTTCAACGTGGACGGCCCGCGCACCCCCGACGAGGTCGGCGCGCTGTACGCCGACCTCGTGCTGCGGATGGTGGGGGCGGCGAAGTAGCCGCGGGGGCGGGAGCGCCGCGCGGCGGCCCGCCGCTCGGTGGCGCGGGGTCCGCCGCTCGCGCGACGGCGGGTCAGAGGTAGTAGCGGGAGACCGACTCGGCCACGCACACCGGCTTGTCGCCGCCCTCGCGCTCCACCGTGAAGGCGACGGTGACCTGGACGCCGCCGGCGACGTCGTCGACGGCGGAGACGGTCGCGGTGGCGCGCAGTCGCGAGCCGACCGGGACGGGCGCGGGGAACCGGACCTTGTTCGTCCCGTAGTTGACACCCATCTTCACGCCCTCGACCGCGATCAGCTGGGGACCGAACAGCGGCAGCAGGGACAGCGTCAGGTAGCCGTGCGCGATGGTGGTCCCGAACGGGCCCGAGGCCGCGCGCTCGGGATCGACATGGATCCACTGGTGGTCGCCGGTGGCCTCCGCGAACAGGTCGATCCGCTTCTGGTCGACCTCCAGCCAGTCGGTGTACCCCAGCTGCTCGCCCACCGCCGCCCTCAGCTCGTCGGGGGACGTGAAGATCCTCGGCTCTGCCATGTCTGCGGCCTCTCTCGCACTCACGGAATGTCTAAGCAACTGCTTAGCATGGTGGCCGCGGGAGGTCATGTCAACGGACCGGGCGCCCGGCGGGATGGGTAGGCTCCGAGGGGTGCCGAAGATTCCAGAGACGATCCACGAACTCACGGTCGGCCAGGTCGCCGCCCGCAGCGGCGCCGCCGTCTCCGCCCTGCACTTCTACGAGTCCAAGGGCCTGATCAGCAGCCGGCGCACCCCGGGCAACCAGCGCCGCTACACCCGTGACACGCTCCGCCGGGTCGCCTTCGTCCGCGCCGCGCAGCGCGTCGGCATCCCGCTCGCCACGATCCGGGACGCACTCGCCGAACTCCCCGAGGAACGCACCCCCACCCGCGAGGACTGGGCCCGCCTCTCACAGACCTGGCGGGCCGAACTCGACGAACGCATCAGGCAGCTCAACCGCCTGCGCGACCACCTCACCGACTGCATCGGCTGCGGCTGCCTCTCGCTCGACTCCTGCGTCCTGTCCAACCCCGACGACGCCTTCGGCGACCGCAGCGCGGGCTCGCGCCTCCTCCCCGAACGCAAGGCCCCCGCTCCCGGCGGCCCCCGGGCCGCCCCGCCCCCGGGCGAGGACTGCTGCGCCTGACGACCCACGTGCCGCCGGTCCGCCGTCGGGTGCGGGCCCGCACCGACCCGTCGGTCCTGTACCGGATCCCGGCCTCCACCCCGATGCCCAGTGCCATCAGCCGGGCGGCCGGCTCCTCCGCCCCTCCGCCCCTCCGGCTCGTGCCGGCTGACCGGGGCGTGGTCGGGGCGCACCGTCCAGTCGCGCACACGGGCGAGTCTCGCCGCCGGGTCGGGTTCCGCCCAGCGCCCGTCGTCATCCCGACCGGCACGGACACCCGTCGCCGTATCGCGTCGAGCACCGCCGCCACCACCCGCGGGGACAGGCTGTCCCGCCCTCACGGCGTCTTCGGATGCACGTGGATCTCCGTGGCTCCGGCCGCGACCGCTTCCGCGGCGGACCCGGCCGGCGCCTCGGGGGACAGCGGCACCGCCGCGCCGTCGGCGGCACCCCGCGCTCCGTTCGGACAGACCCGCACCACGCCTCGACGGTGTCACCCGCCCCTGACACCGGCCCTGTTCCACGGCAGCGCAGAAGCAGGCGGGAAAACGGGGGGTGCGGCATCCCCGGCGCACCCCCGCCGTTCACTCGGGATCTCCCGTCCTGGAGCGGGATCAGGCCGACATCAGCAGCCGCCGTCCGCGCCTGGCGTACGCCAGGGCCTCAGGCGTGAGCACGGGGCGCGGGACGAGTATCCCGCAGTCCGCGCAGACCGGACCGGACGACGGTTCGTGGTCCAGGTCGTACCTCCACACGAGCCGCTCGCCGCCGCACACCGGGCAGTCGGAGCCCGGCTCGCGCTCCAGCGCGGCGATCAGCCGGCGCAGCACCTCCGCCAGCGGTTCACGGGGGTGGACCCGCGGGTCGTCGCACCAGGCCACACCGAAGCCGCCCCAGGTCATCCGGTGCCAGTCGTCCACACTGCCCGGCCGGCGCAGCCCGTCGTGCTTCTCCTTCCTGCGGCGGTCGGCGAACTCGACCTCGTAGGCCAGCCACACCGCACGTGCCTCCTCCAGCTCCTCCAGTGCGGCCACGAGCCGCACCGGATCGGGGGAGCGGTCCTCGGGACCGAACCCGGCACGCGAGCACAGATGGTCCCAGGTCGCCCTGTGCCCGTAAGGGGCGAACCGTTCAAGGCACTTGCGGAGCGAGTAGCGCCGCAGTGCCAGATCGCACCGCGGGTCGCGCACCTGTCTCGCCAGACTCCGGAAACCGGCCATCGCCTTGCACCTCCGTCACATTCGCACCTGCACTTCGGTCACTTCGGCGTCGTCGTACGGACGTCGCCGAATAGACGTATCGACACGCGATTCGGCTCCCTTCCTGCCCATCCTTTTCCCGATGCCCTGCACAAGCCGGATGAGGCGACTCCAAAAAGTGACGCATGTTCATCTTCAACTCCGGGGATACCGGCGGTAACTTCTCCGCCACCCCCGTCGCTAGGAGTTGCCGATGTCACGGCGAACTTCCCGCACCGCACCCGACAGACTGAGAACTCCCGGCAGAATCCCCGGGTTCCTGAAGACCGCATCCGTATGCGCCCTGATCGCCGGACTTTTGTCGCCTCTTTCCCCGGCGGCGGCGGCGGCCGAGGTCACGGCGGCGAACGACCACTGCGGAAACCAGTGTTCCGACATCCTGCCGCCCGGCCAGAACGGCAACGCCACGCTGGCCCAGATCCTGCTCAACCAGGCCTTCGGCGTCCAGCCCGCGCACGCCGAGGACCAGCTCGGTCCCTACGCCGACCTGGCCAAGGGCCACTCGACGCTCACCAACTCCACGATCAACACGTTCTTCAACGACGCGTCCTTCGGGGTTCCCGCCGATCAAGTCGCCTCCACCGTCAAGCCCGCGGGCCGCGGCGACGTGACGATCGTCCGCGACAAGAAGACGGGCGTACCGCACATCACCGGTACCACCAGATACGGCACCGAGTTCGGCGCCGGCTGGGCGGCCGCCGAGGACCGGCTGTGGCTCATGGACGTCTTCCGGCACGTCGGCCGGGGTCGACTCACCTCCTTCGCGGGCGGCGATCCCTCCAACCAGGGCCTGGAACAGCAGTTCTGGCGGCACGCCCCCTATTCCGAAGCGGACCTCCAGGCCCAGATCGACAACGCGGTCGCCACCAACGGCGCCCGCGGCCGGCAGGCCCTGGAGGACGCCGACGCCTACCTCGCCGGCATCAACGCCTACATCGACGCCTCCGACAGCGGCCGTTACTTCCCCGGTGAATACGTCCTGACGGGCCACAAGGACTCAATCACCAACGCCGGCACCATCGACCACTTCAAGATCACCGACCTGGTGGCGCTCGCCTCGGTCATCGGCTCCCTCTTCGGATCCGGGGGCGGCGGCGAGGTGAACAACGCGATGTCGCTGCTCGCCGCCCAGGAGAAGTACGGCGTCGAACAGGGCACCGCGGTCTGGGAGTCCTTCCGCGAGCGCAACGACCCCGAGGCCGTCATGACCCTCCACGACGGCAAGAGCTTCCCCTACGCCGTCCGGCCCGAGGACCCGCAGGGCGAGGCCCTGCCCGACCCCGGCTCGGTGGTCGAGGAACCGCTGGTCCACGACCGTACGGGCAGCGCGGCCGGCGCCGCCGCCGCGGAAGCCTCCGGCACGGCGGCCACGGCCGCCACCACCTCCGCCCGGCGCGGCATGTCCAACGCCCTCGTGGTCAGCGGCGCTCACACGGCGAGCGGCCACCCGGTCGCCGTCTTCGGCCCGCAGACCGGCTACTTCGCCCCGCAACTCCTGCTGCTCCAGGAGATCCAGGGCCCGGGCATCAGCGCCCGCGGCGCCTCCTTCGCGGGCCTCAGCATGTACGTCGAGCTGGGCCGCGGCCAGGACTACGCGTGGAGCGCCACCACCTCCGGCCAGGACATCATCGACACCTACGCCGTCGAGCTGTGCCAGGACGACCACCACTACCTGTACCGCGGCACCTGCACGGCGATGGAGAAGATCGAGCAGAAGAACGCCTGGAAGCCGACCACTGCCGACGGCACCGCGGCCGGTTCGTACACGATGCGCGTCTGGCGCACCGCGTACGGGCCCGTCGAGTACCGCGCGACCGTCGGCGGCAGGAAGGTCGCCTACACCACCTTGCGCTCGTCGTTCCTGCACGAGGCCGACTCCATCATCGGCTTCCAGATGCTGAACGACCCGTCCTACGTCACCGGACCGCAGTCCTTCCAGAGCGCGGTGCAGCACATCAACTTCACCTTCAACTGGTTCTACGCCGACTCCGAGCACACCGCCTACTACAACAGCGGCGACAACCCGGTCCGGGCGAGCGGTGTCGACGCCGAGTTCCCGGTCTGGGCACGGCCGGCGTACGAGTGGCGCGACTGGGAGCCGACGACCAACACCGCGGCGTACACCCCCGCGTCGGCGCACCCCAACTCCGTCGACCAGGACTACTACATCTCCTGGAACAACAAGCAGGCGAAGGACTACGCGACCGCGCCCTGGGGCAACGGTTCGGTGCACCGCGGCAACCTGCTGGAGGACCGGGTGAAGAAGCTGGTCCGGGCGGGTGGTGTCACGCGGGCGTCGCTGACGAAGGCCATGGCGGACGCGGCACTCGCCGACCTGCGCGCCCAGGACGTGCTGCCCGACCTGCTGAAGGTGATCGACACCTCCCCGGTCGCCGACACCACGGCCGCGGCCGCGGTCGCCAAGCTCCGTACCTGGCTGGCGGCGGGCGGCCGGCGCACGGAGACCACGGCCGGCTCGAAGACGTACGCCGACGCGGACGCCGTCCGCATCCTCGACGCCTGGTGGCCGCTGCTGGTGAAGGCGGAGTTCGAACCCGGTCTCGGCACCGCGCTCTACACCGCCATGACGAACAACCTGCCCGTCGACGAGACCCCTTCGGCCGCACACGGCCCGACCGGCGCGCACGCCGGCAGCGCCTTCCAGTACGGCTGGTGGAGCTATGTCGACAAGGACATCCGGGCGGTGCTCGGTGAGCCGGTGCGGGGCGCGCTGGGCCGCGCGTACTGCGGCGGCGGCGACCTCGGCGCCTGCCGCGACGTCCTGCTGTCCACCCTGAAGCAGGCGGCCGGCCGCACCGCGGCCCAGGTCTACCCCGGCGACACGCTGTGCGCGGCGGGCAACCAGTGGTGCGCCGACTCGATCGTCCAGCGCACCCTCGGCGGCATCAAGCACGGCAACATCAGCTGGCAGAACCGGCCCACCTACCAGCAGGTCGTGGAGTTCACCTCCCACCGCTGACCACCGGTGCCGGTCCGGGGCGCACGACGTCGCCGTGCGCCCCGCTCACCGGTACAGCAGGTACTCCCGGCGCACCCGCCGGAAGGCGGCCGGCTCCTCCTGGCGGCCGCCACCGCCTCGTCGACCCCGGCGCCCGCGTCGATCGCCGTACGCCCCCACGCCGAGCCGGTGAGCTTGTCGGTCCAGCCGTCGGCACGCCGGGCGAAGCCGCTCCGGACCCTCCTCACGGTCACGAGGAGGGCGATGCCGGTACGGGCCGGGCCGAAGGCGTCCCGGTCGTGCACGTGGACCTGCGCCCCGCCGGCCCCACGGGCCGGGTCGGGTACGAGGGGCGGGGCACCCGGCGCCCCGCGGCGGAGCCGGTCGGTGAAACGGCCCCACGCCCCTCGCCCGTGCTGCGCCGACCCTTTCCCGAAACATACCGACCGGTTAGTCTGACGGCCGGAAAACAGGCCGGAGCCGGGTCGAAGGAGATCGATGGTGGAAGCCGTTCGAGGTGCTGGAGTCGTCGTCACCGGGGCGGGAGGCGGCATCGGGGCCGCGCTCGCCCGCCGTTTCGCCGCCGAGGGAGCGCGGGTCGTCGTCAACGACCTCGACGCGGACCGGGCGAAGGCCGTCGCCGAGGAGATCGGCGGGACCGCCGTGCCGGGCGACGCCTCCGTGATCATCGCGGACGCCCGCGAGGCACTCGGCGGCACCGTCGACGTCTACTGCGCCAACGCCGGGGTCGGCTCGGGCGGCTCCGAGGCGGCCGACGAGTCGGTGTGGGCGCTGGCCTGGGACGTCAACGTGATGGCCCACGTCCGCGCGGCGCACACCCTGATCCCCGACTGGCTGGAGCGCGGCTCGGGCCGGTTCGTCTCCACCGTCTCCGCCGCCGGACTGCTCACCATGATCGGCGCCGCGCCCTACAGCGTGACCAAGCACGGCGCGTACGCCTTCGCCGAGTGGCTGTCGCTGACCTACCGCCACCGCGGCATCAAGGTCCACGCCATCTGTCCCCAGGGCGTGCGCACCGACATGCTCGACGCCACCGGCAGCGCGGGCGACCTCGTGCTCAAGCCCACCGCGATCGAGCCGCGGGACGTGGCGGACGCCCTCTTCGCGGGGATGGCCGAGGACCGCTTCCTGATCCTGCCGCATCCCGAGGTCGCCGGGTACTACCAGGCGCGGGCCGGTGACCCCGACCGCTGGCTGAGCACCATGAACCACATCCAGCAGAAGTGGGAGGCCGCCGGGTGACCGCCTCCCGCTACGCCGCCAAACCCTGGCTGGACCTCCTCGACGAGGCCCAGCGCGGCCCCGTCGACCCGGCCGACTCCCTGGTGCACGCCCTGCGCCGGTCCGCCGCCGAGGCCCCCGACCGCGCCTTCCTCACCTACTTCGACGGCCGCCTCACCTACCGCGAGGCGGACGAGCTGAGCGACTCCGTCGCCGGGCACCTGGCGGCCCGCGGCCTGGAGCGGGGCGACCGGGTCGCCGTCCTGCTCCAGAACTCCCCGCACTTCGTGCTCGCCGTGCTGGGCGCGTGGAAGGCGGGCGCCACCGTCGTCCCCGTCAACCCCATGTACAAGTCGGGCGAGGTCGCCCACGTCCTGCGGGACGGCGAGGTGGCCGCGCTGATCTGCGCCGACCGCGCCTGGGAGTCGTACCTGCGCGCGACCGCCGCGGACTCGCCGGTGCGGATCGTGCTGACGGCCTGCGAGCTGGACTTCCAGACCCGCGGCGACACGCGCGTGCTCGGCTTCGAACGGCTGCCGCAGGCCCCGGACGCCGACGACCTCACCGCCGTCGCCCGCGCCGGGCACCCGGCGCCCGCCGACCGCGACCCGGCCGCCGCCGACACCGCCCTGATCAGCTACACCTCGGGCACCAGCGGCACGCCGAAGGGCGCCACCAACACGCACGCCAACATCATGTACAACGCCGAACGGCAGCGCACCGGCCTGCACCTGCCCGAGGCGCCCGTCTACCACGCGCTCGCGCCGCTGTTCCACATCACCGGCATGGTCTGCCAGCTCGGCGCCTGCCTCGACAGCGCCGGCACGCTCGTCCTGACGTACCGGTTCGAGGCGGGCGTCGTCCTGGAGGCGTTCGCCGAGCACCGCCCGCACTACACGGTCGGCCCGTCCACCGCCTTCATGGCGCTGGCCGCCCACCCGGCCGTCACGCGCGAGCACTTCTCCTCCTTCGTGAACATCTCCTCCGGCGGTGCCCCGCTGCCGCCGGCCCTGGTGGAGAAGTTCCGGGCGGGCTTCGGGCCGTACATCCGCAACGGCTACGGCCTCACCGAGTGCACCGCCCCCTGCGCCTCCGTCCCGCCCCACCGGGAGGCGCCCGTCGACCCGGCCTCCGGGACCCTCGCGGTCGGCGTGCCGGGCCCCGACACGGTCGTCCGGATCGTCGACGACCAAGGCGCGGAGGTGCCCTTCGGCGAGCAGGGCGAGATCGTCGTACGCGGTCCCCAGGTGGTCCCCGGCTACTGGCGCCGCCCCGACGCCACCGCCGAGACCTTCCCCGACGGCGAGCTGCGCACCGGCGACATCGGCTTCATGGACGAACAGGGCTGGCTGTACGTCGTCGACCGCAAGAAGGACATGATCAACGCGTCCGGCTTCAAGGTCTGGCCGCGCGAGGTCGAGGACGTGCTGTACACCCATCCGGCGGTGCGCGAGGCGGCCGTCGTCGGGGTGCCCGACGGGTACCGCGGGGAGACCGTGAAGGCGTACATCAGCCTGCGCCCCGGCGCCGGCACGGACCCCGGCGAACTCGCCGCGTACTGCAAGGAGAGACTGGCCGCCTACAAGTATCCGCGGCAGGTGGAGATCCTGCCCGACCTGCCGAAGACGGCGAGTGGGAAGATCCTCCGGCGGGAACTGCGTTCCCGCACGCAGGACAGTCGGTAAGGCGAACGGAAGGCAGGTGGCGGCAGTGCCCAGGACGACGGACGGTGCAGAGGCTCCTGTTCCGCAGCGGCTCCTCGCCGCCGCCACCCGGCTCTTCGCCGAGCGGGGCTACGACCGCACCTCGGTCCAGGAGATCGTCGAGGCGGCGGGCGTCACCAAGGGAGCGCTGTACCACTACTTCGGCTCCAAGGACGACCTCCTGCACGAGGTGTACGCGCGCGTGCTGCGCGTCCAGCAGGAACGCCTGGACGCCTTCGCGAACGCCGACGAGCCGATCGAGAAGCGGCTGCGGGGCGCCGCGGCCGACGTGGTCGTCACGACGATCGAGAACCTCGACGACGCGTCGATCTTCTTCCGCTCGATGCACCACCTCAGCCCCGAGAAGAACAAGCAGGTCCGTGCCGAGCGCCGCCGCTACCACGAGCGGTTCCGCGCCCTCATCGAGGAGGGCCAGCAGAGCGGTGTCTTCTCGAGGGCGACCCCGGCCGACCTGATCGTGGACTACCACTTCGGGTCCGTGCACCACCTGTCGACCTGGTACCGGCCGGACGGCCCGATGAGCCCCCAGGAGGTCGCCGACCACCTGGCCGACCTGCTGCTGCGGGCGCTGCGCCCCTGACGCTCGCCGGACCCGGACCCGGCCGGCGGTCCATGAGGCGGGAGGAAGGCCCCGGCGACGCCGCCGGGGCCTTCCTCCCGCCACCCGCTGCTACAGGTACTTCTTCAGCTCCCGCCGCGCCAGGGAACGCTGGTGCACCTCGTCCGGGCCGTCGGCGATCATCAGGGTCCGCGCCCCGGCGTACAGCTCGGCCAGCGGGAAGTCCTGGCTGACGCCGCCCGCGCCGTGCAGCTGGATCGCCCGGTCGATGATGTCCACGACCGCCCGCGGCGTCGCGATCTTGATCGACTGGATCTCCGTGTGCGCCCCCCGGTTGCCCACCGTGTCCATCAGCCAGGCCGTCTTGAGGACCAGCAGCCGCAACTGCTCGACCGTCACGCGCGCGTCGGCGATCCAGTTGTGCACCACACCCTGCTGACCCAGCGCCTTGCCGAACGCCTCACGCGAGACGGCCCGGCGGCACATCAGCTCGATCGCCCGCTCCGCCATGCCGATCAGGCGCATGCAGTGGTGGATCCGGCCCGGGCCGAGCCGGGCCTGGGCGATGGCGAAACCACCGCCCTCCTCACCGATCAGGTTGGTCACCGGCACGCGCGCGTGGTCGAAGACCACCTCGGCGTGGCCGCCGTGGTAGTGGTCCTCGTAGCCGAAGACCTTCATCGCCCGCTCGACGGTCACCCCCGGCGTGTCACGGGGCACCAGCACCATGGACTGCTGACGGCGGATGTCGGGACCGTCGGGGTCCGTCTTGCCCATCACGATGAAGACCGCGCAGTCCGGGTTCATCGCCCCGGAGATGTACCACTTGCGGCCGGTGATGACGTACTCGTCTGTTCCGTCGGAGGCTCGCTCGATGAGCGTGGTGATGTTCGTGGCGTCGGAGGAGGCCACCTCCGGCTCGGTCATCGCGAACGCCGAGCGGATCTCCCCCGCCAGCAGCGGCTCCAGCCACTGCTTGCGCTGCCGCTCGTCGCCGAACTGCGAGAGCACCTCCATGTTTCCGGTGTCCGGCGCGGCGCAGTTCAGCGCGGTCGGCGCCAGCTGCGGGGAACGGCCGGTGATCTCCGCCAGCGGAGCGTACTGGAGGTTCGTGAGGCCGGCGCCGTACTCGGCGTCGGGCAGGAAGAGGTTCCACAGCCCCTGGCGGCGGGCCTCGGCCTTCAGCTCCTCCACCACGGCCGGGGTGTCCCAGGGCGAGGCGAGCCGGGCCCGCTGCTCCTCGGCGACCGCCTCGGCCGGGTACACGTACTCGTCCATGAAGGCGAGCAGTCTGGCGCGCAGTTCCTCGGTGCGCGCGTCGAACGCGAAGTCCATGGCGTCAGCCTTCCTGGAGAGTGGTCAGTCCGTGGCGGATGAAGACGGGGACCAGCTCGCCGATGCGGTCGAAGCCGCGGCCCACCGTCTGGCCCAGCGTGTAGCGGTAGTGGATGCCCTCCAGGATCACGGCGAGCTTGAACCAGGCGAACGCCGTGTACCAGGAGACGGCCGACACGTCGCGCCCCGAGCGCGCGGCGTACCGCTCGATCAGCTCGGCCGGGGCCGGGTGGCCGGGGGCCGAGGCGGTGGTGGAGACGGGGGACTGCGGGACCTCCAGCGGCACGCTGTACATCACCAGCAGGCCCAGGTCGGTCAGCGGGTCGCCGAGCGTCGACATCTCCCAGTCGAGGATCGCCCGGATCGTGTCGTCCTCGCCGATCAGGACGTTGTCGAGCCGGTAGTCGCCGTGCACGACCGCGGGGGCGGGGGAGGAGGGCAGCGACCGGCCGAGCGCGGCGTGCAGCTCGTCGATGCCGGCCAGGTCGCGGCTGCGGGAGGCGTCCAGCTGCTTGCCCCAGCGGCGCAGCTGCCGGTCGAGGAAGCCCTCGGGGCGGCCGAAGTCGGCGAGGCCCACCTCGGCCGGGTCCACCGCGTGCAGTTCCACCAGGGTGTCCACGAGCGACAGCACCGCGCCGCGGGTGCGCTCCGGGCCGAGCGGGAGGAGCTGGTCGGCCGTGCGGTACGGGGTGCCCTCGACGAACTCCATGACGTAGAAGGGCGCTCCCAGCACCTCCTCGTCCTCGCAGAGCAGCACCGGACGCGGCACCGGCACGCTGGTCGGGTGCAGGGCCGCGATCACCCGGTGCTCGCGCCGCATGTCGTGCGCGGTGGCCAGGACGTGGCCGAGCGGGGGCCGCCGGACGACCCACCGGGAACCGCCGTCGGTGACCGCGTAGGTCAGGTTCGACCGTCCGCCCTCGATCAGCCGGCCGGTGAGGGGTCCGTCGACCAGACCGGGGCGCTCGCGGTCGAGCAGGACGCGCAGCCGGCCGAGGTCGAGTCCGGGCGGGTGGTCGGGGATCATACATCGCTCCTACGGACAGGTGGACGGGAACCCACCCCATGATGCCGACCGGTCGGTATGTACGTCCAGAGGGGGCACCCAAAGTGATCGGGGCCACGATAGGACGACGGCTCCCCGGCCGGGAGCCGGGGAGCCGTCGCGGAACGCCCGAAGCAGGTCCTCCGCACGGGTGCGAGGCCGCCCCGGCCGTCGTCCCGATGGCCGTCGTGCGCGTGCGGGCGGGCCGTGCGTTCCCGGTGCGGGACGGTCATGGCGCGCGCCTTCGGGGGTACCGGGACGACGTCGGACCGGCCGCCGCGCGAACGGCGCGGGCCCGGGCATCCGGCTTGCGCGGCGTGCGAGTACCCTGGAGGGTCGGTGACATGAAGGGCATCAGCTACAGCCGGTACGGCGGTCCCGAGGTTCTCGAGTACGGGGACCTCCGCGACCCCAAGGTCGGCCCCGACACCGTGCTGGTCAAGGTACGGGCGGCCGCCGTCAACCCCGTCGACTGGAAGTGCCGGGCGGGCCACCTCGACGCTGTCCTCGACGCCGTCTTCCCCGTGATCCCCGGATGGGACGTCTCCGGCGTCGTCGTCCGGCCGGGGGCGGCGGTCACCGAGTTCTCGGTCGGCGACGAGGTGATCGGCTACGTCCGCGAGGACTTCCTCTCCCGCGGCACCTTCGCCGAGTACGTCGCCGCCCCGGTGCGCACCCTCGCCCGCAAGCCGCGCAACCTCACCTGGGAGGAGGCCGCGGGCCTGCCGCTGACCGGCCTCACCGCCTACCAGGTCCTGTACGAGGCCCTCCGGGTCAGGCGCGGCGAGACCGTCCTGATCCACGCGGCCGCCGGCGGCGTCGGCTCCATCGCCGTGCAGCTCGCCCGCCATCTGGGCGCCCGCGCGATCGGCACGGCGAGCGAGGCGAACCACGACTTCGTACGGTCCCTGGGCGGCGAGCCCGTGACCTACGGCGAAGGCCTGGTGGAACGGGTGCGGGGGCTCGCCCCGGAGGGCGTGGACGCGGTCTTCGACACGGTCGGCGGGGACACCCTGAAGACCTCCGCGAACCTGCTGGCCCCCGAGGGCCGCCTGGTGTCGATCGCCGACGGCGACGTCGTCGACTACGGCGGCCGCTACTCCTTCGTGCGTCCCGACGCCGAGGACCTCACCCGCCTGGCGGAACTGGCCGAACAGGGCGTGGTGTCGGTCCACGTGTCGGAGACGTTCCCCCTGGAACGGGCGGCGGACGCCTACCGCCGGAACGAGGAGGGCCGCACCCGCGGAAAGATCGTGGTGACGGTGGACTGGCCGGACGAGACGGAGGGCTGACCCCCCGGGCGCGCACCCTCCGCGCACCCGTTCGCGACCGCGGCCACGGCTCACACCACCAGCGCCGCCGCGCACACCGCCAGGGCCACCGTGCACAGGACCGCCGCGGTGGCGCGGCGGGGCTGGAGGGCCGGGGGCGTCGTCGTCGACGCGAGCACGCGGATCCGGTGGTGCGCCAGCACGAGGAGAGCCAGCCAGAGCAGGCACAACGCCACGCACGCGGTGACCGCGGTCGCCGACGCGCCGCCCTGCAGCGCCGCCTTCGCCCCGAGCACGGCGGCCGCGGTGGCCGACAGCGTCGTACGCCGCCAGGCGAGCCGGGTCCGCTCCGGCTGGAGCCCCGGATCGCGGTCGCCGCTCACCCCTCCCACCCGAGCAGCACGGCGACGACCATCGCGACGGCCACCACGGCGACGACGACGCCGAGCAGCGCGGGGAAGCGCGAGACCGGCAGGTCCTCGCCCCGCCGCATGGCCCGCTCGCAGAGCACCCAGTGGTTCACCGCCCGCAGGGCGCACAGCACGCCCGCCCCCAGCAGCGCGAGTGCCAGCCCCACCCGCCAGCCCCAGCGCAGGTCCGGCAGGAACTGGTCCACCGCGAACCCGCCGCCGATCAGCGCCAGCGCGGTCCGCAGCCAGGCCAGGAAGGTGCGCTCGTTGGCCAGCGAGAACCGGTAGTCGGGCGTCACCCCTTCCCGCCGGACCTCTTCGGGCGCGAACCACAGCCGGACGTTCCGCACGAACTCGCTCACGTGTCGGACCCTACCCGGCGCCCGTCCGCGTGCCCTGCCCGGTCCGCCGCCCCCACCCGGCGCCCGTCCGCGCGCCCGCCGCGCCTCAGTCCGCCGCCCGCAGCGCCCTGAGCCGCTCGTACGCCGCGAGGCCGTCCGGTACCCACTCCCAGTCGCGCAGCCGGCTCTCGACCTCCTCCTCGGTGAGGAAGGCGTGCCAGGCGACCTCCTCCACCTGGGGGCTCACCGGCAGCTCGCAGCGCACCTCGTACACGGCCGACCACCAGCTCCCGCGGGCGCCGCCGTCGTAGAGGAACTTGAGGAGGAACTCCGGACGCGGCAGGCCGCTCACGCCGAGTTCCTCCTCGGCCTCGCGCAGGGCCGCGTCGTCGTAGCTCTCGCCCGCGCCGACCACCCCGCCCACGAACATGTCGTGGAGCGAGGGGAAGACCAGCTTGGTGGGGGTGCGGCGGTGGACGAAGAGGCGGCCCTCGGCATCCCTGGCCCGGACGAAGACGCAACGGTGGCGCAGGCCCTGGGCGTACACCTGCCCGCGCGGCAGGCGGCCCACCACCCGGTCGTGTTCGTCGACGACGTCGAGGATCTCGTCAGCAGCGCTCATGCGCCCATCAAAGCAGGGCCGGGCGGCCGGGCGTACGGGCGGCAGGCCGGCCGGGGAGGCAGGGGAGCTGCCGGGGGTCAGAGCGGCTGGAGGTCGCGCACCCGTTCGCGCCGGGCCCCGCCCTGCGGCATCGCCGGGTGCAGTCCGAGCAGCATGATGCCGCCGACGACCGCCGCGAGCCCCGCCGCCTCCCAGGCCAGCGCGCCCGTGTCGGTGCGCAGCCGGTCCCCGAGGAAGCCCACCCCGCAGATGATCCCGGCCAGCGGCTGGGCGGCGGTCAGCGCGGGCAGCGACATCCGCAGCGGTGCCGTCTCGAACGCGCTCTGCACCAGCACCAGACCGGTCACGCCGAGCGCCAGCACGGCGTACGGCTGCCAGCCGGTGAGCAGTTCGACGAGACCGCCCTCGGAGAAGCGTTCCCCGCTGGTCCGGGTCAGGGCGTCCTGGACGCCGTAGAGCAGCCCGGCCGCGAGGGCCAGCAGCACCGGGGCCGCGGACAGCCGGGAGCGTTTGGCGTAGGCGGTGAGCAGCAGGGCCAGTCCGACCATCGCGCCGATGATCAGCCACTGCCGCAGCGGATCGGAGAGCGCCGTGCCGCCGCGCGGTTCGCCCGCCACGATGAACGCGCTCACCCCGCCCGCGAGCAGCAGCAGGCCCGCCCAGCCCTGCCGGCCCAGCGGCTGTCTGGTCTGGCGGCGGGAGAGGGCCAGGGCGAACAGCAGGTTCGTCGCGAGGAGCGGCTCGACCAGGGACAGCTCGCCCTGGCTCAGGGCGACGGCGCCGAGCGCCATGCCGGCGACCATCAGTCCGATGCCGCCGAGCCAGCGCGGCACGCGCATCAGGTCGATCAGCAGCCGGGGCGAGAGGAAGTCGCCGAGGGGCGCCTTCCGGGCCGCGTTCTGCTGGAGGACGAATCCGAAACCCAGGCAGCAGGCGGCGCTCACGGCGAGAACCAGAACCAGAACCGACACGCTGCGTCCCTCGATCATCGGGTCGGGCCACGGGGTGGGTGGTGGCCGACTGTAGCCTCCCGGCGCGCTCGGCGCCCCGGAGTGCCCGGGAAATGTGTACCTCGGCGAGTGCCCGCTCACGGGCCCCACGCGGTCGCTGCACCGGGGGCGGCGCGGAGCGACCGTACCGCCATGCTGCGGGACCGGAGCGCGCCGCGCCATGGCGTACGCCACATTCGCCACCGCGGTCCCGCCGCGACCAGCCGTAGGACCGGTCAAGTTCCTTTCCGTCGGGATGAGTTGACGCCTGTCATGTGACCCCGGCGCTTGACGCTGGGCGTCGACCGGGGGTTTGCTGTGGGTGATCGGTCGATTGCGGGCCGATGACGGGCCTGCCGCCCCGGCCGTGTGCGGCCGCCTGCCCGGCCCGTCACCGAGGAGGATGAGGAAGTCCCGCGGTGCCCCGACCCCCGTTGTTCCCCGCCCGGCGCCAGGAGCGTCCGGCCGCGACCGCCGACGCGGCGCTCGCCGACGCCGCGTCCTGTCGCGCCGCGTCCGAGCCCGCCGCGTTCGCTCACGCGGCGCTCGACGACACCGAGCTGGCCGCCGCCCGCGCCGCACTGGCCCAGGGCCGTCGGCAGGCGGCCCGCTCGCTGCTCGCCCGCACCGGCGACGACTGGGACCGGCGCGGACACCGGATCACCGTCCTGGCCCTCGAACCGTACGCCGCCGCCTGGGCCCACGCGTGGCTGGTCGCCGAGCCCGACTCCGCCGACGCCGCGGTCCTGCTCGCCCTGGCCCAGGTCAGGCGCGCCCTGCGCGGCAGGGAGACCCCGGCCACCGCCCGCACGGCCTGCCGGGCCGCCGCCGCGGCGGCACCCGCCGACCCCACCCCCTGGCTCGGCCTGCTGATGCTGGAGCGCGAGGGCACCGCCGACGCCGTCCGGATCTTCGAGGAGATCCGGGCCCGCCACCGCGACCACCACCACGCCCACCACCGGATGGTCGCTCTGCTCGCCGAGCGCCGCGCCGACGCCGGCCCGGACCCGCTGCACGAGGTGTACGAGTTCGCCGTCTGGGCGGCCGAGCAGGCACCCGCCGACTCCCCGCTGGCCATCCTGCCGATCGTCGCGCACGCCGAGCGCTACCGCGCCCTGGCCCTCCGCGGCCACGCCCCGGCCGACCCGACGACCGCCCTGCACTGGCGCGACCACCGGGCCGCCGACGTGATGAAGGCGGCCTTCGACTGGTGGCTGGAGTGGGAGCACGACGATCACCCCCGCCGCCTGGTCGACCTGAACTTCCTCGCCCACGCCAAGTTCTGCGAGGGCCTGCCCGCCGAGGCCGCCGCCCTCTTCCGCCGCATCGGCGACCACGTCACCCCGGCCCCCTGGTCCTACCCCGACCGCGATCCGTACGCCGCCTTCCACGCGGCCCGGACGGCGGCGCTGGGGCAGGAGCGGCCGGGGAGGTGACGTGGGGCGAGCGGCCGGGGAGGCGGCGTGGGCCGGGAGAGGGGAGGCGGCGTGGGGCCAGGAGCGGGGAGGCCACCCGTGGTGCCGGCCGGCGGAAGCCGGGAAGGGATGACGGAATTCTGACGGTCACCCCGCCTCCCTGGCCCCGCCCGGGCCCCGAGTGCTCGAATGGAGGCGTGACCTCCGAAACGCCCGAGGAGCGCGGCACCCCCGTCGGCCGCCGCGTCTTCCTCGGCACGCTCGGCCTGGGCGCCCTCGGCGTCGTGGCCGCCCCCGTCCTCCAGCGCGGCCTGGAGGACTTCCTGGGCCGCGCCGCCGACAAGGACCCCACCGGCCTCACCGGCCTGCTCCCCAACGGGGGCGGCTTCCGCTACTACTCGGTGGCCTCCTCCGTGCCGCACAAGGACGCCGGGACCTACCGCCTGACCGTCGACGGCCTGGTCGACCGCCCCGCCGCCCACACCCTGGCCGACCTGAGGGCACTGCCGCAGACCCGCATCGTCAAGGACGTCCAGTGCGTCACCGGCTGGCGGGTGCCCGAGACGCCCTTCGAAGGCGTACGGCTGTCCGTCCTGCTCGACGCGGCCGGGGTGCGCGCACGCGCCGGCGCCGTCCGCTTCACCTGCTTCGACGGCACCTACACCGAGAGCCTCACCCTCGCCCAGGCCCGCCGTCCCGACGTCCTGGTCGCCCTGCGCATGCAGGACGAGGACCTCGGTCACGAGCACGGCGGCCCGGTCCGCCTGTACGTGGCACCCATGTACTTCTACAAGTCCGCCAAGTGGCTCTCGGGCATCACCGTCACCGAGAAGGTGGAGACCGGCTACTGGGAGAGGCGCGGCTACGACGTCGACGCCTGGGTGGGCCGTTCGAACGGGCGGGACGATGAGCCCACGAACTGACGCGCCGCCCGCCCCCACCCGCGTCCGCCGCTTCAGCCCGGCCGAACGCCTCGTGCACCGCGCGACCGCCCTGCTCATGGGCGTGTGCGTGCTGACGGCGGCCTTCCTCTACGTCCCCCAGCTCGCGCAGCTCGTCGGCCGCCGCGAACTGGTCGTGCGGGTCCACGAGTGGTCCGGCCTGCTCCTGCCCGTCCCCGTCCTGGCCGGACTCGCCTCCCGCGCGTTCCGCGCCGACCTCGGCCGCCTCAACCGCTTCGGCCCGCACGACCGCCGCTGGCTGCGCGCGGCCCTGCGCCGCGACCGGCGACGGGAGTCCAGGCCGGCGGGCAAGTTCAACGCGGGCCAGAAGGTCTACGCCGCGTGGATCGCCGGAGCCACCGTGGTGATGCTCGGCACCGGGCTGCTCATGTGGTTCACCCACCTGACCCCGCTCGTGTGGCGGACCGGCGCGACCTTCGTGCACGACTGGCTGGCCCTGGCCGTCGGCATCGTCCTGGCAGGCCACATCGGCATGGCTCTCGGCGATCCGGAGGCCCGCCGCGGCATGCGCACCGGATCGGTGAGCCCGGACTGGGCGGAGCGGGAGCACCCGCTGTGGCACCGCTGACCGCCGGCGAACCGTACGGCCGCTGATGCCGAACAGCGGGTGAACCGGGCCCGCGGGCCTGTACGACCCCTGCCGGCCTGTACGACTCCCGCGGGCCTGTACGACTCCCGCGGGCCTATATGACCAGCGAGAGCAGCAGGACCAGGCCGCCGGCGACCACCGAGACGACGGTCTCCATGACCGACCAGGTCTTGATGTTCTGGCCGACGCTCAGGCCGAAGTACTCCTTCACCAGCCAGAAGCCGGCGTCGTTGACATGGCTGAAGAACAGGGAACCGGCGCCGATCGCCAGGACCAGCAGGGCGGTGTGGGTGGTCGACATGTCGGCGGCGAGCGGGGCGACCAGGCCGGCCGCCGAGATCGTCGCCACGGTCGCCGAGCCGGTCGCCAGCCGGATCGCCACCGCGATCAGCCAGGCCAGCAGCAGGGCCGGGATCGACCAGTCCTCGGATATCTCCAGGATCATCCGGCCCACCCCGGAGTCGATCAGCGTCTGCTTGAAGCCGCCGCCCGCGCCGACGATCAGCAGGATGCCGGCGATGGGGGCGAGGGACTTCTCGACCGTGGAGGAGAGCCGGTCCTTGGTGAAGCCGGCCGCCCGGCCGAGGGTGAACATGCCGACGACGACGGCGGTGAGCAGGGCGATCAGCGGGGAGCCGACCACGTCGAACACGCGCTGCACGGTGTCCTCGGGGTCGTCCACGACGATGTCGACGAGCGCCTTGGCCAGCATCATCACCACGGGCAGCAGGATCGTCACCAGGGTGATCCCGAAGCCCGGACGCCTCTCCAGGTCCTCCGAGGGCCGCTGCGGGATCATCCGGTCCGGGGCCGGGACGTCCACCCAGCGGGCGGCGAACCGGGAGAACACCGGACCGGCGATGATCACGGTCGGGACGGCGACCAGCACGCCCAGCGCGAGCGTCACGCCCAGGTTGGCGTCCACGGCGTCGATCGCGACCAGCGGACCGGGGTGCGGCGGGACCAGGCCGTGCATCACGGACAGACCGGCCAGCGCCGGGATGCCGATGCGCATCAGCGAGTAGTTGCCGCGCTTGGCGACCATCAGCACGACGGGGATCAGCAGGACGACGCCGACCTCGAAGAACAGGGGCAGACCGATCACCGAGGCGATCAGCACCATGGCCCACGGCATCGACCGGCCGCCCGCCCTGGCGAGGATCGTGTCGACGATTCTGTCGGCGCCGCCGGAGTCGGCGAGCAGCCTGCCGAGGATCGCGCCGAGCGCGATGAGTACGCCCACACCGGCGACCGTGGCGCCGAGACCGGTGGTGAAACTGGCGATCGCCTTGTCGAGCGGCGCCCCGGCGAACGCGCCGAGCGCGAGCGAGCCGATGGTCAGGGCCAGGAAGGCGTGCAGTTTGAACTGGGTGATGAGCAGGACGATGACGGCGATGCCCGCCAGCACGGCGATGCCCAGCTGGGCATGGCCGGCCGAGGTGATCGGCTCGACACTGTCCGCCGCCAGCATCTCGACGCTGAGTCTGGTCACGGGGGTCCCTTACGCATTACGGGGATGGGGAGAGGGGGAGGGGGATACGAGGGGGTACTACTGGTGTTGCGGCGCCGCCCGGCAGAACGGGGCGGCTACCGCCGGGTGCCGGGAAGCCCGTCGAGCGCCCGCGCGGCGCGTTCGGTGATCTTCTCGGGCGTCCCGGTCACATCGACCGCGACCCCGGTCTCGTCCGCCGCGAGCGGCTGGAGTGTGGCGAACTGCGAGTCCAGCAGCGCGGTCGGCATGAAGTGACCCTGCCGGTGCGCCATCCGGTCCTCGATCAGCGCCCGGTCACCCGCGAGGTGCACGAACACGATCCCGGGGGCGGCGGCCCTGAGCCGGTCGCGGTACGACCGCTTCAGCGCCGAGCAGCTGACGACCCCGCCCAGCCCGGCCCGCCCGTGCGCCCAGTCACCGATGGCGTCGAGCCACGGCCACCGGTCGTCGTCGTCGAGCGGGGTGCCGGCCGACATCTTGGCGATGTTGGCCTGCGGGTGGAAGTCGTCGCCCTCGGCGTAGGGAACGCCCAGCCGGGCGGCGAGCAGGGGACCGATGGTGGTCTTGCCCGTGCCGGCGACGCCCATCACCACGACGACGTGGGGGGTAAGCATCTCTGCCTCGCTGTCTTCCTCGACACCTGATGTCGACGACACTGAAACCTATTAGGTACGACGAATTCAAGACTCTGTGACAAATAAGTCTGACTTTTTGGGTCCGTGACGCGGCGCGTACGCTGAGTGCATGACCATTCCGGGCCGGGGTCTGCACGGCCGTGTACTCGACACCCTCGGCCCCGCCATCACCGCGGGCGAATACCCTCCGGGCAGCGTCCTGCGCACCGACGAGCTGGCCCAGCGTTTCGACGTCTCACGCTCCGTGATGCGCGAGGCGGTCCGCGTCCTGGAATCGATGCACCTGGTCGAGTCCCGCCGCCGGGTGGGCGTGACCGTACGCCCCAAGGCCGAGTGGAACGTCTACGACCCGCAGGTCATCCGCTGGCGGCTGGCCGGCGCCGACCGCCCCCACCAGCTGCGCTCGCTCACCGTCCTGCGGTCGGCGATCGAACCGGTCGCGGCGGGCCTGGCGGCGCGCAACGCCACGGCGGAGCAGTGCGCCGAACTGACCGAGTGCGCGCTCGGCATGGTGGCCACCTCACGCGGCCATCAGCTGGAGGGCTACCTCTTCCACGACGTGGCCTTCCACCGCGTGATCCTCACGGCCTCCGGCAACGAGATGTTCGCCCGCCTCGGGGACGTCGTCGCGGAGGTCCTCTCGGGCCGCACCCACCACGAGGTCATGTTCGAGGACCCCGACCCGGCCGCCGTCACCCTGCACGTACGGGTCGCGGAGGCGGTCCGCGAGCGCGACGCGGACCGCGCGGAGAGGCTGACGCGCGAGATCACGGTCGGCGCGCTCCAGGAACTCGACATCCTGGCGCCGTAGCGCCCCCGCGCTCCGGGCGGCGGGCCCTACACCTCCGGGAACTCCCCGTCCACGTACACCCAGGCCCCGGCCACCCGCTCGAAACGGCTCCGCTCCCGCAGCGCGCCGCCCCGGTAGGAGGCCCGGAACTCCACGACCCCCGTGGCGTGGAACGCGCTCCCGTCGACCGTGTCGAGGATCTCCAGCCCCGTCCACCGCATCCCCGGATCGAGGTCCAGCCGCCCCGGCCGGGTCCGCGGATGCCAGGTCCGCAGCAGGTACCCCGTATCGCCCTTCACGAAGGCGCTGTACCGCGACCGCATCAACGCCTCGGCGGTCGGCGCGGCGACGCCCCCGGCGTGATACCGGCCGCAGCACTCCGCACAGGTCCCGGGCAGCCCACAGGGGCAGTCACGCGTGTTCATGAACGCCATTGTGCTAGGTCCTGTCGCCACCTTCCCGCCCGCCTCGCGACGACAGGGCTACACGGCCGCCCGCGTGTCGGCCCGCGGCAGCGGCGGCAGCGCCGTCGCGTACAGCCACGCGTCGAACAGGTCGTCCAGCGGCTCGGCCGCGAACCGTGCCGCGTGCGCCGTGAAGGCCGACGTCGTGACCGCGCCGCCGCGGTGCAGACCGAGCCAGGCGCGCAGCATCCGGAAGAACGCCTCGTCGCCCAGCGCGCAGCGCAGCGCGTGCACGGTCAGCCCGCCCCGCTCGTAGAGCCGGTCGTCGAACATCGACTTGCGGCCGGGGTCGGCCAGCTTCAGGTCCTGCGGCAGGGCGGAGAGCGAGCGGTGCGCGGCGAGCGCCAGTTGCTGCGCCGTACGGCCGCCCGAGCGCTCCGACCACAGCCACTCCGCGTACTTGGCGAAGCCCTCGTTCAGCCAGATGTGCCGCCAGTCGGCGATGGACACGCTGTTGCCGAACCACTGGTGCGCCAGCTCGTGCGCCACCAGCCGCTCCGAACCCCGGGCCCCGTCCACGTGGTTGGCGCCGAACAGCGACAACCCCTGTGCCTCGACCGGCACATCGAGTTCCTCCTCGGTCACCACGACCGCGTACTCGTCGAACGGGTAGGGCCCGAAAAGCTGTTGGAAGAGATGCATCATGCCCGGCTGGCGCGCGAAGTCCCGCGAGAACTCCGGCAGCAGGTCCGCCGGGATGTGCCCGTGCTGCGGCACCCCGCCGAGCCCCGGATCACCGAGCAGCACGGTCTGGTACTTGCCGATCGACAGCCCGACCAGATAGCTCGACGTCGGCGCGGACTGCTCGTACACCCAGGTCGTCGTGGACGCCTTCGTCGTCCGGGTCAGCAGCCGGCCCCCCGCCACCACCGCGTACGCCGACGGCGTCGTGACCGAGATCTGGTACGACGCCTTGTCGGCGGGCCGGTCGTTGCACGGGTACCAGGACGGCGCCCCGACGGGCTGGCTCGCCACCAGCGCCCCGTCGCCCAGCTCCTCCCAGCCGATCCCGCCCCAGGGGCTGTTGACCGGCCTGGGGTTGCCCGCCCAGTGCACCTCGACGGTGAACGCGGCCCCGGCCCGCAGCGCCTTGGCGGGCCGGACGCGCAGCCTGCCGCCGCGGTGCGTGTAATGCGCCTGCCGGCCGTCCACCCGGACCCGGCCGATCTTGAAGTCGGCCAGGTTGAGCTGGAACTCGGCGAGCGGCGCACGCCCGGCTATCGCGTTGATCCGGGCGGTCCCCGCGAGCCGGTTCGGCCCGGGCCGGTAGTCCAGCGTGAGCTCGTAGCGGTGCACCCGGTACCGGGAATCACCGTTGGCCGGGAAGTACGGGTCCGCCCCGCCTGCCTGCTGAACTGCCACTGCCGCGTCCGCTCCCTGCGCCGTGCTGCCACTCCCCGCCGGTGTGCCGTCGTCCGGTTCCGAGTGGCCGGCGTTCAGGAACGCCACGCTTCGATCGGGTTGCCGAGCCAGCGGGTGTCGTCCGGGACGGACTCCGCGGCCATCACGAGCGACGCGGGACCCAGGGTCGTACGGGCCCCGACCGTGCTGCCGGGCAGCACGATCCCGCCAGGGCCCAGCGTGGCACCCTCACGGAGGACCACAGTATCCGTCCGCAAGATCCGGTCGTGGAAGAGGTGAGTCTGGAGCACACAGCCCCGGTTGACCGTGGCCGCGTCCTCCAGCGTCACCAGGTCCGCCTCGGGCAGCCAGTAGCTCTCCACCCACACGCCCCGGCCGATGCGCGCGCCGAGTCCGCGCAGCCACGCCGACAGCACCGGCGTACCCGGCACCGAACCGGCCAGCCACGGCACCGCCACCACCTCGACGAAAGTGTCCGCCAGCTCGTTGCGCCACACGAAACCGCTCCACAGCGGGTGCTCCCCGCGGCGGTGCCGCCCCACCAGCAGCCACTTCGCGACGATCGACAGCAGGGCCGCCGCCCCGCCCGCCCCGAGCAGCACCAGCCCGGACAGCAGGGGCGCCCACGCTCCCAGCGCGCACAGCGCGGCCACGGTCAGCACCGCGAGACCGGCCGAGCAGAACACCGGCACGATCCGGCACAGCTCCACCAGCGCACGCGCCCACAGCAGCCGCGCCGGCGGCTCGTAGGTGCGGCTCCGGTCGCCGTCGGCCGCCGCCCGCGGCAGCTTCACCGGCGGCAGCCCCAGGTAGGAGCTGCCCTTCTTCGCCTTCTTCGGAGTCGCCGACAGCACCCCGACGAGCCCGCCGTCCGGCACGCTCCGCCCCGGCGCGGTCATCCCCGAGTTCCCGAGGAACGCCCGCCGCCCGATCTCCGCGCGCCCGATCCGCATCCAGCCGCCCCCCAGCTCGTACGGCGCGGTCAGCGTGTCGTCGGCCAGGAACGCGCCCTCGCCGACCGTCGTCAGACTGGGCAGCGCCAGGACGGTCGACACCTCGGCGCCCTTGCCGATCCGCATCCCGAGCAGCCGCAGCCACACCGGCGTCGCCAGCCCGGCGTACAGCGGGAAGAGCGTCTCGCGCGAGCGGTCCATCAGCTGGGTGACCGTCCAGGCCTGCCAGCCGATCCGGCCGTGCGTCGGATGCGTCCCCTCCCGCAGCCCCAGACTCAGCAGCCGCACGGCGACCAGGAGCAGCAGCGCGTACGTCAGCCCGTAGGCGAGCGTGGCCGGGACCAGCGCCGGCGCGGCACCCCGCAGCGGGGCGTCCGCCGGGACGAGGGCGTACGCCACGAGCAGCGCGGCCCCGGCCGCCGACACCGGCAGCAGCGTCAGCCCCGCCCCCGAGGCCCCGTACAGCGCCCGCCAGACCCGGCTTTGGGCCGGCCGCTCCTTGGGCCAGTTGCGCTTGGCCCTGCCGAGTTTGACCGCGGGCGCGCCCGCCCAGCGCTGCCCGGTCGGGACCTGGCCGACGACGGCCGAACCCGGCGCCACCTCGGCCCGCTTGCCGACCCGCGCCCCCGGGAAGAGGACGCTGCGCGTGCCGACGACGGCGTGCGCACCGACCCTGACCGGGCCGATCTCCAGCCGGTCGCCGTCCAGCCACCAGCCGGAGAGGTCCACCTCGGACTCGACGGCCGCGCCCCGGCCCAGCCTGAGCATGCCGGTGACCGGCGGCAGCGCGTGCAGATCCACGTCCGGCCCGATCCTCGCCCCGAGGGCGCGGGCGTACCGCTGCAGCCAGGAACCGGTCAGCGAGGTCGCCCCGCTGGACTCGACGAGCCGCTCGGCGGCCCACAGCCGCAGATGGACCCCGCCGCCCCGCGGGTGACGGCCCGGCGCCACCCCCCGCAGCAGCAGTCGTGCCCCGCCCGCACCGAGCGCGAGCCGGCCGGGCGGACTGAAGAACAGCAGCGCGCCCGCGACCACCAGCCACCAGGGCGCGGTCGGCAGCCAGCCGTGGGCGGGCAGGACGTTGCCCGCGGCGGCCAGGACCAGCGTCCAGCGCAGCCCCGGCAGCGTGAACAGCGGCACGAGCAGCAGCACCTGCACCAGCTGCGCGCGCCGCGGCACCGGGGCGACGGTGCGCCGGGAGCCGTCGTCCTGCGCGGACTCCTCCAGGTGCCGGGCCAGCTTGCGCAGCGTCGGCCGCTGGTAGACGTCGAGAACGGCGGTGCTCGGGTACCGGGTCCGCAGCCGTGTCGTCAGCTGCGCGGCGGCCAGACTGCCGCCGCCGATCGCGAAGAAGTCGTCACGGGCACCGCCGACCGGGACGCCGAGGACCGCCGTCCACTGCTCGGCGAGCCAGGCCTCGGTGCCGTAGAGCCGTTCGGCCGGCCCGCCCGTCTCCAGGCCCTCCAGCGGCCACGGCAGCGCGGCCCGGTCGACCTTGCCCGACGTCCGGGTCGGCAGCTCGGCCACCGGCGCGAGCAGCGGCACCAGCGCGGCCGGCAGCTCGGCGCGAAGCCTGTCCACCGCCGCGGCCCGGTCCCAGCCGTCCTGCACGACGACGTACCCGACGAGGAGCTGATTGCCGCCGCGCGCGGTGCGCACGGCGGCGGCCGCGCCCGCGACCCCGGGCAGCGCCTGGAGCGCCGCGTCGACCTCGCCCAGCTCGATCCGCCGTCCGCCGAGCTTGACCTGCTCGTCGGCCCGTCCGAGGAAGACCAGTCCCTCCGGCTCCGCCTTCACGAGGTCACCGCTGCGGTACGCCCGCTCCCAGCCCAGCGATGCCAGCGGCGCGTACTTCTCCGCGTCCTTCTCGGCGTCGAGGTACCGGGCGAGCCCGACCCCGCCGATCACCAGCTGCCCGCTGCCGCCCATCGGCACCGGCTCACCGGCCTCGTCCACGACGGCCAGCTCCCAGCCGCGCAGCGGCAGCCCGATCCGGATCGGCTCCGCCCCGCCCAGCAGCGCCGCGCAGGCCACGACGGTCGCCTCGGTCGGCCCGTACGTGTTCCAGACCTCGCGCCCCTCGGTCACCAGCCGCTGCGCCAGCTCGGGCGGACAGGCCTCACCGCCGAAGATCAGCAGCCGGACGTCGTTGAGGGTCTCGGGTTCCCAGAGCGCGGCGAGCGTGGGCACCGTCGAGACCACGGTGATCTCCTGCTCCACCAGCCAGGGACCGAGGTCGGCACCGCTCCTGACCTGCGCGCGCGGCACCGGCACCAGGCAGGCGCCGTACCGCCACGCCAGCCACATCTCCTCGCAGGAGGCGTCGAAGGCGACGGACAGCCCCGCCATCACCCGGTCGCCCGGCCCGATCGGCTCGTCGGTGAGGAACAGCGCGGCCTCGGCGTCCACGAACGCGGCGGCGCTGCGGTGGCTGACGGCGACGCCCTTGGGTTTACCGGTGGAGCCGGAGGTGAAGATGACCCACGCGTCGTGCCCGGCACCGGGCCGTGCGGCCGGCGCCTCCGAGCGGCCGTGCACGGTCAGCTCGTGCCCGGCACCGACGACGGCCGCGACCCCGGCCTCCCCGAACACCAGCTCGGCCCGTTCGTCGGGGTCCTCGGCGTCCACGGGGACGTAGGCCGCCCCGGCGGCGAGCACGGCGAGGATCGCGACGTACAGGTCGTTCGTCCCCGACGGCACCCGGATCCCCACCCGGTCGCCGAGACCGACCCCGGCACCGGCCAGCCGGCGGCGCAGCCGCTCGACCTCGACGGCCAGCTCGCGGTAGGTCAGCGCGGCAGCGCCGTCGTCCAGGGCCGGCTCGTCGGGGTACGAGCGCACGGACGCGTCGAGGATGTCGACGAGGGTGCGCGGGGAGGGGGCGGGACCGCCCGAGAAACGTGCCGTGTCGCCGAGTTGTCCGCGGATCTCTTCGTCGAGCAGGCCGAGAGCACTGCTCTCGTCGGTGGCTGCCATCGGGTCCTCGCGTCTCGTTCCCGGAGCCCTCCGGGGCGCTGGCGGGCCCGCAGGTCTGCCTGGGGTTGTCCGGCTCCAGCCCGTAACAAGCCGGAAATTTTAGTACGACGCTAGGCTCGCCCCCTTCCGGCGGCCAGCCGGGACGGCCGAACGGGGCGCGCCGGGGGACCGCGGGAATGCCGTGACCTGGCGATCTTCGAGCCGGGGAGAGATGCCCCACACCAACGAGCGAGGGCCCCGACCAGACGGTCGGGGCCCTCGCTCATCTCGCGTGTCCGAGGGGGGACTTGAACCCCCACGCCCGATAAAGGGCACTAGCACCTCAAGCTAGCGCGTCTGCCATTCCGCCACCCGGACAAGGTGTCTTTCGCGCGGGTTTCCCCTGCGGCGACGACGTAAACATTACCAGGCTTTCCGGGGTGTCCGATCACAGCCCGCCAGCCGCCCGCCGTCGGCGGTCCGACGTCCGCCGCATCCGGCGTGAACGGCGTGTGACGGGCCGGGACCGGTCTTGGGCGCGGACGCCGGGGAGGGGGAGGATGAGGGGAACCACCAGCAGTGACAGCGGGAGGAACCAGCGTGAGCGCGACGGACGACACGGCCAGGGGCGTCACCGGCGAGGACGAGGTCGTGGACCTCTGCCGCGAGCTGATCCGGTTCGACACCAGCAACTACGGCGACCACTCGGGTCCCGGCGAGCGCGAGGCGGCCGAGTACGTCGCCGAGAAGCTCGCCGAGGTCGGGCTCGAACCGAAGATCTACGAGTCCCATCCGGGGCGCGCCTCCACCGTGGCCCGCATCGAGGGCACGGACCCCTCCCGGCCCGCGCTCCTCATCCACGGTCATCTCGACGTCGTCCCCGCCAACGCGGCCGACTGGACCCACGACCCCTTCTCCGGAGAGGTCGCCGACGGGTGCGTGTGGGGCCGGGGCGCGGTCGACATGAAGGACATGGACGCGATGACCCTGGCGGTCGTCCGCGACCGGCTGCGCTCCGGGCGCAGGCCGCCGCGCGACATCGTCCTCGCCTTCCTCGCCGACGAGGAGGCGGGCGGCACCTACGGCGCCCGGCACCTGGTCGACCGCCACCCGGACCTCTTCGAGGGCGTCACCGAGGCGATCAGCGAGGTGGGCGGGTTCTCCTTCACGGTGAGCGAGGAGCGCCGGCTCTATCTGATCCAGACGGCCGAGAAGGGCATGCACTGGATGAAGCTGAGGGTGGCCGGCACCGCCGGGCACGGCTCGATGATCCACCGGGACAACGCGATCACGGAGCTGTCCGAGGCCGTGGCCCGGCTCGGCCGCCACAGGTTCCCGGTACGGGTCACCAAGACCACCCGGGCGTTCCTCGACGAACTGGGCGACGCGCTGGGCACGCCGCTGGACCCGGAGGACATGGAGTCCACCCTCGCCCGGCTCGGCGGCATCGCCAAGCTGATCGGCGCGACCCTGAGCAACACCGCCAACCCCACGCAGCTGAACGCCGGTTACAAGGTCAACGTCATCCCCGGCGAGGCCACCGCCCACGTCGACGGGCGCTTCCTGCCGGGGCACGAGGAGGAGTTCCTCGCCGACCTCGACCGGATCCTCGGCCCGAAGGTGCGCCGTGAGGACGTGCACTCCGACAAGGCCCTGGAGACCTCCTTCGACGGGCCGCTGGTGGAGGCCATGCAGTCCGCTCTGCTCGCCGAGGACCCCACCGCCAAGGCGATCCCCTACATGCTCTCCGGCGGCACCGACGCCAAGTCCTTCGACGACCTCGGCATCCGCGGCTTCGGCTTCGCCCCGCTGAAGCTGCCGCCGGAGCTGGACTTCGCCGGCATGTTCCACGGCGTCGACGAGCGCGTGCCCGTGGACGGCCTCCGGTTCGGCGTCCGCGTGCTCGACCGCTTCATCGACGCCTCCTGAACGGTACGCCTCCTATTCGGCAGCATGTACGGGAGCGACTGAGAAGAGTGAATGCGACGATAAGCACGTAGCCCCATTACTCCCTCGTCGTTAGTGCTGGTGCGACCCGTTACCGGGAATCGCATTGCCAACAAGGAGGAATAATGCTCAAGAAGGTCGTTGCTGCTGCGGCTGCCACCGGTGGTCTGGTTCTCGCGGGCGCGGGCATGGCCGTCGCCGATTCCGGTGCCCAGGGTGCCGCCGTGCACTCCCCGGGTGTCGCTTCCGGCAACGTGATCCAGGTGCCCGTCCACGTTCCCGTGAACGTCTGCGGCAACACGATCTCGGTGATCGGGCTGCTGAACCCCGCCTTCGGCAACGTCTGCATCAACAAGTGACGTCGACCCGCTGAGGGGTCGTCCACACCGTCGGCCCCGGAGCGCACGCCATGCGCTCCGGGGCCGCCCGGTGTTTTTTACAGGCCTTAGTGGGGCAAACCCATTTCATGAGAAAAGAAAGAGAAGAAGTAGTATCAACCCGGAGCCACGCGCAGCGGGA
>NZ_JBIRNP010000021.1:0-129336 GCF_044331705.1 Streptomyces sp. NPDC017202 | reverse complement strand
TGGGCGGTGGCCCTCGGGGGGGGGCCCCGCACACCCGGCCCAGCTAACCCCCCGCGGTGGGGGGGCCCCCCCCGGGGGGGGGGGGGGGCGGGGGGGGGGGGGCCCGGCCCCCGCGGCCGCGTGCGGAGACCGTCAGTCGGTCCCGCCCAGGGCGTTCTCGTCGACGGCCAGGCTGTCGTCGGCGATCGTGGGGTCGAGGCTGCCGAGGGCGTCCCCGACGCTCAGTCCGGCGAGGTCCTCACCGCCGGCACCGTGCGAGGGAGTGATCGCCGCGACGACGAAACCGGTGGCGAGGGAGGCGATGGCGAGCATGCTGCGCTTCTTCATGCCCTGATCAACTGCACAGTCCACAGGAGGTCACGCGCCGACCGCGAACCCTTCGTGAGCGGAGGGCGGACCCGCGAGAGGGAACGTTCCTCCGGACTGTTCGTCCCAGGCCCCTCAGACCCCTGCCGCCGTCCGCTCCGGCCCGCTCGCCAGCGCCGCGGCGGCCGCTCCCACCAGTCCGGCGTCGGTGCCCATCTGGGCGGGCACCACGGTCAGTCGCCGCACGAAGGACAGCGTGGCGTAGTCGGCGAGGGACCGCCGCAGGGGCGCGAGGAGGACGTCACCCGCCTTGCCGACACCGCCGCCGACCACCGCGATGTCGATCTCGACGAGGGCCCCGGTGGCGGCGATACCGGCGGCCAGCGCCTGGGCGGCACGCTCGAACGAGGCCACGGCGACCGGGTCGCCCGCGCGGGCGGCGGCGGCCACGGCGGCGGCGGAGGCGTCGCCGTCCGGGCCGGGCCGCCAGCCGTTCTCCAGGGCCCGCCGGGCGATGTTGGGCCCGCTGGCGATGCGCTCCACGCAGCCGCGCGCACCGCAGGGACACGGGTCACCGTCGAGATCGACGCTGATGTGACCGATGTGACCGGCGTTGCCGGTGGGTCCGGGATGGAGCCGGCCGCCCAGGACGAGACCGCCGCCGACGCCGGTCGAGACCACCATGCACAGGGCGTTGTCGTGGCCGCGGGCGGCGCCCTGCCAGTGCTCGGCGGCGGTGATCGCCACGCCGTCGCCGATCAGCTCGACGGGGAGGCTCCCGGTGGCGGCCCGGACCCGCTCGACCAGCGGGTAGTCGCGCCAACCGGGCACGTTGACCGGGCTGACCGTGCCGGTGGAGGCGTCCACCGGACCGGCGCTGCCGATGCCGAGGGCACGGGCCCGCTCCCACAGCGGCGAGGCCGTGAGGTCCCCGAGCACCTCCTCGACGGCCCGCATCACGGTGTCGCCGTCCTGCTGGGCCGGGGTGGGCCGCTGGGCGCGGACCAGGATCGTGCCGCCGCCGTCCACCAGCGCGCCGGCGATCTTGGTGCCGCCGATGTCCAGCGCGGCCACGAGGTCGGTGTGCATCAGTCTCGGTTCTCCCCGTCAACCATCGGAAAAAGGGCTGGCCGGTCCAGCGGTGGGGACGTGGGCCGGGATTGCGGTGGACAGTCTCTCCCGCATCTGACAACGTTGTCCAGGGCCTATGCTCGTCGGCACATCCTCAACCGCCTCCCGGGACGCCCGCACCGCACGCGTCGCCGTGGACAACAGGACAGGACCCGCCCCGTGCCCGAGACGCCCCGCCGCGCAGCCGGCATCTCCGCGAACCGCTACGGCATTCGTCCCACCATGAAGGACGTGGCGGCACGCGCGGGGGTGGGACTGAAGACCGTCTCCCGCGTGGTGAACGGCGAACCGGGGGTCACGCCGGAGACGGAGCGGCGCGTCCATGAGGCCATCGAGGCGCTCGGCTTCCGCCGCAACGACAGCGCGCGGGTCCTGCGCAAGGGCCGTACGGCCAGCATCGGCCTGGTCCTCGAGGATCTCGCCGACCCCTTCTACGGCCCCCTGAGCCGAGCCGTGGAGGAGGTGGCACGGGCCCACGGCGCGCTGCTCATCAACGGCTCCAGCGCCGAGGACCCGGACCGGGAACAGGAGTTGGCGCTGGCGCTGTGCGCGCGCCGGGTCGACGGGCTGGTGGTCATCCCGGCCGGCGACGACCACCGCTACCTGGAACCGGAGATCAAGGCCGGTGTGGCGACGGTGTTCGTCGACCGGCCCGCGGGGGGCATCGACGCCGACTGCGTCCTGTCGGACAACTTCGGCGGGGCCCGGGAGGGCGTGGCCCACCTCGTCGCGCACGGGCACCGCAGGATCGGCTTCATCGGGGACATGCCGCGCATCCACACCGCGGCCGAGCGGCTGCGCGGTTACCGGGCGGCGATGGAGGACGCGGGGATAGCCGTGGAGGACGCCTGGATGTCCCTGGGCGTCACCGATCCCGCACGGGTGCGCCGGGCGGCCCGGGAGATGCTTTCCGGGCCCGCCCCGGTCACCGCGGTCTTCTCGGGCAACAACCGGGTGACCGTCACCGTGATCCGGGTGCTCGCCGAGCAGAGCCGTCCCGTCGCCCTCGTGGCCTTCGACGACCTGGAACTGGCCGACCTGCTCCAGCCGGGCGTCACGGTGGTCGCGCAGGACGCCGCCGCGCTGGGCCGTACCGCCGCCGACCGGCTGTTCCGGCAACTGGACGGCACCCTGATCGCCCCGGAGCGCATCACCCTGCCCACCCGGCTCATCGCCCGCGGCTCGGGCGAACTGCCGCCGGCGGGCTGAGTCCGCGGCGGACCGACGCGTGGGGCCACCGGGCCCGGCAGGCCCTGTACCCGGCAGGAACGGCGCGGCCCGCCGGACGCAGCCGGGAGTGCCGGAAAGGCGGGCCCGGGAACCCCCGTCCCGGTTAGGCTCATCACACGGCATCGCGTGTCGGTCACCGGCCGGGTGAGGCATGGAGGTGCCCGTGAGTTTGCCTTACGGAGGCATTCCACAGATGTCGGTACAGCTGAACCACACGATCGTCCACTCCCGTGACAACCGGGAGTCCGCCGAGTTCCTCGCCCACGTCCTGGGACTCGAAGTCGGCTCCGAGTGGGGCCCGTTCGTCCCGGTCGACACCAGCAACGGGGTCACCCTGGACTTCGCCACCGTCCCGGCGGAGTCCATCGCCGTGCAGCACTACGCGTTCCTCGTCTCCGAGGAGGAGTTCGACGCCGCGTTCGGGCGGATCAGGGAAGCCGGGATCACGTACTTCGCCGACCCGCACGGAAAGCGGCCGGGTGAGATCAACCACCATCACGGCGGGCGGGGCCTGTACTTCATCGACCCCGCCGGGCACGGGATGGAGATCATCACCACGCCCTACACCTTCCCCGAGCAGCAGCGGAAGCAGTAGCAACGGCACGAGTACGAGCAGGACCTGAAGGCCCACGGCCGGCCGGGGCACCCCGCCCCGGCCGGCCGTACCGCTCGCCCGCAGTGGTCACCGCCCGGACGCCGTCGGACCGCCCCGGCGCGGTGCCGCGAAGCCCTCCAGGGCGGTCCGTGTCAGCCCGGTGGCGGCGGTGACCTCGGCCGTGTCGAGGGCGCCGCAGTCCAGGCCGCGCAGGAGGTGGCCGCTGAGGGCCTTGGCGGTCGCCGGCTCGTCCAGCACGTCGCCGCCGGCCCGGTCGGCGTACCGGGAGAGGCGCTCGGCGGCCTGCGCGAAGCCCTCGCGGTAGAAGGCGAAGACGGCCGCGTAGCGGGTCGGGAGGTGGCCGGGGTGCATGTCCCAGCCCTGGTGGTAGGCGCGGGCCAGCGCGCGGCGGGTGAGGCCGTAGTGCAGGCGCCAGGCGTCGTGGACCTGGGCGGTGGGGCCCACCGGCAGGACGTTGGTGGAGCCGTCGCAGACGCGTACGCCGGTGCCGGCGGCGGCGACCTGCATGACGGCCTTGGCGTGGTCGGCGGCGGGGTGGTCGGCGGCCTGGTGGGCGGCGGACACGCCGAGGCAGGCGCTGTAGTCGAAGGTGCCGTAGTGCAGTCCGGTGGCGCGGCCCTCGGCGGCCTGGATCATCCGGGCGACCGTGGCGGTGCCGTCGGCGGCGAGGATGGCCTGGCTGGTCTCGATCTGGATCTCGAAGCGGAGCCGGCCGGGGGTGAGCCCGCGCGCCCTCTCGAAGGCCTCCAGGAGCCGGACCATCGCGGTGACCTGCTCGGCGTAGGTCACCTTCGGCAGGGTCAGCACCAGCCCGTCGGGCAGGCCGCCCGCGTCCATCAGGCCGGTGAGGAAGACGTCCAGGGTGCGGATGCCCCGGTCCCGGACGCCGGCCTCCATGCACTTCATGCGGATGCCCGTCCAGGGGGCCGCCGTGCCCTCGCCGCACGTCTGGGCGACCAGCCGGGCGGCGCGGGCGGCCGCCTCGTCCTCCTCGGCGTCGGAGCGGGGGCCGTACCCGTCCTCGAAGTCGACGCGCAGGTCCTCGACCGGCTCGCGCTCCAGCTTGGCGCGCACCCGCGTGTACACGGGCTCGGCGAGTTCGTCGGGGAGACCGAGGACGGCCGCGAGGGACGCGGCGTCGGGGGCGTGCTCGTCGAGGGCGGCGAGGGCGCGGTCGCCCCAGGAGCGGACGGTGTCGGCGGCGAAGGCGTCGCCGGGGACGTAGACGGTGTGGACGGGCTGGCGGGTGCCGGGGTCTCCGGGGTAGAGGCGTTCGAGTTCGGCGTCGACCGGGGCGAGGGAGGCACTGATCCCCTCGCTGACGGCACCCGCGAGGCTCGTCGCCACGGTCTCCTGCTGGCCCTGACCCATTCCCGCACCCTCCTGTTTTCCGCTGTACGGAATCAACAATCCGTTGAAGGAAGCTAACCGTGGGGCTTCTCCGGGGTCAACACCTTGTCCACGCCACGGCACCCTTGCCCGCTTCCGCCACGAGGCCCCCTTCCGTCCGCCCGTCCGTGCACGCACCCTGGCATCGGCACCGGCCGGGGCGGCGGCGGCGAGGAGTCGATGGCCGTCTTCTACGACACCAGGCGGCTCGCCCCGGTCGAGCACGCCCACTTCTGGCTCTCCGACACCCCGGCGGTGCGCGGCTCCAACACCTGGGGCGGAGCCCACCCCCGGATGGTCACCTGGGTCCGTTTCCGTGACCTGAAGGCGTCCGGGCGCCAGTTCCGCCTGGTCAACACCCACCTCGACAACGCCGGTCGGTACGCCCGTGAACGTGCCGCCGCGCTGATCGCCGAACGCCTCACCGCGTTCGGTCCCGGCCTGCCCGTGCTGCTCACCGGCGACTTCAACGCCGCCGCCCGGCGCAGCACGGTCCACGACACGCTGCTGGCCGCCGGTCTGGTCGACACCTGGGACACGGCGAGGTGGCGCGGCACGGCGTACGGGACGTTCCACGCCTACCGGGGTCCGCAGTCGGGCGGGGACCGCATCGACTGGATCCTGGCGACGCCGGACGTCTCGGTCCACCGGACGTGGGTGGACACCTTCTCGCTCGACGGCAGGTACCCGAGCGATCACCTGCCGGTGTGCGCCTCGGTGTCCCTGGGATGAGCCGAGGCCCCCGTGACCGGACCGGTCACGGGGGCCTCGCACAGCGGCGGCGGGGATCAGCCCTTGCGGGTCTTGATCTCCTCGGTGAGCTGCGGGACGACGTCGAACAGGTCGCCGACGACGCCGTAGTCGACCAGGTCGAAGATCGGGGCCTCGGCGTCCTTGTTGACGGCCACGATCGTCTTCGAGGTCTGCATGCCGGCACGGTGCTGGATGGCGCCGGAGATGCCGTTGGCGATGTACAGCTGCGGCGACACGGACTTGCCGGTCTGGCCGACCTGGTTGGTGTGCGGGTACCAGCCGGCGTCCACCGCGGCGCGCGAGGCACCGACGGCCGCGCCGAGCGAGTCGGCGAGGGCCTCGATGATCGCGAAGTTCTCCGCGCCGTTGACACCGCGGCCGCCGGAGACGACGATCGCGGCCTCGGTCAGCTCCGGGCGGCCCGTCGCCTCGCGGGGGGTGCGGCCGGTGACCTTGGTGCCGGTCGCCTGGGCGGAGAAGGTCACCGCGAGGGCCTCGACGGCGCCTGCGGCCGGAGCGGCCTCGACGGCCGCGCTGTTGGGCTTCACGGTGATGACCGGGGTGCCCTTGACGACCCGGGACTTGGTCGTGAAGGACGCGGCGAACACCGACTGGGTGGCCACCGGGCCCTCCTCGCCGGCCTCCAGGTCGACGGCGTCGGTGATGATGCCGGAACCGGTGCGCAGCGCCAGACGGGCGGCGATCTCCTTGCCCTCCGCGGAGGACGACAGCAGTACCGCGGCCGGGGACACCGCCTCGACGGCGGCCTGGAGGGCGTCCACCTTCGGCACGACCAGGTAGTCGGCGTACTCGGACGCGTCGTGGGTCAGGACCTTGACCGCGCCGTGCTCGGCGAGGACGGCGGCGGTGTCGGCGGCGCCGCTGCCCAGGGCCACGGCGACCGGCTCGCCGATACGGCGGGCCAGGGTCAGCAGCTCCAGGGTGGGCTTGCGGACGGCACCGTCCACGTGGTCGACGTAGACGAGGACTTCAGCCATGGGATTGCTCTCCTGCGAAACGAAGTTGAGGGGCGGTCGGCGAGCGGGGCCCAGATGAACCTCTGGCCCGCGAGTCTGTGTCAGACGAACTTTCGCTCCGCGAGGAAGGCGGCGAGCTGCTTGCCGCCCTCGCCCTCGTCCTTGACGATCGTGCCGGCGGTGCGGGCCGGACGCGCGGTCGCGGACTCGACCTTGGTCCAGGCACCCTCCAGGCCGACCTCGTCGGCCTCGATGTCGAGGTCGGACAGGTCCCAGGACTCCACCGGCTTCTTCTTGGCGGCCATGATGCCCTTGAAGGACGGGTAACGGGCCTCGCCCGACTGGTCGGTGACGGACACGACGGCCGGCAGGGAGGCCTCGAGCTGCTCGGAGGCGGTGTCGCCGTCGCGGCGGCCCTTGACGGTGCCGTCCTCGACGGAGACCTCGGACAGCAGGGAGATCTGCGGGACGCCGAGGCGCTCGGCCACCAGGGCCGGAACGACGCCCATGGTGCCGTCGGTGGAGGCCATGCCGGAGACGACCAGGTCGTAGCCGGCCTTCTCGATCGCCTTGGCCAGCACCAGGGAGGTGCCGATGGCGTCGGTGCCGTGCAGGTCGTCGTCCTCGACGTGGATCGCCTTGTCGGCCCCCATGGACAGGGCCTTGCGGAGCGCGTCCTTGGCGTCCTCGGGGCCCACCGTCAGAACGGTGACCTCGACGTCGTCGTCGGAATTCTCGGAGATCTGCAGCGCCTGCTCGACGGCGTACTCGTCGAGCTCGGAGAGCAGACCGTCCACGTCGTCCCGGTCGACGGTCAGGTCATCGGCGAAGTGCCGGTCGCCAGTGGCGTCGGGCACGTACTTCACAGTGACAACGATCCTCAAGCTCACGCCGGCTCTCCTACTGCATCGTCAGTTCTGGCTGCCTTCTTTCAGGCAGCATAGGCGCCACAAGCGGCCGATTCCGATCGGGGCGGCCTGCGCCCCCGAACGAAACATTACTCACCAGTACACCCAGTTCCTGCCCGCTAAGCAAGCGCTTTGAACTGTGACCTCCGCAACGCAGCGTAATCGGAACCGGACGGCTCCGCGGGAGCGCCCGAAGGCGATCAGTCCCGCAGAGCGGTGAAGCGCCCCTGGTGGTAGAGCAACGGGCGGCCCGTGCCCGCGGGATCGCCCAGGACGACCTCGGCGAGGACGATCCGGTGATCGCCGGCGGGCACGCGCGCGACGACCCGGCAGACCAGCCAGGCCAGCACGTCGTCGAGGACGGGAACGCCCTCGGGGCCCTCGCGCCAGGACGTCGGCGCACCGAACCGGTCCGCGCCGCTGCGCGCGAAGGTGGCGGCCAGTTCGCGCTGGTGCTCGCCGAGTATGTGCACGCCGACATGGCGGGCCTCCGAGATCGCCGGCCAGCTGGAGGCTCCGGTGCCGACGCCGAAGGACAGCATCGGCGGCTCGGCGGAGACGGAGGTGAGCGAGGTGGCGGTGAAGCCGACCGGTCCGGTCTCGCCGGGCGCCGTGATCACGGCCACGCCGGCCGCGTGGCGGCGGAAGACGGAGCGCAGCAGGTCGGGGGAGGCGAGCTGGGCGGTGCGGAGATCGGGTGTGGCCGTCATGGGGTCTTCCTGGTCCTTCTGCCGGATGTGACGTGCGGATGCGTGGCTGCTCAACGGCCCGGACAGCGCGCGCTCGCGGTGCGGACGAGGTCGACGTGCGCCCGTCCGTGGAGAAGGAGTTCCTCAGGCATACGGTCAGGCTGACGATAGGTGGCGCGTGCAGTCAAGTACGTCCCGGCATCCGGGAGCGGGCTCACCGCCGGCCGCACGCACTCACACCGCCTCGCCCAGGGCCGCGATGACGTCGGCCTTGCGGGGCTGTCCACTGGCGCGGCGCACGACGTGGCCGTCGGCGTCCAGCACCAGCACGGTCGGGGTCTTGAGTACGGCGAGTTCCCGGACGAGGTCGAGATGCGCCTCGGCGTCGATCTCGATGTGGGTCACCCCGGGCACCAGGTCCGCCACCTCGCCCAGGATCCGGCGGGTCGCCCGGCAGGGGGCGCAGAAGGCGCTGGAGAACTGCACGAGCGTGGCCCGCTCACCGAGTTCGCCGCCCAGCCGGTCCGCCCCGAGCCGTTGTCCTTCGTCGCGCCCGCGCACGCGCACCCTCCCGCTCCGCCGCCGGTGCAGCACTCCGTAGGCACTCGCCGCCGCGAGCACCGCCACACACACCATGAGTCCGGTCATCATCCGCACAAGCATTCATCAGACTGCAAAGATTCCCGCATCCCCCTCCCCCGCCGTTGCGGAATGCTTGATTCATGGACATCGATGCGAGAGGGCCGCGGTTCGGGGCGGCCGTGACGACCGTCGTGCTGGCGGTCGCACTGATCACCCGGAGCCCCTGGCTGCTGGCCTGGCAGACGCTGGCGTTCGCGCTCGGCGCGGCCGGCGGGGTGGGGCGTTCGCCGTACGGCTGGGCCTTCCGGGTGGCCGTCCGGCCGAAGCTGGGGCCGCCCACCGCCTTCGAGGCGCCGCAGCCGCCGCGGTTCGCGCAGGCCGTGGGACTGGTCTTCGCGGTCCTGGGGCTGATCGGTTTCGCGCTCGGCCCGGAGTGGCTCGGACTGGCCGCGACGGGGGCGGCGCTCGCGGCGGCGTTCCTCAATGCCGCTTTCGGGTACTGCCTGGGCTGCGAGATGTACCTGCTCGTACGGCGGGTCACGGTACGGGCGGAGTAAAGAAGATCTAAAAGCCCGAGGTGGATCATGGGAGGCGGACGTGACGAGAATCTCGCGGCCGACGGGCACCAGGACTGGCTACCCGGCCGTTCTTCGGGCACGATCTGCGAGATGCCGTAAACCTACGGCTGCGTAACTTTGCCGCCGGGGAGCCGCTCCCGGGCAGAGATCAGGAAGGGTTCGCGCCTCCCATGGCAGAGCTTGTCTACCGTCCCGTCGTCGGCCTCGCCCAGACGCTGTTCAAGGTCTGGGATCTCAAGATCGACTGCAAGGGGTCGGAGAACATCCCGCGCTCGGGCGGAGCCGTGCTGGTGAGCAACCACATCAGCTACCTCGACTTCATCTTCAACGGTCTCGCGGCGCTCCCGCAGAAGCGGCTCGTTCGTTTCATGGCGAAGGAGTCCGTCTTCCGCCACAAGGTCTCCGGCCCGCTGATGCGCGGCATGAAGCACATCCCGGTGGACCGCGAGCAGGGCGAGGCGGCCTACGCGCACGCCCTGGACTCGCTGCGCTCCGGCGAGATCGTCGGCGTCTTCCCCGAGGCCACCATCTCGGAGTCGTTCACGCTCAAGACCTTCAAGTCGGGCGCCGCGCGGCTGGCCCAGGAGGCGGGCGTGCCCCTGGTGCCGATGGCCCTGTGGGGGACGCAGCGGCTGTGGACCAAGGGCCACCCGCGCAACTTCAAGCGCAGCCACACCCCGATCACCATGCGGGTCGGCGAGGCCCTGGAGGCGTCCCGCGACAAGTACGCGGGCGCCCTCACCCGGCAGCTGCGCGGGCGGGTCCAGGAGCTGCTGGAAGCCGCCCAGCGCGCCTACCCGGTCCGCCCCAAGGACGCGAGCGACACCTGGTGGATGCCGGCCCATCTGGGCGGCACGGCGCCCACCCCGGAGCAGGTCCGCGCGGCCGAGACCCGCTGACCCCCGCCCCCGCCCCCGCGCCTCGTCGGGGGCGACGGCGGCGGGACCGTCGGCCGCCCGACGTCATCGCCCACCCCTCCCCGTCGCGCACCGGGGAGGTCGGCGACCGCGGCCGGCCGGGTGCGCGGCGGGGGTGTCACAGCGAGGTGGGGAGCGTCTTCCAGAGGTGGGGACGGTCGGGGGCCGCCCGGAGCGCGCGCAGGACGGGCGGGGGCGGGGTGGCGTACAGGACGGGGTGGTCGCGTTCACCGGCGGCGGGGTCGGGGCGGAAGGCCAGCCGCTCGCCGTGCAGGGAGAACCGGGCGTCCACTCCGGGTTTGTTGCCGCGGGGGTCCTGACGGTGCCAGGCACCGTCGAAGCGGACGGCGACCAGCCCGTGGACCACGTCGAACGTCTGGTAGCACAGGGCGGTCGGGATGTCCTCGGCGCGCAGCAGCGCGGCCAGCGCGTGGGCCTTGGCGTAGCAGATGCCCGTGCGCAGCTCCAGCACGTCGGAGGCGCGCCAGGTGACCCGGAGATCACCGGAGTCCTGGGAGTGGGGGATGGTGTCCCGCACGAATGCGAAGGCCAGCCGCGCATAGGCATACGAGTCGTCCGCATCCTTGGCCAGCCGCGCGGCGGTGTCCCGCACCAGGGGGTGGTGGTGGTCGATGACCTCGTCGGCGGCCAAGTACGCGGACAGGTCGGGGTTCTCCTGGATCAGCTGCATGCCGCGAGAGCATAGGAACGCGGCCACCCGAACGTCAATCGTTTTTCAGGTGACCGCATACCTATGCATTACATGCGATCGCTGTGGTGCTCGCCTCTAGCGGGCCATCTCCTCCTTGAGCGCCGCCAGGAACGCGTCGACGTCCTCCTCCGTCGTGTCGAAGGAGCACATCCAGCGCACCACGCCGGCCGGCTCGTCCCAGAAGTAGAAGCGGAACCGCTTCTGGAGGCGCTCGCCCACGTCGTGCGGCAGCCTGGCGAAGACGCCGTTGGCCTGGACGGGGTGGAGGATCTCCACCCCGTGCACCGCGCGCACGCCCTCGGCCAGCCGCTGCGCCATCTCGTTGGCGTGCCGCGCGTTGCGCAGCCAGAGGTCCTTGGCCAGCAGGGCCTCCAACTGCACCGACACGAACCGCATCTTGGAGGCGAGCTGCATGGACAGCTTGCGCAGGTGCTTCATGTGGGAGACGGCGTCCCGGTTGAGCACCACGACCGCCTCGCCGAACAGCGCGCCGTTCTTCGTCCCGCCGAGCGAGAGGATGTCGACGCCGACCGCGTTGGTGAACGTGCGCATCGGCACGTCCAGGGAGGCGGCCGCGTTGGCGATGCGGGAGCCGTCCAGGTGCACCTTCATGCCGTGCGCGTGGGCGTGCTCGCAGATCGCGCGGATCTCGGCGGGCGTGTACAGGGTGCCCAGCTCCGTGCTCTGGGTGATCGAGACGACCTGCGGCATCGCCCGGTGCTCGTCCTCCCAGCCGAACGCCTGCCGGTCGATCAGCTCGGGGGTGAGCTTGCCGTCCGGTGTCGCGACGGTGAGCAGCTTCAGGCCGCCCATGCGCTCCGGTGCGCCGCCCTCGTCCACGTTGATGTGGGCGCTCTCGGCACAGATCACCGCACCCCAGCGGTCGGTGACCGCCTGGAGCGCGACGACGTTGGCGCCGGTGCCGTTGAAGACCGGGAACGCCTCCGCCGTCGGCCCGAAGTGACTGCGGACGATCCGCTGGAGGTTCTCGGTGTAGTCGTCCTCGCCGTAGGCGACCTGATGGCCGCCGTTGGCCAGGGCCAGGGCGGCCATCACCTCCGGGTGGGCCCCGGCGTAGTTGTCGCTGGCGAAACCGCGGACCTCCGGGTCGTGGTGACGACGCGCGTCGGTCCTGGGTGGGTTCACGGCTTCTCGGTGAGCCACAGACGGTGTCCGTTCACTTCGGCGGCGGGCTTGTCCCAGACGCCGGCGATGGCCTCGGCCAGGTCCTTGACGTCGGTGAAGCCCGCGAACTTCGCGTTGGGCCGCTCCGCGCGCATCGCGTCGTGCACCAGCGCCTTGACCACCAGGATCGCAGCCGCGGAGGTCGGCCCGTCGGGGCCCCCCGCCTTGCGGAAGTAGTCGGCCATCGAGAGCGTCCACGCCTCGGCGGCGGCCTTGCCCGCGGCGTACGCGGCGTTGCCCGCGGTGGGCTTGCTGGCTCCCGCGGCGCTGATCAGGACGTACCGGCCGCGGTCGCTGCGCTGGAGCGCCTCGTGGAAGGCGAGCGAGGTGTGCTGCACGGTGCGGATCAGCAGCAGTTCCAGGAAGTCCCAGTCGTCGAGGCTGGTCTTGGTGAAGGTCTCGCTGCCGCGCCAGCCGCCGACGAGGTGCACGAGACCGTCCACCCGGCCGAGGTCCTTCTCGATCCGGGCGGCCCAGTCCTGGGTGGACTTCAGGTCGAGCAGATCGACCGGTTCGCCCATGACGGTCGCGCCGCCGGACGCGTAGCTCGCCGCGTCGACGGCCTCCGCGAGCCGCTCCGGGTCGTTGTCCGCGCCCACCACGGTCGCGCCCGCCTCGGCGAGCCTGATCAGCGCCGCCCGGCCGGCGGGTCCGCCCGCGCCGGCCACCGCGATCACCGCACCGCTGAGAGCCCCGTTCCCCATGGTCTTCGCCTCCTGAGCAGTGTTCTCGGTACGCAGGTCGCTCACGCGGCGATCCGCTCGGCGGCGTCCGCCGTGATGCCCCGGGTGGAGGCGATCACGTTCTTCAGCTTCTTGGACAGCGCCTCATAGAACATGCTCAGCGGAAACTCGTCCGGAAGCACGTCGTCGACGAGCTTGCGCGGCGGCTGGGTCAGGTCCAGGGCGTCCGGACCCTTGGCCCACTTGGAGCCGGGGTGCGGGGCCAGGTAGGTGGAGACCAGCTCGTAGCCGGCGAACCAGTGGACGAGCTTGGGACGGTCGATGCCGTCGCGGTAGAGCTTCTCGATCTCGGCGCACAGCTCGTTGGTGACCTGCGGGGCGCGCTGCCAGTCGATGTGCAGCTTGTTGTCGGTCCAGCGGACGACGTCGTGCTTGTGCAGGTAGGCGAAGAGGAGCTGGCCGCCGAGGCCGTCGTAGTTGCGCACCCGCTCGCCGGTGACCGGGAAGCGGAACATGCGGTCGAAGAGGACCGCGTACTGCACGTCACGGGCCTGCGGGACGCCGTCGGCCTCCAGCTTCACGGCCTCCTTGAAGGCGGTGAGGTCGCAGCGCAGCTCCTCCAGGCCGTACATCCAGAACGGCTGGCGCTGCTTGATCATGAAGGGGTCGAAGGGCAGGTCGCCGTGGCTGTGGGTGCGGTCGTGGACCATGTCCCACAGCACGAAGGCCTCCTCGCAGCGCTTCTGGTCGTGGACCATGGCGGCGATGTCCTCGGGCAGTTCCAGGCCCAGGACGCCGACCGCGGCGTCGGTGACACGACGGAAGCGGGCGGCCTCGCGGTCGCAGAAGATGCCACCCCAGGAGAAACGTTCCGGCGCTTCGCGGACGGCGATGGTCTCCGGGAAGAGCACGGCCGAGTTGGTGTCGTAGCCGGCCGTGAAGTCCTCGAAGGTGATGCCGCAGAACAGCGGATTGTCGTAACGGGTGCGCTCCAGCTCGGCCAGCCAGTCCGGCCACACCATGCGCAGCACGACCGCCTCGAGGTTGCGGTCCGGGTTGCCGTTCTGCGTGTACATCGGGAAGACGACCAGGTGCTGGAGGCCGTCCGCACGGTTGGCGGCGGGCTGGAAGGCCAGCAGCGAGTCCAGGAAGTCCGGGACCTCGAAGCCGCCCTCGGCCCACCGGCGCAGGTCCTCCACCAGGGCGCGGTGGTAGTCGGCGTCGTGCGGGAGCAGCGGCGACAGTTCCTCGACCGCGGCGATCACGTGCCGCACGGCCTGCTCGGCGTCGGCGCGCCCGGGGGCACCGTCGGCCGCGAAGTCGATCGATCCGTCCTTCGCCTGCCAGGGCCGGATCCGCTCCACGGCATCCTTGAGCACGGGCCAGGCCGGGTGCTCCACCACCCTGGCCACGGGAGGAACCCGCCCCTCCGAACCCACCTGCACAAGAATTTCCGTCATGTCCCATCCTCCACAAAGAACCTCACGTATGGACACCGTATGCATAAGAGGTTCTTCCAGCAAGATGACCTTCGGGAAATTATCCTGCCCACCCCCATGGTCACCGCGTTTTTTCCTGCACGTCATCGGATGGTCGGAGGCTTTCGGCGCGGGCCACCGGGTAGGGGTTCCCGCGGTGCGCGCCGACCGCACCGGTCCGTCCAGGGAAGCGAGTCGTGACGTGAACGTCCCCACCATCGGCCACCGCGGAGTCATGGGCGTCGAGCCCGAGAACACCCTCAGGTCGTTCGTCGCCGCCGAGCGGGCCGGTCTCGACGCGGTCGAGCTGGATCTGCACCTGAGCAAGGACGGCGCGCTCGTGGTGATGCACGACGCCGACGTGGACCGCACCACGGACGGCAGCGGGCCGGTCGCCGACCACACCCTCGCGGAGCTGCGCGCCCTGGACGCCGGGCTCGGCGAACGGGTGCCGGTCTTCGAGGAGGTCCTGGCGGCGGTGTCGGTGCCCATCCAGGCCGAGATCAAGGACGTGCAGGCGGCGCGGGCGCTCGCCGAGGTAATGCGGGAGCGGGACCTGGTGGAGCGGGTGGAGGTGTCCTCGTTCCACGACGAGGCCGTCGCCGAGATCGCCCGGCTGGTTCCCGGCGTGCGCACGGCGCTCATCGACAGCCTCCACCCCGTCCGGGCCGATCCGGGCGGGCAGACCCCCCACGGCCTCGGCATCGCGGAACGCGCGGTGGCCGCCGGCGCCGCGACCGTGTGCCTGAAGCTGCGGCGGCTCACCCTGGAGATCGTCGAGGAGGTCCGCGGGCACGACCTGCGGATCATCGGCTGGGTGGTCAACACCCCGGACCAGCTGCGCCTGGCCCGGGCCTTCGGACTGGACGGCGTGACCACGGACCGGCCGGAGATCGCGGACGCCGGCCGGTCCGGGAGGGGGGACACCGGCCGGCTCGGGAGCGGGAACACCGGCCGGCCGTAGCTCCGGCGCCGTCGGGCACCCCGCCGTCTCACGGCCCGGGGCTCATCCGAGGGGCTTGACCAGCAGTTCGAACTGGAGGTCGTCGCGCTGCGGGATGCCGAAGCGCTCGTCGCCGTAGGGGAACGGCGTCATCCGGCCGGTACGCCGGTAGCCGCGCCGCTCGTACCAGGCGATGAGGTCGTCGCGCACCGAGATCACCGTCATGTGCATCTCGGTGACGCCCCATTCGGCGCGGGCCCGGCGCTCGGCCTCCTCCAGCACCGTCCGGCCGAGGCCGCCGCCCTGGACGGTGGGGCTGACCGCGAACATGCCGAAGTAGGCGTACTCACCGCGGTGTTCGAGCTGGCAGCAGGCGACGATCCGGCCGTCCCGCTCCACCGTGAGCACCCGGGCGTCGGGCGACTTGATGATCTCCCGGACACCCTCGGGGTCGGTGCGCTGCCCTTGCAGGATGTCCGCCTCCGTGGTCCAGCCGGCCCGGCTGGCGTCCCCGCGGTAGGCCGACTCGACGAGCGCGACCAGCGCGTCCACGTCGACGTCTGCGGCGTCACGGAAGCTGACGTCGGTGGCGGTGGTGTCCATGCGGGGTTCTCCGGATCTGTGGCGCGGCTGGGCACCGCCGAGCCTAACCGTCGCCTACGCTCCGGATGCATGGTGCATGTACTCAGCAGTCGAATCCTGCTCCGCCCCACCGATCCCGAGCGCTCCCGCGCCTTCTACGGGGAACAGCTGGGCCTCGCCGTGTACCGCGAGTTCGGTACGGGCCCGGAACGGGGCACCGTCTACTTCCTCGGCGGCGGGTTCCTGGAGGTCTCGGGGCGGGCTCAGACCCCGCCGGACCCCGCCGTACGGCTGTGGATGCAGGTCCCCGACGCGGCGGCGGCCCACGAGGAGCTGACGGAGGCGGGGGTGGAGATCGTCCGGCCGCCGGTGAAGGAGCCGTGGGGTCTGGTCGAGATGTGGATCGCCGACCCGGACGGGACGCCGATCGTGCTGGTGGAGGTGCCGGCCGACCATCCGCTGCGGTACCGGCCGGGCACCTGACCTCAGCGGATGCCGGGGAGCGGGCCCGGGTCTAGCGTGCTGAGGGGGTGCTCCCTCTGCCGGAAGGAACGCCATGAAGCTCGACGTGCCCGTGCCCGGTGGGCCCTGCTGGGCCGAGCTGGGCACCGACGACCTGGCGGCCGCCCAGCGGTTCTACACGGAGTTGTTCGGCTGGCGGTGCGAGACCGATCCGAGGGAGGAGGCGGGCGGCTACACCGTCGCGCACCTCGGGGACGCCGACGTCGCCGCGCTCACCCCCCTGTACCAGAAGAGTCAGCCGGTGGCCTGGAACGTGTCCTTCGGGGTCTCGGACGCCGACGTCACCGCGCGGATGATCGAGGAGGCCGGGGGCAAGGTGCTGGTCGGCCCGATGGACGTGTTCGACATGGGCCGTTTCGTCGTCGCCCTCGACCCCGGCGGCGCCGCCTTCCAGCTGTGGCAGGCGCACGCCTTCCCGGGGGCCGGCCTGTTCAACGCGCCCGGCTCGCTGGGCTGGGTGGAACTGCTGACCCGCGACACCGCGCGGGCGGAGGCGTTCTACACCACCGTGTTCGGGTGGACCGTGGCCACCTCCGAGTACTACACGCGGTGGGGTGTCGGCGGCCTCGACTTCGGCGGCATGATCGCGATGGACGACAAGTTCCCGCCCGAGGTGCCGCCGCACTGGCTGCCGTACTTCGCGGTGGCCGACGTGGACACCGCGGCCGCGACGGCCGGACGGGCGGACGGCACGGTGCTGATGGAGCCGACCTCGGTGCCGGACGGCCCGCGGATCGCAGTGCTGCGGGACCCGCGGGGAGCGTTGTTCGGCGTGTACCGGGCGGGCGACGAGCGCTGAGCCCGGCACGCCGCAGCGGGGCAGCCGCGGCGTCGGCCTCGGCCTCGGTGCGGGCGTCGGTCGCGGCGTCGGCCTCGGCCTCGGTGCGGGCGTCGGTCGCGGCGTCGGCCTCGGCCTCGGTGCGGGCGTCGGTCGCGGCGTCGGCCTCGGTCCCGGCTTGGGTCAGATGCGCAGCGCCTGCATGTGCCCCTCCAGCCGGCTGAGCAACTCCCCCAGCAGTACCGCGAGTTCGCCCTGCCGGTCGACGTCCAGGGCGGACAGTACGGCGCTCTCGTAGGCGAGTTGCTCGGGCATGATGCCGTCGACCAGCGCGCGGCCGGCCTCGGTGAGGCGGAGGTGGGCGACGCGGCGGTCCCGGGCGTCCCCGCGGCGCTCGACCAGACCGCGTTCGGTCAGGTGCTTGACGCGTTTGGTGACGGCGGCTCCGGAGGAGAACGTCTCCCGGACGAGTTCGCCGGGGGTCAGTTCGTGGCCGGTGCGGCGCAGCGCACCGAGCAGATCGAACTCCGCGCGGGTGAGCCCGGCACGCCGCAGCGGGGCGTCCTCGGCCTGCTGAAGGAGCGCGGCACAGCGGTTGACCCGCCCGATGATCTCCATGGGTGCGGTGTCCAGCTCGGGCCGCACGGCCTGCCACTGCCGCACCACGGAGGCGACGGTGTCACCACGGGCCGCGGCCCCGCGGGGGTCCGTGCCGTCCCCGGCGTCGGGCTGCCGACGTGCCCCGGTCCCCGGACCGGCAGCGGGCAGCCGCGCGGCTGCCCGGGCCGGCGGCTCCCGCACGTCGCCGCCTTCACCGGCCGGTTCCCCCCGAGCGGCACCGGCCCCGGCGGGACCGGCGGGACGCCGCCGGGTCGCACCGGCACGGCCCCCGCCGGCCTCCCGCCCCGGCGTCTCGTCGTGCCCGCCGGTCGGCCCACCCGCGTCGTCCCCGTCCACAGGCTGTCCCTGCGTCGCCGTCATGGCCGTACGTCCTCCGGTCTCGCCTCGTTGTGCCCGGTCAGGTGGAGTCCCTGACGCCGGACCGTCGCGGCGAGCGTACGGTGTCCGTTCTGTTCGGCCGTGACGACCCGCTCCTGCGGCAGGGCACGCTGCCACCACTCGCCGCTCGCGGCGTCGGCGGTGGCGCGCAGATCGACCAGTGCGGCGGCGAGGCCGCGGCGGGCGGACTCCAGTGCCGCCGGGGCGGGGTCCGGCCGGGCGAGGAGGCGGGCGGCGGTGTCGCGGGCGCGCTCGGCGGCCGTCAGGGCGTGTTCGAGGCGGTCGCCGGAGCGGCGGTTGGTGACGGTGACGGCGGCGACGAAGCCGACCAGCGCGCCGACGAGGGTGTCCACGACCCGTTCGGTGATCAGCGTGCCCGTGTCCTCGTACCGGGCGAACTCGGTGATGAGCAGTGCCATCGGGGTCACGCAGACGCTGCCGAGCCAGTAGTTGCGGCTGATCAGCGCCTCCGCGCCGAAGTTCAGGGCGAGGCAGACGAGGACCAGGGCGGCCTGGTGGAGGTGGGCGAGCGGGACGATCGCGGCGAAGGCGAGGACGCCGACGAGGTTGCCGACGACGCGCTGGACTCCGCGGCTCCAGGTGAGGGTGACGTTGGCCTGGTAGAGGGAGGCGGCGGTGACCAGGGCCCAGTAGGGCCGGCCGACACCGAGTGCGAGGGAGGCGTAACCGGCCAGGGCGCAGCCGAGGGCGGTGCGCACGGCGAGCGGGGAGAGGGGGCCGAGACGCCGCCACAACGACGTTCGCGGCGCGGCCAGTTGGCTGTCCACCCCGAGGAGCTCGTCGTCGTCCACCAGGTCGTCGGGGCGCGGGACGGCCCCCGTGCCGCGCAGTGCGCGGGCCCAGTCGCGCAGTCGTACCGGGTCGGTGTCGGCGGGCGCGGCGAGGGCCACCTCGGCGCGGACCACGAGCCGCTCCAGCGCGCGTCCGGTGTCCCCGTCGCGGGCCGACAGCAGTGTCTGCCACGCGGCGTGCACGGCGGCGGCCGCGGCGGCGCGGGTACGGGCGTGCCCCTCGCCGGTGCCGCGGGTGGCGGCGTACGCGGCGGCGGCGTTCAGCGCCTGCGCGGTGGCACGGCGCTCCGGGCCGTGCGGACGCAGCAGGCCCGGCGCCATGCCGACGGTCCAGGACCACGCGCCCGCGAGGAGTGCGAGACCGAGGTGGCCGGGGATCCGACCGAGGGTCTGCGGAGCGAACAGCGCGGCGGAGCTGATGAAGGTGAGGATCACGTTGCCGGGCGGCCCGATCCGGGTGGCGTCGCAGAGTGTCTTCTGCGCGGCCGCGAGGAGGGCGCCGACGGTGACGAGGACGACGGCGTCGGTGGTGAGGGCGGCCGCGAGCAGTGCGACGGCGAGCCCGCCCGTCATGCCCAGCACCACCAGGGCCAGGACGCGGGCGCGGGCGGCGTAGGGGCGGTTGTGGGCGTACAGCGCGCACAGGGATCCGGCCATGGTGTACATCGCCAGGTCGAGGCGGCCGAGGGCCAGCAGGATCAGGTTGGGCGGGGCGACGGCGGCGACGACGCTGACCGCGGGCTTGAACCAGATGTCGGAAGGGCGCCCGAGCCTCAGTACCCCGGCCAGCGGGAGACGGACACGGGAGCCGGTCCGGTGGCGGGGACGGGGGGCGGGACGGGGGTGGCCGCCGGGTCGCTGGGGGGTCGTGCTGCTCGAACTCACTCTCATCAATTTAGCAGGTGTTTTACCTGTAAATGACATGCCGTGACATCGTCGGGCCGCCCCTCTCACCCTCTGCGCTCCGTCGAATGCTCCCCGTGCACCTCCTTGCGCTCGCGTGCGCACCGCGTGCCGCGGGCATCGCCTTCCTGGACCGTCCGTCGAGCGGGGAGGTACGCGTGCACGGACCGGCATCGCCCGGCTGGCTGCTGGTCGCCGTGTGTGCGGCCACCGGCGCCTACTGCCTGCTGCGGATGCGGAGCAGTGACGAGAGGCAGCGCCGGGCCGCGGGCGACGAGGCGCTGATGGGTTTCGGGATGGCCGTGATGGCCGTGCCGGGCACCGCGTTCACCCCGCCGGCATGGGTCTGGCCGGTGTACGCGACGGTCTTCGGCGGGGCCGCGCTGCGGGCCCTGTGGGCGGCCCGGACGGGCTCGCACCACCTGCACCACCTGGTGGGCGCCGCGGCCATGGTCTACATGGCGGCCGCGATGGCGGCGTCCCCCGCGGCGGGCCACGGGCACGGCGGCTCCGGGGTGCCCGCGCTCACGGGCGGCCTGCTGGTCTACTTCGCGGCGTACGTCCTCGTCTCCGGTGCACGGCTGCTGCCGGTGGCCGGGGTGCCGGGCGGCGCCGGCACGGTCGCGGGGGGCACGAAGGCGGGGAACGGTACCGGGGGACGTGCCGTGGCGTGGGGCGACCGGCCCGAGCTGGCGCGTGCCTGCCGGCTGTCGATGGGGATCGGGATGCTGGCCATGCTGCCGGCCTTCTGAGGCGCCGGCCCCGCGGGGGAGGACCGGGGCGCGTTCGGCCCCGCCCCCGGCCCGCGGGCCCACGTTTCGCGGCGGATGCACCGGCTGCCGACGGACCCGGCCCGGCTCACCGCGGCCCGCCGGCTGCGGCTGACGGCGGCGGCTGACGGCGGCGGCCTCACCGGCCCGGTGCCTCCGGCACCGGTGACGCCGGCGCCGGCGCCGCGGGCACTCGGCCGAGACGGTCCGGCCGGCGGGTGGTTGGCTTGGCACCCCGCAGTTCGGCAAGGATCACTTCATGCACCATCACTCCGTCGACTCCCCGCCCGCCCCGTCGCCGTACCGCACCGCCGTCCGCACGGCGATCGCCCTGGGCCTGTGCTCGCTCGTGCTGCTGATCCTGGTGGCCGCCCGGTGGCACCCTCTGATCTCCGCCGACGGAGACATCTCGCGCACGACCCACCGCTGGGCGGTCGCCGATCCCGACGTCACCCACGCCAGCCGCATCCTGACGGACTGGGTCTGGGACCCGCTGACGATGCGACTGCTGTGCGCGGCGGTGGCCGTGTGGCTGGTGTGGCGCCGCTCGGCGTGGTGGACGGCGGTGTGGCTGATCACGGTGTCGGTGGTCGGCACCGCTCTGCAACAGGGGCTCAAGGCCGCGGTCGACCGCGAGCGCCCGGTCTGGACCGACCCCGTCGACTCCGCCCACTACGCGGCCTACCCCTCCGGCCACGCCCTCACGGCCACCGTGGTCCTGGGCCTGCTCCTGTGGCTCCTGCACCGCCACGGCGCGGGCCCCGTCCTGTGGCGTACGGCGGTGGCGGTGGCCGTCGTCTCGGTGGCGGGCGTCGGACTGACCCGCGTCTGGCTGGGGGTCCACTGGCCCACGGACGTCCTCGGCGGCTGGCTCCTGGGTGCGATGCTGGTGTGCCTGGCGATCGCGGCGCACGTGAGGTGGCGGCCGTGACCCGCCGGACGGCCGCGGCCCCCGTACGGTGACGGCCGTGCGCGTGCCACGGCCCGCGAGGGCGTGCGCGTCCGTGTGTTCCCGGACGCGGACCCTCCGGAGGCGCACCCCGGGGACCTGCCTCTTTCCCGCGATCGACTCCACGGCTTCCACCGTGCTGTCCGACTTCTCCGGCACCTTCTTCCGCATCGAGTCCGCCGAGTCGTGACTGCGGGCCGTGCTCGACGCGACCGGTGCCGGGCCGACGGTGTCGAGCTGCCGGTGCCGATTCGCCGGAGGGCGAGCCGCTGGAAACGGCTCGGGCGCCGGAGGAGGCCGGTGTGCCGCCCGGCGGGGCCTTCCCGGTGCGGATGCCCGAGGAGCCGGCGGCCCCGTGGTGGGTCAGCCCCGGTAGCCCTCCACCTGCGACGAGGACCGCACCCGCGCCTCGTCCGGGTTCTCCCCGAACTCGGCCTTGGCACACCGCTGGCGCAGCAGGTCCCCGCACTGGTCGAGGGCGCGTTCCGGTTCGCCGAGCCGCTGGTGTTCGGTGGCGTCGTCGATCCGGCCGGCCGCCAGGTCCTCCCGCAGCCTGCGCTCGTCCTCGACCATCGTCGTGATCCGGGTGAGGATCTCCCGGTCCTGTCCGCTGCCGGCTGCCATCGCGGTGCGCCCTCTCCTCGGCTCGGCACTGCCGCCCACTGCAGGGACGGCCGGGTCGTGAGGCGACCGGTGGAGCGAGGGGGTGCGCGGAGAGTACGGAACCGCGGAGCGAAATGGAGGGAGAGGGAGGGAGATGAAGGGGAACCGAAGGGCGAGACCCCAGAAAAGGTGCCTCAGGAAACCATCGGGCGGGAAGTGCGCCCACTCTGGACGATCCCCCGCGTCGCCCAGAGCAGGCGGCTCCCGGCGCGCCTCCGCAACGGAGCCGGCCGGGCTGCGTTGAGTATAGTTGGCTGGCAGCCAGTCAACGCAGGAGTTACAGGATGTCCCCGCGCAGCGCCTCGGTCAATGAAGAATTGCGTCGGCGTTCCCGGGAGCGGCTCCTCCAGGCGGCCGTAGAGCTGGTCAGCGAGCGCGGGTACGAGGCGACGACGCTCGGCGCCATCGCGGACCGGGCGGGATCGGCCCGCGGTCTGGTGTCGTACTACTTTCCGGGCAAGCGCCAGTTGGTGCAGTCGGCCGTGCACCGGCTGATGCACCGCACGCTGGAGGAGGCGCTGGAGCGCGAGCCGCGGGTCGAGGACGGCCGGGAGCGGATGGCGCGGGCCGTCGACGCGATCCTGGGGCTGGCCCGGGACCGGACGGTGCTGATGCGCCAGCACATGGCGGGACTGCTCCAGGCGGAGGGGTTCGTGCAGTGCCCCGAGCAGCGGCGGCTGGCCGAGCTGCTGCGGGACACCGTGGTCCGGCACGGCTCGTCGGACGTCGACGCCGATTACCCGATGCTGCGCTCCCTGCTCATGGGCGCCGTCTACGCGATGGTGCTGCCGAACGTGGGAATGCCCCTGACGCCGCTGCGGGCCGAGCTGTTCACGCGGTACCGGCTGGACTGGGCCCAGGGGGTCCCGCCGGACACCGAGGCGCCCGGCGGGACGTGTGACACCGATTTCTCACGCTTCTTCGCGACGGGCCGGCCGACCGCGTCCGATCCGGGGCCCGCGGATCCGCCGGATCCGCCGGAACCGGCGGACCGGACGGGGCCCACGGAACAGACGGAGCCCGCGGGCGGGCCGAAAGCCGTCGATCAGTCGAAGTAGTCCGGCTGCGTCTGGACGTTCAGCTCACGCAGTCGCACGTGCTTCGCCGGGTCCGTGCGCCGGTCGTCGATCTTCAGCACGTCGAAGCCCTTGGCGATGTCGTTCGAGTAGATGTAGCCGTTGTAGTAGTACGCCGACCAGGGGCCGGCGGTCGTCAGCCGCTCGGTGTCGACCGGGCCGCGCTCGAAGTAGGCGATCTCCTTCGGGTGGGCGGAGTCGGTGAAGTCCCAGACGGAGACGCCGCCCTGGTACCAGGCCTGGACCATGATGTCCTTGCCCTTGACCGGGATCAGCGAGCCGTTGTGCGCCACGCAGACCTCGGTCGGGGCCTGGGGACGGTCGATCTTGAAGTAGCTGCGGAAGACGAGCTTGCGCTTGTCGCCCTTGCCGGCGATGTCGTAGATGCCGTCGGCGCCCTTGTCCGGGCCGATCTCCGCGGTGCAGGTGGCCGCGCCGCCGCCGCCCAGCTCGTCGGTGAAGACGACCTTGTTCGCCTTCTGGTTGAAGGTCGCCGAGTGCCAGAACGCGAAGTTCACGTTGTCCTGGACCTGGTCGATGACCTTCGGGTTCTCCGGGTCCTTGATCGAGAACAGGATGCCGTCGCCCATGCAGGCGCCCGCCGCCAGGTCCTTCTCCGGCAGCACGGTGATGTCGTGGCATCCGGTCGTCTTGGAGACGCCGGGGTTGGTGGGCCCGCCCGGGTTGCCGCCGCCGTCCGGCCCCTCACCCGGGAACAGCACCGGGAAGTTCACGATCGCGGCCTTCTCCGGCGCCTTGCGCGGCACCTTGATGATCGAGATGCCGTCGTGCGGGGGCTGGCAGTCGGGGTAGGCCGCGTTGGGCGAGTACGACGAGACGTAGACGTAGACGTTCTTGCGCTCGGGCACCAGCGTGTGGGTGTGCGAACCGCAGGCGGTCTCGACGGCGGCGACGTACTTCGGGTTCGCCTTGTCGCTGATGTCGAAGACCTTCATGCCCTCCCACGAGGACTTCTCGGTCGCGGGCTGCGTGGTGCTGTTGCAACTGCTGTCGCTGCGCGAGGAGTCGGTGGACAGGAACAGCAGGTCGCCGGAGACGGAGACGTCGTTCTGCGAGCCGGGGCACAGCACCTGGGAGACCGTCTTCGGGGCCTTCGGGTCGCTGATGTCGAAGACGCGGAAGCCGTCGTAGTTGCCGGAGAAGGCGTACTTGCCCTGGAAGGCCAGGTCCGTGTTGGTGCCGGGCAGCAGGTCCTTGGGGATGTTGGCGAGGTGCTCGATGTTGGCGGAGTGGACGATCTCGTCCTGGCCCGGTATCTCGCCGTCGGCGATCGCCTCGGCCACGTCGGCCTGCGCCTTCCGGGACACCTCGCGCTCCACGGCCGGGCCGTCCCCCGGGTCGGGGGTCGCGGCGGCCGGCACCGCCGAGAGCAGCGTGGCCAGGAGTCCGGCACAGGCCGCGACAACTCCCAGCCGTCTGTGCCGCGTTCGGGATTCGTTCAACAGGGTCACTGCGTCCTCCCTAGTCGCCGTCCGCAGGGAACGGTTCACGGTCCCCCGAAGTATCGTCTTCATCATGCACAGATCAATAGTCGGCAACGCACTTGTCATGAATGTTTTCGATCAGTGAGGCGCAGACTCGTACCAGGACGGTCCCGGATCGTCCGTCCGCCCATGGCCGGTTCTGAACTCGCCAGCACCTGGAGGTCGTTGTGCCCGTCCGCCGTGCGTCCCTTGCCGCAGCCGCGCTGTTCGCCCTGGCCCTGACGGGCTGCGACGCCGGGTCGGACTCCGGGTCGGGCGCGGCCGCCGGGCCGTCGGTGATCGTGCCGGGGAAGCCGGGGGAGCCCAACCGGACGCTCTCCGCGCAGGACGCGGCGGAGCAGCGCGTCGACGACGACACCCCCAACCGTGCGGACATCGACTTCGCCCGGATGATGATCGAGCACCACCGCCAGGCCCTGGAGATGACCGGACTCGCCGCGGAACAGGGCGAGTCGGCGAAGGTCAAGGCGCTCGCCTCCCGGATCACCGCCGCACAGGGCCCGGAGATCGAGGCCATGGAGAGCTGGCTGGCGACCTACGACGAGGAGGGCGGCGGCGCGGGTGGCGGACACAAGCACGCCACGATGCCCGGGATGGCGACCGAGACGCAGCTGAAGAAGCTGCGGGCGGCGAGCGGCAAGGCCTTCGACCAGCTCTTCCTGACCTTGATGATCACTCACCACGAGGGGGCCGTCACCATGGCCGCGGACGTCAAGGCGCAGGGGAACAACGTACGGATCGAGGAGATGGCCGACGACGTCGTCGCGGAGCAGACGACGGAGATCACGCGGATGCGCGCGATGCTCTGACGCCCACTTCGCGGGAACTCCGCCGCACGGCGTGCCGGGCGGGCCGGGGCGGCACGGGGCGCCCGACCGGGGCGGGACGTGGCGAAGCTCCCGGACCGGGCCGCGCTACGCCGCGCCGCACTGCGCTCCGGAGCGGGGCCGACGCGGATCGGTGTAAGGGACACACAGCGGCAACGTCCGCGAAATCAACAAACTGTTCAAGCCTCGTACGGTCTCGTGCTGTCCGGATGTCGCCCCTCCACTCCCCCACACCCACACCCACACCCCCCGTCTCCCGCCGCCGCCCTGGAGTGCCCATGGCCACGACCACGCCCGTTCATCCCGTCGACGAGGTGCCACCCGCACGGCAGTTGGCCGCATTCGGCCTCCAGCACGTGCTCGCGATGTACGCGGGCGCGGTCGCCGTGCCGCTGATCGTGGGCGGCGCGATGAAGCTGTCACCCGCCGACCTGGCGTATCTGATCACCGCCGATCTGCTGGTGTGCGGCATAGCCACGCTCGTCCAGTGCGTGGGCTTCTGGCGCTTCGGCGTACGGCTGCCGATCATGCAGGGCTGTACCTTCGCGGCGGTGTCGCCGATGGTGCTGATCGGAACGACGGGCGGCGGGCTGCCCGCGATCTACGGCTCGGTGATCGTGGCCGGGCTGGCGATCGTGCTGCTGGCGCCCGTGTTCGGCAGGCTGCTGAGGTTCTTCCCGCCGCTCGTCACCGGCACGGTCATCCTGGTCATCGGTGTCTCCCTGCTGCCGGTCGCGGGCAACTGGGCGGCGGGCGGGGCCGGTTCGGCGGACTTCGGGGAGCCGGAGAACATCGCGCTCGCCGCGTTCGTGCTGGCGGTGGTGCTGGGCGTGCAGCGGTTCGCGCCGGCCTTCCTGAGCCGGATCGCGGTGCTGGTCGGCATCGTGGTGGGTCTCGCGGTCGCCGTCCCGTTCGGTTTCACCGACTTCGGCGGGGTCGCCGACGCCGACTGGGTCGGCATCAGCACGCCGTTCCACTTCGGGGCTCCCGTCTTCGAGGCGTCGGCGATCGTCTCCATGCTGGTCGTGGCGCTGGTGTCCATGACGGAGACGACGGGTGACTTCATCGCGGTCGGCGAGATGACCGGCCGCAGGGTCGACCCGCGCTCCCTCTCCGACGGCCTGCGCGCCGACGGCCTGTCGACCGTGCTGGGCGGCGTCTTCAACACCTTCCCCTACACGGCGTACGCGCAGAACGTGGGGCTGGTGGGCATGACCCGGGTGCGCAGCCGCTGGGTCGTGGCCACCGCCGGCGGAATCCTCGTCCTGCTCGGCCTGCTGCCCAAGCTGGGCGCGGTGGTGGCGGCGGTTCCGGCGCCGGTTCTCGGCGGTGCGGGCCTCGTGATGTTCGGGACCGTCGCGGCGAGCGGGCTGCGGACGCTGGCCGAGGTCGACTTCGAGGGCAACCACAACCTGACCGTGGTGGCCGTGTCGGTGGCGATGGGCGTGCTGCCGGTGGGCGTACCGACGGTCTACGAGAAGTTCCCCGACTGGTTCCAGACCGTGATGAACAGCGGTATCAGCGCGGGCTGCGTGACCGCGATCGTCCTGAACCTGCTGTTCAACCACCTTCCCCGAAGGGGTGGTCCGAGCGCCGGTTCACCCCGCGCGAAGACGCCGGGCCTCGCGGTCGGCGGCGTCGAGGACGGTGTCGAGAAGCCCCGGGAAGAGGTCGTCTAGGTCGTCCTTGCGCAGGCCGTTCATCTTGGCAGTGCCCCGGTAGACCTGCCGGAGGACGCCGGCTTCGCGCAGCACCCGGAAGTGGTGCGTGGTGGTCGACTTGGTGACCGGCAGGTCGAAGTGGGAACAGGAGAGCTCGTCGCCGTCGGCGGCGAGCTCCCGCACGATCCGCAGGCGCATCCGATCGGAGAGCGCGTGCAGCACGGCCTCCAGCCGGATCTCCTCGCGCGCCGGATGCGGAAGATCACGGCTGCTCACTGCGGGGGAGGTCACGGCGGCTCCACTTCGTCGGGAATCCCCATGGTACGAGATCCATCGTAGTTTGACACTCGACGTACTACGATGCCTATCGTATAAGTCGACCACCGGCCCCGTGACGAATGGAGTCCGCCGTGAGCGCGCTCTTCCAGCCCTACTCCCTGCGCGACGTGACGATCCCCAACCGGGTGTGGATGCCGCCCATGTGCCAGTACTCGGCCGCCCCCGAGGGCCCGCTGACCGGCGTCGCCACCGACTGGCACCTCGCGCACTACGCGGCCCGCGCGACGGGGGGCACCGGCCTGATCATCGTCGAGGCCACCGCCGTGTCCCCGGAGGGCCGCATCTCGCCGTACGACCTCGGCATCTGGAACGACACCCAGGTCGAGGCGTTCCGGCGGATCACCCGGTTCCTCGTCGGGCAGGGCACCGTCCCCGCGATCCAGCTCGCCCACGCCGGCCGCAAGGCCTCCACCGACCGGCCCTGGAAGGGCGGGGCGCCCGTGGGGCCGGAGGCGCACGGATGGCAGCCGGTGGGCCCGAGCCCGGTCCCCTTCGCCGCGACCCACCCGGTGCCGAGCGAACTGACCGCTCATCACATCGCGGAGATCGTGGGCGAGTTCCAGGACGCGGCGCGGCGTGCTCTCGCCGCCGGCTTCGAGATCGCCGAGATCCACGGCGCCCACGGCTACCTGATCGGCAACTTCCTCTCCCCGCACTCCAACCACCGCACCGACGAGTACGGCGGCTCCTACGAGAACCGCACCCGGTTCGCGCTGGAGGTCGTCGACGCCGTACGGGCCGTGTGGCCCGACGACAAGCCGCTGTTCTTCCGCATCTCCGCGACCGACTGGCTGGAGGAGGACGGCTGGACCCCCGACGAGACGGTCCGCTTCGCCCGTGAGCTGCACGCGCACGGCGTGGACCTGCTCGACGTGTCCACCGGCGGCAACGCCTCGGGCGCGCACATCCCGGTCGGTCCGGGCTACCAGGTCCCGTTCGCCGCGCGGGTGAAGGCCGAGACGCCGATGCCGGTCGCCGCGGTGGGTCTGATCACCGACGCGGGACAGGCCGAGAAGATCCTGGTCAACGGCGAGGCCGACGCGGTGCTGCTCGGCCGCGAGCTGCTGCGCAACCCCTCCTGGGCACGGCAGGCGGCCCGCGAGAGGGGCGCCGAGGTGCGGGTGCCCGACCAGTACCACCGGTCGGTGTGAGCCCTGGGCCCGGGTGCCCCGGGCACCGCGGCGCTCGTGGCACCCGGCGCCGCGGCGGTGAAGACACGGGCCCGTCTCCCGTCGGCGAACAGCCTCACCACGCCGTCGGCCGTCCTCCGCGCCCCTCCGTACCGCCGGGGGCGGGGCCCCGGTCGCGACGACGTGGCGTCGCCGCGACCGCTCTCCCGCCCCCGGACTCACGCACCGCCCGCGGCGAGCGGCATCAGCCCGGTGCGCACTGCGTCCCGTTCAGCGTGAAGGCGGAGGGCGCCCGGCTGTCGCCCGTGTGGCTCGCCTGGTAGCCGAGGGTGACGCTCGCATTCGGCGCGAGCGTGCCGTTGTACGACGCGTTCGTGGCCGTCACCGCCCCGGAGGCCGGGGTGTAGGTGGCGCCCCAGCCGTTGGTGACGGTCTGTCCGGCGGGCAGGGTGAAGCCGAGCCGCCAGCCGTTCACCGTCGAGGTGCCGGTGTTGGTGAGGGTCACCGAGGCGGTCAGACCGGTGTTCCACGCGCTGGTGGACACGGTCACCCTGCAGGAGTCCGTGGGCTGGGGGTCCGGTCCGGGCCCGCCGCCGGCGTCCAGGCCGAAGAAGGTGAGCACCCGGGCGGCCATGCCCCACGCGTAGAGGTTGTGGCCGACGCCCTGGAGACTGATGGCCTCCACCGGGGCCCGGTCACCGGTGCCGCCGTAGCGGGTGCGGGTCCAGCCGGTCTGCGGCGAGTCGGTGGCGGACGGGGTCTGGCCGATCCCCCGCACCTCGGTCCACTGCTTGATCTCCTCGCCGAAGTTGGGGTAGCGCAGCACGTCGTCCTCGGTGCCGTGCCACAGCTGCATGCGCGGCCGGGGCCCGGTGTAGCCGGGATGGGCGCCTCGCACCAGGTCGCCCCACTGCTGCGGGGTGCGGACGACGGTGCCGCCGGAGCAGGCGCTGTTCCATTCGGAGCCGTCGGTGGTGGCGAAGCAGCCGAACGGGACCCCGGCGAACGCGGCGCCCGCCGCGAACACGTCGGGATAGTCTCCGAGCAGGACGTTGGTCATCATCGCGCCGGAGGAGATGCCGGTGGCGAACACGCGCGAGGTGTCGGCGGAGTAGGCGGCGCTCACCCAGTCGATCATCGACTTGATCCCGACGGGGTCGCTGCCCCCGTCACGGCGGAGCGCCTGCGGCGAGGAGACGTCGAAGCACTTGCTGCTCCGGGTGACGGACGGGTAGACGATCACGAAGCCGTACCGGTCGGCGAGTTGGGCGTACTCGGTGCCCGAGTGCATGGCCGGGCCGGAGCCCCCGCACCAGTGCACGGCGACGAGGACGGCGGGGTGGGCGGTGACGCCGGCCGGCGCGTACACGTACATCCGCAGGTCGCTGGGGTTGGCGCCGAAGCCGGTGACCTCGGTGAGGATAGCGGGCGGGACCGCCGCCGGCACGGAGGGCGGCCGGGCGGAGGCGGTGGGGGCGGCGAGCAGGACGCCGGTGAGCAGGAGCAGCACCGCGAGTACCGAACGCAGCGCTCTCCTGAGGGATTCGGGGGTGATCACGCCGGTCCCTTCTGTTGACGGCTCGTCGTGCACGGAAGGAGGGTTCAGCGGGCGGAGTTCGTCCGGACCCCGCATAGTGGCATGGACATGCCTTCCATGGAAGCGCTCCCACGGCCTCGTTCCGCAGAGCCCCACCGGTCGGCCGTCACCGTCGGACGACTTCCGCCGTCTTCTGCGCGGGGCGTTGACTAGAAAGCGCTTGCCCTCTACGTTCCGTTCAGAAGTGTGGACGAGCCGCTCGCCGTGACCCGCGAGGCTCCACGCTGCTCGAGCAGTATGTTCAACATCAAGAACAGAGTTCACATATACGAATCACGTGTCGTTCCGGCGACGTCCGGCGCGACCACCGGAGAACTTCGACCATCCCCCACCTGGAAGAAGGCATCGGGACATGACTTCCCCAGCACACACACGCCCCCGCGGGCGCGCCCTGACGGGCTCACTGGCCGCCGTCGGCCTCGCGGTTGGCATGATCATGGCTAGTGGGGCGCTCACTCCGGCGAGCGCGGCCACCTGGCCCACCGCGAACGGCAGCCAGGCCGTCTCCGCCACCATCTCGGTCTCCGGCACCAAGGACTACGGGATGAAGCGCCTGTACGGCACGGGCGACCTGGGCAGCGGCAGCCAGGACGAGGACCAGGGCCCCATCCTGGAGCTGGCCGCCGGCGCGGTCCTCAAGAACGTCATCATCGGCGCCCCCGCGGCCGACGGCATCCACTGCAAGGGCAGCTGCACGCTCCAGAACGTCTGGTGGGAGGACGTCGGCGAGGACGCGGCGACCTTCCGCGGCTCGTCGTCGTCCAACGTCTACAACGTCGTCGGGGGCGGGGCGAAGGAAGCCAGCGACAAGGTCTTCCAGTTCAACGGCGCCGGGACGCTGAACGTCTCCAACTTCGCCGTCAAGAACTTCGGCACCTTCATCCGCTCGTGCGGCAACTGCTCCACGCAGTACAAGCGGACGATCAACCTCAACACCATCGAGGCCACCTACAAGGGCGGCAAGCTCGTCGGCATCAACACCAACTACGGTGACAGCGCGACCCTGCGGGGCATCACGATCGTCGGGGACACCAGCAAGAAGATCGTCCCCTGCCAGAAGTACATCGGCAACGACGACGGCGACGAGCCGACGACGAACGGCTCGGGCCCCGACGGCACGTACTGCAAGTACTCCAGCTCGGACGTCGTCTACAAGTAGGCCGAGCATCCCGCAGACCGGGCGTTCCCCCCACGGGCGGCCGGAGGAGGCGCCCCGCACGCGCCCCCTCCGGCCGTCACGCGCGTTCGCACGCGTTCACGCGTGCGAACGGCCATCTCCCGTTGGAACCCGACGCGGGCGGCGCGCAGCGCGGCGCCGGGCCGGTTCGCCGGCGGCAGTTCGGGGGGGCAGGGCCGGGTCGGCGAGGAGGTGGCGCACGACGGCCGCGAAGGCGGTGAAGCGGTCGGCGGGCCGATCGGCCCGCTCGAGGTGCGCGAGCAGGGCCCGGCCCCGGGCGGCCCACTCCCCCAACGACCTCAGAAGCGCCGCCAGTTCCCCGGCGGAGGTGTCCGGGCGGCATGCGGCGACGCGGGCCAGCGGGTCTTCCGGCGGATCGCGACGGCCGTCGGCACGTACCGGGTCGTCGAGCGGGAGCCGGCCTGCCCGGCGGAGGCCCTGGAACGCCTCGGCGGCAACGGCCACGGGGAGGAGTCCGGCACGCCCCGGCACCACCGTGAGGCTCCCCCCGCCGTCGATCCGGGAGGGCTCGGGCAACGTCAACGCCCTCGACACCTCGGGGCATCGGCCCGCGAACCCGCCACCGCGGACGTCTTCTTCGCCGAACTCGCCCTGGCCCACGGGGCGGATGCCCGGCCGAACGCGGCGACGGCCGGGCTCAGTTCCGGGCTCGGCGAGGTCACGCGGGCGGGAGCCCGGCGGCTCGTGGAGCGCACGGCCCTCACCCTCCCGGCGCCCTTCCTGGTCCGGCACGTGCCGCCCGCGGTCTCCGACGCCTTCCGCGCGACCCGGCTCGGCGACGCCCGGGGGCACCCCTTCGGCACCCTGCCCGACGGCGCCGGCCTGGACGGGACGCCGGGGCGGGCGCCGTCGCCCGCCGACGGCTGACGGCTGACGGCTGACGGCTGACGAGGGTCCGGGGCCCAGGGGCAGCGGAGGCCGCACGGGGGCAGCTTCAGTTAGAGGGTGTCACGAAAGCGATTGACACCCCCCTTCGCATGAGTTACAACTTATAACGAACACGAAAGCACGTAACTCAGCGGACCGCATGGAGGTCGTCGTGAACGCCGAAGAACTCGTCGAGGTCGTCCTGCCCGGCAAGGTGGAGCCCGAGGGGCTGCACCTGCGACACGGCGTCGTGCCCGCCCCCGGCCCGGGACAGGTCGTCGTCCGGATGGAGGCGACCGGGATCTCCTTCGCCGAGCAGCAGATGCGGCGCGGCCGGTACTACGACCAGCCGCCGTTCCCCTTCGTGCCCGGCTACGACCTGGTCGGCACCGTCCTGGCGTCCGGCGCGGGCGTCGAGCCGGGCCTCGCCGGCCTGCGGGTGGCCGCGCTGGTGAAGGTCGGCGGCTGGGCCAGCCACGTGCTCGTCGACGCGGCGGACGTGGTGCCGGTGCCCGCCGGGGTGGGCGCGGCGGAGGCGGAGACGCTGGTGGTCAACGGCATCACCGCCTGGCAGATGCTGCACCGCAGGGCACGGGTCCGCGCGGGCCAGACCGTTCTGGTGCACGGGGCCAACGGCGGTGTCGGCTCGGTACTGGTCCAGCTCGCCCGGGCGGCGGGCGCCAGGGTGATCGGGACCGCCTCCGCCCGCCACCACGCCGCCCTGCGGGACAAGGGCGTGGAGCCCGTCGACTACCGCACCGACGACGTCCCCGCGCGTGTCCGCGCCCTCGCCCCCGGCGGGGTGGACGCCGTCTTCGACCACGTGGGCGGCCCCGGCATCGTCGACTCCTGGCGCCTCCTCGCCCCGGGCGGCACGCTCGTCTCCTACGGCAGCGCCTCCACCCGGGACGACGAGGGCTCGGGCCGGCTCCCCGTGCTCAAGCTGCTCGGCCGGGTGTGGCTGTGGAACGCCCTGCCCAACGGGCGCCACGCCTTCTTCTTCAACGTGTGGGCCGGACGGGCCCTGTCCCGCGACCGGTTCCGGGCCCGGCTGCGCGCCGACCTCGCCCAGGTCTTCGCCGCCCTCGAGCGCGGCGAGGTCACCGCCCAGATCGCCGCCCGGCTGCCGCTCGCCCAGGTCGCCGACGCCCTGCGGCTGGCCGAGTCCGGGACCGTCGCCGGGAAGGTCGTACTCACCCCGTAGCAGCCCGGAAAGACCCTGCTCACCCCCTAGCAGCCCGCACCCGCGGCCGAGCGCCGCCGCCGTCCGCCCGGACGGCGCGCTCCACCGTCGCGCGACCGCCTCGGGCACGCGGCGCCCCACCCGATCCACCGAACGAAGGAAACCCCGTGATCAGCACGCGTTCCAGGACCTCGACGAAGTCCCGGGCCCCGCTCCAGGACCAGCCGCCGTCCTCCGCCACGCGCTCCCGAAGGGGCTCGCGCCGGGCCGCCGCGGTCGCCGTCCCGCTCGCCCTCGCCGGTGTGCTCGGGACGACGACCGCCCCGGCCGCCGAGTCCGCGCGGTCGACCCCGTCGGCCCCCGCCCGGACCGCGCACCGGGACGGGTGCCGCGGGCAGGGCGTGGACGACTCCGCCCTGATCCGGTACGAGTCCGACATCGTGATCGACGCGCCGATGAGCACCGTGTGGAAGCTCCAGACCGACGTGGAGCGCTGGCCGTCCCGGCAGCCCCCCGTCACCGGCTCGGAGCGCCTCGACACCGGCCCGCTGCGCCGGGGTTCGCGGTTCCACTGGACGACGCCGGTGCCCGCCACCCCGACGACCCCCGCCACCACCCTCGGCATCACGTCCACGGTCCAGGAGATCCGGCGGGGGCACTGCGTGCTGTGGCGCGGCCCGGCGGTCGGCGAGGGGCTGCGCATCGACGAGGGAATCCACCTGTGGACCTTCACGAAGGTCGGGGGCCGCGTCCACGTCCACACCGAGGGGACCTGGACCGGCTCCCAGGTCGAGGCGGACGTGCCCACCGCCACCGCCGCTCTCGGCGGGGGTCTGGAGACATGGCTGCACGACCTCAAGGCCACGGCCGAGGCGCGCTCCTGACGCCGGACGGCCCGCTCAGCCCGCGGGCCGTCCCCGCACCGCGTCGAACAGGGCCCACTCCACGGCCCAGCGCTCGATCCGACGGCGCTCCAGCCGGCCGCGCAGGTACCGGCCGCCGGCGCACGGCAGGACCCCCACGGTCACGCCCGCCAGGCCGCCGACGAGCCAGGCCCGCACCCGGGCCTGGGCGGCGGTGGCGGGCTCCGTGACCGGACGGCCCCGGCGGTCCGTCCACACCGTCACCGTGGTGCCGGCGGCGCTGCCCGGAGCCACCCTGACCTGACCGGTGCGGGCGGAGCCGTCGGGCGCGGTCCAGCCGGCCTCGGCCCAGACCCGTTCGCCGGAGTGCGCGGTGGCCCTTCCGGGCGCCCGCTCGGTGAGGCGTCCCGCGACCGGCCGCCACTCGGCGCGCTCCCGGGCCAGACCCTGCTCGACGGAGCGGGCGGCCGTCCAGCCGGCCAGCACGCCGCACACGACGGTCAGCACCCAGGCGCCGAGCACCACCCAGGCCTCCACCGTGTCGGAGCGCCGTTTGAGCGGATTGCGCCGCCAGCGCCACAGCCACACTCCCGGACCACGGAACGCCATCGAAGGCTTCCTCCTCATGAGCGCGTGAACATCCCGGCCGCCCTCCCATACGGGCCCGGCGGTCCGGATGCTCAGGACGAGTCCTCCGTCCCGACGGTGCCACGGACGCGGCGGGCGCGCGGGACTCCCGCCGAAGGTGGCCGACACCTTGCGGTCCCGGACCGTCGCCGCCGCGGTGACCTGCGGCGACGGCCGCTCCAGGGGTGACTGTCAGTGGCCGGGTGCAGACTGGCCGGTGGCTGGGACAAGGACGTCACAGCACAACGGAGGTGACCGGCATGACCGAGGTACTGCTCGCCGTGGGCACGCGCAAGGGCCTGTTCATCGGACGGAGGCGCGGGAGCGGCTGGGAGTTCGACGCGTCCCCCTGCTTCAACGCACAGGCGATCTACTCGGTCGCGATCGACACCCGGGGCGGCCGCACGCGGCTCCTCGCCGGCGGGGACAGCGCCCACTGGGGCCCGTCGGTGTTCCACTCCGACGACCTCGGCCGGACCTGGACCGAACCGGCGAAACCGGCCGTCAGGTTCCCCCAGGACACCGGGGCTTCGCTGGAGCGGGTGTGGCAGCTGCACCCGGCCGCCGGCGAGCCGGACGTGGTGTACGCGGGCACGGAACCGGCCGCGCTGTACCGCTCCGAGGACCGCGGGGAGAGTTTCGAGCTGGTCCGTCCGCTGTGGGAGCACCCGACGCGCTCCCGATGGGTGCCGGGCGGCGGCGGTGAGGGCCTGCACACGGTGCTCACCGACCGGCGGGACCCACGGGCGGTGACGGTGGCCGTGTCCACGGCCGGCGTGTTCCGCACCACCGACGGCGGCGCGAGCTGGGCGCCTTCCAACTCCGGTGTCTCCGCGGTGTTCCTGCCGGATCCGAACCCGGAGTTCGGCCAGTGCGTGCACAAGGTCGCGCGGGACGCGGCCGACCCGGACCGGCTGTACCTGCAGAACCACTGGGGGGTGTACCGCAGCGACGACGCGGGCGCCCACTGGACGGACATCGGCGCCGGCCTGCCGTCCACCTTCGGCTTCGCCGCCGCCGCGCACCCCCACCGCGCGGACACGGCGTACGTCTTCCCCATCAACGCCGACGCGGACCGGGTGCCCGCCGACCACCGCTGCCGGGTCTACCGCACGACGGACGCGGGCAAGAGCTGGGAGCCGCTGTCGGCCGGTCTGCCGCAGGAGGACCACTACGGCACCGTGCTGCGCGACGCGCTCTGCACGGACGACGCGGACCCGGCGGGCGTGTACTTCGGCAACCGCAACGGCGAGGTGTTCGCCTCGGCCGACGACGGCGACAGCTGGCGGCAGTTGGCCTCGCACCTGCCGGACGTGCTCTGTGTGAGGGCCGCGGTGGTCGGATGAGGCCGACGGGTGAAGCGCGGGGTCCTGGCCACCGGTTGATCGCCGCCGCCCGTACGGCAGTAGGGTGACGCCCGTGGCACCACGACCCTTGCATGAGATCGTCGAACCGGGCTGGGCGAAGGCCCTCGAACCCGTGGCCGGACGGATCGCCGAGATGGGCGACTTCCTGCGCGCGGAGATCGCCGCCGGGCGCACCTACCTCCCCGCCGGGCCCAACGTCCTGCGGGCCTTCCAGCAGCCCTTCGACGAGGTCCGCGTCCTGATCGTCGGACAGGACCCCTACCCGACGCCGGGCCACGCGGTGGGCCTGTCCTTCTCGGTGGCACCCGAGGTACGGCCGCTGCCCGGCAGCCTCGTCAACATCTACCGGGAGCTGAACACCGACCTGGGACTGCCCCAGCCGTCCAGCGGCGACCTGACACCGTGGACGCGGCAGGGGGTGCTGCTGCTCAACAGGGCGCTCACCACGGCCCCGCGCAAACCCGCGGCCCATCGCGGCAAGGGCTGGGAGGAGGTCACCGAGCAGGCGATCCGGGCGCTCGCCGCCCGCGGCAAGCCGCTGGTGTCGATCCTGTGGGGCCGCGACGCCCGCAACCTGCGTCCGCTCCTCGGCGACCTGCCCTCGGTGGAGTCGGCGCACCCCTCCCCCATGTCGGCGGACCGGGGCTTCTTCGGTTCCCGGCCGTTCAGCCGGGCCAACGACCTGCTGATCCGGCAGGGCGGTCAACCCGTGGACTGGCGCCTGCCGTGACCTCCCCCGCGGTTCCGGAACCCTCTCCCGGCGTCCTCGCCGTGGACTCGGGCGGTTCCGGACTGCGGGTGGCCCTCGCCACGCCCGACGGCGGCGCACCCGTCGTACGGTCGTCACGAAGTCCCGTGCGCACCGGCGCGCGGGGCATCGACCCCGAGCATCTGATGGCACAACTGGTGCCCATGGTGCGGTCGTTGGTGGCGGAGACCGGAGTGTCCCGGCCGGTCACGGCGGTGGTCGGCGCCGCCGGTCTCGCCACCCTCGGCGGCGCGCTGCGGGCCGAACTGCCGGGCGCGCTGGCGCGGGAGTTCGGGGTGGGCACCACCGCCCTGGCCGCCGACGCCGTCACCGCCTACGCCGGCGCCCTCGGCACCGGGCCGGGCGTCGTGCTGGCCGCCGGGACCGGACTGATCGCGATCGGCACGGACCTGACGTCCTGGCAGCGCGCCGACGGGTGGGGTCATCTGCTGGGCGACTGCGGTGGCGGCGCGTGGATCGGGCGGGCCGGCCTGGAGGCCGCCCTGCGCGCCCACGACGGCCGGTCCGGCGGTTCCGCCGCCCTCCTGGCCGGCGCCGAGGAGCAGTTCGGACCGGTGCCGGGTCTGCCCGGTCTGCTCTACCCGCGCCCCGACCGCGCCGCCGTCCTCGCCGCCTTCGCGCCCCGCGTGGCCGCCTGCGCGCCGGCCGACCCGGTCGCCGCGGACATCCTGCGCGCGGCGGCCCGGCACATGGCCGACTCGGCCGCCGCGGTCTGCCCGCCGGACGCCGGACCCCGCCCCCGCGTCGCCGTCACCGGCGGCCTCGTGGAACTGGGCGACCCCCTCCTCGTACCGCTGGCGGAGGAACTGGCGCGGCGGCTGCCGTACGCCCGGCGGGTGGCGGCCGCCGGCGATCCGCTGGACGGCGCCGTCCGCATCGCCCTCGCGCTCACGGCCGGCACGCTCGGCCTGCCGGTCGACGGGACCATGCTCTGCGTGGCCCCGCGGGTGAACGGCGCGTCATGACGGAAAAGGGGAATTGAACCCTTCAGGGGCAAGTCGCCCGCAACACACGCCGATCACTTCTGATCCGTACGTAACTCATCAGACAAAACCGGACGGATACCGCTCACCTGCACCCTCCCCGAACAGGGGAGCCCAGGAAGCCAGTAACATGCGGCGCCATGAGCTCCCCCACTGGGCCCGCGTCCGGCCTCCCTGTACGAATGCCGCGCCCCCGCCAGCCCGGGCGGCACCGCCGACCCGAGCCCCTGGCGGCTCCCGAGGGCGCGCCCGCGCTCGTTCTCGCGGTGCCGGGTACGCCGAGCGCCGCCACCCGCGGCCTCGCCGAGGAAGTCGTGAGCATCGCCCGCTCCGAGCTTCCCGGCCTCGACGCGCGCATCGGGTACCTCGACGGGGACGACGCCGAATTCCCCAGCCTCCAGTCCGTCCTGGCGCACGCCGCCGACGAGCGCACCGCCCGCTACGAGCAGGCCCTCGCCGCCGGGGTGGACGCCAAGGAGCCCGACGGCCCGGTCGCCGTCGTCGTACCGCTGCTGGCCGGGCCGGACAGCGCGCTGCTGCGCCAGGTCCGCCAGGCCGTCATGGAGAGCCGCGTCGCGGCCGACCTGACCGACGCGCTCGGCCCGCACCCGCTGCTCGCCGAGGCGCTGCACGTGCGGCTGTCCGAGGCCGGTCTGGCCCGCGCCGACCGCGCCCGCCTGTTCACCGTCGCCACGGCCGCGGACGGCATCATCCTCGCCACCGTGGGCGGCGAGGAGGCCGTGCAGGCCGCCGGCATCACCGGCATGCTGCTCGCGGCGCGCCTCGCCGTGCCGGTGATGGCGGCGGCCCTCGACCAGGAGGGTTCCATCGCCTCCGTGGCCGAGCAGCTGCGCGGCTCCGGCTCCCAGCAGCTGGCCCTGGCGCCGTACCTCATCGGTCCGGAGATCGACTCCACCCTGCTGGAGGAGGCGGCCAGGGAGGCGGAGTGCGCGTCCGCCGACGCGCTCGGCCCGTACCCGGCCATCGGCAAGCTCGCCCTGGCCAAGTACACGACGGCGCTGGGGATCGCGCCGCAGCAGCCGCAGGGCACGCCTGCCCGCCAGTCGTAAGTGACGCGGGCGCGAGCCCGTACGACCTGCACGGACGCCGAAAGGGCCCGCTCCCGACCGGGGAGCGGGCCCTTCGTCGTGCCTGCGGGCCGGGGTGCGGAGCCGACGAGTGGGCCCCGGGCTCCTGGCGGGTTCGGGGAATAGGGTCTTTCGTTTGGATGAGGCCGGATCAGGGAGCGGGGTCCGGTGCCGTTCATCGCAAGGCGGAGGAGGGAGTCAGGGCGGAGCCCTGGCGACCGACGACAACGCGGCGAGGGGCGGCACCGGGGCCCGCGAGCCCGGCATGATCCAAACCGAGAGGCCCTAGCCGAAGACCACGCAGGACGCCGCCGGCACCGGGATCGAGCCGCCGCGGCGGGGCAGGCCGGTCGACGGGTCGAGGGCGAACCAGGTCACGTCGCCGGAGTGCTCGTTGGCGACGTACAGGAAGCCGGCGGACTCGGTGAGCGCCCGCGGCCAGCGGCCCGCGCAGGGCACGGTGCCGATGAGGCGCAGTGCCTCTCCGCCGCCCTCGACGGCGAACACCGACAGCACGTCCTCGCCGCGGGTGGCCGTCCACACGAACCGTCCGTCGGGCGAGACGACGATGCCGGACGGGTGGGCGTCCCCGGCGGGCGCGCCCGGCAGCACGGGCACCTCCGCCAGCGGCTTCAGCGAGCCGTCCGGGGCGTCCCAGCGGCAGACGGTCACGGTCGGGGTGAGTTCGTTGACGACGTACGCGTGGCCGCCGTCCGGATGGAAGGCCAGGTGACGGGGGCCGGAGCCGGGGCGCAGGGCGAACTCCCGGTGCAGGACCGGCCTGCCGTCGCGGAGGTCGCACACCCGCACCGAGTCCGTCCCGAGGTCCACGCTGACCAGCCGGCGTCCGCTCGGGTCGGCCTGGACCTGATGGGCGTGCGGCCCCTGCTGGCGCGGGGTGTGGGGGCCGGAGCCGCTGTGGTGGAGCACGCCGGAGGGCACCGGGGCGAGGGTGCCGTCGGGCCGGACGGGCACGGCGGTGACACTGCCGGATCCGTAGTCGGCGGTCACGACGTGGCCGTCGAACACGGTGAGGTGGGTGGGACCGCCGCCGACCGGCACGGCCGGTCCGGCCTGCTCCGGGACCTCCCCGGCCAGGCTGTACGCGGCCACCGCGCCCTCGGCGGTCTCACTGACGGCGTAGAGCGTGCCGCCGCCCGGCGACAGGGTCAGGTACGAGGGATCGGGAAGGCCGTCCACGCTGCTCAGGACGGTCAGTGCGCCGTCGCTCGGGTCCACGGCCGCCGCCACGATCCCGGGGCCTCCGGCCGCCGTGAACGACCCGATGAACGCCCGCCGGGGCCGCCTGCCGACGTCTGCCACCGCTGTCCCCTCTCGTGCCGCCGTTGTCCGGGGTGACGGTAGCAGCCGATGACGTGCGGTCTAGACCAAGGCGGTGCGGATGACACGGCAGCGTGCCGCGGGGTTTCGCCGGGCGACGCGAGCCGTGGTCGGGGCCGGAACGCCGGCCTGCCGGGCGTGGCGGGGGAGGCGGCGCCGCGGACGTTCAGGCTCCCACCAGCGGTGAGCCCGACGGGGTGCGCAGGGGGTGGGCCAGTTCCGCCAGGGCTCGTTCCAGGCCGTGCAGGTGGGCCAGGGCGGGTCCGGCCGCGGAGGGGGGCTCGGCGGGGGTGAGGTGTTCCGTGCCCCCGTCGGTCAGGGCCTCCACCGCGGCCTGGACGCGCCAGCAGGCGGCGGCGAGGCGGGCGTCGTGGGAGGCCTCCGGGTCGGCGGCGACGGCGACGAGTCCGCGGACCTCGCGTGCGCAGTCGTCGAGCAGGTCGAGGACGCGGCGGGCGCGTGCCTTGCGGCCGAGCATCGGGTTCAGCGGGTGGGTGAGCGGGGCGACGGAGAGCCGGACCCGGCCGAGGAGCTGTTCCAGTTCGGCGACGCGCGCGCCGGGGTCGGCGGCGGGGTCGCCGGCGAGGCGGGCGGCGGCTTCGGCGGTGCCGGTGTGGACGCAGCGCAGCGCGCGCTGGATCCAGGCGTCGGTGACGGCGTGGGTGGTGACGGGGAGCACGAACAGCACCGCCAGCCCCGCGCCGAGCGCGCCCACGCCGGTCTCGGCGAGGCGGACCGCCAGCAGGCCGGGGGTGAGCACGCCGAGGAGCCCGTAGAGCAGTTCGGCGAGCAGGGTCACCCAGAGCATCATCCAGGTGTAGGAGACGGCGGCCGTGTAGAAGATGCCGAAGACGCAGACGGCGACGAGGGCGGCCGTGGGGGCGCCGGCGCCGTGCACGGGGGCGGCGACGAGGAGGCCGAGGCCGATGCCGATCACCGTGCCGAGCACCCGGCGGAAGCCGCGTACCAGGGTCTCTCCGCGGGAGGTGGTGTTGACGAAGATCCACCACGTGGCGCCGACGGCCCAGTACCAGCGTTCCCCGGACACCGACTGGCCCACGAGGAGCGCGAAGCCCGCGCCGGCCGTCGCCTGGACGGCCTGCCGGGTGGTGATCCGGGCGAGGCCCCGGCCGCCCGGCGGGGCGGGCACGGCGGCCGGGGGCAGGCGGCGCTCGTAGCACCACAGGCCGAAGCGCACGGCCGCCGCGCCGAGGACGGAGAGGACGACGGCCGCGGCCAGCTTGGGGAGCCGTCCCCCGGTCGCGTGCAGGAACTGGGCGACGAAGAACATCATGAACGCGAACACGCCCAGGCTGTGGCCGCGCGGCCCCCACCGGCGGGCGTACACGCCCGCGCCGGTGACGGCCAGGAAGGTCAGGTCGCGGGCCAGGGGCTGGTCGTGCAGGAGGGCCGCGGCGGCCAGGACGGGCAGGCCGACGGCGGGCAGCAGCGCGGTGGTGACCGCCTGGCCGCGCACGGTGGCGTCGGTGACGGTGAACAGGGCGAGCAGCGCGGCGAGCCCGCCGGTGACGGCACCGACCAGGGAGTGCCCCGCCAGGCCGCAGAGCACGACGGCCAGCCCGATGCCGAGGACGGCCCGCGTGGCGAACCGCAGCCGCACCCGCCCCGGATCCGGAGCCGTGAACACCCTCTTCAGCACTTCTCGCCCCCAACGGTCAGCCGTGAACACCGGCATGAAAAAGGCGCCGCGGGATCCGCAGCGCCATCGACGGCACCATGACAGCATCCGTGCCGCCGCTGGCTCAAGTGGCCGGAAATCGACTGGTCCATTGGCCCACCGACTGCTCCTCAGGGAGGACCATGGAAGGGCCAACGGACCAGGAACGGCCGGTCCGCCCGGAATGCGCCCGCCTGGGCCATTGGTACAGTCGTCCGCGATCACCGATGAACACGAGGAGTCCGGGCACCATGGCCGTCGACCAGCTCGACACCCGCATCCTGCGCCTGCTGCTCGAGCAGCCCCGCACCAGCGTGCGGGAGTACGCGCGCATCCTCGGCGTGGCTCGCGGCACGCTCCAGGCCCGCCTCGACCGGCTGGAGCGCGAGGGCGTGATCACCGGCTCGGGCCCGTCCCTCTCCCCCTCCGCCCTGGGCCACCCCGTGCTCGCGTTCGTGCACATCGAGGTCACCCAGGGCCACCTCGACGACGTCGGCGACGCGCTGGCCGCCGTGCCGGAGATCGTGGAGGTGTTCTCGATCACCGGCGGCGGTGATCTCCTCACCCGGGTGGTGGCCCGCGACAACGCCCACCTGGAGGACGTGATCCAGAAGCTGATCAGCCTGCCCGGCGTGGTCCGCACCCGCACCGAGGTGGCGCTGCGCGAGCGGGTGCCGTACCGCCTGCTGCCGCTGGTGGAGTCGATCGGCCGCACGGTCGGCGGCTGACGGCGGCGGCTCCTCGCCGATCCCGTCCGCACCGTTGACACCCTCCGCCGCCCCCTCTGCCGCCCGGTCGATCTTCCGCACACTGTCCGTGGTACCGAACACCGTGGACCTCGGAGGAGCAGCACATGGCACCGCCCCTCACCAGACGGACCCTTCTGCGGAACGCCCGCGTCCCCGGCGGCCTCGTCCCGTACGCCGGCCCGGGTCGTCTTCGGCGGCACCGACTCGGGGGTGGCCGACCCCGCGAGGGCGGACGGCACCACGCTGCTCGACGAGGTCTGGGCGAGGGCGGCCTTCGGCGGGAAGGGAGCGCTGGTGGGCCGGGTGCGGAGCGTGGCGGCCGCCTGGGTCGCCGCGGGGCTGCTCGGGCGGGCCGACGGGGAGCGGGGGGACACCGCGCGGAGCGCGACCTTCGTGCCGTGACGCCCGGTACCGCTACGAGCGGCGGCGGGGCCTGCCGCCGGTGCCGCGCCGGCCGCCGCCGCCCTTGGCGCCACCGGCGCGCCCCCGGGCGGCTCCGCCCGAGCCGGTCTTTCCCGAGCCGGCCTTGCGCGGGGCGCCGCCGGTCCTCGGCTTGGGACGCTCGGCCTTCGGCTCGGCCGACGGCGGCTGGGCCCGGCCACGAGTGCTGTTGACCGTGCGGCCGCGGACGATGCCGATGAAGTCCTCGACCAGGTCGGTGGTGGCGTCCTGCGGCCAGGCGAGGGCGACGCCGGACTGCGGGGCGTCGACGAGGGTCCGGTAGGTGAGGTCGCGGCGGTGGTGCAGCCGGGCCAGCGACTGGGGCACGACCAGCACGCCGATGTTCGCCGCGACCAGCTCGATCGCGTCGGCCGTGGTCGCCGGGCGCTCGAAGGCGGGCTCCCCCGGGAGCCGCTCCCAGTCGAGGACGTCGTCCAGCGGGTGGACGACCACCTCGTCGGCGAGGTCGTCGAGCGTCACCTCGTCGGCCGCCGTGATCACGTGGTCCTTGGGGACCACGACCACCGTGGTCTCGGTGTAGAGGGGGATCGCGCTGAACACCGTACGGTCCACCGGGAGCCGGACGAAGGCCGCGTCGGCGGTGCCCTCGCGCAGCATTGCGGGAGCCTCGGCGGGCGTCGCCTGAAGGAGGACGAGGGGGACGTCGGGCAGGCGCTCCTGCCAGGTCCGCGCCCACTTGGCGGGGGTCACTCCGGGGACGTACGCGAGCCGGAACGAGGGGGAATCCGCCGAGTCGGTCATCCCGCCAGGTTACCGGCTGTGGTCGGCGGCCCGGTTCGCGGCCGATACCCTGGACGGCATGACGTCGCACCAGAGCACCCAGACGATGAAGCCCGCGACCGCGGCGAAGAAGCTGGGTGTGTACCTCCCCGCCACCCCCGCCGAGTTCCAGGAGGGTGTCGTCACGCGCGCCGAGCTGAACGAGCTCCAGGCGAACCCGCCGGAGTGGCTGCGCGCCCTGCGGGAGAAGGGCCCGCACCCTCGTCCGGTGGTGGCGGCCAAACTCGGCGTGTCCATCGCCGGACTGGCGCGCGGCGGCGTCACGGAGGCGCTGACCACCGAGCAGATCCAGGAGATCAAGGACGCCGGGCCCGAATGGCTGGCGAAGGAGCGCGCGACCCAGGCCGAGGTCCGCAAGGAGGCGGCGCGCCTGCGGCAGCGCGACGCCGAGAAGGCCGCCGGCGCGGAGTCCTGACCCGCTCGCCGGGAAGACCGCCGACCGGAACCCGCTCGCCGGGAAGGCCGCCGGCCGGAGTTCCGATCCGCCTCCCGTACGGCGTCGGAGCCCGCCCCGTGCGCCGTGGTGGTCGCCCCCGACCGTCGGGGTGACTACGATCTGGTGAGGTTCACCGACGTGGGTGTGCGAGGTCGCTGGGGGTTGGGATGGTTGCTGGTCGTGTAGTGCGCTTCGACAGCCAGCGGGGTTACGGGTTCATCGCGCCCGACGACGGCGGTGAGGACGTGTTCCTGCACGTCAACGACATGCTGATGCCCGAGTCGCAGGTCCGCCGGGGCATCGTCGTGGAGTTCGAGATCGAGGACGGCGAGCGCGGCCCGAAGGCCTCCGGGGTACGGCTCGCGCGCGGGGCGGACGGCAAGCCGCTCGCGGCCGACGACGACGTCCTGTGCGACGTGCTCAGCACGGAGGAGTTCACCCGCGACGTCACCGAGGCCCTGCTGACGGCGGCGCCCTCGCTGACCGCCGAGCAGATCCTCCAGGTGCGCTCCGGGCTGGCCCAGTTCGCGAAGAACCACGGCTGGGTCGAGGGCTGACCTCCCCCGCCGGCCCCCGCCGGTGCACCTCCCGTGACCGGCCCGTGGCCGCGTGCCGCCCGTTTCCGCTTCCCCTTCTTCCGCTTCCCCTTCCACCCGGTGGTTCGAGGGCGTGCGGTGCGGCGGCCGTCTCGGCGGCGGTGATCGAGGCACCCGGTCCCGGGAGAACGGTCGCCGGAACGCCGGCCACTCGTCGCGGACCCGTTGTCAGTGGCCTGATCTAGAGTTCCCGTCACTTGATCACTGCGGGTGCGGGAGGCACACATGGGGTGGGTGTCGGCCGGCGGCTACGAAGTCGCCCTCGACGACGGCAAGGTGGTGTGCCGCAACGCGGCGGGGCGACGGCTGAAGTCCGTGCCGCCCAAGATCGCCGACGATCCGGCCGTGGTGGGCCTGCGTCAGCTCGTCGAATGGCTGGAACGGCACGAACAGCGGTGCCTGACCGACGTCGAGCGCTGGATGGTGCGCTCGCTGCCGGTGCCGTTCGCCGTTCTCGCGCGGGTGTGGCCCGACCCGGCGTGGCAGGCCGCCCTGCGCGACCTCGTCGTCACCGGGGAGGACGGCGAGGTGGCCGGATTCCTGCGGGACGCCGACCCCGAGCGCGGCCTCGGCCTCGTCGACCTCGACGGCGACACCGTCCGCATCACCCCCGGCCTCGTCCGCCTCCCGCACCCGGTGCTCCTCGAAGACCTGGAGGACCTCAGGGAGTTCGCCGTCGAACTCGGCGTCGAGCAGCGCGCCCAGCAGCTGTTCCGCGAGGTCTGGCACCGGCCCGCAACGCTCGACGCGGAGGGCACCTCCGTCGAGGAGTACGCCGGCGGCGCCTTCAAGGAACTGCGCTTCCTGCACGGCAGGGCCGCCCAGCTCGGTTACCGCGTGCGCGGCGGCAACGCCGTCTGCTCCGTCCTGGAGGACGGCCGGGGTGTCGAGGCCCGGGTGTGGATCGGCGACTACGAGGGCTACGAGGAGACGGAGACCGGCCCCCTCACCTTCACCGACCCCGCCGGCCGGGCGCTGAGGCTCGGTCAGGTGGGGCCGGTGGCCTGGTCGGAAGGCATGCGCATGGCGGCCTCGCTGTACGCCGGGCGGAACATCGAGGACGAGGAGCAGGCGGCATGACGACGTACGACGAGACGGCTTCCGCGGCGCTGCTCGACGCCGGCGCGATCCTGCCGCCGGGCACGACCGGCCGGGAGGACGCCGACGTCCTCACCGTGCGCACGTACACGCACCCCGCCCTGGACGAGCGCAGGATCGTGCGGCTGGTGCCGGGCACGCTCGGCGAGGCGGAGGACCTGGCGCTGGACTTCCTCGGCCTGGTCCGGGAGCCGGAGACGCCGCAGGTCGGGCAGATACGCCGGGAGACGCTCGGCTTCCCCGCCTGGGCCCTGGTCAACGACCCGGCGAACGGCCACCACGCGCTGGCCCTCGTCAAGGACGTCGAACGGCTCGCACGGCAGGCCAAGTCCCGCCCCGGCCACGCCAAGGAGGGCTTCGAGGCGCTCGGCGAACGGCTCGGCCGGGCCGTGCCGCACTTCCTGCCCACCTTCTACGAGCAGGCCGCCCGCGTCTTCCTCCAGCACGAGAACACCACGTACGCCGCCGCGTTCTTCGGCAAGGCGCGCGAGGCCGAGCGGGTGCACGCGCTGGCCGTCGACGAGGAACGGCAGCGCGCCGTGTTCCTGGAGTTCGCGTTCGCCGGGGCGCTCACGGTGAAGGCGCTCAAGGAGCACGTCAAGGCCCTCGCGGCGCGCCTGAGCCCCGCCGACGCCTGGAGCCAGTTCCGGCAGCTGACGGTGGAGCGCTGCGCGGCCGGCATGCCGCCGTACGCCTCGCTCCCGCAGGACGCGCGCGGGCTGATCAAGGCCGCGGGCCTGGACCGGGTCGGCGAGGAGTGCGCGCTGGTCGCCGACCTGATCGCCTCCCCGGCGGCGGTCCGGGCGCCCGCGTCCTTCTGGAACACCTACCGGGCGACGCTGGTGCTGCTCGCCCGGGAGCAGCCCGCCGTGCGGGCCCGGCTGCTGGAGATCATGCCGGCCGGCCTGGGCCGCGCCACGCGTGACGACGAGTTCTGGCTGGACCTGCTCACCGAGTGCGGCGCGGACCTGCTGCTCACCGGGGAGACCGATTCCGACGTCGACGCGGCGGACTGGCTCAGCCGCTGGTCCCTGCACCGCAAGCACGGCAGCTCGGTCAGCGGCCGGTCACCCGCCACCCTGGCGCTCGTCCGGCGGATGGCGTCGCGGCTGCGCGAGGGCGGCCGGCCCGTCGACCTGTTCACCGGCCGCTGGCACGCCGGCGCCGACCTTGACCTGCTCGACCTGTGCCTGGCGGAGGACGTGCCGCTGACGGACCCCGGTACCGGCCAGAACGTCTTCCTCCCCCTGAGCCAGTGGCTGAAGGACGAGGCGCCGGGGCGGCGGGACCTGACGGCCCTCGCGGCGCACCCGCGCCACCGCCGGCTGCTGTACCTGTCCGTCGGCACGCTCAGCGGCCACCGGCCGGACACGCAACTGCTGGAAGGGCTGGCCGGTCATCCCGTGCTCGCCGACGTGCTGCGCGAGTGGCTGCGGGACGCGGCCGGGGAGCTGACCGCCGCGGCCGGTCTGCCCGCCGCGCGCGCGGCGCTGGAGAAACTGCGGCCGTTCCGCACGGTCGCGGCCCGGGTCGCCCCCGCCGCCGTCGCCGAGGTCGCCGCGCACGAGGTCGCGCCGCTGCTCGGCCGCACGCTGCGCGCCGGCATCCCGGACGAACTGGTCTGGCCCGCCCTCGAAGAGGCGCTGAAGCGGCTCGACGCCGAGACCAGGCGCGACCGTGACGACACCCTGCGCGTCGAGGAGGCCTGGCCCGCGCTGATCCTCTCCCGCAGGCACAAGGTGATCGTCGTCGGCCCCGAGGACATCCTCCTCGAACACGACCTGCGGCTGCCCGACGGCCTGGACCGCTGGCAGCGTCCGTCGTTCCGCTTCACGGACGGCGAGCTGCTGGTGACGTGGCCGCAGGGCGGCAAGCAGTTCGGCTACTGGTCGGCCCACCCCTCCGACACCTTCCCCCTGGGCGGCGAACGGGTCCCCCACTGGTACGGCGCCCACGACGCCGGCGAACCCTCGATCCCGCTGCCGGGGGGCGGCCGGGCCACCGGCGGCCGCACGCTGCACACCGGTGACACCGTCCTGCCGCCGAGCCGCCGCATCCTCGGCGACGGCACCTCGTACTGGCGTCAGGGCCGGCAGGGGCGCAAGCAGGTGTGGCTGGAGTACGACCCGGCCACCGGTACCCACGGGCGCGCCTCGCTGCCCGCGTTCCTGCGGTCGGGCATCACCGACGAGTCCACGCTGCTCCAGCAGCACTGCGTGGTGCTGCCGCTCCAGCCCGGTCTGGAGCGCAGCCCGTTCGGCACGGACGGCACGGTCCTCGGACGCTGGGTGCGCGAGGAGGGCGAGGGCGACGGGGCCCGCGTCACCGCCGGCACGCCGGACGGGCGCACGGTCTCCCTGCCGAAGGGCCGCGACGGCGTCGCCCGCGGCGTGCCGGTCGGCGCGCTGCGGCTCCCCGGAGGGGCCGAGCCCGTCGTCGTCGCCCTGCACCGGCAGATCGCCTTCCACACCGCGGACGACACCTCCGCGTCCGGGGAGTCGGGGCGGGTGACCCCGCTGGAGCGGGGCGGCGAGTTCGCCGCCGGTACGCGGCTGGTCCCGCCGATCGACTTCTGGCACGCGCTGCGGCCCCGGGACGAGGCCGCGTCGGCGGTGCTGCGGGCGCTCAGCGACGAGCAGGCGGCCGTGGTGCTGCGCACCGGCGCGCAGGCGCTCGCCGAGCACGCCGCGCGCGTGGCGGCGGCGAAGGCGGGCTCGGCCGGGGGGTCGACGGCAGCCACGACGGGAACGTCCTCGGTGCCGAACGACGCCGCCGACGGCACGTCCGTCCTGCCGGCCGCGGACGAGGTCCTGCGCGAGGCGGTCTCCCGTTGCCTGCCCGGTCTGCGCGAGCGGCGCCTGCTCATCGGGGTCTCCGCGCTGGTGCGCGCGGTGCTGCGGCTCGCGGAGTCGACCGCCGCGTTCGTGGCTCCTCCGGCGGAGCCGAAGCCGGTGCAGCGGCGGCGCGTCGAGGGCATGTTCGGCGACTACAGTCCCCGGCACGCGGACGACCAGACGCTGCGGGAGGCCACCGTCGGCCTCGCCGACCAGCAGGGCTGGTGGGGCGGCGGGCAGCAGTGGAGCGCCGTGCGGCAGATCCGCGCCGTCAACCACGTGCTGTCCGGCAGGCCCGCCGACGGCCGGCCGCTGCCCGAGCGCTCCCGGTCGACGGGGTCCGCGCAGGGATGGCGGAGCGACGAGTTCACCGTCCCCGGCATCGGGATGCTGTGGCCGTCCCTGCTCGACGTGCTGCGGCCCCTGGCCTACCGTGCCGCCTCCCCGGTCCTCTCCGACGCGCACCGGGAGGCTCTCCTGGTGCTGTTCGACGTGATCGCGGACGGGCGGCTGGCCGCGGCCGACGGCGCCGCTCTGCGGGAGGTCGTGCTGAGCGAGCCGCAGGACAAGCACGAGCGTCTGGGGCAGGTGCTGCGCCGCGACGGCCGTACGGTCGTCGTGCTCGGCTGCCGGCAGGTCGACCGGGAGAAGGGCCGGGTGCACTGGCTGGCCCTGGACCACGACCCGTCCGGGACGTTCGGCGCGATCGCCCACTTCGTGCTGGAGCGGGAGACCGCGCACCCGCCGGTGTTCCCCGCCGACGCCCTGGCCGCCGTCACCGGGCTGATCCGGGACAAGGGCCCCGCGCCCTGGCAGCCGGAGGCGCCGCACGCGCTCGTCGCCGCGACGGGGGGCGGGCTCGGGCCCGTGCAGTCGGCGCTGCTGCTGGCCGGCAAGCCGGTGCAGGTGGCCACGGACCTGCTCGCGACCATTGACCTGAAACCCCGTCAGAAGACCTTCGGGGACGGCCTGCTGACCTCCTTCCGGCTCGGTGACGGGTCCGCCCTCGTCGGCGCCCTGCTGCCCGACGGCCCCGGCGACCTGTGGACCGCCGGTCCCGACACGGCGGCCGCGGGCCGGATCTGGCAGGAGCGGTTCGGCGGGTTCGTCCGGCTCCCCGAGGACATCGCCGCCGATCTCGAACTCGCCGGGGTCTCCGCCGGTGCGGCCGAGGACGTGCTCAACCCGACGCGCACGCCCTGGATCAGCCGCACCACCGTCCAGCGGCCCGGCAGGAACGGCGACCTCGTCCCCGACGACGCGCGGGCGCTGCCCGGCCGCCACCACCTGTCGAACGCCGTGGCCTCCCTGGCCGGGCTCGCCTACGCGCTGCCGTACGGCCATCCGCTGCGCGCCGCCCTGCCCGAGGGGCTCGCCGCGGTGCGCCGGCGCCTCACGGACCCGGGACTGCTGCTCGACCTCGACGTCACCTGGGCGGAGAAGGGCATGACCGCCCCGGCCCTGCGCAAGGCCTACGGTCTGCCCGCCACCGGCGGCGGTGACGCGGACGGTCTGACCCGGCTGGGCGACGCGCTGGTGCTGCGCCCCTGGTACCAGGACCAGGAGGCGGTCCTGGTGCGGCCGGCCGGGCTGAGCGGGCCCGACGACGCCGTGTTCGGACTCCTCGAAGGGCTGGCCGGACCGGGGCGCGGCGGCGGCCTGCGCGCGCTGCGGGCCGTCCTCGGCGACGACCTGGCCCGTGCGCTCGCCGCCGGCACCGGTCCCGAGGAGGCCGGCGGGCACGCCCAGGACCCGACGGCCACCGTGCCGGAGCTGGTCGCGGAGGTCGCCGGGGCGCACGGCCTGAGCGAGGACGCGGCGGCGCTGTACCTCCAGCTGCTCGCCCTGCCCGACCCCACGGACCGCAACTGCGCCCGCTGGACCGGCTGGAAGCCCGCCCGGACGAAGAAGGCCCGTGCGGAACTCGCGACCACCGACCTGGTCGTGGAGGCCAAGCGGCCGCGCGCCGGACGCACCCTCTTCCTGCCCTGCGGCTGGCGCGAGCCGAAGGCGCCCGCGCTGCCGGTCGAGGTGTGGAAGGAGGGCCTGTACCCGGTGGGCGAGCGGGCCCGTGCGATGCCGCTGATGCCGGTGCCCGAGCTGTTCGCCCGCGCGTGGGACCGCGTCCGCGCCGGCGACGCCCCGGCCTACGAGGAACTGACCACCCGCGCCACCCGCAAGGGCCGCCGCCGATGACCACCGTCCCCCCGCACCTGGAAGAAACCGCGCCGATGACGACCACCCTCTCCCCCGCCCCGGCCCGCCAGGTCGTCCCGCCCGAGGACCGGCACGCCACCGAACTGGCCTTCCTCGCCGCGTACGACGACGGGCCGCGTCCGCCCGCCTGGCGGCTGACCCCGCGGGCGGTCGTCACGTTCGTCATGGGCAGTGACGGGCGGGCCCTGAAACTGCCCGACGGTGCCGAGGCGGCCGACGGGGTGCCGCGCCGGCTCGTGGTCGAGGGCAAGTTCGTGGGCGACCGGGCCCTGGTCGAGCGGTGCGTGGTGACCCTCGCGGGCGAGCGCGGTCTGCTGCTCGTCGGCGAGCCCGGTACCGCCAAGTCCATGCTGTCGGAGCTGCTGTCGGCCGCCGTGTGCGGCACCAGCGGCCTGGTCGTGCAGGGCACGGCGGGCACCACGGAGGACCAGCTCAAGTACGGCTGGAACTACGCCCTGTTGCTGGCGCAGGGCCCGAGCCGGCAGGCGCTGGTGCCCTCGCCGGTGCTGACCGCCATGCACCGGGGCGGCATCGCGCGGGTCGAGGAGGTCACCCGCTGTCTGCCCGAGGTGCAGGACTCCCTCGTGTCGCTGCTCTCCGAGCGGCGCATCGCGGTACCCGAACTGGCGGGCTCCGAGGACGCGTTGGCGCATGCGGCGCCCGGGTTCAACCTCATCGCCACCGCCAACCTGCGCGACAAGGGTGTCTCCGAGATGTCCGCGGCCCTCAAGCGCCGTTTCAACTTCGAGACGGTCGGCCCCATCCCGGACGTCGACGCGGAGACGGCGCTCGTGCGCAGCCAGGCGCGGGCGTCGGTGGAGCGGGCGGGGGCGCCGTTCCACGTCGACGACGCGGTGCTGGAGGCGCTGGTGACGGCCTTCCGGGATCTGCGCGAGGGCCGGTCGGCGGAGGGCTGGGAGGTGGAGCGGCCGTCCACCGTGATGAGCACCGCCGAGGCCGTGTCCGTGGCGGGGGCCCTGGCTCTGGCGGCGGCGTACTTCCCGGGGGACCGTGACGTGCTCGGCCTGCTGCCGGGGCACCTGCTGGGCGTGGTCCGCAAGGACGACCCCGCCGACGCGGCCCGGCTGCGCGGCTACTGGGACGGTCCCGTCCGCCGCCGCGCGGAACAGGGCTCCGCCACCTGGCGCACCCTGTGGGACCTGCGCACGGTTCTGGAGGGCTGACGGCCGTGTCCCTCTCCCGCCTCTCCACCCCCCACGGGCCGGGCGCGGCCGGATCCGGCCCCGGCCGGGTGGCATCCGGTCCCCGTCCCGGTTCCGTGCCTCCCGAGGAGGCCCTCGCCGCCCTGACCGGCCCGGCGGCGCCCTACCTGGTGGGCGTACGGCATCACGCGCCCTCCCTGGCCGTGGCGGTGCCCGCGCTGCTGGACGCGGCGGAACCGGACGTGCTGCTCGTCGAGCTGCCGGCCGAGATGCAGGAGTGGCTGCCGTGGCTCGGGCACGAGGAGACGCGGGCCCCGGTCGCGCTCGCCGCCGCCCCCGCCGACGGGAGGGGCGGCGCGGGGCCGGCGTTCTATCCGTTCGCGGACTTCTCGCCCGAGCTGGCCGCCGTGCGCTGGGCGAACCGCCGGGGTGTGCCGGTGGTCGCCTGCGACCTGCCGCTCGCCGACCGGGCGTGGGAGGCGGGCCGGGCCGCCGCCCCGACGCCGGGTGCGGGCGGTCCCGGGCTGGCCGCCGCGCTGCGGGCCGGGGTGAGCGGCCGTCCCGGGGACGATCTGTGGGACCGGCTCGTCGAGGCCACCGCACCCGGTTCGCCGCCGGAGGCCCTGCGCCGGGCGGCCCTGCTCACCGGCTGGGCGCTGCGCGAGGACGCGGCCGCGGCGGGCGGCGTGCCCGAGCTGGACCTGCGGCGGGAGCGGTGGATGCGGGCGTGCGTCGCGCGGGCCACCGCGCACGGGGAGCGGGCCGCCGTGGTGGTCGGGGCCTTCCACGCCCCGGCGCTGGCGGGTGGACAGCCGAAGGAGGAGGCGGCGGAGGCCGATCAGGCCGCAGCCGGCCCGGACCGCCCCGCGTGGACCACGTCCCTCATCCCCTACACCTACGCCCTGCTGGACGAGCGGTCCGGTTATCCGGCGGGCATCCGGGACCCCGAGTGGCAGGACATGGTCCTGCGGGCCGCGGGCGTTCCCGAGGCGCTGGAGGAGGCGCTGACGCGGGCCGCCGTCCGCGTCTGTGCCGAGCTGCGCCTCCTCGGCCACCCGTCGGGTCCGGCCGACGCGCGGGAGATCGTCCGGCTCGCCTCCGATCTGTCCCGGCTGCGCGGGCTGCCCGCGGCGGGCCGGGGTGAGCTGGTGGAGGCCGTGCAGACGGTGCTGACGCAGGGCGAGCCGTACGGGCGGGGGCGGGCCGTGGCGCGGGCGATGGAGCGGGTGCTGGTCGGCACCCGCACCGGGCGGCCCGCGCCGGCCGCGCCGCGCTGCGGTCTGGCCCCGGCGGTGGAGGGCGAGGTGGCGGAACTGGGCCTGCCCGGACCGGCGGACGGGGTGCCCGGTGCGGCGCGGGACCTGCGTCTGGACCCGCTGCGCTCCGACCTCGACCGGCGCCGTGAGCTGCTGCTGCGCCGGCTGGCGGTGTGCGGGGTGCCGTACGGGGAGGCGAAGGAGGTGGTCGGCGCGGGGGGTGCCGAGGCGCTCACCTCGCGCTGGGAGGTGCGCTGGACGCCCGCGACAGCGGCCATGCTGACCGCGGCCGGTGTGCGCGGGGTCACCGCCGCGCAGGCCGCCGAAGGGGTGCTGCGCGAGCGGCGGCGTGCGGAGGAGGACGAGGGCGGGCCGACGGCGGCGCAGGCTCTCGACGGGCTGGCGCAGGCCGCCGAGTGCGGTCTGACCGGGCTCGCGGACGAGCGCCTCGACGACCTCGCCGAGGCGCTCCCCGGCGCCGGCACCCTGCCCGAGCTGCTCGCCGGGCTGGCCCTGCTGGACCGGCTGCGGGCCGGGCACGTCCCCGGCCTCGGCGCCGACGGGGACCGTACGGCGCGGGCGGCCGGCGTGGCCGAGCTGCTCACGTCGGCGGCGGTGCGGCAGGTGGACGGCCTGACCGGTTCCGAGGACCTGGCGGACGCCCGCGCCCTGCTCGAACTGGCCCACCGCGCCGACCTGTCGGGCGGCATCAGGCTCACCGATGCCCTCGGCCGGCTGGCGGCCGACGGGTCCCCGCTGATGCGCGGCGCCGCGGGGGCCGTACGCGTGCTGCTCGGGCAGGAGGATCCGCGGGGGTTCGGGGACCGGGTGGCGTCCTGGGTCGACGGGGCCGTCGACGCCGACTCGCGGGCCGCGCTCACCGCGCGGCTCGGCGGGCTGCTGACCGCCGCCGGTCCCCTGCTGGAGGCGGCGGCGCCCGCGCTGGAACCCCTGCTCGACCGGGTGTCGGAGCTGCCCGACCGGGAGTTCCTCGACCGGCTCCCGGCGCTGCGCGGCGGCTTCGACGCCCTCAGTCCCGCGGCCCGCGACCGTCTGCTGGCGGCCGTCGAGGAACGCCTGGACGTCTCGCACGTCGCGGACACCGGCGGTGTCGACCCGGCCGCGCTCGCCGCCTGGACGCGGGCGGACCTCGCCGGCCGCGAGACCCTGCGGACCCTGGGGCTGCTGCCCGCGCTCGCCGCCGCGCAGGCGGAGGTGCCCGCCGGGTCGCCGGGGGCTCGGGCCGAGGGCGGTCTGCTCGCCCCCGGTGACCGCTGGCGACTCGTCCTGGGCCGCGGGAAGGACCGGCTTCCCTCCTCGGCCGCTTCGCTCGCGACCGCGCTGGACGAGCTGTACGGCAGCGGACGCGGGGAGGGCAGCAGGGGCGGCCTGACCGGGCGCGGCCCGGGCGGCGGCCGGGAGGTGCCCTACCCCGGCGTGCGGGAGTGGTCGCGGGAACTGGCGATGCTGTTCGGTCCGGGCATCCGGGAGGAGGTGCTGGCGGCGGCCGCGGCGGCGGGCCGGAAGGACGTGCTCGCCGAGCTGGACGCGGACAGCGTGCGCCCCTCGGTCGACCTGCTGCGCACCGTGCTGAGCCACGCGGGCGGTCTGCCCGAGGCCCGGCTGGCCGCGCTGCGTCCGCTGGTCCGACGGCTGGTCGAGGCCCTGACCCGGCAACTGGCCACCCGGCTGCGGCCGGCCCTGCACGGCACGGCCCTGCCGCGCCCGAGCAGACGCCCGGGCGGCGGCCTCGACCTGCCGCGCACCCTGCGCGCCAACCTGGCGACCGCGCGCCGCGCCCCCGACGGCACGGTCCGGGTCATCCCCGAGCACCCCGTGTTCCGCACCCGCGCGCGGCGGTCCGCGGACTGGCGGCTGATCCTGGTCACCGACGTGTCCGGGTCCATGGAGGCGTCCACGGTCTGGGCCGCGCTCACGGCGTCGGTGCTGGCCGGGGTGCCGACCCTGTCCACGCACTTCCTGGCGTTCTCCACCGAGGTCATCGATCTCACGGGGCACGTCGAGGACCCGCTGTCGCTGCTGCTGGAGGTCAGCGTGGGCGGCGGCACGCACATCGCGGCGGGACTGCGGCACGCCCGTGAGCTGGTCACCGTCCCCTCGCGGACCCTCGTCGTGGTCGTCAGCGACTTCGAGGAGGGCCATCCGCTCGGCGGGCTGCTCGCCGAGGTCCGCGCGCTGGTCGGGGCGGGCTGTCACGTCCTGGGCTGCGCGAGCCTCGACGACACGGGCCGGCCCCGCTACTCCACGGGCGTCGCCGGTCAGCTCGTCGCCGCGGGCATGCCCGTGGCCGCCCTCAGTCCACTCGAACTCGCCCGCTGGGTAGGGGAGAAGATCGCATGACTCCGGACCTGTCCGCGGAACACCCGGGCCCGGAAGGAACCTCGGGGCGCCCCGGCCCGGAAGGGTCCTCAGGCCACCCGAAGCCAGCAGGCGCCTCCGGTCACCTGGGCCCGGAGGGGACCTCGCCTCACCCGGATCCGGAAGGGGCCTCGGACCGCCCGGGCGGCGGGCTGCCCCCGGTCGCCCCGTCCGTCACCGCCGAGCTGGTCGGGGCGCTGTCGCCCCGGCTCCGCAAGCGGCTGGACGCGGGGGTCGCCAAGCTCGCGGCCCGTCCGGTGGTGCGCGACGGCGACCTCGTGCGGATAGCTGTCGACGACGACACCGACCTCGAACTGCGCGCCCCCGGTGGGACGGTGACCAGCACGGACGCCATCCGCTGCGGCTGCCTGCTGGCACCGGACTGCCTGCACCGCGCGGCCGCCGCCTCGGCGGCTCCGGTCGCCGAGGACACATCACCGGCCGCGCCGGCCGGCGAACCGGCGGACACGGCGAGGGGGTCGCGGGAGGACGCCGGACCCGGACCCGGGCCGCAGTCCGCCGGGCCCGAGGAACGCGCCGCCGCCCGTGCGGTGTTCGAGGCGGCGGCCGCCGTCCTGGAGGCCGGCACCGACGGGGCCGGCGCCGTGCTCCAGTCGGAGCTGCTGCGCGCCGCGCACACCGCGCGCCTCGCGGGTCTCCCCCGCGCCTCGGCCGCCGCGGTCTCCGTGGTCACCGGGGTGCGCGCGGCCCGTTCCGCCGACCCGGCCCACCGCCTCGACGACCTCGCGGACGCGCTCCGCGGCCTCCTGGCCGTGGCGCACCGCCTCCCCCGCGCCACGGGCGCCGACCTGGCCGAACTGCGCGGCACGGCACGGCAGCCGTACCGTCCCGACGGCTCGCTGCGGCTGTACGGCCTGTTCTCCGAGCCGGTCCTCACGGCCACCGGTTACGCGGGCGCGGTCACCTGGACCGCGGATGCCGACGGCCGCCTCTACACGGTGTCCGACGTGGCGCCCGGCGGTCCCGGCCGTGCGACCGGTGCCGCCGACCGGGCCGTCCGGATCGGCGACACCTCCCTGACGCACCGTGAACTGGCGCGCGCGGGCCTCGCCGTGTCGGGCGCGACCGTCTCGCCGACGGGACGTCTCGGCGCGGGGGCGGGCGTGCGGGCGGTGCGCGCGGCCGGCGCGTCGTGGCGCGGCGAGCCGCTGGACCGGCTGTGGGCCGTACCCGTCGCCGATCAGGTGGGGCGGGCCCTCGGGGGCGGTCATGATCTGCTGTTCCTCGAGGTGACGCTCCGGGGAGCGGTCCGGGAGGCGGCGGGCGACTGTCTGCTGGCGGACTGCGCCGGCGTGCCGCTGCGGCTGGCGGTGGCCCATGACGCGCCCGCTCTGCCGTACCGCGAGAATCTGCGTCTGCTGGCGGCGGCCGGGGGCGGCCGTGTGCGGGTCGTGGCCCGGCTGGCGCCCGGGCCGGTTCCCCGTGCGCTGCTGCTGGCCACCGAGCACCCGAGCGACCCGGCCGCCCGGGTGGACCTGGGGCTGGACCGGCTCCAGCACGCGGATCTGCCCGCGACGACGCCCGGGGGCGGGATTCCGGCTCCGGCCCCGGACGTGGACGAGGCACCGCTGCACCTGCTGCGCCGACGGGTCCACCAGGCCGTGTCGGGGGGCCGCCGGGTGCTGGCCTTCCCGGGCGGCGCGGCGGGCGACGGGGCCCGGCTCCGCCGTATGGGGCTCGGCACGGCGGGTGACCTCCTCGACGCGTTGCACGCCGCCGCGGCGGACCGCGCCCGTGACGCGTTCGGGCGGCTGCTGCCGTCGGACTCGGGGCGTTTCGCGAGCGCGTGGCTGGCGGCGGCGCTGTACACCGGCGAGGTCGAGCGGGCGCTGTGCGCACAGGCGTGGGGGGTGGCCGCGCTCCCGGCGTGAGGGCGATCCGCGGACCCCGTTCCTCCAGATCCGCGGCCCCGTCCCTTTAGGACAGGACCTGACCTGTATCCCTCCTAACGTGGTCCACGAACGCGGAACACACCTCTCGGAGACGGAGACACGCCATGTCCCTGAACAGCACCGCCCCGCTCGCCCCGGCCCTCACCGGGGAGCGCGCCGACCTGCTGGAGACCCTGGCCAAGCACCGCGGTTTCCTGCGCTTCACCACCAACGGCCTGACCGACGAGCAGGCGGGGCTGCGCACCACCGCCGGCGAGCTGTGTCTCGGCGGGCTGATCAAGCACGTCACCTCGGTCGAGCGGACCTGGGCCTCCTTCATCGTGGACGGTCCGTCGGCGATGGGCGACTTCGACGACATGACCGAGGAGGACTTCGCCCGGCGCGCCGACGAGTTCCGGATGCTGCCCGGCGAGACGCTGGCGGGGGTGCTGCGGGAGTACGCCGAGGTGGCCCGCCGTACCGACGAACTGGTCGCGTCGCTGCCCGACCTCGACGCGGCGCACCCGCTGCCGTCGGCCCCGTGGTTCGAGCCGGGCAGGCACTGGTCGGCCCGCCGGGCGCTGCTGCACGTGATCGCCGAGACCTCCCAGCACGCGGGGCACGCCGACATCATCCGCGAGTCCCTGGACGGCGCGAAGACCATGGGGTGAGCCGGTCGGGCGGCTTGTCGGTCAGGAGACCCGGAAAAGGTGCCCCTGCCAGGGCCCGAGCTCCACGAAGTGGGGCTTTCCCCCGAGGGGGGCGGGTCGTGGGAGGAGGAGGATCCCGACCACGTGCCGAGGGCCCCGCCCGCGTCGGGCACGGGTGGTGGGGATCGGGTCGGTGCCGTCGGGGGGACACCCGTGAGGCGGGCGGGTGCCGGTGCGGGCGCCTTGCGGGGACGTCCGTGCGGGCGATGCGGGCGCGCTCGGAGGCGGGTCCCCGGCTGCCCGCCCCACCGTCGTGGTGGGGCAGGCCCCACCTCCGGTCCGGTGGGTTGCTCCCTCGTGTCGGGGAGAGGAACACGGCATCGTTCGACGCGGCGGTTCCGCAACGGGGTTGACGCCCAAGTGGCCCGAGCGCCCGGGTCCGCGTGCCCGTAGGCCCGATCACCAGCAAGTCCGATCACCCCGGAAGGAACCCGCGATGACGTCGCCCGTCCTGTCGAAGCCCCGGCCGAAGGCCCGGCCGGAACCGCGGCGGCAGTCGGCGCCGGAGCCGCCGCGCACGGGCGGCCCGGCCGGCGCAGGGCCCGTGGTGGCGGCCGCTCCGTCGACGACGCCCGGCCCGCTCGCCGCCTTCGTGCGGTTCGCGGCCTGCGGCGGCGGGGTCGGGCTCCTCTCCGGCGCCGCCGTCCCGCTGGTGGCCACGCTGATTCCCTGGGCCCTGGCGAACGCGGTGCTCACCGTGGTCTCGACGCTGGTGTGCACCGAGTTGCACGCCTTCTTCACCTTCGGCACCGGACGGCGCGCCGGGTGGCGCCGTCACCTGCAGTCCGCCGGTTCGGCGACCGCCGCGTACGGGGTCACCTGCGCCGCGGTATTCGTCCTGTACGCGGTGCGGTCGTCGCCCGGTCTGGTCACTCAGCAGGCCGTGTACCTGGGCGCCTCCGCCCTGGCCGGCACGGGGCGCTTCGTGGTGCTGCGCATGTTCGTGTTCGCGGACCGCGCACGGAGCGGGACGGCCGAGGTCCCGCGGGACGGAGCGGCCACGCCGGCCGCGGCCGTTCCTGCCCCGGCCGCTCCTGCACCGGCTGTTCCTGCCCCGGCCGCTCCTGCCCCGGCTGTTCCTGCCGCTGTCAGGCCGACCGCGGCCGCCGCATCCGCCCCCAGGACGCCCGTCGTCAAGCCGTCCGCCGTCAGGCCTTCCGCGCCCGGGTCGGCCGTCGTCACGCGGCCCGTCCTGGCCGCCGCCTGCTGAACCGCGCCGAGGCTCGCCGTGCCGACGGGCCGGGGCCGGGATCCGGTCGGCGCCGGTCTCCCCGAGCGCGCTGCGGACCTGTCGTACGGCGTCGGACTCGCCCGGCACGTCCTCGTGCCGGGCGGCTCGTCCAGGGCATCGGGAGGCCCCACCGGACGGGCGGACCCACCATGGTGACCGTGTGTCAGCCCCGGCCGGATGTCGGTGCCGCCTGCCCCGGCGGCCCGGACGGCGCCGCGTCCGCCCCGTCCGTCGCGTCCGCCCCGTCCGCTGTGAGCGCCGTGAGCGTTTCGCGGGCGCGGGCGGCCAGTTGCTCGTCGGCGCGGATGATCCGGTTCTCGATCCCTGCGGTCACCACCCGCCGGTCGCCCCTGGCCAGGCGTTCGACGCGGTGCAGGTGTTCGCCGGTCAGGGCGGCCCGGCCCAGCGCCGACAGTGCCTCGAACGCGCCGGCCGCGTCGACGTCGGACTCCGCCGCGTCCAGCACCTGCCCGGCCAGCGCGGTGCGCTCCAGCGGGCCGCGCAGTTCCTCCTCGGGGAGCGCGGCCAGCAACGCGAGGACCGCGGCCGGTGCGTGCCGTGGGGTGGCGAGGAGGTCCTCCAGCGCCGGGCGCAACGGCCGGGCCGCGGGCCCCAGCCGGACCGCGAGGCGCGCCGTCCGCAGGGCCGTCCACCGGGTCCAGGGGCCGCCGTCGGCTCTGATGACGGCGTCGAACACCGGGACCGCCGTGGCGGCGTCCCCCGTGATGTCCCAGAGTGCGGCGGCGAGTTCCGCGAGGGCGTCGAGCAGGGGGAACGACCGGCCTTCGGGCCGTTCCCGCAGGGCGTCGCGCATCGCGGGCACGAGTTCCCCCGCGGCCTCCCCGAGACCGGTGACGAGCCGGGCGGCCTCCCGCAAGGACCGTCCTTCGCCGGTCAGTTCGGCGCGTATCGCGGCGAGCAGCGGTCCGCTCTCGCCCGTCAGGCCGTGCAGAGCATGCGCCGCGGACAGCCGCCCCCCGTCGGGACCGTGCAGGGCGGCCGCGCGCAGGGCCTGCGCCGTGCGGTTCCGGGGCTCGCCGTCGGGCGGGCAGACCGCCGCCAGCGCGGTGGGACCGGCGAGCGGGATCCTCGGCAGCGCGTCGAGCAGTTCGGGGACGGCGGAGGCCGCCCGTCGTCCCCAGGAGGCGAGCAGCAGAGCGAGGTGGATGGGCTCGTTCCCCTTCGACCCGGGGTTGGCGAGGCGCCGTCGGACCGCGTCGAGCAGCGCGGCGTCGTAGGGGAAGGGAGTGCTGACGGCCGTACCGGGTGCGCGGGCCCCGGCGGCCTCGGCCAGCGCCAGGGGGCGCTCCGGCAGCCGCTCGGCGAGCAGCGGGGCCGCCAGGCCGGGGGCGGCCGTCACCAGTACGGCGAGCGCCCGGTCGGCGAGGTCTCCGTCGCCCGCGGCGAGCCGGGCGAGTGCGCTGCCGGCGGCGCCCGCCTGCTCCGCGACCTTGCCGAGCAGGGTCACCACACCGTGCGGCGGCTCCGGTTCGTCGAGCAGCGGGAGCAGCGCGGGCAGCAACCGCGCGGGCGCGGAACGGGACACCATGCACGCGTGGTCCGCAGCCCACACGGCTTCGGCGCGTACGTCCGGCGCCGGAACGCGCAGGGCGTCCGCCAGCAGCTCGAAGGCGGCCTCCCGGTCCTCGGCCGTGCCCCGCCGCAGCAGCGCGCCGACCACCGCCTGGAGGGGCTCGCACTGCTCGAACGCGGAAACCAGGCCTTCGGCCGGCAGCGCGGCGAGTACGGCGTCGTGCTGCCGGGTGTCCCAGGGCAGGTCCGCCGCCAGGCAGGCGAGGACGGCGGTGACGCGCAGCCGGGCCGGACCGTCCGGCGCGAGGGCGGCCAGGGCCGTCGGGGCGCCCCGTGCCGGGTCGAGCCGGACCAGGGCGGTCACCAGCTCCGCCCGGACCACCTCGTCGGGCTCCTCCTCCCACCGTCGGCGCAGCACGGGCCAGGCCTCGACGGGAGCGGCGGTGTGCCCGGCCGCCCATACGGCGGCCTGCCGCACCCGCGACTCCCCGGCGCCCGTCAGGCCCAGGACGGAAGGGAGTTGACCGGCGACCGCCGCGCGGCAGGCGCCCGGTGCCACCCCGTGCTCGTCGGTGCTCTCGGCGATGCCGCCGAGCAGGACGAGGAGGTCGGCGCTGCGGTGGCCGGCCGCCGCGAGACGCGCGAGGAACGGCACCGCTTCGGCGGTCGCCCGGTAGACGGTGCCCTGGTGGAGGATGCTGCCGTACAGCTCGTCCAGGGCGCCGTCCGCGGTGTCCGGGTCGTCGCCCGCGAGGGAGCGCAGGAGGGCGGGCAGGTCCTCCGCGCTTCCGTAGGCGTGGTCCAGTTCCGGCCAGGGACGGTCGTCGAGTCCGGCGAGGGCGAGCGTGTGATCCATGGGCGGATCCTCGCAGAGCGGCAGAGCGCCGCCGCCACCGCCCGGAGTGCCGCGGAGTCAGGGGCCGGCCGGCGGTACGGCTCGTCGCGGGGAACATGCCCTGGGCACGACCTGCTCGGCTCGGTGACCGGTCACCGTCGACTGACGGCAGGTCAGACAACACCCGGGAACCGCCTCGGGGTACGCCCCGGCGGTGTGTGCGGCGTCACGCACTCCGACACCGCCTAAGTCGTCTGCATCACAGCGGAAATGTCCCTTTATCGCCCATGCTCGAGGCAGACACCGGCTTCCGAACTGGAGCCCCCCGGCGACGTCTTGGGCGCCGCATCCCGAAGTGACCCATGACACAGCGCTCGTGACACTCCCGCTCGTTCTCCTGGAAGGTGACCCACCATGACCGCATACCTCTGTCCTCCCGCCGTCATACATGGCGAACACGCCGTGCGGACCAGCCAGATCGTGGCGGAGGTGCGCGATCGGCATCCGCATGCGGCGTGGGCGCCGCGCATCGACGGCATCGCGGCAAGCACGGGCATCGAGACCCGCGGGTGGATGCTGCCGCTGGAGGCCGCCGTCGCGCCCGGCAACGGCGGCGGTCTGCCGGCCGTCGGCGCGGGGCCGGCCCAAGAGGCCTTGGCCCACGCCGGTTTCGCCCAGCAGGACGTGGAGCGGGTGATCGCCGCCCTGGAGGCGATACCCGGGCCGCAGACCGTCCAGGAGCGCACCGCGCCGGCCTGGGAGGCCGTGCAGTCCTACGGCGAGCGGGCGGCGCGCGGGGCCCTGCAGATCGCCGGGCTGGAGGCCGCGGACGTCGACTGCCTGATCACCAGTCACTCCACCACCCCGGCCCTGCCGGGCCTGGACGTCTCCCTGGCCAACACGCTCTCGCTCCGCAGCGACACGCTGCTGCTCCCGGCCACGCAGTGGGCCTGCATCGCGGGCACCCGCTCACTGGCGCTGGCGGCGGACCTCGTGGCCGCGGACCCCGACCGGGTGGTCCTGGTCGTCATCGCGGAGGCGCTCAGCACGACCTACCAGCCCGCGGACGACACCCTCGAGTCCCTGATCGTCCGGTTGTTGTTCGCGGACACCGCCGTCGCCGCGGTGGTCACGGGTCGCCCGCGGCGCGAGTCGGTGCTGCGACTGGACTCCGCCTGGCACCACACCCTGCCCGGCACACAGGACCTGCACCGCCTGGAGACGCGGGCCGACGGCACCCACTTCGTGATGGACCGGCGCGGGCCGCGCGCCGTGCAGGAGACGGTGACCGCGATGTGGGAGTGGCTGGGCGTCCGTTACCAGGACGACCCCGTCTCCTGGCACCCCGACGTGCTGCTGGCGCACCCCGGCGGGACCCGTGTGCTGGAGTACATGGAGCAGACGATGCCCGACTCCTGGCCGTCGGGACTGCTGGACCACAGCCGGGAGAGCTACACCAGCGGCAACCGTGGCGGCGCCGCCGTGTTCGACATCCTGCGGCGGGCGCACGACGCCGGGCAGAAGCCGGGCAGTCGCGCCGTGCTGTACGCGGCGGCGCCGGGCCTCACCGCCACCGCTCTGGAAGGGGAGTGGCTGTAGGGGGCCCGCGCCACCGCAGCGGCGGGTCGTCCGCGGAACCGGCCGCAGCACGTCGCCGTCACCGCCGGGCAGCACCGTGCGTACCGTGGTGCCGGGCCGACGCGCGCGCCGCCCGGGCCGGCACCGCGCTCCGGTACGCCGGCCGGCTTCGGCCCGGTGGCCGCGAGCCGGGCGGTGGCCACCGGGCCGAACGGGGGCCGAACGCAGGGCGGTGGCCGCACGCAGGGCGGTGGCCACACGCTGGGCCGAACGGGTGCGGCAGCTCGCGGAGCACCGCGGTGTCACCGCCCCCTCCCCCTGGCCGCGTCACCGCACGACGGTCGCCCAGACCACCTTGCCGGTCTCCGTCCACCGCACCCCCCACCGGGTGGTGAGCCTGTGCACGATGTGCAGGCCACGACCGCCTTCGTCGAGGAGGCCGCCCGGGCTCAGGCGCGGTCTGCCGTTGCCGGTGTCGCCCACCTCGCACAGCAGGCCGTGGCCGGTCCTGATCAGCCGTACCGTGATCGGACCGGTGGCGTAGCGCACCGCGTTCGTGACCAGCTCGCTGACCAGCAGCGACACGGTGTCCCGGGTGTCGTCCCTGGTGCGCCATTGCCACAGCAGCGCGGAGACCCGCGCGCGGGCGCGGGCGGGCGCGTCGACGCGGGCGGGCAGCCGCCAGGTCGCGGTGTCCCCCTTGCGGTAGCCGACCGTGCGGGCGAGCAGCAGGGTCACGTCGTCTCGTTGGCGCACGGGCGCCAGCACGGAGACGACCTGCCGCGCGGCCTGCTGCAGGGAGTCCCAGGGGTGCACCGTGGACACGGTCTCCGCCAGTCTGCCGATGCCCTCGTCGATCGACATGGCCGGATCCTCCACCAGGCCGTCGGTGTAGAGGGCGAGCAGGGAGCCCGGGGGCGCGTCGAAGGTGTGGAGGTCGAACGGCTCCCGCAGCGCGAACTCGGCGCCGAGGCCGGGATGGGGACGGACCGCGAGCAGGTCCGCCTGCCCGTCCGGCGACACCAGGACCGGCGGGAGGTGGCCGGCGCTGGACAGCGTCACCTGGTGGCTGACCGGATCGTAGAGGACGATGCAGCAGGTCGACCCGAGGGCGCTGTAGCCGGCCGTCAGCCCGGACTCCGCGTCGTCCAGCAGCGTCACGGTCTCGTCCAGGTGCTCCAGCACCTCGTCGGGCGCCAGCCCCGCGGACAGCAGCGCCCGGGCCTCCATGCTCAGCTGGCCCATGGTCGCCGCGGCCCCCAGGCCGTGCCCGACGACGTCACCGACCACCAGCGCGGTGCGCCCGTCCGCCAGGGGAAAGCTGTTCACCCAGTCGCCGCCGACGCCGGCGCTGTCGGGGGTGGCCGGCTGATAGACACTGGCGACCGTGATGGTGTCGCCGCCGGTCCGGGGCAGCAGCCGGCGCTGCAACGCCAGGACCTGCGTGTGCTCGCGCTGGTGCTGACGGGCCAGATCGACGTGATGGGCGGTCCTGGCCACCAGCTCCTGCAGGTCCAGCAACTCGCTGTCGCGGAAGGGACGGTCCGCCCGCCGCCAGACCTCCGCCACGCCCAGCACGACGGGCGGCGTGCCGTCCAGCACCAGCGGGATGCACGCCACGCCCGCCGACCGGTCCCCGGGCACCAGGGCGCGCACCACGCGCGGACTGCCGAGTACCCGCTCGACCGTTTCCCGGTCGGGTATGACGATCGTCTGCGGGGCGTCGTCCCGTCGTACCGCCTGCGCCAGGAGGCGACTCGCGTCGCCGGGGAGATCGTCACCCGGCGTCGCATAGCCGTCGGGCCACGCGCGGTCCGGTACGAGGGCCGCCCGCCGGAGCCGGATGCGCCCCTGTGCCTGCCCGGTGACCCCCTCACCCGTCCACACGGCGAAGTCGAGGTCGACGGCGGCCACATCACCCCAGGCCAGCAGCGACTCCGCCAGCGACTGGGCGGTCTCGCCGATGTCCAGCGACGTGCCGATCGCGGTCTCGGCGGCGTACAGGTGCAGCCTCCTGGCCATGGCGATCAAGGAGACGGTCAGGCCCTCCTCGGGTGCCGCGGCGGGCAGGATGCTCAGGGAGACCACCAGCTCCGACCCGTCGCCACGCCGCAGGCGCTGGATCCGGGCGACGTGCGCCTCACCGGTCTCCAGAACCTGCCGCAACCGCCGGGTGACCGTCGGTACGTCCCCGGCGGGCAGGAGATCGACGAAAAGGCTTCCGGTCTCGGCTTCCAGGCCCGCGAACACGGGGGCGTCCAGATTGCGGCGGGTGACCCTCAGGTCCCGGTCCAGGTTGACCACCCCGAGAATCTGATCCTGTCCGTCGCCTTCCGGGTCGTCGGGCATGCGCCGGGGGGCGGTGCGGTCGTCCTGCTCCTCGGCGGCTGCCGCTCCGCCGCGCGGGATGTAGCGCCCCAGAGCGCTGCTCACCAGCTCGAAGGGCGACGACGGAGACGGTGTGGAGTCCATGCGGCTCTCTCGGCAATCCCCGGCACAGCACCGGGGCCGTACTCGGACCCGTGCGACGGGGCCCCGAGACCCCGGAACGCACACCTCATTGAATAACACCGGGGGTCGCTTCGCCCACACCAGCGGATCGCGCGGTGAACACGGACCGTGAGGGAATGCCGCAGGCCTCGGACGCTGCGCCGGCGGGCGTCGTGCTCGTGGGCGTCACCCGCCACCCGCCGGGAGGTACGGATCGTGACCGGCTCGCCGGCCCCTTCCCGACCCCGCCGGGCCGGCATGCGAGGCCTCCGTCCGGCACGCGCGTCAGCCGAGGAAGCCCAGCCGCACCTGCCGGTCGGCGTTGTCCTTGTTCGTGTCCACGAGGCACACCGACTGCCAGGTTCCCAGCTGCAGGGCGCCGTCCACCACCGGCAGGGTGGCGTGGGGCGGCACGAGGGCCGGCAGGACGTGGTCGCGGCCGTGGCCGGGGCTGCCGTGGCGGTGCTGCCAGCGGTCGTCGGCGGGGAGCAGGGTGTGCAGGGCGGCGAGGAGGTCGTCGTCGCTTCCGGCACCGGTCTCGATGATCGCGATGCCGGCCGTCGCATGGGGGACGAAGACGTTCAGGAGGCCGTCACGGCCGGCCGCCACCTCCCGCAGGAAGGTCTCGCAGTCTCGGGTGAGGTCGACGACCCTCTCCTGTGCGCCGGAGGCGATGTGCAGTACCCGGGTGGTGAACGCATCTGACATGCCTCCATCCTGACCCATCGGCAACCCCGTACACCGGATTCCACAGGCCGGATTCCACGGGCCGGTGTCCGGCCGGCGCGTGACGCAGGCGGCGCATGACACAGGTGGCCCGGTCCGCGAGACGCCCGTCGGCCACGACAACGACCACGGCCACGCCGGTGCGGAGGGGCGCCGACGCGTCCGCGGGAAGATCCACGACCTCGCCACTGTTGGTTCAACCGTGAACGACATGCGTGAGGTCGAGGTCGTCGTCATAGGCGCCGGGCAGGCCGGGCTGGCCGCCGCCTACCACCTGCGGCGCACCGGCTTCGAGCCGGAGCGGGACTTCGTGGTGCTGGACCACTCCCCCGGCCCGGGCGGCGCCTGGCAGTTCCGGTGGGCCTCACTGACGTACGGCAAGGTGCACGGGATGCACGCGCTGCCCGGCAGGGAACTGACGGGCGCGGACCCGGCGCGGCCCTCCTCCGAGGTGATCACCGAGTACTTCACGGCGTACGAGCGCGCCTTCGACCTGCGGGTACGGCGGCCGGTCGATGTGACGGCGGTGCGCGCGGGGACGGACGGGCGACTGCTCGTGGAGAGCACCGCCGGTACGTGGGCGACGAGGACGCTGATCAACGCCACCGGTACCTGGGACCGTCCCTTCTGGCCGCGCTACCCCGGGCAGGAGACCTTCCTGGGCCGGCAGCTGCACACCGCGCGTTATCCGGGGCCCGAGGCGTTCGCCGGGCTGCGGGTGGTCGTGGTGGGCGGGGGCGCGTCGGGGACCCAGCACCTGCTGGAACTCGCCCCGTACGCGGCCGCCACCACCTGGGTGACGCGACGCCCGCCGGTCTTCCGCGAAGGCCCCTTCGACGAGGAGGCGGGCCGCGCGGCGGTCGCCCTCGTGGAGGAGCGGGTGCGGCAGGGGCTGCCGCCGAAGAGCGTCGTCTCCGTGACGGACCTGCCGCTGAACGACGCGATCAGGCAGGGGCTGGCGGACGGAGTCCTCGACCGGCTGCCGATGTTCGACCGGATCGCCCCGGACGGAGTGGAGTGGAAGGACGGGCGGCGGGTGTCCGCCGACGTCATCCTGTGGGCGACCGGCTTCCGGCCCGCCGTGGACCACCTGGCACCGCTGCGGCTGCGCGAGCCGGGCGGCGGAATCCGCGTCGAGGGCACGCGTGCGGTCGCCGACCCCCGTGTGCACCTCGTCGGCTACGGCCCCTCCGCGAGCACCGTCGGTGCCAACCGGGCGGGACGGGCCGCCGTGCGGGACATCAGGCGGCTGCTCGCCGAGCGGGCCGGTGAGCCGGCCGCCGCCTGATGTGCCGCCGTCGGATCAGCGGGCCTTCGACGGACTCGCCGAGGCCCGAGCGCTCTGCTGGACCCTGTTGAACTCCGCGACGTTGCGCTGGTGTTCCTCGTAGCTGGCGGTGAAGCGCGTGTCGCCCGGCTTGACCGTGACGAAGTACAGCCAGTCGCCCGGCGTCGGGGTGATCGCGGCGCGCACGGCCTCCTCGCCGGGGTTGCCGATCGGGGTCGGGGGCAGCCCCATGCGCTGGTAGGAGTTGTAGGGGTTGTCGATGCGGGTGTCCGCCGTGCTCGTCCTGAGCGTGGAGCGGTTCAGGGCGTAGTTGATGGTGGAGTCCATCTGCAACGGCATGCCGCGCTCCAGACGGTTGAAGACGACGCGGGCCACCTTGCCCATGTCCGCCTCGGTGGCGGACTCGGCCTGGACGATGCTGGCGACGGTGACGGCCTGGTAGACGTTCATGGCGTTGCGCTGGGCTCCGGCGGCGACGGGGGCGCCGTTGAACTTCCTGTTCGCGGTGTCGACCATCCGGGCCAGCAGCGCCTGCGGCGTCGGTTTCCCGCCCAGCGGATACGCCGCCGGGAAGAGGTAGCCCTCCGGGTTGCCCTCGGCGTCGGCCGGCAGCTTCAGACCGGCCTTCGGCAGCGATTTCCTGGTGGTGCCGGGCGGCAGGGCGAGGGCCTTGTCGACGGCCTCGTAGATCTGGCTCGCGCGTCGGCCCTCCGGGATGACCAGCGTCGTCGGTCTCTTCTCCTCGGAGCTGTCCATGCTCAGCAGCGGCACGGCCACAGCGGTGCCGGCCGCGACGGCTCCGATCGCGATGAGGACGAGACGGCCCCGGCGCGTCAGTCGGATCGCGCTCCGTGGCGGAGTGTTCATCTGCATGCGGGCACGGTAACCCGCATACCATCACAATCCCGACATGACCGGGCCTATCGTCATCTTGTCATCTCGTCAGCTTTGTCATCTCGTCGGCTCCAGGCGAGCGTCCCGGCGCACCAGCTCGGCGTACCGTCCGTCGCGCTCCAGCAGTTCCTCGTGCGTGCCCTGTTCGGCCAATCGGCCGGAGTCCAGGACCACGATCTGGTCGGCGCTGCGGATGGTGGACAGCCGGTGGGCGATGGTGAGCGTGGTGCGGTCGGCCGAGAGCGCGTCGATGGCCTCCTGGACAGCGTGCTCGGTCCGGGTGTCCAGGGCGCTGGTCGCCTCGTCGAGGATCAGCACCGGCGGGTCGCGCAGGATGGTGCGGGCGATGGCCAGGCGCTGCTTCTCACCACCGGAGAAACGGTGGCCGCGCTCGCCCACGACCGTGTCGTACCCGTCGGGCAGCGCGGCGATGTGGTCGTGGATCTGGGCCGCCCGCGCCGCGGCGTGCAGCTCCTCGTCGGTGGCGTCCGGCTTGGCGAAGCGCAGGTTGTCGGCGATCGAGGAATGGAAGAGGTACGTCTCCTGCGAGACGACGCCGACCGCGCGCGCGAGGGTGTCGAAGTCGAGGTCGCGGACGTCGACCCCGTCGATGGTGACCCGGCCGCCGGTCACGTCGTACAGACGCGGCACCAGGTAGCCCAGCGTGGACTTGCCCGCGCCGGTCGGCCCGACGACGGCGAGGCTGCTGCCGGCCGGGACGGTCACGTCGATGCCGTCGAGGACGGGGGCGACCGTGTCGTCGTCGCCGTCGTAGCGGAACTCCACGTGCTCGAAGCGGACCTCGCCCTTGATCTGGTCGAGGTGGACCGGGTCCGCCCGCTCGGTGATGTCGACGGGCAGGTCGAGGTACTCGAAGATGCGCTGGAAGAGCGCGAGGGAGGTCTGGATCTGCACGCCGGTCGACAGCAGGCTGACGGCCGGGCGGAACAGGCCCTGCTGGAGCGAGACGAAGGCGACGATCGTGCCCAGGGAGGCGCCGGGGCCGCCGAGTTCCATCGTCATGCCGGCCGTCCAGTAGATGACGGCCGGCATGGCCGACATGACGATCCCGATGACGGCCATGCGCCAGCGGCCGGCCATGCTCGACCTCACTTCGAGGTCGACGAGGCGCTCGGACTCGTCGGCGAAGGAGTGGGCGAGGGAGTCGGCCCGGCCCATGGTGCGGCCGAGCAGGATGCCGCTCACCGAGAGCGATTCGGTGACCGTGGCGGCCATTCCCGCCATCTGTTTCTGCCGCTGGGTGGTGATCTTCCGCCGTTCGTTCCCGACGCGGCGGCTGATCCACACGAACACCGGCAGCAGGAGCAGCGAGACGACGGTGAGGCGCCAGTCGAGGGCGACCATCGCGACGATCGTGGCGACGACGCTGGTGAAGTTGGAGACCAGGGAGGTGGCGGTGGAGGTGACGGTCGCCTGCATGCCGCCGATGTCGTTGGCGATGCGGGACTGGACCTCCCCGGTGCGCGTGCGCGTGAAGAACGCGAGCGACATGCTCTGGAGGCGGCCGTAGACGGCGGTGCGCAGATCGTGCATCACGCGCTGGCCGACCGTGGTGGAGATCAGCGTCTGGAGGACGCCGAAGACTCCGGCGAGGACGGCGCTGAGGATCATGCCGAGGGCGAGCAGGCTCAGCAGGCCGGTGCGGCCCTCGGGGATGGCGACGTCCAGGGTCTCCTTCAGCAGGAACGGCGTGGCCACCGAGACGAGCGAGGAGGCGGCGACGAGCAGGCCGACGACCGCGAGCCGCCCGCGGTAGGGACGGAAGAGTTTCAGGATGCGGCGTACCTGCCGGGGGTGTTCCCCGGTGTCGCCGGAGGGGTTCCAGGAATCTGGCGTGTCGGGGTGCATGGGCTCCTACGGGAGGTGAGGCGAGGTGAGCGAGACACAGGGAGCATAGCTCATTGTTACCTATACTCACAATGAGCGGAGTCCTGATATTGTTCCCGCATGACCACCTCCGATCCCGACGGCGCGCTCGCCGAGCAGCTGCTGCGGCTCACCCGTCGGGTGCACCGCATCCAGAAGCACCATCTGGAGCTGTCGGACCTGGGCATCACGCCCGCCCAGTCCCGCCTGCTGCGCACCCTCTCCCATTTCAGCGCACCGCCGCGGATGGCGGACCTCGCCGAACGCCTGGAGGTCGTGCCGCGGGCGGTGACCACACTGGTCGACGGGCTGGAGGCGCACGGCAAGGTCCGCCGGGTGCCCGACCCGACCAACCGCCGGGTGATCCGGATCGAGCTGACCGACGCGGGCCGCGCCACGCTGCGCGAACTGCACCGGGCACGCCGGTCGGCGGCGCGGGAGATCCTGGCCCCCCTCACGGACGTGGAGCGGGCGGTGCTCGGCGATCTGCTGGACACGTTGATCGGCGGGACGGCGGCTCCCCCCTGCTGAGGCGTCCACGCACCGCACGAGGGCAGGCCACGGCCGCCGCTCCGGGATACCGGAGGGGCGGCCGTCGCCGTTGGGACGACTTTCCGACGACGGGCCGGCCGCACCGGGTGCCGACGGCGGGTCCCTCGGGACGGTGACCGCTTCCGGTGGCAGCCGGATCCACGCGGTGCCGCGGAAAACCGGTTGATTCCGACCACCCTGCGGAGCGAACCTTTCACGGTTTGCTGTCGCCGCTCACCGCGGTCCCCTCCCCCCATCCCTGACACGAGCCACCAGGACGTCATGAAGATCCGAGACCTTCCCTATCCAGACCCGGGTGTGCCCGACGCCCGCTCGGGGCCGCGATTCCTGTGGTGGCTCGGACGCAGTCAGCTGGGCGGTCAGCTCACCTCCCTGGCCTGGGGCCTGCTGCACTTCACGGCCGTCTCGGCCCAGCCGTTCTGCGTCGGGTTCGCCGTCGAGGCGGTCGTCGACCGCTCCGGCGCCCGGCTGGCCCTCGCCGGTGGGCTGATGGCCCTGTTCGGCGCCGCCACCGCGCTCGGGGACACCTTCCTGCACCGCGCCGCCGTCACCAACTGGATCACCGCGGCCGCCCGCGTCCAGCAGCTCCTCGCCCGCAAGGCCTCGCAGTTGGGCTCGGCGCTCAGCCGGCGGGTCGCGGCCGGGGAGGTGGTCGCCGTCTCCACCGGCGACGTCGAGAAGATCGGCTGGTTCGTCGAGGCCGTCTCCCGCTTCACGGCAGCCGCCCTCACGGTCGTGTTCGTCTGCGTCGGCCTGGTGGTCTACCAGCCGGCCCTCGGCGTCGTCGTCGCCGCGGGCCTGCCCGTCGTCGCCTTCGCGGCGCTGCCCCTGCTGCCCCGCGCGACCCGTCGGGCCGACTTCCAGCGGGAGAAGGCCGGACGCGCCACCGAACTGGCCTCCGACACCGTGGCGGGCCTGCGGGTACTGCGGGGCATCGGCGGCGAGGACCTCTTCCTCGACCGCTACCGCCGCGCCTCCCAGGAAGTCCGTCACGCGGCCGTGCGCAGTGCCCGCATGTGGTCGCTGATCAGCGCCGTCCAGGTCCTGCTGCCGGGGCTGCTGCTGATCGCGGTGGTGTTCTACGGCGTCCACCTGGCCCGCGCGGGCCGGATCTCCGTCGGCGAACTCGTCACCGTCTACAGCTCCGTCATGGTCCTGGCGTATCCCCTCAGGCACTTCGAGGAGATCGCGATGGCCTATTCCTTCTCCCGCCCGTCGGCGAAACGCGCCGCCCGCGTCCTGTCGATGGAGCGGGTCACGGACGCGGGCGGATCACGCGCCGCGGACCTGCCCTCCGGTGACCTGTACGACCCGGCCACCGGCCTGCTCGCCCCGGCCGCACGGCTCACCGCCGTGGTGTGCGGCGACCCGGACGCCGCCGGACGGCTGGCCGAACGCCTCGGCGGCCACCCTGCCGAGAACGGCCCGTCCGTGCTGCTCGGCGGGGTCCCGCTGGACGAGTTGCCGCTGGACAGCGCGCGCGCCGCCGTCCTCGTCCAGGACAAGGACCCGGTGCTGCTGTCGGGCTCGCTGCGCGACCTGCTCGACGTGCCCGCCTCGGGCGCGGTCGGCGCGGCCGCGGCGCTGGCGGCCGCCCGCTGCGGGGACGTCCTCGACGCCCTCGTCCAGGGATCGCTGGACGTGGACGATCCGATGGACGCCCACATCACCGAGCGGGGACGCTCCCTGTCGGGCGGCCAGCGCCAGCGGCTGGCACTGGCCCGGTCGCTGTTCACGGACCCGGAGGTCCTCGTCCTGGACGAGCCCACCTCCGCCGTCGACTCGCACACCGAGGCACGGATCGCCGAGGGGCTGCGGGAGATCAGGACGGGGCGCACCACGGTCCTGTTCACCTCGTCCCCGCTGCTGCTGGACCGGGCCGACCGCGTGGTCCTCGTCCACGAGGGCGTGGCCGTCGCCGCCGGTGTGCACCGCGAACTGCTGCACACCGAGCCGCGGTACCGCGCGGTGGTCACCCGCGAGACCGACGAGGAGACCGCGCTGAGCGGTGTGCTGGACGAACCGCACGGACTGCACGGACTGCACGAACTGAAAGACACAGCACGGCACGAGATCGAGGAGTCCGCATGATCGGCGTGGCGCCACCGGCCTACGATCCGGCCGCACCGACGACAGCCAACACGCTGCCCGTCGGCGCCCCCGCGACCGTACGCGCCTATGTGGCCGAACTGCTGCGCCGGCACCAGCGTGCGTTCGGGATCCTCCTGGCCGTCAACACGGTCGCCACCGTCGCCTCGATGGTGGGCCCGTGGCTGCTCGGCGACGTCGTGGAGCGGCTGTCGGAAGGAGCCCGCGAACTCCACCTGGGCCTCATCGCGACGCTGTTCACCCTCGCCCTCGTCGTCCAGGCCGTCTTCGTGCGGCAGGTGAGGCTGCGCGGTGCGATGCTCGGCGAGCGCATGCTGGCCGACCTGCGCGAGGACTTCCTCGTCCGGGCGGTGCGGCTGCCGCCGGGCGTGCTGGAGCGGGCCGGCACGGGTGACCTGCTGTCGCGCATCACCACCGACATCGACCGGCTGGGCAACGCCATGCGCGAGGCCGTGCCGCAACTGACGATCGGCGTGATGTGGGCGGCGCTGCTGCTCGGCGGACTCGTCGTGACCGCTCCGCCACTGGCACCGGCCGTACTGGTCGCGGTGCCCCTGCTGGTGGCCGGCTGCCGCTGGTACTTCAAGCGGGCCCCGGCCGGCTACCGCTCGGAGGCCGCCGGTTACGCCTCCGTCTCCGCCGCGCTCGCCGAGACCGTGGGCGCCGGCCGTACCGTCGAGGCCCACCGCCTGGGCGACCGCCGCGTCGGACTGTCGGAACTGCGGATCAAGCAGTGGACGGCCTGGGAGGACTACACGCTGTGGCTGCGGTCGGTCCTCTTCCCGGTCATCAACCTCGTGCACGTCACCGTCCTGGGTTCGGTCCTCATGCTCGGCGGGGTGTTCGTCCTGCAGGGCTGGATCGAGGTCGGTCAGCTGACCACGGGCGCGCTGCTCGCCCAGATGCTCGTCGACCCGGTGAACCTGATCCTGCGCTGGTACGACGAGCTCCAGGTCGCGCAGGTGTCGCTGGCCCGGCTCGTCGGGGTGCGCGACATCGAGCCGGACGCCGGTGACTCCGGGCTGGAACCGGACGGGCGGGACGTGCTCGCCGAGCGGGTCCACTTCGGCTACCGCGAGGGCGTCGACGTGCTGCGCCAGGTGTCCCTGGAGGTCGCGCCCGGCACCCGGCTGGCCCTCGTCGGCCCCTCCGGCGCGGGCAAGTCCACGCTGGGCCGGCTCCTCGCGGGCATCTACGCGCCCAGGGACGGCCGGGTCGCCCTCGGTGGCGCGGAACTGTCCCGGATGACCGCCGAACGCGTCCGCTCGCACGTGGCGCTCGTCAACCAGGAGCACCACGTCTTCGTCGGCTCGCTGCGCGACAACCTCCGGCTGGCCCTGCCCCACGCCCGCCTCGAGGAGGAACGGCCTGATCAGGACGGCGCCGGGCCGGAGGAGGAGGCCGCGCTGTGGGCGGCGCTCACCGCGGTCGACGCCGACGGCTGGGCGCGCGCCCTGTCCGACGGCCTGGACACGGAGGTCGGCTCGGGCGGGCACGTGCTCACCCCGGCACAGGCCCAGCAGATCGCGCTGGCCCGCCTGGTCCTCGCCGACCCGCACACGCTGGTCCTCGACGAGGCGACCTCGCTGCTCGACCCGCGCGCCGCCCGTCACCTGGAACGCTCCCTCGCCCGCGTCCTGGACGGCCGCACCGTGGTCGCCATCGCCCACCGCCTCCACACCGCGCACGACGCGGACGTCATCGCCGTCGTGGAGAACGGCCGCATCAGCGAGCTGGGCAGCCACACCGAGCTGGTCGCCGCGGACGGGGCCTACGCGGCCCTGTGGCGGTCCTGGCACGGCTGAGGAGGCGGATCCGGGGCTCGGGCGGACAGGAACCGGTCGCGGCCGGCCCGCAACCGGACAGCCGGGCGGGAGCCGGCCGCCCGGCTCACCCGGGGCGGACACGACGGCCGGACCACCGCGGGACGGGCGGCTGCCCCACGAGACCGGATCACCGCCGGACGAACGGAGGAGGGCACCGCACCGGGGTGACGACGCCGCGCAGGACCGGTGGGACCTCCGTCGGCGGACCCCCGGAGCCGCCACCCCCGCGGCGCCGGGGGAGGCCCTCCGCCCGCGTCCGAGCGTCCCGGCGCGGCTCTGGCGTTGCGCACTCCCGAAGGGGGGTGGAACGCTGGAGAACGGCACCCCCGCGGCAGGCAGCCGGGCCGGTCGATCCGGCGCGCACCGCCGCCGGTCGGTGTCCCGTGCCACGGTCGCCCACCGCCGACCTCGCGGTGAGGACGGGCCCGTCACCCCCTGGAGGTACCCGTGAACAGCGCCGACGGATGGGGAGACGACGTCTACCAGCCCGACGCCTCCGAGGTCCAGGACGACGCCGGACTTCTCGACGCGGAGGACACTCTGGAGAACGACGGCGTCGGCGATCCCCTGGACCGGGGATGGTCGCCTCCTGAGCGGCCCTGGGCCGTGGAGCACTCCGGTGTGACGGCCGCGGAGCGCCGGCAGGGCGAGACCCTGGACCAGCGGCTCGCGGAAGAACTGCCCGACCTCGTCGCACCCGACGGCGACGGCCTCGGCGACTGCGACGGCACCGACGGGGAACTCCTGGACAACGAGGTCGGCGCCGTCCGCTCCGGCCGGCTCGTCGCACCGGACGAGGGAGCCCACGAGGACGAGGAGAGTGCCCTGGTCGCCACCGACGTCGGTATCGACGGCGCTGCCTCCTCCGCGGAGGAGGCAGCCATGCACATCGTCGACGAGGACACCCTGCCCGGCTGATCGGCATCGTCCGTCCGGTCCGGCCGCCACGGCCCACCCGTGCCGGTCGGGCCCGCACCCACCGCACGCACTGTCCGAGGAGCACCCATGCAGCAGGACAAGCAGCCCGACTACCACTCGGTCGTCTTCCGCGACCGCACCGCCGGCTACGCCTTCCTGACCCGGTCCACCGCGACCAGCGACCAGACGATCGAATGGGACGACGGGGAGACCTACCCCGTCGTGGATGTCGAGATCTCCTCGGAGAGCCACCCCTTCTACACCGGCAAGGCCCGCACCGTGGACACGGAAGGCCGCGTCGCCCGCTTCGAGCGGCGCTACGGGGAAGGCACGCAGACCTGAGCCGATCCCGTCGGCCCCGGCAGGACTCAGATGTAGTTGAGCGCGGCCGCGCCGCCCACTCCTCCGAGCACCATGAACACGGGCATCAGCACCTTCAGCTCGACCCAGCTTCCGGCCCGGAACCGCATCGCCTTGGGCGGGCCGATCGGGTACCAGCGCTTGCGCCCGATGGGTATGGGCCACAGAACCGGACAGCCCGAGACGGTCAGCGCGTCCCCGATGTCGTGGACCAGGGCGCCGAGCACGATCGGCAGTCCGAGCCAGAGGTACTCCTGGCCCGGGTCCGTGAACAGCCAGTCCGACCCGTTGCCCGGCTTGTCCAGCACACCGGCGATGATCCACGCGGTCGCCGCCGCCAGCAGCCACACCAGCACGTCGCTGCTGGACCCCCGCGTCGCCCGCCACAGCAGGCCCTCGATCGCCAGGACCATGTGGACGAAGAGCAGTGCCAGAACCGCCCAGCGTCCACCGGTGATCGCCAGCGCCGAGGAGCCCGCACCGATCATCACCGCCCACAGCCAGGTGTGCGTCAGGGTGCGGTGCCCGCCGGAACGCCGCGGGTCGCCCTGCTTGCGCGTGCTCTTGTAGACGGCGTAGGAGAGCTTGTCCACGATCTCGCACAGCCAGCGCGAGAGGGGTCCGAAGGCGCGGGAGATCGTCGCGGCCTTGTGGTCGAGGTCCGGGGCCAGAGCAGCGCCGGCGCAGATCAGCGCACCGGCGAGCAGCACCGGCCACGGCATCGAGTGGCCGGCCGCGGCTGCCGCCGCGCCGACGCCGAGCCAGGCGGCGGCGCCCGACAGTGAGTGTGCTGGTCCCATCATGGCCGTTGCCCGCCCTATTCCTCGTGCGCCGCTGTCCAGTTGACCGGGTGCGATGACGCTCCGTCGGCGACACAGCGTAGCTGCCGTGATCTTCGGTCTCGCATCCGATTCCCCCGTTGCTCACCGGGGCAGGCAAGATGGGGGCGTGACCCTCATCGATCAGTTGCCGCCGACCGCAGATCCCGACGCCCTGTACGAAGCCTTCGAGTCCTGGGCCCAGGAGCGCGGACTGACGCTCTACCCCCACCAGGAGGAGGCGTTGATCGAGGCGGTCTCCGGGGCGAACGTGATCGTGTCGACGCCGACCGGCTCCGGCAAGAGCATGATCGCGGCGGGTGCGCACTTCGCGGCCCTCGCCCGTGACGAGGTCACCTTCTACACCGCTCCGATCAAGGCGCTGGTGTCGGAGAAGTTCTTCGAGCTGTGCAAGATCTTCGGCACGGAGAACGTCGGCATGCTCACCGGTGACGCGTCCGTCAACGCCGACGCCCCGGTCATCTGCTGCACCGCCGAGGTGCTCGCGTCGATCGCGCTGCGCGACGGCAGGCACGCGGACGTCGGCCAGGTCGTCATGGACGAGTTCCACTTCTACGCGGAGGGCGATCGCGGCTGGGCCTGGCAGATCCCGATCCTGGAACTGCCCCAGGCCCAGTTCATCCTCATGTCGGCCACGCTCGGCGACGTGTCCTTCTTCGAGAAGGACCTCGCCCGGCGCACCGGCCGGCCCACCGCGGTGGTCCGCTCGGCGACCCGGCCCGTACCGCTGTCCTACGAGTACCGCTTCACGCCGCTCACGGAGACGCTCACCGAGCTGCTGGAGACGAAGCAGGCTCCCGTGTACATCGTGCACTTCACCCAGGCGCAGGCGGTGGAGCGGGCGCAGGCGCTGATGAGCATCAACATGTGCTCGCGAGAGGAGAAGGAGCGGATTGCCGAGCTGATCGGGAACTTCCGCTTCACCACCAAGTTCGGCCGCAACCTGTCGCGTTACGTACGGCACGGCATCGGCGTGCACCACGCCGGCATGCTCCCCAAGTACCGGCGACTCGTGGAGAAGCTCGCCCAGGCCGGCCTGCTGAAGGTGATCTGCGGGACGGACACGCTCGGCGTCGGCGTCAACGTGCCGATCCGCACCGTGTTGTTCACGGCGCTGACGAAGTACGACGGCAGCCGTGTCCGCACGCTGCGGGCCCGTGAGTTCCACCAGATCGCGGGCCGGGCCGGCCGGGCCGGCTTCGACACGGCGGGCCTGGTGGTCGCGCAGGCGCCCGAGCACGTCGTCGAGAACGAGAAGGCGCTCGCGAAGGCGGGCGACGACCCGAAGAAGCGCCGCAAGGTGGTCCGCAAGAAGGCGCCCGAGGGCTTCGTCGGCTGGACCGAGAGCACCTTCGAGAAGCTCATCGCCTCCGACCCGGAACCGCTGGCCTCCCGCTTCCGGGTCACGCACACGATGCTGCTGTCGGTCATCGCACGCCCCGGCAACGCCTTCGAGGCGATGCGGCACCTGCTGGAGGACAACCACGAGCCGCGCAAGCAGCAGCTGCGGCACATCCGGCGCGCGATCGCGATCTACCGTTCGCTGCTGGACGGCGGGATCGTGGAGAAGCTCGACGCGCCGGACGCCACGGGCCGCGTCGTGCGCCTGACGGTGGACCTCCAGCAGGACTTCGCGCTGAACCAGCCGCTGTCCACCTTCGCGCTGGCCGCGTTCGAGCTGCTGGACCCGGAGTCGCCGTCGTACGCGCTCGACATGGTCTCCGTCGTGGAGTCCACCCTGGACGACCCGCGGCAGATCCTCGCGGCCCAGCAGAACAAGGCGCGCGGCGAGGCGGTCGCCGCGATGAAGTCGGACGGCGTGGAGTACGAGGAGCGCATGGAGCGTCTCCAGGACATCACGTACCCGAAGCCGCTGGAGGAGCTGCTGTTCCACGCGTACGACACGTACCGCAGGAGTCACCCGTGGGTGGGTGACCATCCGCTGTCGCCGAAGTCGGTGATCCGTGACATGTACGAGCGGGCGATGTCGTTCACCGAGCTGGTGTCGCACTACGAGCTGGCCCGCACCGAGGGCATCGTGCTGCGCTACCTGGCGAGCGCCTACAAGGCGCTCGACCACACGGTCCCGGACGACCTGAAGTCGGAGGACCTGCAGGATCTGATCGAGTGGCTCGGCGAGATGGTGCGGCAGGTCGACTCCAGTCTGCTGGACGAATGGGAGCAGCTGGCCAACCCGGAGGAGATGACCGCCGAGGAGGCCCAGGAGAAGGCCGACGAGGTCAAGCCCGTCACCGCCAACGCGCGTGCCTTCCGCGTCCTCGTCCGCAACGCGATGTTCCGCCGTGTCGAACTCGCCGCCCTCGATCACGTCGACGAGCTGGGCGAGATGGACGGTGAGTCCGGCTGGGACGCCGACGCGTGGGGCGAGGCGATGGACAAGTACTGGGACGAGTACGACGACCTCGGTACCGGTCCGGACGCCCGCGGTCCCAAGCTGTTGGTCATCAAGGAGGAGTCGCAGCACGGGCTGTGGCGGGTCCGGCAGATCTTCGACGATCCGAACGACGATCACGACTGGGGCATCAGCGCGGAGGTCGACCTGGCGGCGTCGGACGCCGAGGGTCGCGCGGTGGTGCGCGTCACCGACGTCGGCCAGTTGTGAGCACAGGACGAGGACGAGGCAGACACCGCACAGGAGAAGCACACCCATGACGAATCCGGCCGAGAGGCTCGTGGACCTGCTGGACCTCGAGCAGATCGAGGTCAACATCTTCCGCGGCCGCAGCCCGCAGGAGTCGCTGCAGCGGGTCTTCGGTGGGCAGGTCGCCGGCCAGGCGTTGGTGGCGGCCGGCCGGACGACGGAGGGCGACCGGCCCGTGCACTCGCTGCACGCGTACTTCCTGCGGCCGGGCCGGCCGGGCGTGCCGATCGTGTACCAGGTCGAACGGGTACGGGACGGGCGGTCGTTCACGACCCGCCGGGTCACCGCGGTGCAGCAGGGGCGCACGATCTTCAATCTCACCGCCTCCTTTCACAAGCCTGAGGAAGGTCCCTTCGAGCACCAGCTGCCGCCGGCCCGCGAGGTGCCGGATCCGGAGTCCCTGCCGACGGTCACCGATGAGGTCCGGGCGCATCTGGGCGCGCTGCCGGAGCAGTTGGAGCGGATGGCGCGTCGGCAGCCCTTCGACATCCGGTACGCGGACCGGCTGCGCTGGAGCCCCGAGGAGATCAAGGACGCCGAGCCGCGCAGTGCGGTCTGGATGCGCGCCGTCGGTCCGCTGGGTGACGATCCGCTGGTGCACACCTGCGCCCTGACGTACGCCAGCGACATGACTCTCCTGGACGCCGTGCGTCTCCCGGTCGAACCGCTTTGGGGGCCCCGGAACTTCGACATGGCGTCCCTGGACCACGCGATGTGGTTCCACCGGCCGTTCCGCGCGGACGAGTGGTTCCTCTACGACCAGGAGTCGCCCGTCGCGATCGGGGGTCGCGGTCTGGCCCGCGGGCGGATCTACGACCTTCAGGGGCGGCTGCTGGTGTCCGTCGTGCAGGAGGGCCTGTTCCGGAAACTGTAGGCCCCGGCGTCTCGGACGCTTCCGCGGAGCAGCCGGCCCAGGAGTCCGGTCCTGGGCCGCTCGGTCCGCGAGGCCGGCTGCCGTTCACCGGCCGGCCGCGGCGGGGCGGGCTTCGCGGTGGGTCGTGGTGCCGGTCGGTGTGCGCGGGCCAGTTCGAGGGCGTGCGTCAGGTCGGAGCGCAGCCAGGCGATCTCGTCGGGGTCGGCCGCCGTCATGATCCTCTCCGCCAGTCGCGCTGCCGGTGAACCCGGGGCGCTGTGCGTCGGCGGTCCGGGCCGGAAGCGGTTCAGGTGGGAGCGTTCACAGGGGTCCCTGACGATGTCGGCGACCTGTGCCGGGTCCAGGAGGGCGGCCAGGGCGCCCGCCCGCTGCCAGGGCCCCTCGGCCTGCCGCAGCAGGGATCCGAGGTGCCGTCCGCGCCAGTTCCGGGCCCGTAGGTCCAGTCCGGCGGCCAACTGGTCCCGCGTCCCCTCGGGGGCGCGGCCCGTCAGCAGGGTCGTGTTGTTCTCGTCGGCGGCGAACTGCCGCAGTTCATCGGCGAGATAGAGCCATACGACGGCACGGTAGCGATTCAGGTAGAACGTCACGGGCACCAGGAGACCCATCCGCGCCAGGCGGGTGAACCGGCTCGGCGGCACCCGCATGACGGCTGCCGCCTCGGTGGTGCCGACGGCCTCGACGCTCCTGGTCAGGGCGCCGGGAAAGCCGGGCGCCGCGCGCAGGCGGTCGATCTCGGCGCGGGCCACCCGTCGGCTCCCGCCCTCGTCGTCGGGTACGGTCCTGATGCGTCCGAGATGCACGGCGAGATCGAACTGGCTGCGCTTGAGGCCCAGTTCCCGTGCCGCACGGCTGTAGGTGCAGGAGAGGGCGTGCGGTGGCGCGACGGTGTTGCCTGACATGGTCGGTCTCCCCCGTGGTGTGAAGGGCCCCGCGCCGTCCGCGGTGGCCTCGGGAAAAACCGTAGCCACATTCACGAAACTCTTGGCAGCCTGTGGATAACTCCACGGGGGAAAGCGAAAAAGCAGGTCAGAGGTGTGGGTAGGGGTCGCTGCCGGGTCGGCGTGCGTCGACGGTGAGGTGCTCTCCGACGCGATTGACGAGCAGGGCCATCTCGTAGGCGATCTGTCCCATGTCGGCCTCGGCCGTGCTGAGCACGCAGAGACAGCTGCCGCTGCCGGCAGCCGTGACGAACAGCACCGCGTCGTCGAACTCGACCATCGTCTGGCGCACCCCGCCGACACCGAAGTGACGGCCGGATCCCTTGGCGAGGCTGTGCAGTCCGGACGAGACGGCGGCGAGGTGCTCGGCGTCCTCCCTGCGCAGTCCCGAGCTGGCGCCCGCCACCAGCCCGTCGTTGGACAGGACCAGCGCATGATGCACTTGTTCGACGCGCTCGGTCAGGTCGTCCAGCAGCCACCCCAGGCTCTGCTTCTGTGCCATGATCCGTCTCCCCGTGACGTTTCCCCGTGTGGTGTTCCCGCCTGGCCGACAGGTCCGTCCGCCAGCCTTCCCCACCTCCGGCCGCCGGGCAAGGAGGATGGGGGCATGGCAGAGAAGATGACCGATGAGGAATGGCGGGCGTTCGTCTCGCAGGGCACCCGTACCGCGAAGCTGTCGACGGTACGGGCCGACGGAAGCCCGCACGTGGCACCCGTCTGGTTCCTGCTCGACGGGGACGAGGTGGTGTTCAACACCGGTAAGGAGACGGTGAAGGGGCGCAATCTGGCGCGGGACGGCCGGGTCGCCCTGTGCGTGGACGACGACCGGCCGCCGTTCGACTTCGTGGTGCTGCAGGGACGCGCCCGGATCTCGGAGGACCTCGACCAGGTGCGGCTGTGGGCGACCCGTATCGCTGCCCGGTACATGGGAGAGGACCGGGCCGAGGCGTTCGGTGCCCGCAACGGCGTCCCGGGCGAACTGCTGGTCCGCGTCGGGATCGAGAAGGTCCTGGCGCAGAGGGCCGTGGCGGACTGACGCGAAGGGCGGCCTCCCTCAGCCCATGGAGTCGAAGGGCGGCCTCCCTCAGCCCACGGAGTCGAGGATCCGGGCGGTGTGCATCCGCCCGGCGTACTCGACGAGCCGGATCAGCACCTCCTTCCCCGAGTCGCGGTCGCGGGCGTCGCACAGGACGACCGGGGTTCCCCGGTCCAGGTCGAGGGCGCGGGACACCTCCGGGGCGCCGTAGGGGCGCGCTCCGGTGAAGCGGTTGACGGCCACCACGAAGGGGATGTGCCGGTGCTCGAAGTAGTCGACCGCGGGAAAGCAGTCCTCCAGCCTCCGGGTGTCGGCGAGCACCACGGCGCCCAACGCTCCCTGGGAGATTTCGTCCCACAGGAACCAGAAGCGGTCCTGGCCCGGGGTGCCGAACAGGTAGAGGGAGAGGCCGGAGCGGATGGTGATCCGGCCGAAGTCCATGGCGACGGTCGTCGTGACCTTCCGGTCGACGCCGTGGGTGTCGTCGACCGACCGGCCGGCCTCGCTGAGCAGTTCCTCGGTGCGCAGCGGTCTGATCTCGCTGACCGCGCCCACGAGGGTGGTCTTGCCCACGCCGAACCCGCCGGAGACCAGGATCTTCAGCGCCAGCGGGGTGTTGTCGCCACTCACGGTGTCGGAGTGCTCGGTGACCATGGATCACTTCTCTCGGGAGTACCGGCTTCGGTCGACGTCGGTGCGGGGTTCCAGTGCTGTGGAGGGTCGGCCGCGCGCTGCGGCGCGGGGTCGCGAAGGCAGCATCATGGCAATGACGGCCCGTCGGCGGCCGGTTCGACCGCTGTCCGCGCGATGTGACCGCCTCGCGTCGGTTCGCTGTCCGAGGACGTGCCGGATTCTGTTCGGGCGGGTCCGTCCGCTTCCGGGTCGGTGCGGACGTCCCCTCTACAGTGCCCGCAGTCCCTCCACGACCTCGCGGAGGATCCGCTCGTCGGGCAGTTGTGCGGGCGGTACCGGGCGGCTGACGGCGACGCGGCCGAGTTCCAGCAGGTCACCGAGGAGTACCCGGACCACGCCCACGGGCAGGTCCGAGCCCGCCGCGAGTTCCGCGACGGACTGGGTCTCCGTGCGGCACAGGTCGACGAGGACGCGGTGTTCCGGCCCGAGCTTCGTGCCGTCGGCACTCGGTGCGGCGGGGGCCAGGGTGACCAGGGCGATGAGGTCGAAGCGCACCCCGGTGGGACCGGGGTGCGTGCGCCCACCCGTCATGGCGTAGGGGCGGACCAGGGGCCCGGCCTCGGTGTCGTACCACTGGCTGCCCCGCCCGTGGGGGGCGGCGGCCGTCGTGTCCTCGTTCATCCGCGCGGCCGGCCTCTCGCCTCATCCGGCGGTGGGCGGTCGCGCGGAACTGCGCGGCGCCGCACGGAGGTGCTCTCCGACCCTCTTGACCAACCGCGCCATCTCGTACCCCACCAGGCCGATGTCGGCGGTCGCGACGGTGAGAACGGCCAGGCAGGAGCCGTCACCGGCGGCGGCGACGAACAGGAAGCCGTCGTCCATCTCCACCATGGTCTGGCGTACGCCGCCGGCGCCGAAGTGCCGGCCGGCGCCCTTGGCGAGGCTGTGGAAGCCGGAGGCGATGGCGGCGAGGTGTTCGGCGTCCGCGCGGCCGAGGCCGGTGGAAGCGCCGACGGCGAGGCCGTCGGCGGACAGCACCACGGCGTGCCGTACCTCCCTCACCTGCATGACCAAGTCGTCCAGCAGCCAGTCGAGTTCACCGGACCGCTGGGCCGGCCTCATGCTCGGGTCGTGGGTCACGCGGAATCTCCTTCACTGCTCTCGCGGCGCGGTACGGCACTGCGGCCGGGTTGCCTGCCGCCGCCTCGCGCCCAGCCGTCGCGGTAGGCGGCCATGCGGTCCCTCACACGTTCGGGGGTGTGCCGGTCGTCGTTCCGTGGTCGGGGGTCCTGGACCGGTTCCTCGGCGGCCGGCCTGCGCAGCTGCGGCGCGAGACTGGCCTGACGGACCCGGCGGGGAAGGCCGTCCGATCCGTCGGCCCCACCCGGCCTGTCCGACCGGTCCGACGCGCCCGAGCCGTCGGAGGCGTCGGAGCCGTCGGACGGACGGCGCGGGCGCGGGGTGGTGACTCCGGGGAGTGGGGTGTCGGCCGTCGTCCCGGCGGCGGCCCGGACGCGGGTGATCAGCGCGGGCCGCTGGGCGTCCGCGTGGACGCTGCCGCCGGGCCCGTCGTCCTCGGCCGGTGACTCCTGCGGGCCGTCGGCGGCGTCCACACGCGCGTACGCGTGTTCCAGGGGCTGCCGCTCCCGCGCCGCTTCGCGGGCGGAACGTTCCGGCGCGCCGCCGTGCAGCAGCGCGGTGGGCAGCAGGACGACTGCGGTGGTACCGCCGTAGGGGGAGGTGCGCAGGTGCACCTTGACGCCGTGGCGCGCCGCGAGCCTGCTGACGACGAACAGGCCGAGCCGGTCGCTGTCGAACAGGTCGAGGGCCCCGGACTGTGCGACGCGCCGGTTGGCGTCGGCCAGGGTCTCCTTGCCCATCCCCAGGCCGCGGTCCTCGACCTCGACGGCGTAGCCGTTGCCGACGGATTCGCCGGTGACGTGCACGCGCGTGTGGGGCGGTGAGAACTGGGCGGCGTTCTCGACGAGTTCGGCGAGCAGGTGGGTGAGGTCCGCGACGGCGGTTCCTTCGACGGAGACCTCCGGGAGCTGTCGTACCTCCACGCGCGCGTAGTCCTCGACCTCGGAGACGGCTGCGCGCACCACGTCGGTCAGGGAGACCGGCGTGCGCCATGCGCGACCGGGAGCGGCTCCGGACAGGATGATGAGGCTCTCCGCGTGACGCCGCATGCGGGTGGTGAGGTGGTCGAGCCGGAAGAGGTCGCTGAGCTCGTCCGGGTCGTCGGAGCGGCGTTCCATGCTGTCCAGGAGGCTGAGCTGGCGGTGGACGAGGACCTGGCTGCGGCGGGCGAGGTTGACGAAGACCCCGGAGATGCCGTCGGCGAGTTCGGCGCGTTCCACGGCGGCCCGCAGCGCGGCGCGGTGGACGGTGCCCAGGGCCTCGGCGACCTGGCCGGTCTCGTCCTCGGCCCGGGGGTCTGCCGGGGCCTCCGCCCGGATGTCGATCTCTTCCCCCGCCCGCAGTCTCCGCATGGCCTCGGGAAGTTTTCGGCGGGCGATCTCCAGGGCGACGTTGCGCAGGCCGACGAGTTCGACCACGAGGCCGCGGCCGATCCGTACGGAGATGACGAGGGAGGCCCCGACGGCGGCGAGGCCGAACAGGACGGCGGCGCCGGCCGGGGTGAGCAGTCCGCGGGTGAACGGGTCGGCCCGCTCGGCGACGTCACGCGCGGCGCCCGCCTCGATGGTCCGCATCCCCTCCTGCACACGCGCGTATGCCGTGTTCCAGGTCGCCTCCGGTGCGGCGGCGAGGGCCTTCGTGCCCGGCCCGGTGTCGAGCACCTTGTCCTCCACGGTGGCCACGGCGGCGTGGGCGCTGCCCGCGGCCAGGCCGCGCCAGGCGGTGCGTTCGGGGCCGCGGAGGTCCGCGACGGCCGCCCCCGTGAGGGAGCGGCGCGTCGCGACGGCTCCGGTGAACAGCCGCATGCGCTCACCGTCGAGGCGGCCCGTCAGTCGGGCACCGCCGAGTACGGCGTCCTCCTGGGCGAGGGCCTCGCCCGCGCGGGAGAACTCGACGAGCACGCGCGCGTCGGAGCCGAGTTCGTCGTCCTGGATGCCGGAGAGGGCCCCGGCGACGGAGAAGGCGGCCGCGATCGTGCGGGTGTAGCGGCCGTAGGTGTGCTCCCAGCCCGCGCCGCCGTCGAGGACCGCGGTCCGCAGCGGGCGCAGTTCCTCCGCTCCGGAGACGAACGCCTCGAGCCGCCGGGCGACTCCCGCGGGCAGGTCCTGGCCGTCGGCCACCGTGCCGTGGTCTCCGAGCCGCAGTCCGGCGACCGCCCGGTCGGTCGCCTCGCCGAGTCCTGCGAGGTCGTCACCCTGCCCTGCGCCGGGGTCGGTGGCGTGCCGGACGGCTGCCGCCCGTTCGGCCTGCAAGGCGGCCACAGCCGCCGCCACAGGGGTGCGGACCCGGGCGTCCACGCGCTGCAACTGACGCAGCCGGGAGACGTCCTGGGCCGTCGTGACGGTGGCGTACCCCCACAGGGCCAGGAGCGAGACGACCGGCACCATGAGGAGGCAGACGATCTTGGCGCGCACCGTGCGCGGCCTGATCCGCCAGTGTCCCGCGCGCGGGGGCCGCGCGTCTGTCCGCCGGCCTGTCCGTGTGTCCGTCCGTGCGTCCGTCCGCTCGTCCGGTCCCTCGTGCGCGGGCGGTCCGGCGTGGGCGCGGCGCCCTCGCACGGGGGTCGGTGTCCGGACGCCGTCCGTGGGGGTGCTCCGGGGTCTGCGCATGGCCTCCTCGTTCGTCAGTGGTTCGCAGGTGGGTTGTCCGGTCCCGTCATACGGTCCGGGCCTGCCGGCGGCCGGCGGTGCCCTCCGTCCGCTGGGCGGAGGCGGACGCCTCGTGTTCCCCCGCGGTGGGCGACAGCGCGACGAAGGCCGAGGTCAGGAAGAGGTACGACCCGAGACCCACGGCGAGGGGAAAGACGAACTGCATCGCCGTGGCGCCGGGCAGGGTCTCGCGCGAGGGCGTGACCTGGACGTGGACCGCGAACATCCCGGTGTAGTGCATGCTGCTCACCGCCGCCCCCATCACGAGGGAGGCGAGGGTGACCGCGACCGGCGACTTGATGTCGAGGGCCGCCCAGAGCGCCGCGGTCGCCGCGAGGACGGCGATGACGACGGAGAGTCCGACGAGCATCGGGTCGTAGGTGACGTCGCCGTGCAGTCGCACCGCCGCCATGCCGAGGTAGTGCATGCTCGCCACACCGAGCCCGGTGGTGAGCCCACCGATCAGCAACGCGCGCGTGCGGCCCCGGCTGTGGCCGACGGCGAACACTCCGGCACAGACGACGACCATGGCGACCAGGAGGCTCAGCACGGTGAGGGGAACGTCGTAGCGGATGTCGGTCCCGCCGACGCCGAACCCGAGCATGGCCACGAAGTGCATGGTCCAGATGCCGGTGCCGATCGCCGATGCCGCCGTGACGAGCCAGTTGCGGCGCGAGCGCCCGGTCGCGCCCAGCGCACGGACGGTGCAGCGCAGCCCGAGGGCGGCACCGATGCAGGCCATCGCGTACGACAGCACGGGGGTCAGCCAGCCGAAGGCGGCGTGGTCCAGGTGTCCCATGGCTGGGGGACGCTAGCCGGGGCACGGAAGCACGAAGGGGGCGCATTTCGAAACCTGCCGCAATATGACACGAAAATGCGCCGGGGCGACCGCCTCTCGCCCGAACGTGTACGCGGCGACGGCCTCCCCGCCGGTGGGGGATCATGCGGACCATGAGCGACGACCACACACACGTCCAGGAGTTCTTCACCCCGCGCGCCGCGGACTGGGACAGCCGGTTCCCCGACGACGCCCCCGCCTACGCGGCCGCGGTCACGGAACTCGGTCTGCGCGAGGGCGACCGCGTGCTCGACGCGGGCTGCGGCACCGGACGGGCCCTGCCACCGCTGCGCGACGCCGTGGGACCCTCCGGGGTGGTCGTCGGGGCGGATCTGACCCCGGCGATGCTGGAAGCCGCCGTGCGGGCCGGACGTGACCGTGCCGGGCGACTGCTGCTCGCCGATGTCACCGCGCTCCCCCTGCGCTCCGGTTCGCTCGACGCGGTGTTCGCCGCCGGTCTCGTCGCCCACCTGCCCGACCCCTCGCGGAACCTGCGCGAACTGGCGCGGGTGGTCCGTCCCGGCGGCGCGCTGGCCCTCTTCCATCCGATCGGCAGGGCGGCCCTCGCGGCGCGCCAGGGCCGCAGCGTCACCCCGGACGACCTGCGCGCCGAGCCGAACCTGCGGCCGCTGCTCGCGGGCTCGGGATGGCGCATGACGTCGTACGCCGACGAGGACGCCCGGTTCCTGGCGCTGGCCGTGCTCGAGGGCTGAGGCTCACGCGTCTCCGGCCGCCGCCTTCACGAAGGCGTCGGCCCCGTCGGGCGGGGTGCACCGGCCGTCGCGCGGACGGCGTCGCGGGCCGCACTCGCCTGGCTGGGCGAAACGCCGACGTCACCGGCCGGCCGAGCCGTCACCCTGCCGCGCGGGGCAGCCTCGCAGTCCGGGCGTCGGCCGGGTGCCCAACTGCTCGAGGAGGTAGCCGTCCGGGTAACTCCTGATCTCCCGGTTCTGGCGGGCGAAGTGCGGTGCGCGGCGCGGCGGGAGGAGGCGGACGGCACGTCCACGCGCGCGTACGGCCCGACGGACCAGCGCGCGCGTGGCGGGGGCGGGCGGGGTGTAGCGGAAGGCCCGCAGGAGCGGTTCGTCCAGCAGGGCGAGGGTGACGGTGCGCAGCACGGGGGCGAGCGGCCTCGGGTACCAGGAGGCCATCAGGTCGAGGGTGGCGTCCGAGACCGCCCGCGCGTCCTCGTCCCAGGCGAAGTGGGCCTCCTCGTAGGCGTCCTGAAAGGCCTCGAACTCCTCGTAGGACGAGGGGACGTCCTTGATGCCCATGCGGTGTCCGAGGGTGCGGTAGTGGACGCTGGAGGCGACGATCTCGTGGCGGGACAGCCTGCGCCATCCGTAGGCGTCGATCCAGCGCTTGGGCACGACCACGAACGTGCAGAGCACGTAGCGCATGTCGTCGTCGCTGATGTCGTAGCTGCGGTGCATGCGGTTGATGCGGCGGACGGCCGTTCGGCCCTGTTCGCTGTCGAATCCGTGCTCGACGACGGCGTCGAGGAGCAGCGCGGTGTCGTCGTAGCGTTTCTGCGAGCGTTCCGTGAGTTCCGCCGTGCGGGCGAGCAGACGGCCGATGCTCGGCACCGCGTAGGTGCGGTAGAGGGCGAGTTCCAGGGCTCGGGTGACGTCCCAGGGGAACTCGTGGGCGACGGTCAGCCGGTAGATCTCGGAGGCCTCCGTCACGGGGTCCATGCGCCGGATCCGTTCGAGCCGCTCGTAGCGCTTCACCGCTCCGTCCCCCTTCTGCCGCCGGAGCTCCGACTCTACTCTGAGTGACAGCCGGTGAACGCTCGGTCGGCGCAACGGGCAAGGGGAAGGCGGTCGGCGATGTTCGACTCGGTCCGCAGGGTCTGGGAGCGGTTCCTCGGTGCCACGCGCGGGCGGCCGCGTCCGGGCGGGTCGCGCTCCGCCGGGGATCCGCGGGGATCCGGCACGAGGCGCGCGCCCAACCTGTTCGAGGCAGCCGCCGCGTACGTGGCGGCGTGCGCGGAGGACGACCAGGACGGGATCGAGGAGGCGGCGGGCTGGGTGTCCCCCGAGGCGCTGTCGTTCGGAGTCAACGAACTGGCCTGCCGGGCGGTGATCGCGCTCGCGCGTGAGCGCGACGAGTCACCGCGGACGGTGGCGCGGGCCCTTCTCGGGCTGTCGTCGGCGTGACACTGTCGGCGGCCAGAGGGTGATTCGCCCCCGTCCGGCCGGAAAACTGCAGCTCCGGGCGGGTCGGGGAGTCGTGACAAGCGCCTTCTCGCCGCACTAGGGTGCGCGCCGACGGACGAACCGATGGGGAGGCTGGGATGGCAGGGACGGAGGAGGACACCGTCGCCGCCGCGGACGATGCGCTCTACGTGCTCACGGCGGTGCTGCTGACGCCGGCGAAGTTCCCGAGTGTGCTGGGCGACGACTACCCGGAGGCCTGCGCGGCGCTCGGCCTCGCGCCGCTCGCCGACGGCTACGGCCTGGTGCTGGGCCAGGACGGTGAGGGCGCCCGGTGGACGGTCGTCATCGACGACGTGTCGCTGGTGGCCGTCGCCATCGCGTCGTGGGACTGCGGCATGGAGTACGACCTGTCGCCCGACGAGCGGACGGTGGTCGCCGCCCTGCCCGGTTGGCCCCTGGCGGTGGCCGTCGCGGCGCCCGGCGTGCCGGAGCCTCACGACCCCGAGCCGGAGGCGACGGACGGCCCCGCCCTGCGCCCGCCGGACACGACCACCTGGGGCCCCGCGCAGCGGCGGCTGGGAGCCGACGAGATCGCGCTCCAGTGGGCGTTGTGGCGGGAGCAGATCGACGACGCCGAGTTCGCGCCCGCGCCGGAAGGGGCGGAGGCGGCCGAGCCGGCCGACGGCGGGGAAGGAAGCGGCAGGAACACCGCGGCGGGGCACGGTGGTGTCCGACGTGTCCTCGCGGAGGTCCGCGCCTACGTGGAGACACCGCCTCCGCTGGGGCGCGTGCGCTCCTCGTTCGCTCCGGGTGACGCGCGCACGCTGCGCGCGGACGGCCCCGGCTGGTCGCTGGTGGCCCGCACCGACGACATCGCCTTCGTCCTGCTCGACGACGAACCGGGAGAGGTGCTGCCGGTCGGGCGGGGGCCCGAACTGCCCGGCCTGCTCGAGGCGCTCGACAAGATGGCCGTACGGCCCAGCTGAGCCCACGCGCATGCCGGACGGCGGGGGCCGCGACGCGGCCCCCGCGGATCAGCGGCCGATCTCCTTGCGCGTGACCCGGCGCAGCCTGCGCCGCTGCGAGGGATCCAGCGTGAGGTACGCCACGGCCGGAACCCCCAGCACGATCAGCAGAGCCGCCCACCAGGGCAGCCAGATCAGCAGCAGGAGCCCTACGGCCACACCCCCTGCGGCGATCTTCGCGTTCTTCGACATGTGCGTCGCCTCCTTCGCGGCCACTGCCGCTCTCTGATGTGAGAACGGCTCCGTGCGGCGCCCGGTTCCAGCATCACCCCTGAGACGTCCCTGACGTCCACCCCGAGATGCCCCTGAGACCCCTCGCCCGGGCGTCTTCCGGGAGCCCTTCCGGTGGCGGCACGCGTTGGGTCGCGGAGTGCTGTACCCTCGGCCGCCGACGTCAGTAGTCAAATTTGAGGAGTGGACTTCTCCGTGCAGTGGGTTTCCGCGGGAACGCCGACCGGGATCGTGGAACTGGCGCGTCGGCCCGCCGTGTTCGTGCCCGGCGTCCCCGCGCGCACCGGCCGCTTCGCCTTCTGGCAGCACGACGGCGGGGCCCCGCCCGCCCCCGGGGCGGGCTCACCGGAGGACCTGTCCGTCGTCCGGCCCTCCGGTGCGGGCGTGGCACTGGTCCGCGTACCGGCCGTGCTGCTGCCGGTGCACGAGGCCCTGCCCGTGCTCACCCGCGCGCGGGCCGTTCGCGAGGCGCACCGGGCGGTCGCCTTCTGGGGCGCGGCGGCTCTGACGGCCCTCGAGTTCACCGCGCGCGGGCTGCTGCTGCCCGGCCTCTCCCCGGACGATCACGACGTTTGGCGCGCGGGTCCCCTGGGGCCGGACGACGTCGAGCGGGTGCGCCGGCTGGCCGCCGCCATGCCTCCCGAGGCACACGCCCTGCCGCTGGACCACGTCCCGCCCCTGCGGCTGCCGGACCGGGAACGGCTGCTGCGGGCCTTCCTGGACGCGGTCGCGGACACGCTCCCCCGCTCCCCCGCCGCGCCGCTCCTGACGGGCGGACCGGCCTACGCGGCGCCAGGGCCACTGCACGTGCCGCGGCTGCGGTCCTGGGCCGCCGACGTGGCGGCCGGCCACGACGCCGGGGTACGGGTCTCGCTGCGGATCGAGATCTCGGGGCTCGCCCCGGGCGCGGAGGAAGCGGCACCGTCCTTCCGCGCCGTGCCGCAGGTGCACAGCGTGAGCGATCCCGCGCTCGTCGCGGACGCCGCCGAGATCTGGCAGGGCTCCGGTGCCGGCCGGCCGGCGTTCGGCCCACGCGCGCGGAGGGACGCGCTCCTCGCCCTGCGCCGTGCAGCCCGCGCGTGGCCCGCGCTCACGCCCCTGCTGTCGGCGGCCGTCCCGGACGCCGTCGACCTGGTCGACGAGGAGATCTCGGAACTCCTGGGAGAAGGGTCGCGGGCGCTGGCCGCGGCGGGAGTCGAGGTGCACTGGCCCAGGGAACTGGCCCGCACGCTCACCGCCCGCGCGGTGGTGGGCCCGTCCGACGACGTCACCGGTCCGGACCGGGCCGCCTCGGACACGCCGTCGTTCCTGTCCGCGGACGCGCTCCTCACCCTCAGCTGGTCGTTCGCGCTGGGCGACCAGCACCTCACGCGCGACGAACTGGACCGCCTCGCCGAGGCGAACCGGCCGCTCGTGCGGCTGCGCGACCGGTGGGTGCTGATCGACCCCCGGGAGGTGCGTCGCGCTCATGCCCGGCAGGACCGTGAGGTGACCCCGGTCGAGGCGCTCGCCGCCGCCCTGACCGGCTCCACGGAGGTCGACGGCCGTCGCGTCGAGGTCCGGCCCACGGGATGGCTCGCGGTCCTGCGGGAGCGTCTGGCGCGCCCGCAGGACCAGGAACCGGTGGCGCAGCCCGCCGCACTCCACGCAACACTGCGCGACTACCAACGACGCGGCCTCGGCTGGCTGGCCGGGAACACGTCCCTGGGGGTCGGCTGCTGCCTGGCCGACGACATGGGCCTCGGCAAGACCGTCACTCTGATCGCCCTCCACCTGCACCGCAGGACGGACCCCTCGGCCGCCGGTCCCACGCTGGTGGTCTGCCCGACGTCCCTCATGGGCAACTGGCAGCGGGAGATCGAGAAGTTCGCCCCCGGCACACCCGTGCGCCGCTTCCACGGGCCGCGCCGCGATCTCGCGGACCCGGCCGACGGGGAGTTCGTCCTCACCACCTACGGCACCCTGCGCATGGACGCGGACCGGCTGGGCGAGGTGCCCTGGGGGCTGGTGGTGGCGGACGAGGCGCAGCACGTGAAGAACCCGTACGCGGAGACCGCGCGAGCACTGCGCACGATCGGGGCACGCGCGCGTGTGGCGCTCACGGGAACCCCGGTCGAGAACAACCTGTCGGAACTGTGGGCGATCCTGGACTGGACGACCCCCGGACTGCTGGGCCGGCTGGGCACGTTCCGCACCCGGTACGCCCGGGCCGTCGAGGAGGGCGGGGACCCGGCCGCGGTCGAGCGGCTCGCCCGGCTCGTGACCCCGTTCCTGCTGCGTCGCCGCAAGTCGGACCCGGGTATCGCGCCCGAGCTGCCGCCCAAGACCGAGACCGATCGCCCGGTGTCCCTGACCGGGGAACAGGCGGGCCTGTACGAAGCCGTGGTGCGCGAGACGCTCGCGGCGATCGCCGAGGCGGACGACATGGCACGGCGCGGGCTGGTCGTGAAGCTCCTGACCGGCCTCAAGCAGATCTGCAACCACCCGGCGCAGTACCTCAAGGAGGAGCGGCCGAGGACCGCCGGGCGCTCCGGGAAGCTCGAACTGCTGGACGAGCTGCTCGACACGATCCTCGCCGAGGGGGCGAGCGTCCTGGTGTTCACACAGTACGTGCGCATGGCACGGATCCTCGAACGCCATCTGGCCGCGCGGGGCGTGCCGACCCGGTTCCTGCACGGCGGCACGCCCGTCGCGGAGCGCGAGGCCATGGTGGCGCGCTTCCAGGACGGCGAGGTGCCCGTGTTCCTGTTGTCGCTCAAGGCCGCCGGGACCGGACTCAACCTGACGCGCGCGGAGCACGTCGTGCACTACGACCGCTGGTGGAACCCGGCCGTCGAGGCGCAGGCCACCGACCGGGCCCACCGCATCGGGCAGACCCGGCCGGTGCAGGTGCACCGGCTGATCGCGGAGGGCACGGTCGAGGACCGCATCGCCGGGATGCTGCGCCGCAAGCGCGAACTCGCCGACGCCGTGCTCGGCTCCGGCGAGGCGGGATTCACGGAACTGTCGGACACCGAACTGGCCGAGCTGGTGGAACTGCGAGGGGGAACGCGGTGAACGCGTACGACGGCGGGCGGGAACGCGTTTTCCAGGCGCCGCCTCCCGCACGGGGGAAGGGCTTCGCGCGGTCGTGGTGGGGGCGGGCGTGGCTGGCCGCCCTGGAGGGCGGGGCGCTGGACGGGGAGCAGGTGCGGACGGGCCGCAGGCTCGCGCGCGCGGGAGCGGTGGGCGCCGTGTCGGTGCGGCCGGGGCGGGTCACGGCCGTCGTCAAGGACCGTGACGGCACGGGACACCGGGCCGATGTGCTGCTCGAGGTCCTCACGGACGGCCAGTGGGACCGGTTCCTGGACCTGGCCGTGGAACGGGCCGGGCATGTGGCCGCGCTGCTCGACCGTGAGCTGCCGCCGCATCTGGTCGAGGACGCGGGGACGGCGGGTGTCGACCTGCTGCCGGAACCGGGCGACCTGGAGGCGGAATGCGGCTGCGGCGCGTGGGACCACTGCGGCCATACGACGGCCCTGTGCTACCAGGTGGCGCGGCTGCTCGACGAGGATCCGTTCGTCCTGCTGCTTCTGCGCGGCGGCGCCGAACGGGCCCTCCTCGCCGGCCTCCAGGCCCGCGGCACCGCCGCGGCACCGGCCGAGACCGCGCCCGTCCCGCGGGAGGGCGTGGACGCGCTGGAGGCGTACCTCGCCGGGCATGTCCTGCCTCCGTTGCCCGCCGTTCCCGACCTGCCCGGACAGCCCGGCGTGCCGCCCTCGTTGGACACCGAGGTGCCGCCCACCGGGGAGGTGGAGCCGGCCGCCCTGGAGCTCTTGGCGGCCCGTACGGCCGTACGGGCCCGCGCCCTGCTCGCGGAGGCTCTGCGCGGCGGGACGGAACAGCGGGCTCCGGCCGGAGCGCTGACGGTCGGTGAGGACGCGGTGCGGCTGGCGGCGGGCGGCCCCGGGGACACCGGGACGCCGCGCCCCGTGTCGGACCGGCTCGCTGCCGGTTCCGGGCGTGACGGGGAGCAGCTGGAGCTGGCCGTCCGGGCCTGGCGCATCGGGGGCCGGGCCGCCCTGGCGGTGCTCGAGGAGGAGTGGACCGTCGAGGGCGAGGCTCTCGCACGCGCGCGTGCCGCCCTGGACGCCGCCTGGGCGCAGGACGAGCGGCCGGCGCTAAGGGCGCGGGGCAACCGGTGGACGGTGGCCGGGTCGGCCGGTCAGCTGCGTCTGGGGCGGGACGGCCGCTGGTGGCCTTATCGCAAGGAGCGCGGGCGCTGGGTGCCGGCTGGGGACCCGGCCCGGGACCCGGCGACGGCGCTGGCCGCCGTCGCCGGGTCCGACGGGGAGGAAGGGCCTTCCTGAGGCGGAGGCCGCTCCGGTGGAGGCGGGCGGGACCGACGGTCGGCCGACGGCACGCGTTCACCGGGGCGTCGCACGGTGTTCCGCGGGTGAACCGACTCTGTCCGCTGTCACCACAGATGCTCCTCAGGAGGCTCGATGTCCCCGCATGCCACCGGTCGACGCGCGGTCCACCGTTCCGTCGCGGCGGTCGTACCGCTCACCGTGCTGGCCGCCCTCGCCACCGCCGGCCCGGCGTCCGCCCACCCGCGGCCCGGGGGGGCGCGCGTGATCTCGACGGCGACGCTCGGCGACATCCCGCTCGGGACGTTCAGCAACGCGCTCCTGCCGGGCACCGTCGCCGAGGACCGGGGTGTGGACCTCGGCGGCATCGGCAGCGACATCCATCCGGCGGGCCGCAAGGGCGAGTACTGGACGGTCACCGACCGCGGTCCCAACGGCCAGATCAAGGTGGACGGCACGAAGCGCCGGACGTTCCCCGTGCCCGGTTTCGATCCGGCGATCGTCCGGATCAGGGTGTCCGGGGACACGGTGAAGGTGCTTCGGTCGATTCCGCTCACCACCTCGTCCGGCAAGCCCGTGACGGGCCTGTCGAACCAGGCGGAACGCGACGAGGCGCCGTACTCCTACGACGCGAGGACGCCGCTGCCGTTCGATCCGAACGGGCTGGACACCGAGGGCGTCGTGCCGGCGGCGGACGGCGGCTTCTGGCTCGTCGACGAGTACGGGCCCTCGCTCGTCCACGTCTCCGCGCGCGGGAAGGTCCTCACCCGCTACGTGCCCCAGGGCCTGAACCTGACGGGCGCCGACTATCCGGTGGTGGAGGCGCTGCCCGGGGTGCTGCTGCACCGCAAGGTCAACCGCGGATTCGAGGGGCTCGCGCAGCTGCCGGGCGGCGACCTCGTGCTGGCGATGCAGAGCCCGCTGTCACTGCCGGACAAGGACGCCGGCGAGGCCTCGCGCACGGTGCGCCTGCTGCGCTTCTCACCGAAGAAGAAGGCGGTCACCGCCGAGTACGCGTACCGCTTCGACCCGGTGGCGGTGGTCGACCCGAGCGAGGACGACACCTCCGAACTCAAGATCTCCTCGGTCGTCGCGGTGGGCGGTGACCGGCTGCTGGTCGAGGAACGGACCGACAAGGCCGCCCGCCTGCACCTGGTGCGGCTGGACCGCAAGGCGGACATCCTGGGCGGCCGCTGGGACGACGGGGCGACGTCGCCGTCGCTGGAACAGCTGGCGGACCCGGCGGCCGCGGGCGTCCCGGTGCTCTCCAAGCGGCTGGTCGTCGACCTCGGCGCGGTCGCCGGAGTGCCCGGCAAGATCGAGGGCGTCGCGCTCGTGAACCGCGACACGCTCGCCCTGATCAACGACAACGACTTCGGGATGACGGACGGGGCGGGCGCGTTCGACGCCCAGGGCCGGCTGGTCGACAGCGGCATCGAGACGACGGTGACGTACGTGCGCCTGCCGAGGGGGTTGTGACAGCCGGCCGGTGACGGCGGGCCGTGCGGCACGGGGCCGGGCGACGGCGGCGGGCGTGTACGGCACGCGCGTGTGCCGCACACGCCGTCACGCGCGATGCGGCACAGGGGCTCACGCGCGATGCGGCACGCGACCTCGCGCGCGCGTGCCGCACGACGACAGGCTCACGGGAGCAGCTCCTCCAACGACGGCAGGAGGGACTCGAGATCGCTCGGCAGCACAGTCGGCAGCCCGCTCGGCAGTTGGGACGGCAGCCCGCTGGGCAGCTGGGACGGCAGCTCGGTCGGGAATCCGCTGGGCAGCCCGCTCGGCAGGCGGAGCGAGGGGGTGGGCGAGGAGCCCGTGCCCGTCGGCGCGTCGCCGTCGGGCGAGTCGTCGTTCCCGGAGGTCGTCAGCACCACGGCGACGACGACTGCGGCGGCGACCAGCAGCGCCAGTACGGCGAAGAGTGGGTTCCTGCGCCTTCCGGGGCCGTCGGGAGGGCCGGGCGACGCGGGGGGCGGCGGGGACGGCGGCCGGCCGCCGCCTCCCGCGTCGTGATCGGGGCCGAAGTCCGGGGACGGCGGTCCGAAGCCGCCCGGAGGCGGCGTGTCACCCGGCGGGCCGGGCGGTTTGGGCGGTACGGGCGGCATGGCCATGGCGTCCAGGATCGCGGTGGACGCGCCGACGCGCGACCCGTGAAAGGAAGTTGATACCGACTCATGCCATGGACGGCATCATTCCGGCGTACTCCCCACGGAGGTCCCCGACTCGGCGTGCTCGACGGCACACACACGCGCGTCCGTCCCGACGGCACACACGTACATCCCGACGGCACACCCGCGTACGTGCGAGCCGCACACGTGCCTACGGGGTGAGCCGCACACCCGCGTACGGGGCGAACGGCGCACGCGCGTACGGGGCGAACGGCGCGCGTGAGGGCACCGGAAGGGTCCGGATGCACCCACGCGCGCGTGCCGTCAGCCGCGGGCGCCGAGCAGGTGGTCCATGGCCAGCTGGTCGAGGTGCTCGAAGGCCATGCCGCGGGCGGCGGCCGCGTCGGCGTCGAAGTCCTCGAACGCCGCACGGTCGGCGAGCAGGGCCTGCAGGCCGTCGGCGGCGGTGGGCTGGGCCAGCTGGTCCAGGCGGGAGTCGCGCAGGGCCTGCTGGACCTCGGGGTCGTCGCGGAACGCGGCCGCGCGCTCCTTGAGGATCAGGTAGTTGCGCATGCAGCCCGCGGCCGACGCCCACACGCCGTCGAGGTCCTCGGTGCGCGGGGGCTTGAAGTCGAAGTGCCTGGGGCCCTCGTAGCCGGCGCTCTCCAGCAGGTCGACCAGCCAGAACGCCGAGCGCAGGTCACCGGCGCCGAAGCGCAGGTCCTGGTCGTACTTGATGCCGGACTGGCCGTTGAGGTCGATGTGGAAGAGCTTGCCCGCCCACAGCGCCTGGGCGATGCCGTGCGGGAAGTTCAGGCCCGCCATCTGCTCGTGGCCGACCTCGGGGTTGACGCCGTACAGCTCCGGGCGCTCCAGGCGCTCGATGAAGGCCAGCGCGTGCCCGACGGTGGGCAGCAGGATGTCGCCGCGCGGCTCGTTCGGCTTGGGCTCGATGGCGAAACGCAGGTCGTAGCCCTGCTCGACGACGTACTCGCCGAGGAGGTCGAAGGCCTCCTTCATCCGGTCCAGGGCCACGCGCACGTCCTTGGCGGCGCCGGACTCCGCACCCTCGCGCCCGCCCCAGGCGACGTAGGTCTTCGCGCCCAGCTCGGCGGCCAGGTCGATGTTGCGGATGGTCTTGCGCAGCGCGTAGCGGCGCACGTCGCGGTCGTTCGCGGTGAACGCGCCGTCCTTGAAGACCGGGTGCGTGAAGAGGTTGGTGGTGGCCATCGGCACCTTCATGCCGGTGGCGTCCAGGGCCTGGCGGAAGCGCTTGACGTGCTCCTCGCGCTCGCTGTCGGAGGACCCGAAGGGGATCAGGTCGTCGTCGTGGAAGGTCACGCCGTGCGCGCCCAGCTCGGCCAGGCGCCGCACCGTCTCGACCGGGTCCAGGGCACGCCGCGTGGCGTCACCGAACGGGTCGCGTCCCTGCCAGCCGACGGTCCACAGACCGAAGGTGAACTTGTCGTCGGGGGTGGGCTGGTAGCTCATTGCCGCGGCTCCTTGCTTGCAGACTATTTCGTCATGGCCGTTTACAAATTAGTATGCGGAAGCATCTCTGGGAAGTCAGATCCCGCGGAGCCGCGGAAAAAGTTAGGGAGATCCCGATGTCAGCAGCCGAGGGTCCGCTCGTCGTCGGCGTGGACACGTCCACCCAGTCCACCAAGGTGCTGGTCGTCGACGCGGCCACCAGCCAGGTCGTCGCGAGCGGCCAGGCACCGCACACGGTGACCTCCGGCGCCGGCCGGGAGAGCGACCCGCGCCAGTGGTGGGACGCCCTGCACGAGGCCCTGCGCCAGTGCGGTGACGCGGCGCGCGAGGCGGCCGCCGTGTCCATCGGCGGGCAGCAGCACGGGCTCGTGACGCTGGACGGACGCGGCGAACCGGTACGCCCGGCGCTGCTGTGGAACGACGTGCGCTCGGCCCCGCAGGCCCGCCGGCTGACGGAGGAGCTGGGCGGAGCGAAGTTCTGGGCGGAGCGCACCGGCCTGGTGCCGGCCGCCTCCTTCACGGTCACGAAGTGGGCGTGGCTCGCCGAGCACGAGCCGGAGGCCGTCCGCGCGACCAGGGCCGTCCGCCTCCCCCACGACTACCTCACCGAACGGCTCACGGGCGAGGGCACGACCGACCGCGGCGACGCGTCCGGCACCGGCTGGTGGGCGTCCGCGACCGAGACGTACGACGACGAGATCCTGGCCCGTGTCGGCCTCGACCCGGCGCTGCTGCCGCGCGTGGTGCGGCCCGGCGAGGTGGCGGGCACCGTGCGCGACAGCCACGACCTGCCGTTCTCCAAGGGCACCCTGGTCGCGGCGGGCACCGGCGACAACGCGGCGGCCGCGCTCGGTCTCGGGCTGCGCCCCGGCAGCCCGGTGCTGAGCCTCGGCACCTCGGGCACGGTGTACGCCGTGTCGAAGCGGCGCCCCACCGACCCGACGGGCACGGTGGCCGGCTTCGCCGACGCGCACGGCGACTGGCTCCCGCTGGCCTGCACGCTGAACTGCACCCTCGCCGTCGACCGCGTCGCCGCCCTGCTCGGGCTCGACCGCGAGGCCGTCGAGCCCGCCGCCGGTATCACGCTCCTGCCCTACCTGGACGGCGAGCGCACCCCGAACCTGCCGAACGCCTCCGGTCTGCTGCACGGCCTGCGCCACGACACCACCGCCGGCCAGCTGCTCCAGGCCGCCTACGACGGTGCCGTGCACTCCCTGCTCGGCGCGCTCGACCTGGTCCTCGACGAGGACGCCGACCGCTCGGCCCCGCTGCTGCTGATCGGCGGCGGCGCCCGCGGCACGGCCTGGCAGCAGACCGTGCGCCGGCTGTCCGGACGGCCCGTGCAGATCCCGGACGCCAGGGAACTCGTCGCACTGGGTGCCGCGGCACAGGCGGCCGGCCTGCTGACCGGGGAGGACCCGGCCGCCGTGGCCCGGCGCTGGAACACCGCGCGGGGCCCGGTGCTCGACGCCGTGGAGCGGGACGAGGCGGCCCTGGCCAGGATCGCCGGGGTACTCTCCGACGCGTCCCCGCTGCTGGAGCGGGGCACGGACACCCACTGAGGATCGACGCAGGCATGAGCGCACCGCCGCACGAGGCCCGCCCGACCGGCCCCGGGCGAACGCTGCCCGACACCCAGCAGGGCATGCGCCGCCGCAACCTCGCCCGGGTGATGCACGCCGTCAGCGCCGAGGGACCGCTGTCACGGGCGGCGGTCGCCGCGCACATCGGCCTGACCCGTGCGGCGGTCTCGACGCTCGTCGACGAACTCATACGCACCGGCCTGATCGAGGAACTCGGCCCCGAGCGGCCGGGCAGGGTGGGCCGGCCCGGGTCGGCACTCGCGATCAGCGGGCGCGGCCCGGCGGGGATCGGCGCGGAGATCGGCGTGGACCACCTCGCGGTCTGCGCCGTCGACCTGCGCGGCGAGGTGCGGACGCGCGCCGTACGGCACGGCACGAACCGGGGTCGTGCCCCCGGACCGGTGCTCCGGGAACTCACCGCGCTCGTGCGCCGGGTCGTGGCCGACGGGGAGCGTGAGGGGCTGTGGCCGGCGGGGCTCGCGGTGGCCGTCCCCGGGCTGGTGGGCCGGGACGCCCGCACCGTCGTCCGCGCCCCTAACCTGAACTGGCACGACGTCGATCTCGGCGCCCTGCTGCCCGGCGGGTTCCCGCTGACCGTGGACAACGAGGCCAACTTCGGCGGCCTCGCGGAGCTCTGGCTCGGCGCGGACACCCCGCGGGACTTCCTGCACGTCTCGGCGGAGATCGGCATCGGTGCCGCACTCGTCGTCGACGGCAGCCTGCTGCGCGGCAGCCGCGGTTTCGCCGGCGAACTGGGGCACGTTCCGGTCCGGCCCGACGGGCCGGACTGCGTGTGCGGCGGCCGTGGCTGCCTGGAGCAGTACGCCGGCGAGGAGGCGGTGCTGCGCGCGGCCGGCCTGGAACCGGGCGAGGACCGCGTCGGACTGCTGGCCCGACGCGCGGCGGACGGCGACGAGCGGGTACGCGGGGCCCTGCGCGAGGCGGGCACGGCGCTGGGCGTCGCCCTCACCGGAGCCCTCAACCTGCTGGACCCGGAGGCCGTCGTGCTCGGCGGGGCCCTCGCCGGACTGGCGCCCTGGCTGCTGCCGTCCCTGGAGTCCGAGCTCGCCGGCCGCACGGCCGGCCCGCCCTGGCCGGTGTCCGTCTCCCTGCTGGGCCCGGAGGGCCCGCTGCTCGGCGCGGCGCACTCCGTGGTGCGGGCGGTGCTGGACGACCCGGCGGGAGTGGCGGGGCGGGGCCGAGCGCCCGGGCCCGACGCCTGACGCATCGGCAGGGCCGGGGCGCGAGGGCGTCCCCGCGGGTTGCGCTTGTTCCCCTCTTTCGGGTGACCCCGGTCCAAACGGTTGTCGGGACGCACCCCCGGCGTGACGATGTCCCCAGCCGCATCGCCTTCCGGAGGACGACGTGACCGATCCCTGGGTGGCCCTGGAACCGGGGGCCGACCCTGCCGAGCGTGTACGGACACTGCGACGGGCGCACGACGCGTTCACCCAGGCCGGCAGAGTGCCGCGGCCGGTGCGGCCCGTGGTGGCCGACTCGTGGCGGCGATCGGCGCGGGCGGGCGTCGGGCCGGACGGCACCGCGGACGTGGAGCTGACCGACGCGGACCTCGGCGCCTACCGGGCCGAGCATCCGCTGGCACGGGTGATGCCGCTGTTCCGGGAGCTGATGGGCACGTTCGCCGCCGACGGGGAACACCTCCTCGCGGTCTGCGACGCGCACGGCCGGCTGCTCTGGGTCGAGGGTCACCCGGCGACCCGGCGGCAGGCGGGGCGGATGAACTTCGTGCCGGGTGCGCGGTGGGCGGAGACCGCGGTGGGGACGAACGCCCCGGGGACGGCGGTCGCCGTGGACCGGCCGGTGCAGGTGTTCGCGGCCGAGCACTTCATCCGGCGGGTGCAGCCGTGGACCTGCGCGGCGGCGCCGGTGCACGATCCGCGGACCGGGCGGGTGCTGGGCGCGGTGGACATCACCGGCGGCGACGGGCTGGCGCATCCGCACAGCCTGGGCTTCGTGCAGGCGGTCGCGCGGGCCGCGGAGTCGCACCTCGCGCTGCTCGCCCCGGAGCGGCCGGAGACCGACCCGCCCGAGCTGACCGTGCTGGGGCGCGACGAGGCACATCTCGCCGTGGGCGGACGACGGATCAGGCTGAGCCGGCGGCACAGCGAGATCGTGGTCCTGCTGGCCCGCCGTCCGGAGGGGCTGACCGGGGACGAGCTGCTGTGCGCGCTGTACGAGGACGAGTCGGTGACACCGGTGACGCTGCGGGTCGAACTCGCCCGGCTGCGCGGGGTGCTGGGACCGGGTCTGCTGGCCTCGCGGCCGTACCGGCTCACCGTCCCCGTCGAGTCGGACATCGCCGTCGTGGAGCGGCGGCTGGCGGCCGGGGCGGTCACGGCCGCGGTCACGGCGTACACCGGGCCGCCGCTGCCGGCGTCGCGGGCACCGGCGGTGGTACGGCTCCGCAGCCGCCTGGCCGACGGCCTGCGCGCCGCCCTGCTGGCCGGCCGGGACCCCGACCTGCTCGCCGACTGGGCGCACGCGCCGTGGGGCGAGGACGACATCGACGTGTGGCGGGCGCTGGCGACGGCACGGCCGACGGCCGCGGTACGGACTCGGCTGGCCGCGCTGGAGTCGGAGCTGGCGGCGCCGACGTCGTGGACGCGCCGCTGATCACCGGCCGCCCGCCCGGACCGGCACCGTCGACGCCGCGCGCTGCCCGAGCGCGCCGCCCGGACGGCTCAGGTCGTCACCTGGCCCGCGCAACGTGCATGCAACGTCGGCCTGCCTAGCCTCGCGCGCAGAGCTGCCCAACGGCGGGCAGCGCTGCTGAGGGAGGCCATCCACCATGACCCGTTACGCGGCGCCCGGAACCGACGGCGCGATCGTCTCCTACCAGGCGCGTTACGACCACTTCATCGGCGGCGAGTACGTGCCCCCGGCCCGCGGCCGGTACTTCGAGAACCCGTCCCCGGTGAACGGGCAGCCGTTCGCCGAGGTGGCCCGCGGCACGGCGGAGGACGTGGAGCGGGCGCTCGACGCGGCGCACGCGGCCGCGCCGGGCTGGGGCCGGACGTCGGCGAGCGAGCGCTCCGACATCCTGCTGAAGATCGCGGACCGCATGGAGGCCCACCTGGAGCCGCTCGCGGTCGCGGAGAGCTGGGAGAACGGCAAGCCGGTCCGCGAGACGCTGGCGGCGGACATCCCGCTGGCCATCGACCACTTCCGCTACTTCGCGGGTGCGGTCCGCGGGCAGGAGGGTTCGCTCAGCGAGCTCGACGAGGACACGGTGGCGTACCACTTCCACGAGCCGCTCGGGGTGGTCGCGCAGATCATCCCGTGGAACTTCCCCATCCTGATGGCGACGTGGAAGCTCGCGCCGGCCCTCGCCGCCGGCAACACGGTGGTCATCAAGCCCGCCGAGCAGACACCGGTCTCGCTGCACTACTGGATGAGCCTGGTCGCGGACCTGTTGCCGCCGGGCGTGGTGAACATCGTCAACGGCTTCGGCGAGGAGGCGGGCAAGCCGCTCGCGTCCAGCCCGCGGGTGGCGAAGGTCGCGTTCACCGGGGAGACGTCGACCGGGCGGCTGATCATGCAGTACGCCGCGGAGAACCTGAAGCCGGTCACACTGGAACTGGGCGGCAAGTCGCCGAACATCTTCTTCGACGACGTCTGGGAGAAGGACGACGACCTGCGCGACAAGGCCCTGGAGGGCTTCACGATGTTCGCGCTGAACCAGGGCGAGGTGTGCACCTGCCCGTCGCGTGGACTGGTCCAGCGCGGCAACTACTCCGAGTTCATGGCGGCCGCCGTCGCCCGCACCGAACTGATCAGGCCCGGACACCCCCTGGACACCGACACGATGATCGGCGCGCAGGCGTCCGGCGACCAGCTCAGCAAGATCCTCTCGTACATCGACATCGGCCGGCAGGAGGGCGCCAAGATCCTCACCGGCGGCGAACGCGCCGACTATGACGGCGAGTTGAAGGGTGGTTACTACGTCCAGCCGACCATCTTCGAGGGCGACAACCGCATGCGGATCTTCCAGGAGGAGATCTTCGGCCCGGTCGTCTCGGTGGCCTCGTTCGACGACTTCGAGGACGCCGTCAAGATCGCCAACGACACGTCGTACGGCCTCGGCGCCGGGGTGTGGACGCGGGACATCAACACGGCGTACCGCGCGGGACGGGCCATCCAGGCGGGCCGCATCTGGACGAACTGCTACCACGCCTACCCGGCGCACGCGGCGTTCGGCGGCTACAAGCAGTCGGGAATCGGCCGCGAGACGCACAAGATGATGCTGGAGCACTACCAGCAGACGAAGAACCTGTTGGTGAGCTACTCGCCGAAGAAGCTGGGCTTCTTCTAGGCGCAGAAAAAGGGCGCCTGAACAGGGCTGATGCCCGGCAGGCGCCCTTCTCGGAGCGCATCTAAGTAGCGACTGGAAACACACCCTTACTCCCGATATCTCCCACCCGTGCCCCAGCTCTGACCAGCAGTTCCGGGGCGTTTCCGGGCCAAGGTCTCGCCAACAGGTCATCTCATTTGGGCTGTTCGGTAATCTGCCGGTGCGGGGATCGTGGAGCGGCTGGTGCCGGATGAGCTGTGGGAGTTGTTCCAGCGGGTGGTTCCGGAGGCGCCGACCCGTCCGCAAGGCGGTGGCCGACGCCGACACGGGGAGCGGGAAGTGCTGGCCGCGATCGTGTTCGTCGCGACGTCGGGCTGCACCTGGCAGCAGCTTCCTTCCGCGTCGTTCGGGCCGTCGGGAGCCACAGCCCACCGGCGGTTCACCGAGTGGTCGAAGGCCCGGGTGTGGGCCAAGCTCCACCGTCTGATCCTCGACGAGCCGGGTGCCCGTGGCGAGCGGGACTGGTCCCGCTGCGCGATCGGCTCCGTGAACATGCGGGCCCTGAAAAGGGGGAGCTGACAGGTCCGAATCCTGTGGACTGGGGCAAGTACGGCTCGAAGATCCGCTTGATCACCGAGCGGACCGGTCTGCCCCTGTCCGTCGGCATCTCGGGCGCCAACGTCCATGACAGCCAGGCTCTGATCCCGTTGGTGCAGGGCATACCGCCGATCCGGTCCCGGCGCGGCCGACGACGGCGCAGGCCCGGCGAGCTCCACGGCGACAAGGGCTACGACGACAACCACCTGCGGCGATGGTTACGCGACCGACGCATCACACCCCGGATCGCCCACAAGGGGACGGACTCCAGCCGGCGGCTGGGCCGGCACCGCTGGACCATCGAACGCACCATGGCCTGGCTCGCCGGCCGCCGCCGCCTCCACAGACGCTACGAACGCAAAGCCGGCCACTTCCTGGCCTTCACCAGCATCGCCTGCACCCTCATCCGCTATCGCCGACTCACCAAATGAGATGACCTGTCAACGTCCACTGAGAGCTACCGGTCGGGTCTCAGCACTGCCCCGGTACTGACGTAAGCGAGCCGTCGGCCGGATGTCAGTCAGCTGACGGAGGCTGTCGGCACGGTGGCCGAGCCATTCTCGTGGAGACATCGAATCCGCCCGGTACCCGGGCGAGACCACGAGGAGCGGACCATGCCGTTCGTCACCACCGGCGACGGAGTCGAGATCTTCTACAAGGACTGGGGCTCGGGCCGGCCGGTCATGTTCCACCACGGCTGGCCGCTGAGCTCGGACGACTGGGACGCCCAGTTGCTGTTCCTCGTCCGGCGGGGCTACCGCGTCGTCGCCCACGACCGCCGCGGGCACGGGCGCTCCGCCCAGGTCGGCCACGGGCACGACATGGACCGCTACGCGGCGGACGCCGCCGCCGTGGTGGCGCACCTCGGCCTGCGCGACGTCGTCCACGTCGGCCACTGCGCCGGTGGCGGAGAGGTCGCCCGGTACGTCGCCAGGCACGGTGCCGGCCGGGTTGCCAAGGCCGTCCTCATCGCAGCGGTCCCGCCGCTCATGGTCCAAACGAAATCCAACCCCGCAGGGCTGCCGGTGGAGGTCTTCGACGGCTTCCGCGAGGGCGTGGGCACCGACCGCTCCCAGTTCTACCTCGACATCGCCTCCGGGCCGTTCTACGGGTTCAACCGTCCGGGCGCGGACGTCTCCCAGGGCATCATCCAGAACTGGTGGCGCCAGGGGATGGCCGGCAGCGCGCAGGCGCACCACGAGGGGATCAGAGCGTTCTCGGAGACGGACTTCACCGACGACCTCCGGGCGATCGACGTGCCCACGCTCCTCTTGCACGGCGACGACGACCAGATCGTCCCGATCGCCAACTCCGCCCATTCGGCGGCCACGTTGGTCGAGCACGCGGACCTGAAGGTCTACTCGGGCCTGTCGCACGGCATGTGCACCGTCAATGCCGACACCGTCAACGCCGACCTCCTTGACTTCATCAAAAGCTGACCCGGCTCGGTACCGACGACACACAGCCCGTCAGCACGGAACACAACTCGGAACAGAAAAGGAATCACCATGACCGCAACACGCACCGGCTACGTGACCGTCGTCTGGGACGCGAAGGCGAAGGCGGGCAGGGAGGACGACCTCAAGGCGTTCATCACCGCCGCCGTCACCCCCTCGCGCAACGACCCCGGCAACATCGACTACGAGGCCCACGAAGTCGAGGGCCGACCTGGCGAGTTCGTCATCTACGAACGCTGGGAGACACGCGCCCACCTCGACGCACACCTCGCCGCGCCCCGGATGCGGGAACTCGTCCCGCAGATGCTCGAACTGTTGGACGGATCCATCGAGGACGGCATCCGCCTGCTGCGCCCGTTCCGCCCCGCCCACTAGGGCGTGTTGCGAAAGTGCTGGTCGCAACCACTCGTTGATGGCTGCGACCAGCACGGTCGCCTCGTAACGGACGGCGAGTTTCTCGTATCGGGTCGCCACGGCCCGGTGGCGCTTGAGCCGGTTGATCCCGCACTCCACCGCATGGCGTTCCTTGTAATCGATCTTGTCGAACTTCGGCGCCCGGCCACCGCGGGAGCCGAGCTTCTTGCGGTTGCGGACCTGGTCGGCCTTCTCCGCGGCCGTCATCCGTCCACCGAGGTCGCCGGCGGAACGACCGGCCGGATGGTCGGCATCGTCAGCTTCCACGGCCAGGTGACCCTGCGCTCCTTCGCGTACCTGGGGGTGGACGATCCGGCCCTGCCGGGCGGCGGCCCCGCGGCCTTGGGCAGGGTGCACGTGCTGTCGGGCGCCGGCCCGGGTCCTGGTCAGCGGCGGTCGGGCCGCTGCCGCCGCCGACGGTCACCCCGTCGGTGAGCGACACTTCGCAGCACGCCATGTCCGGCTCGCCGGCCACGAGATCGGGTACCGCCTGGAGGAACCGCCGGGTGCGGTGGATCCCCGGTACCTGCCGGGAGCGCGGGAGTTGTCCGCCGCCCGGGATGCCGACGCGGGCGAGCAGCAGCAGAGGGTGATCCTCGCCCGCGCCGGGACATGCCCGCTTCCGCGATGGGGGCCGCCGCGCCCACGGCCCGCACATCGGCTTCGGCGACCTCGAGTTCGCCGACTTCTCGATCGGACGATCCTCTCCTCCGTTCGGGTACACGGACGATCGGACGCGCCAGGGTGTCGGCGCCGCGAGCGCCTGGTGCGTACGACCGGCATCGCTTCGCGCCCGTTGGCCTCGTGCCGTTCGCGTCGGTCCCGCTCCACACGGCCGGCCGGGACTCGGCGGCCGGCCGCTGGTGGCCGTGGCGGGCGCGGCCCGGCCGTCCCGGCCACGCGCCGCGGGTGCGCACGGTTGCCCGGCGTGGCAGGCAAGTCCTGGTCCGCGCCGGACACGAGCCGGGCGAAGCAGGCCGCGGCCCGCGGGAAGAGGGGCTGTCAGCCGACCCGCACGAGCTGCCACTGCTGGTTGGTACCGCCCCAGTCGGTGTACTGGACGACGTTGGCGCCGTCGGCGGTGGCGGCGTTCTGCACCTCGAGCGCCTTGCCGCTGTTGCGATTGATCAGGCGTACGTGGCCACCGTCCGAGTCGGCGAGCCTGAACTGCTGGTCGGCGTCGTTGCGGTCGGTCCACTGGACGATGCCCGCGCCGTCGGCGGTGGACCGGTCGAGGACCTCGAGGACCTTTCCCGAGTGCCGGGACCTGAGGCGGTGGTAACCGCCGCCCGAGTCGACGAACTGCCACTGCTGCTGCGCCTGGTCGTTGCGCGACCACTGGGTGATGCGCGCGCCGTCGGCGGTGGCGAGGTTGTACAGGTCGAGCGCCTTGCCGCTGTTGCGGTTCGTCAGCACGTACCACGCACTCGTGTCGACCCCGACGGGAGTCCCGGTCGCACCGGTCACGAACGTCGTCACGCTTCGAGCGGGAAGCGTGCCGGTGAAGGAGCCGTTCGACACGCCGGTCGTGCCCTGGGGCGCGACGTTCCTGCTCGCGTCGGTCAGCCAGGACGAGACACTGGACGCGGTGCTGTTGGCCAGGGTGAACTGCTGGCTCACCGCAGAGGTTCCCTTGTTGATGGCCACGACGACGACCCTGGAGTCACCACCCAGGTACGCCGAGACGTAGACGTTCGACGCCGGGTTCGCCGTCGCCTCGATCCGCACATGTCCGGGGCGCACGAACCTGGCGAAGTGCGCCATGTTGGCGCCGCGCTTGCTGATCTGGCCGTCCTCCCGCATGGGGCCGTAGCCGCGCCTGATGTACCACCAGATGTACGCCTGGAACTCGGCGTCCACCATGGCGTGGTGGATGTGCTCCCCCACGTCGAGCGCCTGGGGCCAGAGGTCCGCCGAATCGGTGCTGTTGGGGTGGTAGACCTCGGTCATCCAGAGTTCTTTGCCCGCGCCCTTCTGTTTGAAGAGGGGATAGGGGAAGTTCGCGTACGGCGTGCCGTAGAGGTGAGCCCCGATGATGTCCACGTTGGCGAGCGCCGCGGAGTCGTTGAGGATCGGGTCGGAGATGTTCTTCAGGTACTGGAAGGACTCGGGCGCGATGACCCTGGTGCCGATCGAGCCGGCGTTCTCCCGCAGGAACCGGACCATTTCGGCGGGAGTCCACCACGTCCAGTCATGGGCGTAGTCGGGCTCGTTCTGCACCGATATGCCGTACAGGTTCACCCCGTTGTTCCGCAGGAACCCGTTGAAGTCGTTCAGGTGCTGGGCATAGGCCCCGTACATGTCGTACCTGAGGCGTTTCGCGTCGGTCTGACTGCCGCGGACGAAGGTCTCCACCATGTTCGCGGGGGGATTCCACGGCGACGCGATGACGGTCGCCCCGAGCTCGGTCGCGCGCTTGGCCGTCGCCAGATCGCGGCTGAAGTCCGCCTGTTTCTCGGGGACGGGGATCCTCAGCACGGAGAACCCCAGCCGGCCCTCGCCGGTGCCGAACGCCGTGTCCCGCTGGGCGGCTGTCAGGTCGCCGATCCAGGCCGTGTGGGTCATGCCGCCGAAGCCCCGGATGGTCTGCCGCCGCGCCGACGGGTCGATGACCGCCGTGGCGGCAGTCGTCGCGGCCGCGGCTCTCGAGGCCCCCGCGGCCGACGCCGTGGCCGTGAGGACCGACAGGGCCCCCATCGTCGCCAGGACGGTCCTCCGGCTCGGCGCCCCTTGCTCCCTGCTCGCGGGCTCATTCCGATCTTGTGTCATGTTCTTCTCCTCTTGGCTGTTGGTCCTGATCCACGCCTTCTCGGTCCCCCCGGCCCGCTCGTCGGAGGCTCCAGGAGGTGCTCCCGGAGCTGGGGTCGCCGAGGGTTACGGAGCTGCCGACTCGAATCGCGTCACCCGCACGCCGCCTCCGAGTGATCTGGTGGCGTGGTGGAAGACGGCGTACCGATGACCCATGAAGAACTGCGAGGCGTTGCTGAGGGTGAAGGCGGGACCGGGGAGACGTAGCTGCTGCTGTCGGCGCTGCAGGAGAACCGGGCCTGCCGGCCGGCGACGGGTCTGATGTCGGTGCGGACGCGGAGCCGGACCAGGCTGCCCGTGAGGCCGGTGCTCGCCCGCCCGGCGCCGGTACCGGTGGTGTTCCAGCTGCCGTCCACGGTGAGGCCGTCGACCATCACCACCCGCGTCGTGCCGCCGCCGCTCGAGCCGGCCGCCCGGAGCACCGGCCCGCCGTGCCGCGCTCCGATGCGGTGGCGCCCGTCCTGCATCTCGTTCTCGGGAGTGACCGTGGAGAACTCCCGGTCGAGGACGGTCGTGCACCAGGCGTCGCCCGGCTTGCCGACGGCCACGGCGGCAGTACGGTGCCGGTCATGGCGGGGGCGACGGCTGCTGAGCCTCTGAGCCTTCGCAACCAGCGCCTGAGGGGTCCGGGGAACCTGGCATGGTCGGCCTGCCTTTCGAGCCTGGAGGTTTCGAGGCCCCCACCGGCAGTTGGTGCCGAAGCGAGGTGGGAGCGCTCCCATTGTACGAAATCTCGAACAAGGTTCGGTGTGCCGGAGGTTCGAGGCGTAACGTAGTGATGCTGACCACCACCGTCAACGGGTCCGGAGCACAGAAGCTCACTCGCGTCAGCCCAAGCACATCCACCCACCGCAAGGATCGATGTGCACGCGCCCGGTCCCTACGGCCGCTGACCGCCTGCCTGCCCACCGACGGCGGGAGTTCTGCCGCCTGGTGACCGTCATCGACCTCACGTCGCGCCGTCCGGCCGGACGGGCGAGCGCCGACCTGGTCCCAGCCGCACAACCCGTGTCCAGGATTCGGGTTCATGGCCCGCACCGCGGCCGGAGCACGACCTGCCACCGACGCCGCGGCGGCCGGTACGGACCGTCCGCCTTCGGCAGAGCAGGCCGCGGCGCCCCGAGGACGATCTCGGATTTCCTTTCCCTCCTGGCTCTTTCCCGCTCGCCTCTCGTACGTTTCCGGCCAATAACTCGAGCCGTCGCCGTCGGTCCGGCGATATCCGGCGAGTTGGATTCCGGATATCGCACGGACCCGCGCGCTTGCGTCGGGGCCTTCTCCTCCGGTGAGGTGCGCGGCGTACGGCGCGGCGTCGGCGGGGCCGCGTTCACCACCGGGAAGGCCGTGTACGCCGCCGGCGACGGGTGTGGCGGGCGTGTCCGGCGGTCGTGGCGGGGCGTCGTGGCGCACGGTGCGGCCGGGGCCGGCCGGCGGCGCCCCGTCCTGTTCCCCGCGCAGTTCAGATGCCGTTCCCCACGCGGAGTGGCGCATTACGGCGCATCCCCGGCGTGGTCGGCGACGATCCGCGAAGGGCTCCGCCCGCCCGGAAGGTTCGTTCGACGCCGCGAATGCCAAAGCGAAGCCGGAACACCGGGCGCCGCACCGTCGCCGCCCCGATTCGCCACCCCGGCGCGGTGATCGCGGACGGCGGGCGCGGCGAGAACCGCTCGCCCCGATGCTGTCGCACGGGGGCCCCGGCGCGCCCCGCACCGCTCGTGCAAAATCGAACCAGCCCTCGTTCAGGCGTCCTTGTCCTCCGCGTCGGCGCCTGGTTAAGCTCCCGACTGTTTCAGTTCCTGCACCTTTTCTACACATCTTTGCCAACTGTGGCGCTACTTCGCATGCCATCTCGCATGCGACTTCGAGTGTGACGGCGGAAACGGGGAGGGCTGCGCGTGGGATCTTCTGTTCCCGAAACAGGGGCCTCGCGCGTCCCGGCCGTTTCGACTCCCCCGGTGCTGGTCAAGGGCACCGAGCCCGCCGAGGACACCGAGCCCGCCACCCGCGACGTGCGGCTCTTCTGGTGCGCGAACGCCGCCGACTCCCTGGGCAGCCAGGCGTCCGGGGTCGTCCTGCCGCTGCTGCTCCTCGGGCTCGGCTACTCGCCGGCGGTGGTGGGGCTGGTCGCGGGGGTGTCTACGGCGACGGGACTGGTGCTCGGCCCGCTCGTCGCCGTACCCGCCGACCGTGGCGCGCGCAAGCGGGTGATGTTCTGGTCGGCGGTGGTCTCGGCGCTCGCGATGGGCTCCGTGGCCGTGGCCCTGGCCGTCGCGGAAGGACGGCCTTCACTGGTCCACCTGCTCGCCGCCGTACTCGTGGAACGCACCGCCACCACCTGCTACGAGGCGGCGGCCCGCGGCACGGTGTCCCTGATCTCCACGCCCGGGAACCTCCCGCGCGTGGTGGCCGGGCTGGAGGCGGGTGACCGGGGCGCCCTGGTCGCGGGACCCGCTCTGGGCGGCATGCTGTACCAGGTCTCGCGCGCGCTGCCCTTCGTGCTGGACGCCGTCTCGTACGCCGTCACGGCCGTCTGCGTCCGGGCCATGCGCTCGCACCTGCGGGCCGACCGGACCGACGGCGCGGACGCGGCGGGCACGACGTGCCGGGCGGACGCGGCGGACCTCGCCGGCGGGCCGTCGGAGCCGGCCGGGAGCGCGGCACCTGACGGCTCCGTGCCGCGGCCCGTGCCACCGCCCGCGCCTCGCTCCGCACGCGGCACCCGGTCCGCTCTGGCCGCCGAGCTGAGCGCCGGAGTCCGGCTCGTGCGGACGACGCCCCTGCTGCGGCTGGTACTCGTGTGGACCACCACCGTCAACGGCGTGCTGGCCGCGCTGTACTACGACGCCGTCTTCACCTTGCAGGAGAGCGGCCACGGCGGCACGCCCATGGGTCTGGTCCTGGCGCTGTCCGGCGCCGCCGGGCTCGCCGGTTCGCTCGGCGCGCCCCGGCTGGTGCGCCGGCTCAGTCCCGTGCGGGCGGTGGTGACGGTGTCCTGGCTCATGGTCCCGCTCGCCGCCGCGCTCGCGACGGCCGGGGGGCCGTGGGCGTACGGGGCGCTGTTCGGCGGGTTCTGCCTGATCATGCCGCCGGCCACCGTGATCCTCCAGGCCCGGGCCATCCAGGGGACGCCGCCCGGACTCCAGGCCCGCGCGGGTTCCGTGCTCGCCACCGCCGCCGGCGGAGCCGCCGCTGTGACGCCCGCGCTCGCCGGGTTCCTGACGGTGCACGCGGGGGCCGCGGTGCCCGCGCTCGCCTCCGCCGCAGTGCTGGTCCTGCTCGCTCTGCACACGACCCTCGGCGCGGGACGCGTCCTGGCGCCGGGCGTACCGGCGAAGGCCGCACCGGCGGGAGACGTTCCGGCGAGGGGGCGAGGCAGGTGACCGGATCCCGCTACCAGGTCTACCTCGCCGCCCTGCCCGAGGTCTGCGCCGCCGATCCGAGGCTGATGGCGTTCACCGCGGACGCGGAAGGCCGGTGCGAGGTGTTCGCCTGGGACGCCGGTGCCGGGCGCGCCCGCCAGGTCACCGACCGGCCGCGGGGCACCCTGCACGGAACGATCGACCGGGACGCGAACGTGTGGTGGTTCGACGAGGACGCGCACGGCGAGGGGCACTGGCGGTTCCAGCCCTTCCGCGGCGGCCCCGACCTCCCCGGGCTGACCGGCGTGCCCCCGGGCACCCCGCGGGGCCTGGCGGTGAGCGACGACGGGATCGTCGCCATGGGGCTGGGGGACGGCCGGACGACCACCGTCCACCTGGGCCGGCGCGGCGCTTCCGCACGGGTGGTGACGCGCGTCGACCAGCACGCCACGTTGTCCGGGATCACCGCCGCGGCCGGTCTGCTGGCGATCAGCGGGCCCGCCGGTTCGGCGCACGCCGTGACCGTCCTGGCCGCGGACGGCACACCGCGCGCCGTGCTCTCCGGCTCCGGGGAACACGGCAGACTCTGGTCGCTCGGCTTCGCGCCCACCGCCGGACGCGACGAACTGCTGCTGGTGCGCGAGGACGACGACCGCTATCTGCTGGCCAGTTGGCGGCCGGAGACCGGGATCCGTACGTACCCGTGGTGCGCGTTCGACAGTGAGATCACCGCCCGTTGGTACCCGGACGAGGACGAGGGGCGTACCGTCCTGATCCGCCAGGACCGCCACGGCCGCAGCACCCTGCACCGGGCCCGCCTGGACACCGGCACCCTCACGCGCGTGCCGACACCGCCCGGCAGTCTGCTGGACGCGGCGCCGCGGGCCGGTGGCGATGTGCACTACCTGTGGACGGACACGGCCCATCCGCCGCGCATGCACTCCACGGCCGGCACCGCGCTGCCGGCCCTCGGCACCGTGCCGGGGCGCGTACCGGGCGACCACCGCGACCTGTGGACGCCGACCCCGGACGGCCCCGTGCACACCTGGCTCAGCCTCCCCGAGGGCCACGGCACGCCCCGGGGTCCCGGACTCCCGCGGGGCGGAACCTCCGAGGCCCAAGCCGGTGAGGTCCGGGCGACCGGAGGGCGGGGCGCGCCGCCGCCCGTCGTCTTCCTCGTGCACGGCGGCCCCGCCGACCACGACCGCGACGCCTACGACGGTGTCGTGCACTCGCTCGTGGCCTCGGGCTTCGCCGTCGCACGCGTCAACTACCGCGGCTCCACCGGCTACGGCCCCCGCTGGCGCCGGGCCTTCGGCGCGGGCGTGGGGCTCACGCAGGTCGAGGACCTGGTGGCGGTGCGCGCCGATCTGATCGGGCGCGGGCTGGTGCGCCCGGACGCCGTCGGACTGTGGGGCACCTCGTGGGGCGGCTACCTGGCGCTGCTGGCCCTCGGTACCCGCCCCGGGCTGTGGCAGGCGGGCGTCGCCGTCAAGCCCGTCGCCGACGGCGTCGCCGCCTACCGCACCACCACGCCCGCGCTGCGCACCCTGGACGAACGCCTGTACGGAGGCACACCCGACGACGTGCCCGAGGCGTACGCCCGCAGCTCACCGATCCGGTACGCCTCGCGCGTGCGGGCACCGCTGCTGGTCGTGGCCGCCACCCGGGACGCCAAGTGCCCGCCCGGCCAGGTGCGCAACTACCTCGCCGCGCTGCGCGCCGCCGGAGCCCGCCACGAGTCGATGTGGCTCGACAGCGGGCACGACGGCTACGAGGGCGGCGACCACGTCGCCGTACTGCGCCGCGCCGTGGTCTTCCTCGACCGCGAGCTGCGCGGCACGCACCGCGCCCCCAAGACGCCCCCCGCCGACCGGAGGGGGGATCCCGGCCGCGTCCGTACCACGGCGGCGGCCGGGACGGACACCGCCGAACACACCGAGAGGAGAACCGCCCATGCAGAAGGACATCATCCACAACGACCCGCTCGAGGGTGACGAGGAGAACCGGAAGCCGAGCGTCGGCGTCACGGTCACCATCCCGTTCCGCAACGCGGAGGACGCGGACGAGGACTGATCCCCGCCGGCCGGCCCGGCGGCCACCGCTGCCGGGCCGGCCGGTCGACCCGTCACCCCAGGGGCGTCCGCCGCAACGGGGTTGTCCGTCCCGGCTCCCTTTTCCGCCGTCTTCCCCGTTCCCCGTTCTCCGTTCCCCGTCTTCCGGCCGTCCCACGAGGAGCTGACATGCGCGTACTGCTGGTCAACATGCCCTGGTCACCCATCGACCTTCCGTCGCTGGCCCTGGGAATCCTCAAGCGGAGTGTGGACGAGCACGTGCCGGACGGCAGTGCCGAAGTCCTGCACGCCAACCTCGAGTTCACCGACTGGATCACCCGGCGCATGGAGTTCACCGCCGAGGACTACGAGTACTACGCGCTGGCCTCCTACTTCATGGGCTGCGGCGACTGGGTCTTCTCCTCCGCGCTCTACGACGACCCCGACTGGCGGGACGAGGAGTTCGCCGCCGCGATGAAGGGGAAGCTCAACGCGTCCCGGATGCGGATGACCCGCGAACTGCACCGGCTGGTGCCGGAGTTCGTGGCGGACATCGCCCGGCGCATCGTCGACGAGGCACCCGACGTCGTGGGCTTCACCTCCACCTTCCAGCAGAACACCGCCGCGCTCGCGGCCGCCCGCCGGGTCAAGCAGCTCGCGCCGCACATCGTGACCGTCATCGGCGGCGCCAACTGCGACGGCGAGCAGGGCGCGACGGTCCACCGCAACTTCCCGTTCGTGGACTACGTGATCCGGGGCGAGGGCGAGGCCGCGTTCCCGCGGCTCCTGTCCGCGCTCGGTGAGGAACACCCGGACCTCTCCACCGTGGCCGGGCTGTGCCACCGCGGTCCGGACGGTGCGAGCACCGCCAACGCGATGGCCACCAGCCCGCTGCCGCCCGCCACCATCCTGCCGCCCGACTACAGCGGCTACTTCGAACGCCTCGGCACCTCCGTGGCCCGCAACTGGGTCGAGCCCAAGCTCGTCGTCGAGGGCGCCAGAGGCTGCTGGTGGGGCGAGAAGCACCACTGCACGTTCTGCGGACTCAACGGTTCCTTCATGCAGTTCCGCAGCAAGAGCCCGGACACCTTCTACGACGAGATCATGGATCTCGCCCGCCGCCACCGTGTGCTGGACATGTACGTGGTCGACAACATCCTCGACATGGGCTACCTCTCCACCGTCCTGCCCCGGATCATCGAGAGCGGCTACGACCTGCGGCTGCACATCGAGATCAAGGCCAACATGCGCCGCGCCCACCTCCGTACGCTCTCCGACGCGGGCCTGATCTACGTGCAGCCGGGCATCGAGAGCCTGAACAGCCGGGTCCTGGACCTGATGGACAAGGGCGTCAGCGGCTGCCAGAACGTACGCATGCTCCGCGACGGCGCCGAGACCGGCCTGTCGGTGTCCTGGAACTATCTGCACGGCTTCCCGGGGGAGAGCGCGGAGGACTACGACCCGGTCATCGCGCAGATACCGGCGCTGGAACACCTCAACCCGCCGGTCGACCTCTCGGCCCGTATCGCCATCGAACGGTTCAGCCCCTATTTCAACCGGCCCGAGCTGGGCTTCTCCGGCCTGCGCCCGGAGGCACACTACCGCTTCACCTACGACCTGCCGGAGGAGGAGCTCTACGGCCTCGCCTATGTCTTCGAGGCGCCGGAGCGGGGCATCGGCAAACCCACCGTCACCGCGCTCAACGCCGCGCTCGCCGCCTGGCGCAAGCACCACGCCGACGCGCGTCTCACGCAGGCCGACCTGGGCGACCGCATCGTCCTGGTCAGCAGGCGCCGGGCCTTCGAGTGGCGGGCGATGGAGCTGACCGACCCGTACGAGATCGCCGTGTTCCGGCTCCTGGACCAGCCGCACACACCCTCGGCCCTCACCCGCAAGGCCGCGGGCCGGGTGCCGGGCCGGGCGGTCCAGGAGGACGAGGTGCAGGAGCTGCTCGACCGCTGGGTGGGGCTCGGGCTGGTCTTCACCGACAACGGGCAGTACGTGCACGTCGCGCCCTCGGCGGTGAACGAGGACCTGCTGCGCCTGGACTTCATGCGGCACCGGTACGCGACACCCGTGCCGGCCGCCGAACCGGCCGCCGAACCGGCCGAACCGCACATGACCGGAGTCTGACCCGCCTTTCCTCCTCCCTCCCCTCCCCTCCCCTCCCATTCCCTCCCATTCCTCTCTTTTCCCCCGCCGTCCGACCGTTCAGGCGCACCTGGAGGCCAGTCCGATGAGTCCCCGCTCCACCCTCACCGCGTCCGCCGCCGTCTGGCGTGACTACGACCCCGTCGCCTGCGCGCTGCCGGGGATGTTCCTCGGCGACCTCGCGCTGACCGGTCCCGTCGCCGAGGAGTGCGACCGGCTCTGGGAACTGGGCGCGCGCCGCGTCCGGCTGTCCGACGTCGTGGATCTCGCGGACACGGCGACGCCGGACGCGGCGGCCCGTGCCGTGCGAACCCTCAGTCTGGTCAGGGACCTGACGGCCCGTGCGGTGCTCGTCGAGTGGGACCTGCGGCCGGATCCGGACGGGGGCCCGACGGCCGCCGAGGACATCGGCCGCCTCCTGAGCCACCTCCAGCCGCCGCAGCGGATCGAGGGGGTGGACCCGGCGGGGGCGGACGAGGCGCTGCGGACCTGGCGCAACGGCCACTACCTCGGCAAGTGCCTCTGGCGACAGGGGCCGGGCTTCGTCCAGATCCGCGACCGCCGCTGGGGGGATCTCCGCCGGTTCACGGTGGACGAGCCGCACTACCAGGAAGCGATCGGGCTCCTGGCGTACGGGGCTCCCGCGTCGGCGGTGCCGACGGACGCGCTCGCCGACTTCCGCGAGGAGCGGCTCGTGCTCGCGGTCGGCGGGGTGCAGTGGTGGCTGCCGTACCGCGTCAACCGCTGGATACAGGAGGCGATGACGATCTGAGGCGGGGGTGTTCCCGCGCTCCCCCGCCCGGCGGAGCGCCCCGGCGGCCGGCCCCGCACGCGCGGAGCCTCCGGCGGTCGGCCCGGAAGCGGGAGGCCGGCGGTCAGTCGCCCCCGCCACCCCCGCCGTCCCCGCCCCCGCCCCCGCCGAAGTCCCCGCCCCCGCCGGTGTCGCCGCCGTCGCCGCCGTCCGCTCCCCAGCCGTCGCCGCCGCCGGGTTCGTTGTCGTCCCTGCCCTGGCCGAGGTTGCTGAACCAGGGACGGTTCCACGCTTCGTCGGCGGCGATCGGTTCGCCCCCGTTCACCCGGCGCCGTTCCGGCCGGAACCGTGCCAGGCCCGTCGTGTCGCCGATCCCGAACGCGACGGCGAAAGCGTGCGCCATGACGGCGTCCAGCGGATCGGGGCTCTCGTACCGCACGGGGGCCAGCGGCAGCAGCACCGAGCCGGGCTCGGGCACCGGCCGGCGCGGGGGACGCGTCAGCAGCGCCACTCTGCGTTCGTCGCGCAGCAGCCACGAACTCTCCGCGTTCTCCCGCCGCAGCACCCAGCACTGGCCGGGCAGTCGCACCTCCACGGAACTCCTGGACCTGCGCAGCTTCTTCCTCAGAACGATCTCTGCCGGGGCGTCGCCGATCGTCAGGCGCAGGCCGCCGGACGGTTCGAGGGCGTCGCGGCGGAAGCCGTGCGGCGCCCGGATCCGTACGACGGGGGCGTGCGGTCCCCAGACGTCCACGCGCACCAGGCGCCGGTCCACGGCGACGGTGACCGGCCCGGCGGGTCCGGGCGCGAAGCGCCGCGCGATCCACAGCGGTACGCCCTCGGCCCGGGCCCGGGCCGCCAGGGCGGCCACGCCCCCGGGCCCGCCGCACCGCCGTACCGCCAACTCCCCCAGCGTGCGGGCGAACCCGGCGGTCTGCCGCGTCCTCACCGGCGTGGTGGTGCCGGTGGCACGGGTCACCGGGACGACCCCGAACCCCTCCGGCAGCCGCTCCAGCGGGCGTTCCGTCCCGCCGCCCCCGAGCCAGCACCCCCGCTGGAACGCCTCGGCCATGGCCGCGAGGTTCAGCTCGTCCAGCGGCGTCGTCCGGCCGCCGATCCGCAGCCGGTCCTCGGTCAACTCCACGGTCCGCGCCAGCGGATTCCACGATCGTTCGCCATAGAGCACCTGGCTCACACCAACCCCCGTACGTAGGTCACTTGCTGACGGCGAAACGCATCAGGGCGTGTTCGTCGCCCTGCTTGACCTTGCCCGTGACGTTGATGACTTCGAGTTTCCAGCTGCCGCCGACCCGGACGGCCTTGGCCACGGCGCAGCCGTTGTCCTGGGTGAGCAGGCTCGGCCAGATGTCGGCGACCTGCTGGGAGTTGCCCCCGGTGGCGTCGTAGACCTTGAAGCTGATGTTGCGCGCCTTCTGGAAGGAGCTGCCCTTCTTGTAGGCGGCGGCGACGAACACGATCGACGTGATGTTGGACGGTACCCGGGCGAACTCGACGGTCACCGTCTCGTCGTCGCCGTCGCCGCGCCCGGTCTGGTTGTCGCCGCTGTGCACCAGCGAGCCGTTGCCCATGGGGTCGAGCGAGTCGAGGCCGGCGAGGCGCACCGGGTCCCCGCCCTGCATGGCGACGGCGATCAGGTCGAGGTCGGTGCCGGACTTGCGGCGCAGCTTGCCCAGCACCCCGCCGCTGCTGCCGGCGGTGGGGTCCCAGGAGACCCCGATGGACAGGTGGGTCACTCCGTCCAGGTCGGCCGGGCCGTCTTCCTTCGTGAGGGTGATCATGTGCGTTCGTCCTTCGTCTCACAGTGCTTGTTACCCGCAGAGTGTGCCTTGTGCCTCCGCGGTTCCCCGTGACGGGTCCCGTCGGGCTTGCGGGGACTTCCGGCCGGCCGGGCACGGGCCGTCCACCGGGCCACCGCCGTCCACCGGGCCACCGCCGTCCGCCCGTCTCCCCGTCTGCCCGTCCGCGGTCAGTTCCGGGAGCCGGGCGGCGCGGTCCGGGCGAGTTCGCGTTCGAGCTCGTCCAGGGCGTGGCGGGCCGCGGTGATGCGGTCCAGAAGCGGGTCGTCGCCGTCGGGGGCCTGCCGCCCGGGGAGGAGCGGCGGTTCCTCGCTCTCCATCTCCTTGGCCTCCTCGAGAGAGGTGAGCACCACCCCGATGAGGACGTTGACCAGCACGAAAGACGTGATCAGGACATAGGAGGCGTAGTAGAGGAGGCTCCAGCGGGACGACGAAGAACACGGGAACCCTTCCCCTTCCCCAATACCCCTAGGGGGTAATCGGCGCACGGGTGGCCGAGGCACGGGCGGGGGCACCCCTCGACCCGCGCCGCCGCACCAGTAGCACTTCGTCAGGTTCCGCCCCGTCCGTGGCGGCTTCGTCGGGTGCGCAGAGGTCGTCCGCAGGCGGTGCGGGCACCGGCCCGGCACCTCACGGCAGGCCCTGGAGGAGATCGGGTCTGCAACTCTCGCTCCCGTTAAGGGTATTGACGCCCAATGATACAACTCAATAGTTTCAGTATCTTCGACTCACAGGGGGTGTTCCCCAGGAATCCCGTACGGCCGGCACGACCACGCGCACCGCGAGCCGGTGGCCGCGGTTCCGACAGGAGGGATCATCCATGGGCCGCTACAGCCGGCTCCGCCGCATCCGGCAGATGGATCCGCAGCAGGACTTCGAGCAGATCTACCGGTGGATCGTCCACTACGAGTTCCCCCGCGACTATCTCCACGGGGCCTCGATCGCGTTCCTGCGCGACTACGGCGTCCCGCGCATCTCCCGCCTCCTGGACCGCACCCAGGAGTTCGAGCGCGCCGGCCAGAAGCGGTACGACGACACGGTGCTGCTCACCTACGAGATGGTCCGCGCGGGGACGGACTCGGAGCACGGCCGGGCGGCCGCCCGTCACCTGAACCGCATACACGGCCGGTACCGGATTCCCGACGAGGACTTCCTCTACGTCCTGGCCACCACGGTGGTGGGGCCGAAGCGGTGGATCGACCGGTTCGGCTGGCGGCGCCTGTCCGAGCAGGAGACGGAGAGCCTGGCGCTGGTGGGCCGGCGGATGGGCGAGATGATGGGCATCTCCGGTGCGCCCGACACCTACGCCGCGTTCGAGCGGCTCCACGACGCCTACGAACGGGAGATGTTCGCCTACGACCCCGCCAACCGCAGGGTCGCCGCGGCCACCCTGCGGATCCTGGCCTCCTGGTACCCGGCCCCGGTGCGGCGGACGGCGTCCCGGGTCGTGCTCGCCGTCCTGGACGAACCACTGCTGGAGGCGCTCGGCTTCCGCCCGGAGCCGCACTGGCTGCGGGCCGCGGTCCACCGCGTGTTCCGCGTCCGGGCCGCGCTGATCCGCCTGCTGCCCGCGCGACCGGAGCGGTTCCCGCGCGAGCCCAGGGCGCGGACCTACCCCTTCGGCTGGACCCTGGACGACCTGGGTCCGCACTGGGCGCACTCCCGTCCCCCGACCCCGCTCCAGGACGCGACGCCGCCGGAACGGGGCTCCGCTCCGGCGGGGCCGTCCGCCCCCCACGTTCCCCGTCAGGAGAGCCGATGACCGACACCACCCCGGCCACCGCACCCCGCACCGCCACCTTCACCACGTACTCCCCCGCCACCGGCGAGCCGATCGCCGCACACCCGGTGGACGGGCCCGAAGAAGTCTCCCGCGCCGTGGACCGGGCCAGGACCGCCCAGGCCGGCTGGGCGGCGCTGCCCGCCCCCCGACGCCGTGACCACCTGCTGCGCTGGAAGAAGGCCCTCGCCACCGACCTGGACACCGTGGCCGCCGCCATCGCCGAGGAGACCGGCAAACCGGCCGGTGACGCCGCGCTGGAGGTCGTCCTCACGCTGGAGCACCTGGGCTGGGCCGCCCGCAACGCCGACCGCGTGCTGCGCCGGCGGAAGGTGGGCACCGGACTGTTCACCGTCCACCAGCGGGCCTCGCTGGTGCACCGGCCGCTGGGTGTGGTCGGCGTGATCGGCCCCTGGAACTACCCCCTGTACACCCCGATGGGCTCCGTCGGTTACGCCCTGGCCGCGGGGAACGCCGTGGTCCTCAAGCCGTCCGAGCTGACCCCGGGCACCGGGGTGCTGCTCGCCGAGCTGTTCGACGCCGCCGTGCCCGGGCATACCGGGCTGCTCACCACCGTCACCGGCGCGGCGTCCACCGGGGACGCCCTGGCCCGGTCCGGGGTCGACAAGCTCGCGTTCACCGGTTCGCCGGGGACGGCCCGCAAGGTGATGGCGGTGTGCGCCGAGACGCTGACGCCGTTCCTCGCCGAGTGCGGCGGGAAGGACGCGGTGATCGTCACGGCGGACGCGGACCTGGACGCGGCCGCCGACGCGATCGTGTGGGGGGCGCTGAGCAACGCGGGCCAGACCTGCGCGGGGGTGGAGCGGGTCTACGCGGTGCGGGGGATCCACGCGGCGCTGTGCGAGCGGGTGGTCGAGCGGGCCGGGGCACTGCGCCCGGGTGCCGGGGCGGACGCGTCCTACGGCCCGATGACCCTGCCGGACCAGGTCGCGGTCGTCGAGCGGCATGTGGCCGGCGCGGTCTCGGCGGGTGCGCGGGCCCTGCTGGGCGGGCCGGAGTCGGTGCGCGCTCCGTTCGTCGCGCCGGTCGTGCTGACCGGCGTTCCGGAGGACGCGGCCGCGATGGCGGAGGAGACCTTCGGGCCGGTCGTGGCGATCAACGCGGTGGCCGACGTGGACGAGGCGGTGGAGCGGGCCAACGCCTCGCGCTACGCCCTGGGGGCCGCGGTGTTCTGCCGCAACGGGCGTGCCGGCGCGGCCGTCGCGGCGCGACTGCGCGCGGGTGCGGTGTCGGTGAACTCGGTGCTGGGCTTCGCGGCGGTGCCGGCGCTGCCGTTCGGCGGTTCGCGGGACTCCGGCTTCGGGCGGATCCACGGCGCGGAAGGCCTGCGCGCCTTCACCTGCGTGCAGTCGACGACGGTGCAGCGGTTCACCCCGCCGATCGCGCTGACCTCCTTCGGGGTTCCGGCCGCCACGCGGGAGCGCGCGGTGCGGCTGGCCCGGGCACTGCACCGGCGCCGCTGAACGACCGGGCGGCGCCCGGCGGACCGGACCGGCCGGCCGGACGCTCCGGCCGGTCAGGCCTCCAGCAGCGGGGCCAGGTAGCGGCGGGCGAAGGCCCGGGCCTGGTCCTCGTCCTCCATCTCGATGCAGCTGGCGGGGTTGAGCAGGAAGGACACGGCGACCCGCACCATCAGCTCGGCGACCGGCCGCAGGTCGTCGTCGGGGCGGCCCTCGACCTGTTGCGCGCGGCGCAGATGGACCGTCAGGTACTCGACGGTGGCGGAGAGCGAGGAACTGCCCTGCACGGTCAGGTAGGGCAGCACCAGCTCGGGTTCGAGGCGCAGCAGGCCACCGAAGAGCGGATGGGCGCGGGTGTGGCGCAGGGCGACCACGAAGCCCTCGACGACCCGCTCCTTCATGGTGGGCAGCGCCGCCACCGCCGCGTCCAGCCGCTGGAAGAAGCGGCCGAGCTCGCGCAGCAGGGTCTCCTCGACCAGCTTGTCCTTGGTGCGGAAGCGCCGGTAGACGGTGACCCGGGAGACGCCGGCCCGCTTGGCGACGTCGTCCATGGAGGAGCGACGCAGGCCCAGGAGGGTGAACTGCTCCAGTGCTGCGTCGAGGATCCCGCGCGCCACGGGGTCCTCCGGCTCCGGCTGGGCGAGGGCCCGGGCGAGCCACGAGTCGTTCGTGTCAGTTCTCATGGTGCTCCTCACGATACCGGCGAACACCCCCGCGAGAGACTCTGAAACATCTAGCATGTCTTTGTAACTCTGCTGCTTGCCCGACCCTGACCGAGCCGCCGACCGGCACCCGGAACCCGGAGGACCTGATGGGCAGTCGACTCACCGAGGAACAGACCGCTTTCGCCGCGGCCGTGCGCGACTTCGCCAAGCGCGAGTGCGGCACCCGGGGGCAGCGTGACGCGCTGACGGGAGGCGGCCGCGAGGCCCACCACCCCGGGCTGTACGGAAGGCTGGCCGACCTGGGCTGGCTCGGGGTGTGCCTGCCCGAGGAGTACGGGGGCGCCGGCGGCGGGCTGGCCGACGCCTGCCTCTTCCTGGAGGAGACCTCGTACGGGATGGTCCCGTGCGGAGGTTTCGTCACCACCGTCATCGCCGCGAAGGCGTACGAGAGGTTCGGCACCGAGCGGCAGCGGCAGGAGGTGCTGTCCGGCGCCGTGCGCGGCGACGTGCTGTCCATCGCCATGTCGGAGCCGGGGGCCGGGTCGGACGTCGGCGCGCTGCGCTGCCGCGCCCGGCGGGAACGGGACGGCACGTGGGTGATCGACGGTCAGAAGACCTGGATCTCCAACGCGCACTGTGCGAAGGGCATCCTGCTGGTGGCCCGCACCGGCGAGGACAAGCACGGCGGGCTGACCATGTTCCATCTGCCCGCCGACGCCCCGGGCGTGGAGGTGCGGGGCATCGAGACCATGCGCGGCCGGGAGGTCAACGACGTCTTCCTCACCGGCGTGCGGCTGCCCGCGGACGCCGTCGTCGGCCGGGTGGACGACGGCTGGCGGCAGTTGATGGCCGGCCTGAACCACGAGCGGCTCTTCCTGGCCGCGAACATGCTGGGCCTGGCGCGCCGCGCCTTCGACGACGCCGTCGCCTACGTCCGCGAACGCGAGCAGTTCGGACGGCCCGTCGGCTCCTTCCAGGCGCTCAGGCACCGGATCGCCGATCTCGCCACCGAGATCGAGTGCACCCGGCTGCTGGTGCGCGAGGTGGCTCTGGACTGCGACGCGCAGCCGGACCGGCTGTTCCCGCGCGAGGCGTCCATGGCCAAGCTGAAAGCCACAGAACTCGCCAAGCGGGCCGCCCTGGAGGGCATGCAGATGATGGGCGGTTACGGCTACACCACGGAGTTCGACATGGAGCGCCACCTGCGGGCCGCGGTCGTCTCCACGGTCTACGGCGGGACCAGCGAGATCCAGCGGGACGTCATCGGCAAGTCCTACGGTCTCTGAGCCGGCCCGCGCGAACGGCGGCCGCCCACCCCTCGGACGGGGGGGGGCGGCCGCCGTTCGTGCGGGGGAGGCGCGGGGCCGTGCGGACGAGGGGGCGAGGGGGCGAGGGGCTGCGGAAGGAACGCGGAAGGAGCGCGGCCCGGTCAGTCGGGGTAGAGCTCGGACAGCGCGTCGGCGTACTTGTCCCGGATGACCCGGCGCCGCATCTTCAGCGACGGCGTCAGCTCGCCGGTCGCCGGACCCCACTCCTCGGCCAGCAGCTCGTACCGTTTGACCTGCTCGGTGCGGTTGAGGCGGGAGTTGGCGGCGGCGACCGCCCGGTCCACCTCCGCCCGGACGGCGGGGTGTCCGGCCAGCCCGGCCGGTCCCCCCTCCGCCTCGACGCCGTGGGCCGCGGCCCAGGCGGGGGCGGCCTCCGCGTCGAGCACCAGCAGGGCGACCAGGTAGGAGCGGTTGTCGCCGTGCACCATCGCCTGGCCGATCAGCGGGTGTTCCTTGAGCGCGTTCTCCACCAGGGCCGGCGAGACGTTCTTGCCGGTGGAGGTGACGATCATCTCCTTCTTCCGGTCGGTCAGCCAGAGGTAGCCGTCCTCGTCGATCCGGCCGATGTCGCCGGTGGCCAGCCAGCCGTCGGCGTCCAGGGCGGACCGCACCGAGCCGTCCGGCCGGAGGTAGCCGGAGAAGACGGACGCGCCCCGCACCAGGATCTCGCCGTCCTCGGCGACGCGGACCTCGACGGACGCCACCGGGCGTCCCACCGAGCCGAGCCGGAAGCCGGTCCTCGGGCTGTTGCTGGTGGCCACGCCGGTCGTCTCGGTCAGCCCCCAGGCGTCCATGACGACGATGCCGAAGCCGGCCCAGAACCTCACCACGTCGACGGACATCGGCGCCGACGCGCTGGCCGACCAGGTCACCCGGTCCAGACCGCCCGCGGCCAGCATGGGCAGCAGCACGTCCTCGCGGGCGCGGGCGTAGCGCTCCTCGAGGTCGGCGGGCGGGGTCTCGCCCCGCTCGCGGTACCCGACGTGCTCGCGGGCGACCTCGAACGCACGGTCGATGACCACCCGCTGCTCGGCCGGCATCAGCGAGAGGACGGCCCGCACGGCGGCGGACAGTTTCTCCCAGATCCTCGGCACGCCGAAGAACTGCGCGGGACGCACCTTGCGCACCACCTCGCCGACGCGCGTCGGGTCGGCGCAGAGACGGACGTGCGAGGCCCGGTGACAGGGCAGGTAGATGCCCAGCATCCGCTCGGCGATGTGGGCGAACGGCAGGTAGCAGATGTGCTCGACGTGCGGGGGCAGCTCCACCACGGCGTCCAGCGCCAGAGCGTTGGACATCACCTGGCGGTGGGTCAGGACGACGCCCTTGGCCTCGCCGGTGGTGCCGGAGGTGTAGACGACGGTCAGCGGGTCCTCGGGGCGGGCGGCGTCCAGCTCCCCGGCGAACCGCTCCGGCGCCGGTTCGCGGAGCAGGGCGGCGTACGGGACGTGGCCGTCCTCCGCACCCGCCTCGGCCACCACCAGCCGCTCCAGCGGGGTGTCGGCGTCGGCCAGCAGCGGCTCCCACACCGCCACCTGGGCCGCTCCCTCCACCACGGCGAGGCGGGCCCGGCAGTTGCGGGCGATGTGGGTGATCTGCTCGGGGGCCGCGGTGCCGTAGACGCTGACCGGGACGGCGCCGAGGCGGACCAGCGCCAGGTCCGACAGCCAGTGTTCGGGCCGGTTGGCCATCATCAGCAGCACATGGTCGCCGCGGCCGACGCCGAGGGCCCGGTAGCCGGCGGCGAGGCTGCGGGTGTGCTCCTGGACCTCCGCCCAGCCGAACGTCGTCCAGTCGCCGTCCGGGTCCGCCGACTGCCATGAGAGAGCCGGGAGTCGGGGGTACTCGCGCGCGTTGCGGGTCAGCAGGTGCGGCAGGGTCCGGTCTGCCGGGTCGTCGGGCAGGTCGCCGGTGGCGCGGGGTGCTGATGTCATGGGGTCCCCTTGCGGGTCGGGAGGGAGCGTCCGGGGAGACCGGGGCGCCGGCAGGCCCTGCGGGCGTGCCTGGTGGAGCTGGGGGAAGCGGGGCGGCCGACCGTGAGCCCGGGCTCCGGGGAACGACGGCCCTGCCCACCGGAGCCGGTCGGTGCGCAGGAGGTGCGGGGGCGGCGCGGACCCGCGGAGCGGTTCAGGAGCCGGTGAGGGTCTCGCCCCGCTCGGCCGTGCGCGGCAGCAGCTCGGGCGGGGCGAGGCGGTCGCCGTACTTCCCGGCCGGCGCAGGCGAAGAAGCTCTTCTCGGCGGAGGTGGCGATGACGCCCCGGACGGCGCCGCGGCGTTCCGCCGGCCGCGCCGCGACGGCGGCCGGCGAGTCGATGAACGCGGCGTTCATGGTGTCGGCACTCTGGTCGGGGTCGTCGAGGACGAGGGTGACGACGGGGGCGTCGGACTCTTCCCAGCGGATGGTGGCGGGTCGTGCGGTGGTGTCCATGGCTGAGGTCTCCCGTGAGGGCGAACGGCTGCGGAGGCGGACGGCCGCCGGTCAGAGGCGTTCGACGACGGTGGCGATGCCCATGCCGCCGCCGGGTCCAGGGTCTTTCGTTTGGATCAGGGCGGATCAGGGAGCGGGGTCTGGTGCTGGGGGCACCTCCCACGCCTTTCGGGCAGTGGGGGAGCCTCGCAAGGCGGAGGAGGGAGTCAGGGCGGAGCCCTGGCGACCGACGACAACGCGGCGGTGGGGGTCCCTCCCGCTCGAGCGAAGCCGAGAGTGGGGGAGCGGCACCAGGGCCTGCGAGCCCGGCATGATCCAAACGAGAGGCCCTAGGGCGTGTCTGACAATTCGCGTCGGATCAGTGCGCGGCGTCTGGTGCGGTGCATCGCAAGGCGGAGGATCGCCCGTGTACTGGATGTAC
>NZ_JBIRNP010000020.1:96651-138712 GCF_044331705.1 Streptomyces sp. NPDC017202 | reverse complement strand
GCGGGATCAGCGGCTTCGCGATCTCCCACAGCCCGTCCGGAACAATCCAGCTCCACGTACCCCGCCCCATACCGAGCTCAACGACACCTCACCACATAGGACACGGTCTAAGCTGCCCTTCCATGAGCACAGGGGGATCCGACAGACGGGTCGTGGACGGCCGGTTCGAACTGGTCGAACGGCTCGGCGGCGGGGGAATGGGCTGGGTGTGGCGGGCGCACGACCTCGCGCTGCACCGCGACGTCGCCGTGAAGGAGGTGCGGCCCCCCGATCCGGACCTGGCCGAGTACGACCCGGAGGGCGCCCGCACGCTGCGCGAGCGCGTCCTGCGGGAGGCCCGTGCGCTGGCCCGCGTCCACCACCCCAACGTCGTCACCATCCACCACATCGTCGACGGCGGGGACGACACCTACCCGTGGATCGTGATGGAGCTGGTGGAGGGCGGCTCGCTCCAGGACCGCCTGGAACGCGGCACGCTGACGCCCGTCGAGGCCGCGCGCCTGGGCCGCGAGGTGCTGTCCGCGCTGCGCGCCGCGCACGCCGTCGGCATCGAGCACCGCGACGTGAAACCGGCCAACGTCCTGCTGCGCCCCGACGGCCGGCCCGTGCTCACCGACTTCGGCATCGCCGCCGTCCGCGAGTCCGTCGGCCTCACCGCCACCGGGGCCGTCATCGGCTCACCCGACTTCATGGCCCCCGAGCGCGTCAGCGGCAAGGAGGGCGGCCCCGCCGCCGACCTGTGGTCCCTGGCGATGCTGCTGTACGTCGCCGTCGAGGGCCACCACCCGCTGCGCCGCGGCAGCACGCTCGCCACGCTGGCCGCCGTACTCGGCGAGGACGTGCCCGCACCCCGGCGGGCCGGGCCGCTGGCCGCCGCCCTCACCGCCCTGCTCGTCCGGGAGCCGCAGGGCCGTCCCGACGCGGAGCAGGTCGACCGGATGCTGGCCGCCGTCACCGACGGACCGGCTCCCCGGCCGCCGGTGGACGCGCCCGGCCCCTCGCCGACCTCCTATCCGCTCGCGCCCCCCGCTCCGGCGAACCCGGCGACGGGACCCGTCCCGGACCAGGTCACCGCCGCTCCCCACGGCACCGCCGCCCCCCACGGCACCGCGGCCACCGGACCGCACCGGCCGCGCCGCGCCCGCGGGGCGGCGATCGCCGCGGCCGCCGTGAGCACGGTGCTCACCGGTGTGCTCGTGTGGGCGCTGCTCCCGGACGCGGGCGGCGGCACCGACGACCCGGCCGCGCCGGGCGGCACCGCGGTCCGGACCACCGGGTCGACGACCACGTCCCCGGGCGCCGCGCCCGTGGACGGCACCGGTGACCGCACCGACCTCCTCGGCGCCGACGGCCTGCGCAAGGTGGTGGCGAAGCTGACGGAGGCGACGGGCGGCTCGAAGGTCACCAGTCTGGTCGTGTACGAGGAGTACGCCATCGCCACCGCCCCCGTGCCGGGCCGCCCCAAGCTGTACGACCGCTACATGTACCGGGGCGCGGACGTGGCGGTGAAGTTCGGCCCCGGCGGCACCACCACCGACGGCTCGGTCCCCCTCGACCTCGACGACGTCTCCTGGGACGCCGTGCCCGCGCTGCTCACCAGGGCCGACCGCATCCTCGGCGTCTCCGACCCCACCAGCCGCTACCTGATCGTCAACCCGGCCTCCACCCTCTTCGACAGCGACCCGAACCTGAGCGTCTACCTCTCCGACGAGTACGGCAGCGCCTACCTGAAGGCCGACCTCCGCGGCCGGGTCGTCGAGACCCACCCGCGGGACGACGGCTAGGGCGTCCGCGGCGCCGGTCCGCGACCGCCTCCACTTGCGGCGCATCCGGCGCCGCGCTTCGGTTGAAGGGACCCGTCGCCGCAGCGGGAGCTGCTCCTGCCGACGCCGTCGCCGGGTGGTGGGCCGTCCGGCGACCCGCGCGTCGCCGATGTGCGGGACGGCTCCCCCCGGCGCACCGTGCGCAGCGGCCGCGCGGACGCGGCGGAGGAGGCGGAGGAGAAGGAGGGCGAGACGGTATGACGCATCACAAATCCAACCGCGCCGTCGAGGGCGATCCGTACTCCGGCCACGGCGGAGGGCTGCCCCGGCGGCCCGACGAGGAGGAACTCGCGCGGCGCACCACCCTGGACCGACAGGAGGCGGGCCTGCCGGAGGGGCCCGCGGAGAACCCCGACCTCGTGTACCGGGAGGTGCACGAAGCGGTCGACCACGCGGTGGACAACGGGATGCTCCCGGGGGCCACCGCCACCCGGCGGACGAGGGAGGACTGAGCGCACGGGGCGGCCCGCCGGGGGCCGGGCTCCCCCTGGCCCCGCGGGCCCGCCCCGACGGCGGAAAGGGCCCGCGGACGCCAGTCCCGGGCCCTTCTCACCAGCGCTCGCGCACCGCTTCCGCGGCCGGTCAGGCGCCGCTCTCGCGGAGCATGTCCTCACGCTCGACGATCTTGACGCGCTCGCGGCCCTGCGGCTCGCCCAGCGCCTTCTCCGCCGCGTCCAGCTTGTACCAGCCCTCCCAGGTGGTCCAGCGCACGCCCCGCTCGGCGAGGAACGCGTCCACCGCCTCGGGAGCGGGGGAGGACGGCGTGTGCAGACGGCCGTGGGTGAAGTCGTCCAGCAGGTTCGACACCGTCTCGTTGGCGTCGCCCTTGGTGTGGCCGATCAGACCGACCGGGCCGCGCCTGATCCAGCCGGTGACGTACGTCGACTGCAGGTGCGCGCCGCTCTCCTCGATGACCCGGCCGCCCTCGTCCGGGACCGTGCCCGAGTCGATGTCCCAGGGCAGCTTCGGCAGCTTCTCCGAGAGGTAGCCGACGGCGCGGTAGACCGCCGTGACGTCCCAGTCCTTGAACTCGCCGGTGCCCTTGACGTTGCCGGTGCCGTCGAGGGCGGTGCGCTCGGTGCGCAGACCCACGACCCTGCCGTCCTCGCCGAGGATCTCCGCGGGCGACTCGAAGAAGTGCAGGAACAGCTTGTGCGGGCGGTCCCCGGTGTCGCGGATCGCCCAGTTCTCCAGCGTCTTGGCGACCATGTCGGCCTGCTTGTTGCCGCGCCGGGTGGCGATCGAGCCCTCGTCGTAGTCGATGTCCTCGGGGTCCACGACGACCTCGATGGTGGGGGAGTGGTCCAGCTCCCGCAGCTCCATCGGGGAGAACTTCGCCTGCGCCGGGCCGCGGCGGCCGAAGACGTGGATCTCCAGCGCCTTGTTGGCCTTCAGGCCCTCGTGGACGTTCGGGGGGATCTCGGTGGGCAGCAGCTCGTCGGCCGTCTTGGCGAGGATGCGGGCCACGTCCAGGGCGACGTTGCCGACGCCGAGGACGGCGACCTTCTCCGCCTCCAGCGGCCAGGTGCGCGGCACGTCCGGGTGACCGTCGTACCAGGACACGAAGTCGGCGGCGCCGTAGGAGCCGTCGAGACCGATGCCCGGGATCGACATCTCGCGGTCGGCCATGGCGCCGGTCGAGAAGATCACGGCGTCGTAGAAGGCGCGCAGGTCGTCCAGGTTCAGGTCGGCCGGGTAGTCGACGTTGCCGAAGAGACGTATCTGCGGCTTGTCGAGGACCTGGTGCAGGGCGGTGATGATGCCCTTGATCCGGGGGTGGTCGGGGGCCACGCCGTACCGGATCAGACCGAACGGGGCCGGCATGCGCTCGAAGAGGTCGATGGAGACACCGGGGTCGGTGGCCACATCCGACTTGAGCAGCGCGTCGGCGGCGTAGATCCCGGCGGGGCCGGCTCCGACGATGGCTACCCGCAGGGGGCGGGGCATGATCAGGTTCCCTTCGAGCGGTGACAGATCGACTCGGGGGAAGCCTAAACTGAGGCAAACCTAACCCGGTACGCGGGTCCGGTCTATGAGCCCATAAGCTTCATTTATGGGGTGGGGACGGCGTCCCGGACGACCCCGCAGAACCCCCGCGGAGCCCCCGCCGAACGCCCCCGGCCCGTCCCCGCCGGCCGGCTCAGGGCAGCGGCTGCTCCGCCCAGATCACCTTCCCCGTCGGCGTGTAGCGGGTCCCCCAGCGGTCCGTGAGCTGGGCGACCAGGAACAGCCCGCGCCCGCCCTCGTCCGTCATGGCCGCGTACCTCAGGTGCGGCGAGGTGTTGCTGCTGTCGGAGACCTCGCAGATCAGCGTGCGGTCGCGCAGCAGACGCACCCGGACGGGCGGGCTGCCGTACCGGATCGCGTTGGTGACCAGCTCGCTGAGGATCAGCTCCGTCGTGAACGACAGCTCCTCCAGCTCCCAGCGCGCCAGCTGCCGGGCCACCGCCGCCCGCACCTCGCCGACGGCCGCCGGGTCCACCGGCACCGCCCACTCGGCGACCCGGTCCGCGCCGAGCGCCCGGGTACGGGCCACGATCAGCGCGATGTCGTCGTTCGGGCGGGCCGGCAGCAGCGACTCCAGGACGACCCGGCAGGTGCCCTCGGGCGAGCCGTCGCCGTCCCCGAGCGCCACGCGCAGCCGCTCCAGGCCGGTGTCGATGTCCTGCTTGCGGTCCTCCACCAGCCCGTCGGTGTACAGCACCAGCCGGCTGCCCTCCGCCAGCTCCACCTCGGCCGTCTCGAAGGGCAGCCCGCCGAGCCCCAGCGGCGGACCCGCCGGGACGTCGAGGAACTCCACCCGCCCGTCGGGGTGGACCAGCGCGGGCGGCGGATGGCCGGCACGGGCGACGGCGCAGCACCGGGACACCGGGTCGTAGATCGCGTACAGGCAGGTCGCCCCCGCCACGGGCGCGGTGGTGCCGTCGGCGGTCTCGTCCTGGTCGATGCGCGCGACCAGTTCGTCGAGCAGCGAGAGAAGCTCCTCCGGCGCCAGGTCCAGGGCGGAGAAGTTGTGCACGGCGGTGCGCAGCCGCCCCATGGTGGCCGCCGCGTGCAGCCCGTGCCCGACGACGTCCCCGACGACCAGCGCGACGCGGGCCCCCGACAGCGGCAGCACGTCGAACCAGTCGCCGCCGACACCCGCCTGCGCGGGCAGGTAGCGGTAGGCGATGTCCAGGGCGCCCTGCTCGGGCAGCGTGCGCGGCAGCAGACTGCGCTGGAGGGTGACGGCCATGCTGTGCTCGCGGGTGAAGCGGCGCGCGTTGTCGATGGAGACCGCGGCCCGCGCCACCAGCTCCTCCGCGAGGGCGACCTCCTCCCGGTCGAAGGGCTGCGGCCGCTCCGAACGCCAGAAGCTGACCACGCCCAGCACCAGGGCCCCCGCCCGCACGGGCACGGTGATCAGCGAATGGATGCCGAACCCCACCACCTGCTCGGTCCGTTCCAGGTCCTGCGCCCGCCAGCCCGGCGACTCGGCGAGCCGGGCCTCCAGCACGGGCCGGCCCTCCGCCAGGCTGCGGGCCTGGGGGGACGATGCCACGAACCGGATCCGCCCGCCCACCGGGTACAGCGGCGCGCCCGCGCGGGTCGCGCTCATCGCCGTGCGCCGCAGGGCGCCCCGCGGCTCCGGTTCCTCGCCCTCCAGCACGGCGTCGAAGAGGTCGACGCACGCGAAGTCCGCGAACCGGGGCACGGCAAGCTCCGCCAGCTCCTCCGCGGTCCGCGTCACGTCCAGGCCCGTCCCGATGCCCACCCCGGCCGCGTACAGCATGTCCAGGCGCTCGCGCGCCGCCTCCGCCCGTCCGGACAGGGCGCGCAGCTCCGTCGAGTCGCGCAGCGTGGCGACGCTGCCGGCCGGGCCGCCCGCGAGGTCGGTGGGCCGCTGGTTGATCGCCAGCAGCCGCTCCCCGACCAGGTGCACCTCGTCGGTCGCCATCCGGCCGGAGGCGAGCAGCTCGGCGGTGTCGGCGTCCAGGCCCAGGTCGAACACCTTGCGCAGTTCGGCGTCCGGCGGCAGATCCAGCAGCCGGTGCGCCTCGTCGTTGGCGAGGAGCAGGTCGCCCTCGCCGTCGACGATGATCACCCCTTCGCGTACGGCGTGCAGGACCGCGTCGTGGTGCTCGTACATGCGGGTCATCTCGCGCGGGCCCAGACCGTGCGTCTGCCGCAGCAGGCGGCGGCTGACCAGGGCCGTGCCCCCGGTGGCCAGGGCGAGCGCCACCGCGGCCGTCGACAGCACCAGCGGCAGCTGACGGTTGGCGTTCCCGCCGACGCGGGCGGTGGTGATGCCGGCCGACACCAGCCCCGCGACCCGGCCGTCGGCCGTCTTCACCGGCACCACGGCCTGCACCAGCCGCCCGATCGTCCCGTCGACCTCCTCGACCACCGTCCCGCCGGCCTGCGCCGGGGCCAGCGTGCCGACGAACTTCTTGCCGATGCGGTCCGGTTTGGGGTGGGTGTAGCGGATGCCGTCCGGGCTCATGACGACGATGAAGTCGACCTCCGACGCCTCCCGCGCGGCCTCCGCCCGCGGCTGGAGCACGGCCGTCGGGTGGGGGCTGCGCAGCGCCGCCAGGATGCCGGGCGAGTTGGCGAAGGTCTGGGCGACGGCGAGCGAGCGGTTGCGGGCCTCCTCGGTGGTGTCGCGCCGCGCCTGGAGCACCAGGGCGACGACCGCGGCGACGACCAGCAACAGGACGACGACCACCTGCAGGACGAACACCTGCGCGGCGAGACTGCGCCCCCCGAGCGAGCTCTCGGGCGTGCGCCGCACCAGCGGGGCCCGGGGACGACGGGCCGGCCGGGCACCCGATCGCCCCAGGAGTCGGACCATGTGCCATGTCTACACTGCCCGGCTCCGTCAGGCGAGAGGCGTTACGCGATGTGACGGACCCCGGCAACCCTTGCGACGCCGACGGCACATGCGCCGCGAGCCGGTCCCGACGGCCCTGCCGGCCGCCGCGAGGCGGTTCGCCCCCGGTGCCCCCGGTGCCTTCCGGTGACGCCGGCGGCCCGGTCGATCCCGGCGGCGCCGCGGCGTCCGCGGCCCGGGCATCGCTACGGCGGCGGGTCGCGGCGGGCGGCGAGCAGCAGGGCTATGTCGTCGGGCCGGTCGGACGCCTGGCGGGCGGTCGCGGTGAGCCGGTCGGCCATGTCCGCGAGGGAACGCCCCCGCAGGGCGCCCGCTTCGGCCAGCGCCGCCCGCAGGGCATCGATGCCGTCGTCGATGTCGTGCCCCGGCCGCTCGACCAGCCCGTCCGTGTACAGCGCCAGCACGGCGCCCGGCTCCAGACGCAGCTCCGCCACCGCGTAGTGGGCGCGCGCGTCGACGCCGAGCACCATCCCCTCCGGCAGGTCCGCGACGTGCGTACGTCCGTCCGGGTGACGCAGCAGCGGCGGAAGGTGCCCGGCGTTGGCCACCCGGGCCAGACCGGTGGCCGGGTCCAGACGGACGTAGCAGCAACTGGCGAACTGACCGGGGTCGAGGTCGATCAGCAGCCGGTTCGTGCCGCTCATGACCTCTTCGGGCGGCCGGTCGCTCAGCGCGAAGGCCCGCACCGCGCTGCGCAGTTGCCCCATGGTCGCGGCAGCCTGCACCCCGTGCCCCTGGACGTCTCCGATGACCAGGGCCAGACCGTCCCCGGCCTCCACGACGTCGTACCAGTCGCCGCCCACCTCCATGCCCTCGGTGCCCGCCAGATAGCGTCCGGCGGTCTCCACGCCCGCGTGCTGCGACAGCCGCCGGGGCAGCAGGGCCTGCTGGAGCCCGCGGGCCAGGGCCGCCTCGGTGTCGTAGCGCTGGGCCTTCTCCATCGCGTGGGCGATCAGTCCGGCGAGTGCGGTCAGGACCGTGCGCTCCTCGGAGCTGAAACTGCGCGGGCGGTCGAAGCCGAGGATGCACGAGCCGACCGCGCGGCCGGAGGCGATCAGGGGGAGGAAGGCACGGGCGCCCTCCGCCGCGTCCATCGCGATGCCGGGGTAGGCCTCGGCGATCTGCTCCATCGAGTCGAAGAAGAGGGGGCGGCCGGTGGTGAGCGTCTCCACGCCCGGCAGCCGGGCGTCCAGCCCGACGCCCTCGAACGGCGACAGGAAACCCTCGGGGAAACCGCTCTCCCACGCCAGGTACAGATGTCTCTCGTGCAGCAGGTAGATGGCGATCCGGCGGCCGCCGAACGCGGGCAGCAGCTCCTGCATGACCACCGCCGACACCTGACGGGCGGTCACCGCCTCCGTCAGCGCGATGGCCAGCGCGACGGGCCGGTACGGCGGGGCGGTCGAGGCGGCGAGGTCGGGCGCGGGGGTGTCGGCCTCCACGTCGGCGGGGGGTTCGGCGGCCGTCGGGGCGTGCGGCACCCGGCTCGCCGGGACGGCGGTGCAGGTGAGGGTGTCGGGGCCGGGGTACACCGCCAGACTCAGCCAGTCGCCCTCGTACGGCCGCGGGGCCGCGGGCGGGTCGTGCCCCGGCCGGCCGTCCCGGCTGCCGGCGTCGTACGGCCGGGGCTCCCCGGAGTCGGGCCGGCGGACGTGGAAGTGCACCGGCTCCGGGCACAGCAGGGCGCCGCGCAGGTGTTCCTCGCACGCGGGCTGGTTCAGCCACGGCACGGTGTCCCAGAGGGACCGGCCGAGCAGCCGGTCCCGGGGGACGCCCAGGAGGTGCGCGGCGCGGGGGTTGGCGTAGACGACCAGCCCGAGCCGGTCGAGGCAGAAGACCCCCTGGGGCAGCAGGTCGGCGGCGCCGTCGGCCAGGGCGCCCGGACCCGGGTCGAGGAGGACCCCGGCGACGGGACGCGGGCCGGAGGCGGCTGCCACCGTGTCGGAGGGCCACAGCTCCAGCAGGCGCAGGCCGCCGTCGGCGAGGCGGACCTGCACGGGCCGGTGCTGGGGCCGGCCGTGGGCGGTCTCCCGCAGCAGGGCGGGCAGCCGCTGGGCGTCGGCCGGGTCGACGAACCGGGTCAGGGCGGCCGGCGTGCCCGGTTCCGGGTCCGGGGGCAGGCCCAGCAGGGCGCGGGCGGGACCGTCGGCGGTGACGGCGTCCGTCGCCGGGTCCCAGGTCAGGTGGCCGAAGCGGCCGGGCGGCCGGTCCAGGGCGGGCGGGCGCACGCACAGCGGCTCGGCGTCCCAGGTGACGCCGTCGCCCGCCGCCTCCCTCCGCAGCAGGGCGACGCCCAGGTACTCGGCGACGCGCTGCAGGCGGTCGCTCTCGGCCAGTACCGCCGCGGCGTCGTCGGCGGCCGGCCGCAGCACGGTCATCACCCCGAAGGTCCGGCCCGCCGCGCGGACGGGCACGTTGAGCGTCCCGAACTGGAACGGCAGCCCGGCCGCGAACTGCGGATAACGGCGCATGGCCTCCGTGGCGTTGGCGAGGACCACCGGGACGCCCAGCCGGTAGGCGTCGGCCACCGGGAACGGGCGGTCCACGCTCACCCGGTCCCACGGGCGGAACAGAGGTCCCGGCAGACCGGAGAGGACGGCGAGCCGCAGGAGTCCGGGCGTGCCGGAACACAGGTACAGGCCCCCGGCCCGGCCGCCCCCGGTCCGCAGCCCGTCCGCCACGGCCCCGGCCAGCAGCGCGGCTGGCGGAGCGGGCGGCTCCCGCCGGTCCCCGGCGCTCCCAGTCATCGACCCACCTCGTCCGTGCGCCGCCCGGAGGGCGACACAGCAAGAATGCGCCTCGCGGGGGCGGGTGTGCATCCGCGCGGGGCACCGGGACGCGGCTCCCGTCGAGGGACCGGTGGCTGACCCCGTCCGTCCGGGGTAACCGGCCCTCATGGGCGAGATACTGATCGGCTCCTGTTCGTGGACGGACCGGGCGCTCCTGGCCAGCGGCTGGTACCCGTCCGGACGGCGGGACGCGGAGGGCCGGTTGCGGCACTATGCCGAACACTTCCCCGTGGTCGAGGCCGACTCCCCGTACTACGCCCTGCCCTCGGAACGCACCAGTCTGCTGTGGGCGCAGCGCACACCGGACGGGTTCGTGTTCGACGTGAAGGCCTTCTCCCTGCTGACCGGCCACCCCACCCGGTCCGCGGTGCTGCCGCCGGGGCTGCCCGACGACGTCCGCTCGCCGAAGGCGCTCGACGAGGTGTGGCGGCGCTTCTCGGACGGCATCCTGCCGCTGCGCGAGGCGGGGCGGCTGGGTGCCGTCCTGTTCCAGTTCCCGCCGTGGCTGCGGCCCGGCCCACGCGCGCGTGCCGTCCTCGCCGCCTGCCGCGAGCGCACCGCGGGGTGGCCGGTCTGCGTGGAGTTCCGGCACCCCGACTGGTGGCGCGGGGAAGAGCGGCGTACGACCGGGGAACTGCTGCGGTCGTACGGCTTCTCCGCCGTCGCCGTCGACATGGAGCCGTCGCTGCCGACCGCGATCCCGCCGGTCACGCCCGTGACCTGCGAACGGCTGGCGGTCGTACGCTTCCACGGCCGCAGCCGCGCCTGGGGGACCGGCAGCAAGGAGGACCGCTTCCGGCACGAGTACACCGACGACGAACTGCGCGCATGGCTGCCCAGGGTGCGCGCGCTCGCCGACCGGGCCGAGCGGGTGCACGTGCTGTTCAACAACTGCTGCGCCGACGCGGCCGTGCGGGCCGCCGCCCGGATGCGGGAACTGGTCGCCGACCGGAGCACCTGACGGGACGTGGGAGGCGGGACGCGGCGGACGGTGCCGGGGCCGGGGTCTGAGGCGGGGCCGGTCCCGTCAGGCGGTCACCTCGAGCGTCTTCTTGGCCAGTTCGTACGCCGGCAGCATCGCCTCGTGCTCCTCGGTGTCCATGCCCCCGAGGTGGACGACGACCGGGCCGTCGGGCGTGCTCACGGCCAGGGCGCGCTCCTTCTTCGTCTCCTCCAGCAGCTCGCTCGTCGTGGTGTACTCCACCTCCGTGCCGGAGAGCGAACCGGTCGTGAACGAGCGGTACTCCGCCCCGCTCGCCCCCTCCTCGGCGGTCACGAAGCCCTCCAGCACGGCGCGGGCGTCGGCATCGCCGGGCCTGCCCGTCCACACCCGGAGGAAGCCGAGCTTGCCGGCCGGCTTGGCGTCGACCTCGCAGGCCATGGTGACCCGGCCCTGGTGCAGGAACGCGTCGGCGAGATCGTCGGTGATCTCGTTGCCGGTCTCGCCCTGCCGGGAGGCCGCGTCGATGGCCTCGGCCTCCCAGAACTCGGCGATGTCGAACGTGACGGGCAGCTCGCAGGCGGAGCCCGCGGCACCGATGCTCCCCCCGCGCGCCGCGACCTCGGCGGTGGCCGACGCCTTCGCCTTCGCACCGGACGCGTCCGGGGCGTCGCCCGACTCCCCGCACCCCGCCGCCGCCAGTCCCGTCAGGAGGGCCGCCGCCGTCAGGCCCCGCCATCCGTTCCCCACCCCGAAGCGCACCGCTGTCTCTCCTCCGCTCGAAACCGGTTTCCTGTTCGATACCGGCGGAGCACTGTAACCGAGGCGGGGACGACGCCGGAGGGGCAGGCCGACGCCGTCACGGGCGACGGCCCGCCGGGGTCAGCCCGGCGGGTCCGTGGTCCCGCCGGAACGGGAGCGGCGGTGGGCGGCCACCCGCTCGCGCGTGGCGCAGCGGCGCGAGCAGTAACGCCGTTCGGGGCCGCTGCCCTGGGCGATGAAGACGTGGTCGCAGGACGGGGACGCGCAGACGCGGCCGGGCGGGCGTTGACGGTCCCAGAGGAGGACCGCGAGCGACATGCCCGAGGAGGCGAGCAGCCACGCGTCCCACGGGCCGTCGTCCGCCCGGTCGAGGTGCGGGTGCCAGGGGGTGCGGCCGGCGTGCGAGCTGAGGCGGAGCGGACCGGTGTGCTCACGCAGCAGCCGGTTGAGGGCGGCCGCCGCGGCGTCGGTGTCCCCGGCGGCGAAGACCTCCCGCAGGAGGTGCCCGGCCGCCCGCATCCCGGCGACGTCCTCGGGCGTGAGGGCGACGGGGGCCGGTTCGCCGTGGGCGAGCAGGACCTCCGCGACGGCTTCGGGAGGAGGCGGTGGCCCGTCGGTCCCCAGCACGTTCAGGAGGGCGGCGGTGCGGCGGGCGGTGGCCAGGACCGAATGCCGTGTCGACCAGTCGCCGGTGGGTGGGAGCACGCCGCCAATGTAACGCATATTGATCAGGTTTGAGTTACCTCCGTAACGTCTCGCCGATGAGGAAGCGTCACCCCGTGCGCCGTCATCTGACCGGCGCCCTGCTCGCCCGCACGGGCGACGAGATGTCCGGTCCGGCCCTGCTGCTCGTGGCGTTCGCGCGCACCGGATCGGCGGCAGAGGCGTCGGCGCTGCTCGCCGCGGTCACGGTCGCCGCCGCGGCCGGCGGCCCCGTGCTGGGGGCGTGCCTCGACCGCGCCGAGCGCCCCGGCCGCCTGCTGGCGGCGGCCCTCGCCCTGCACGCCCTGGGCCTGACGGCCGTCGTGCTGTGTCTCGGCCGGGCCTCCTTCCCCGTCACCCTCCTCGTCGCCGTCCTGACCGGACTGCCCGGCCCCGCCCTCTCCGGTGGCTGGACGGCCCTGCTGCCCACCGCGACCGGGCCGGAACGGGTCACGGCCCTCGACGCGATGACCTTCAGCGCCGCGAGCCTGACGGGCCCCGCTCTCGCGAGCCTCACCGCCCGCCTGTTCGGGGCGCCCGTGGCGGTGGCGGCCTCGGCGGCCCTGATGTGCGCGGCGACGCCGATGACGCCGGCCCCGGTCACGGCGGAAACCGGCGCCCCGCCGCCGGGGGCGCGGGCACCCGCCCCGGAACGCGGGGCCGCCGCGGTCTCTCGGCGCGGGGCCAACGCTGCTGTTCCACGGTGCGGGGCCGTCGCTGTTCCACGGCGCCGGGCCACCACCGCCCCGTGGCGCGTACGGGCCCCGCGGTTCCCGGCGCGGCTCGCCCGCCCCCTCGCCGCCGAACTGCGGACCGGGACGCGCCAGGTCCTGGCGAACCCCCGGCTCGCCGCGGTCACCCTCGGATCGGTCGTCTCCTGCGCCGGCCAGGGCGTCCTGACCGCCTGCCTGCCGCTTCTCGGCGAACGGGTCCTCGGCGCCGCCGCGCACGGCGCCCTGCTCCTGTCCTGCTCGGCGGCGGCCGCCCTCGCCGCCAACGCCGTCCTCGCGCGCCGGACGCCCGCGCCGGACCCCGTGAAGGTCATGTGCGGCGGGGCCCTGCTCCAGGCCGCCGCGCTGGTCCTGGCGGCGGCGGGGGGAAACCCCGCCGCGCTGGTCGCCGCGGCCGTCGTGACCGGCGCGGGGGAGGGGCCGCAGCTCGCGGCCCTGTTCGCCGTACGGCACCGGGAGGCGCCGGAGCGGTTCCGCGCGCAGATCTTCACCACCGGCGCCAGCGCGAAGATCACCGCCTTCGCGGCCGGTGCGGCCGCGGCGGGTCCGCTGGGCACCTGGTCACCGCCCGGTGCCCTGCTGGTGGCGGCGGCGCTCCAGGTCGTCGCGGCGGGCGTCACCGGGGGACGCCGTCCGCGCCGCTGACCGGTGGGCCGCGCCCCGCCCGGCGCGGGAATGACCCGGCCACCGCCGCTGTTGTACCGCGCGACTGGCATGCACCGCTCAATGAGAGCGATGCCGGTGAAAGGAGGCCCCCATGGCACGCAGCACGGCGCGCCCCGTCGTCACCCTGAGGTCCACGGCCGGTACCGGCGCGACCTACGTCACCCGCAAGAACCGCCGCAACGACGCCGACCGGCTGGTCCTGCGCAAGTACGACTCCGTCGCCGGACGGCACGTCACGTTCCGCGAGGAGCGCTGACCGAGGAGCGCTGACCGAGGAGCGCCGACCGAGGAGCGCCGACCGAGGAGCGCCGACCGGGAAGGGCCGGGCCGAGGAGCACTGGCCGCAGATCGCGCCGGGCCGCACCGGCGCAGGCCCGCCGGCCGGACGGCGAAACCGGAGGCCCGCCGGCCGGGCCGTCACCGCGACGCCCCGTCGACCGGGGCGCGCTCCCCGCAAGGCGTCGGCCCGGCCGCCCCAGGACGTCGACCCCGGAGGGCCGACCCCGGAGGGCCACCACGGTCCCACACAGGAGGAGGCAGTCATGAAGGTGCGCAACTCCCTGCGCTCCCTGAAGTCCAGGCCCGGAGCGCAGGTCGTGCGCCGGAAGGGGGTCACCTTCGTCATCAACAAGAAGGAGCCCCGCTTCAAGGCCCGCCAGGGCTGAGGGCCCCGCAGCGGCCCGGTGGCCCGGGTTCCGGTCGATGCCGGAACCCGGGCCACCGGCCTGTCCGCCGCCGGTCACCCGCTCCGCCCACCCGTCGCGCGGACACCGCGCGGCCGTCCTACGGTGGGGAGCGGCCGGCTCTCCAGGGAACCCCGGCCGTTCCCGGCCGGCGCCGACTTCCCCCGTGTCCGATCCGGCCGGGAACCCCTTCCCACCGGCGACGCCGAGCCAGGCCGCCCGGTCGGAGGACAGTCCGTGGTCTTCGCTCCCGGAGGGGAACCCGTGCGGACATGAGCAACACCGCGCTGATCGTCATCGACATGATCAACACGTACGACCACGCCGACGCCGACCTGCTCCTGCCCTCGGCGCGCGAGGTGGTCCCGGCGGCGGCCGGGCTGCTGGAGCGGGCGCGCGGGGCGGACGTCCCGGTCGTCTACGTCAACGACAACTTCGGCGAGTGGCGCTCCCACCACGGCGAACTCCTCGGCACGGCCCTCTCCGGTCCGCACGCCGACCTCGTCGAGCCGTTGGTCCCCGACGACGACTCCCTCTTCGTGGTCAAGGCCCGGCACTCGATCTTCTTCGACACCCCGCTGGCCTACCTGCTCGACCAGCAGGACATCGACCACCTCGTCCTGTGCGGTCAGGTCACCGAGCAGTGCGTCCTCTACTCCGCGCTCGACGCCCACATCCGTCACCTCCGGGTGACCGTCCCGCGGGACGCGGTCGCCCACATCCACGCCGACCTCGCGGACGCGGCGCTGCGGATGATGGAACGCAACATGGGGGCACGACTGTGCGACAGCCGGGAACTGTGGAGCTGACCGACGCCCGGCGGCACGAACACCCCGGCGGACGGCGCCCGGTCGGGTCCGGCCCGGCGTCCTGCCTGATCACAGCCCCGGAGTGATCCCCGCCCGATCACAGCCTCGGAGTGATCCCCGAAGGCCTTCTCCGCGTCTACATGGGCGTATGACCCGGCGCGCGGGTCCGGCCCCCGAGCCGGCACCGCGCGCCGGGTACCGGATCCGGCCGCGCGCTCCCCGCGCGCGGCGAGCGGTGGGGGAGACCTTGGGGATCGTGCGTCCAGCACAGGAACGGCGGCACGGCGCCGGTGAGGGCCGTGCCGTGCGCGGCGACGCGACGGGCGAGCGGCCCGGCGCGGCGGCCCGCGTCACCGGCGCGGGCGCGTTCGTCCTGCGCATGCTGCGCGCCGAGGCGCACAGCATCGTCGTCGACCCGGTACGGCGACTGCTCCGACGCGGACCCGCCGGGCTGCTGCTCGCCGGTGTGGCCGTCGGGGGCGTCATCTTCTTCCACGCGCTCGCCCAGCGGCCCGCCGGGGCGGACGTCGTGCGGGCCGTCGGCGGTGTGCAGGGCGACCTCCCGCTGTGGCTGACCCTCCTGCGCACCCCGGTCTCGCTGTACGTCCCCGCGCTCGACCTGCCGGTCTGGGCCGGCATCACCCAGCTGTTCCTCGCCTTCGCGCTGGCGGAGAACAGCATCGGCCGGGCCCGCACCCTGGCCGTCGCCTACGCGACCACGCTGGCCGGCACCCTCACCGCACGGGTGATGATCACGGCCGGCCCGGACCGGTGGGGGTTCGGTCTGCCACCGGAGGCCGGCCAGGTGCTCGACACGGGCCCGTCGGCCGCGGTCGTGGGCCTTTTCACCTACATCTCCGTCGTGCGGCGGGCCCCCGTCGTCTTCACGCTCACCGGCGGCTCGATGGTGTGGGAGTCGGTGGCCAAGCCCAACCTCGCGGGACGCGAGCACCTGATAGCGGTGGCCGCCGCGATCGTCCTCGGTCTGCTCCACGGCCGACGGCACCCCGCCCGGTTCCGCGCCTGGTTCCCCACCCGGTTCACCGAAGGGCCTCGCACCTCGGGCGCGACCACGCCGGCCCGGCCGACGGCCCCGGGCGGTCCGCCCGCCCGGGGAACGGTCGGCCCGGCCGCCACGGGAGAGCCGGCCGCCACGGGAGAGCCGGCCGCCCGGGAGGGCGTCACCCCGACCGCCGCGAAGGCGCCCTCGTCCAGGGCTGACGCCCGGACGGGGGTGGATGTCTGAGAAACTCCCATGAATCTCCGGGGCGGTTGAACACTTCTGGGCCCGGCCGCGTATAGGGCCGCGGGGATTTCATGTCCTGGCCGCCGACGACGTTTTTTTGGAGCACTTCGTGGGACACAACAGGCGCAGGCGCCCGACGGGCGGACGACGGGCGACGTTCGCCGCGGTCGCGCTGATGCTCGGCGGCGGAGGACTGATGGCCGCGAACGTCTACGCCTCCGCCACCGAGGGCGGCCAAGGGCCCTGGACCTCCGGTTCCGTCACCATCGACTGCCCGGACGTGGGCAGTCGGCTGACCTCGGTGCCGGACGGCGCGGGCGAGGAGGTCGACCGCGAACTCGCCCTGCTGGACCAGCAGACAGCCGCGGCCTACCGCCAACTCCAGGACTCCGCCCAGGCCGTGCGCGACGACGCGGGCTTCGCCGACAACGCGGTGATGAACCCGTTGAAGGAGAAGCGCGCGGCGACCATCGACCGCATCGGGATCGCCATCGACCGCGTCGGCGACCGCCCCGAGGGCCTCGCCGACCTCGCCGCCTGCACGCTGCGCACCGCCGACGACAAGGCGGGTGAGGAAGCCGGGGGCAACGGCGGGAACGGCCAGGACCAGGGGAACGGCCAGGACCAGGGAGACGGTCAGAACCAGGGAGACGGCCAGAACCAGGGAGAAGGGCAGCAGGGCGGCGACGGGCAGCAGGACAACGGCGGCGGAGGCGGCGGCGGGCAGGGCGGCGGAGGCAACGGCGGGCAGGCGGGCAACGGCCCCGTGGCCGCCGACTTCGCGGACATCACGTCCGTCCAGCCCTCCCGGCAGGCCGCCGACCCCGGTGCCGGCCCCTCCAAGGGCACCTTCGCCACCAGCTGCGGCGTCAATGCGAACGGCCTGTTCAACTCCGACAACGTGATCGTCGCGCCCGGAGTCACCAACGGCGCCCACCACTTCCACGACTACGTGGGCAACCAGGCCAACGACGCCTTCGCCTCGGACGACGACCTCGCGAACGGCGAGACCAGCTGCGTCGACCAGGGCGACAGGTCGTCCTACTTCTGGCCCGTGCTGCGACTGCAGAACGGCGCCCAGGAGAAGGACGCCCAGTCCCCCGGCGGCGGCGTGGAGGGCAACGCGGGCGAGATCGTCACGCCCAAGGAGGCCACCATGACCTTCGTGGGCAACCCGCGCTCCACCGTCACGGCCATGCCCCGGCTGCTGCGCATCATCACCGGCGACGCCAAGGCCTTCGTCAACGGCACGGCCAACGCCAACGCCTCGTGGAGCTGCACCGGCTTCGAGGACCGGCAGCTGAAGGACAAGTACCCGGTCTGCCCGGACGGCAGCGACGTCGTGCGCACCTTCCGCTTCCAGAGCTGCTGGGACGGCAACAACATCGACAGCGCCAACCACCGCACCCACGTGGCGTTCGCGGCGGCGGACGGAAGCTGCCCGGCGGGCTTCAAGGCCATCCCGCAGCTGGTGCAGCGCATCGTCTACGACGTCGACGCGCCGAGCCTCCAGGACGGCGGCCGTACGACCCCGCTGTTCGCGGTGGACTCCTTCCCCGAGCAGCTGCACAAGCCGGTCACGGACCACGGTGACTTCATCAACGTCTTCGACGAGGACCTGATGAACGAGATGGTCGCCTGCATCAACGAGGGCCGCACCTGCGGCGCCGGCACGGGCGGCGACAACGCCGGTGGCGGCAATGGCGGTGGCGGCAACGGCGGTGGCGCTGACAACACCGGTGGTGACAACGGCGGAGCCGACAACGGCGGCGGTGACAACGCCGGTGGCGCCGACCAGGGCGGCCAGGACCAGGGCGGCCAGGACCAGGGCGCAGGTCAGCAGCAGCCCCCCGCCCAGAACACGCAGGAGCCCGGGACCGAGCCCGCCGCGGGCGGCGCCGGCTCCGTCGACACCCCCCGCACCGCGGAGCCCCGCGTCGACACGAAACCCCGCGTCGACACGAAGCCGACCGCGAAGTCGACCGCGCCGGCGGCGGAGATCCCCGCCCAGGAGGCCGACGCCGAGAACGAGATCGGTGCCCCCGCGACGGCTCCCGAGGAGAGCCCGGTCGCGGCGGACACGGGTGACACCCCGCCCCCCGTCCCCGCACCGCAGGCCCAGGGCGGTCTGGCCGAGACCGGCGCCAACCTGTGGCCGGCCGCCGCGGGCGCGCTGCTGCTGATCGGCGGGTTCGTGCTCCTGCGCCGTTCCGCGAAGCGCCCGTACTGAGGTTCCGCCGGACAACCGCCGCGCACGGGCACGAACGGGTGCTCCCCGACGACCTCCCCTACGACGAGCCCTGGGGCTGGATGCAGCCCACCCGGCACGCGTACGGCGCCCTGCTGCTCGAACAGGGCCGGGTCGCCGAGGCGGAGGCGGTCTACCGGGCCGACCTGGGTCTCGACGACTCGCTGCCCCGGCCCTCCCAGCACCCGGACAACATCTGGTCCCTGCACGGACTGCACGAGTGCCTCGTCCGGCTGGGCAAGGACGGCGAGGCGCGGATCGTGGCCCAGCAGCTGAAGTTCGCGGACGCGCTGACGGACGTACCCGTCGAGGCGTCCTGCTTCTGCCGTCTCGACACCGCGTCCGGGGCCCCCGGCACGAGCGGCTGCTGCGGCATGGACAATTGACCTGGCGCCCGCCCGGGATGCCGAGCCGCCCCGCCGTCCCCACGATGGACGCAGGAGGCGGGTCCGATGCCCGGGTGCGGACATCCGGAGCGGACGGCGGCACGATGGCGCGGGCCACGTGGGACAGGGGGACCTCGGAGCATGGCGGGCGCAGGGTGAACGAGACGAGCGCGAAGAGGACGACGGACACCGGCCGGCCCTCCGGGGGGATCGGCCGCGCCCGCGGCTGGGCTCGACTGGCCCTGGTCCTGCTCGCCGGCTGCGTCGCCGTCGTCCTCTCGGGCTTCGACTCCGGCGGCTGGCTGATCCTGCTCACCGGGTTCGCCGGGCTCGCGCTCGCCGGCGCCGGCATCTGGTGGATGCTGGCACACCGCGGCGGGGCCCGGCTGGTGGGGGCATCGCTGGCCGTGGCCGCACCCGTGGCCGTGCTGGTGCTGTACGCCGCGTCCGGGCTGTGGATCGTGGCCGTCGGCGCGCTCGCCCTGTGGACGGCGGCCCTCGCCTCGGCCCGCTCCGCGCTGCGCAGCCTGCGCCGCCCGCGCGGCATGCACACCCGCAGGACCCCGCCCCCGAAGCGTCCGGTGCTGCTGATGAACGTGCGCTCGGGCGGCGGCAAGGTCGAGCGGTTCGACCTGGTCAAGCGGGCCGAGGCGCTGGGCGCCCGGGTGATCGTGCTCGGCCCGGACGACTACCCCGACCCCGCGCAGGTGGCCCGGCAGGCCGTGGCCGACGGCGCCGACCTGCTCGGGGTCGCGGGCGGCGACGGCACCCAGGCGCTCGTGGCGGCCGTGGCCGCCGACCACGGACTGCCCTTCCTGGTCATCGCCGCCGGCACCCGCAACCACTTCGCCATGGACCTGGGCCTGGACCGCACCGACCCGGTGCGCAGCCTCGACGCCCTGACCGACGGCGTGGAGCTCCGCGTCGACCTCGGCGACATCGACGGCCGGCCGTTCGTCAACACCGTGTCGTTCGGGGCGTACGCGGAGATCGTGCAGAGCCCGGCGTACCGCGACGCCAAGGCCGCCACCTTCCTGGAGCACCTGCCGGACCTGCTCGCGGGTGAGGCCGGCGCGACCCTCGACGTGCACACCGACCACACCCGGCTGCACGCCCCGCAGGCGCTCCTGGTCAGCAACAACCCCTACGCCCGCGCCGACCCGTTCGGCGGGGGCCGCCGCCCCCGCCTGGACACCGGCCGGCTCGGCGTCATCGGCATCCGCGTGGAGGGACCGGGGCAGGCCGCCGAACTGGTCCTGCTCGGCGAACGCGCCAGCGGCATCACGTCCGTGACGTCCCGCCGGGTCACCGTGGAGGCGCCCGGGGGGCACATCCCGGTGGCCGTCGACGGCGAGGCGCTCGACCTGCCCGTCCCGGTCGTGTGCACGCTGCGGCCCGGCGCGCTCCGGGTGCGGGTGCCCCGCCACCGTCCGGGCGCCCCCTACGCGCCGCCCGCCGTCGACTGGCGGCGCATCGTCGCCCTCGCACTCGGCCGCACCGACACCCGCACGATCCAGGAGACGCACGATGTCTGACCGCCGAACCGAGCCGCGCAGCCGCACGCCGCACCTGGTGCGCGACCTCGCCACCCTCGACCAGGCCCTCTACGAGACCGTCACCGTGACCAGGACACCCACCCTGGACACCGCGTTGCGCCGGCTGTCCGCCGCGTCGGACCACTCGAAACTGTCCTTCGTGATCGCCGGTGGGCTCGCCCTGAGCGGCGGCCGGGCCCGGCGCGCCGCCGCCCTGGGCGTCGCGGCCATCGGGGTCGCCTCGGCGAGCGCCAACCTGCTCGGCAAGCGACTCGTCCGCCGTCCGCGCCCGCACCGCGCCGTCGACTCGCCGTTCCCGGGGCGGCACGTGCCGATGCCGGACTCCGCCTCGTTCCCGTCCGGGCACACGGCGTCGGCCGTCGCCTTCGCGGCCGCCGTCGGCCAGGCGTTCCCGGTCGCCGCCGTCCCGCTGGGCCTGCTCGCCTGCGCGGTGGGCTACTCGCGCGTCCACACCGGGGTGCACTACCCGGGCGACGTCGTGGCCGGCGCGCTCCTGGGGACGGGGGCGGCGGCCGTGGTGCTGGGCGCGGCGGCCCGGCTGGACGGTTGACAGCAAGAACGGCTGAGGGCGGGGACGGCTGAGGCGAGGGCCGGAGGCGGCTACCGCCGTCCGCAGTGCAGGAAGACGTGCGGCTCGGGTACGGCCTCGGGATGGTCGGGGGTGAACAGCAGGTTCTCCTCGGCCAGCACCGTCAGCCCCGCGCCGCTCACCGTCTCGACGAGGTCGTCGCGGGCGAAGCTGGTGACCCGCACCGGCTGCCCCATGAACACCGCCTCCACGCCCTCCACGTCCAGCGGCACCGTGGCGAGGACGAGGCTGCCGCCCGGCACCAGGGCCCGTGCCAGCCGGCCGACCAGTGCGCCCTGCTCGGCGCGGTCCATCTGGAGCAGGGAGAAGTAGACGCAGACCGCGTGGAACGAGCCATCTTCCAGCGGCAGTTCCCGTACGTCGACGCACCGGAACGTCGCCCGGGGGACCTGCCGGGCGGCGAGGCCGACCATGACGGGGGAGACGTCGACGCCCAGCACGTCGTGCCCGGCGTCCGCCAGGGTCTCGGCCGTCGGCCGGCCCGTCCCGCTGCCCACGTCCAGCACCCGGCTGCCCGGCGCGAGCCGTCCGAGCAGCCACCGCAACGATCGGTGATGCCCCTCGGAGTGGGCGAAGGCCTTCTCGTACCCGGATCCGAGCGCGTCGAACACCGCCGCCGCGCGCCGCTTCCCGTCCTCGCCGGTCACGCCGGCCTCCCGTCGTGGTGGGCGGGCCCCGCGCCCGCGCGGCCCTGACGGCGCCTCAGTGTAGGGGCGGGCCGGACGCGCCGTGGCTGGTTTCCGCGAGCAGGCGGAATCCGAGTTTCCACTACCGTCAGTAACATGATCCACTCTTCCTTCTGAGAGGGGCCTACTGGTCGGTAGGTGGGGCCCCGTGACCGTCGTTCCCTTCGGAGGACCCCCGATGACCTCGCCCGAGGACGCCCTGCAGCAAGCCCTTGCTACCTACGAGGAGCACGCCCGCACCTGTCGGCAGTGCCACTACGACGCCGTGCCGTGCGCGGTCTCGAAGCACCTGCTGCGCGTCTACAACAACGCTCGCCGGCAGCAGATGCGGGCGAACTCGGGCGTACGGTGAGCGATTCTCGTCACACCGGGTGACCGGGCGGGACGGAATCAGGCAGGTCGCACCGCTCCGCGCAGGGCGCCTTCGCCGAGAGCGTGGACCGAGTCCTCGCGGATGGCCGCGCCGGGGCCCGGGGCGTGGATCATCATGCCGTCGCCCGTGCACAGACCGGTGTGGCTCAGGTCGTCGTGGAAGAAGACCAGGTCGCCGGGGCGCAGGTCGTCCAGGTCGACCCGGGTGAAGGCCCGCGCCTGGTCGAGCGCCGTGCGCGGCAGTGTCACCCCCGCGGCCCGCCAGGCGGCCTGGGTGAGGCTGGAGCAGTCGTACGACTCTGGCCCCGTGGCACCCGTCACGCACGGTCTGCCGATCTGGGCGCGGGCGAAGGCGAGGGCCTTGTCCGCCCTGCCGAGGTACCCGGTCCCGGTCGCGTGGGTGGTGACGCCGAGGGCGGGCGGGGCGGGGGCGGCCGCCGGTTCGGTCGGGAGGGTGAACTCGGGCAGCGGGAGGCCGATCTCGGGGACGGGGAGGGCGAACCCGGCGCCGGCGAAGGCCGGTTCCGGTGCCGGAAGCGTGGCCTGGACCGACTGGGGCGGGACGACCGGGGCGGTGGGTCCGGGCGCGGGGGCCAGGAGATCGCCGTAACTGGCCGCCAGGAGGCCCGTCTCGGGCTCCGGGAAGGCGTTCGTGGGCGCCGCCAGCGGAGGCTGGGGCACGGCGAAGTCCGCGGCGGGCACGGGGAAGCCGTACGCGGGTGACCCCGGCCGCGCGGCGGGCACGGGGGAGCCGTACGCGGGCGTCCCCCACTCCGCGGCGGGCACGGGGGAGCCGGTCTCGGCGGCGTGGACGACGGCGTTGCGGCCGGTCGCCGTCAGGGCGTCGTCCCCGGTGTCGGTCCGCTGTCCCGTCCAGGTGTCCGTCCCGGGCCGGTGGGCCGGCTGCTGCCCGGTGTCCCAGGCCTGCTCCACCGGCCGCGACTCGATCGCGGGGAGCGGCTGCACCGGCTGCGGGACGGCGCGGGCCAGCACCTCGCGGGCGACGGTCAGTTTCCGCCGGATGGTCTCCTTGCCGCTGCGCAGGGACGCCTGCGGGGCGGCCGCTGCGGGGGAGGAAGCGGAAGCCGCCGGGGCGGACGGCAGGGCCCCGGGCGCCCGCACCGCGCCGTCGGGTGCCGCCGGCAGTGCGGCCGGGGTCCGTCCGGTCAGCTCCGGTGCGCGTCGGCCGCCCGCCTCCAGTTCGAGCCGGCCACCCGCCTCCAGCTCCCGCGCGGCACTGCCGCCGGGCGGCAGTTCCGGTGCGCTCCGCGGGCGCGGCACGGGCGCCGGCCGGTCCGGCAGGCGGTCGGTGGGCAGGGTGGCCGGGGTGGTCGGTCCGAGCCGGCTGCGCGCCATGTCGAACCACTGGCGGGTCACGGCCTCCAGCGAGGGGTCGGACGCCGGCCGCCCGCTGTTGGCGACGGAGGTGACGGTCCGGCGGCCGCCTCCGCCCGACCGGGCACGGGTGGCGTTGAAGGTCCCGGTGTCGGTCTCGGCCCGGTCGTACAGGGCGCTGACCCGCTGCTGGACCTCCGCACGGCTCGGCACGCCGGCGTCCTCGATGCGTGCGGAACCGGTGCCCGTCGGGAGCGCGGTGCGATCCGTCGCCATGGAAGACGTACTCCTTCCGTGCTCCGCCGGCCGAGGGGGGCGGTGGGTCCGGGAACGGCCCTTGCGGCAAGGTGCTCCCGTGCTCGCCCTCCCCGTCGGGCGGTCGAGCGTCTCACCCCGGGGGTGAACGGTCCCGGCTCCGGCCGCGGCACGTGGTGCCCCGGACTCGGCGGAGGCCGCGCGGCCGGCGGGGTTCGCCGGAGTCGGTCGTGCGGCCTTGCGTCAACCTAGCCAACTTGTGTGGCTGGTGTGAAGATTCGAGGGTCAAATGTCCGATACGTATTCGTGACCTTGGTCTCTCTTCGCCGCAACGGCGTTTGGTCCTTCCCGAGTTGACCTCCTGGCGGGCGGTGCGCGCGGCCGTGGCGGTCCGGCCCGGTCACGCCCCGCCGTCACCCGGCTCGGGATCGCGGGTGCGGTGCGCCTCGTCCTGGACGAGCAGGGAGAGCAGGGCGGCCACCGTCAGCCCCGCCTCGGCCGGGTGGCGCAGCACCTTGCCCGGTTCGATCCGGTAGGTGTTGCCGCGCCCCTCCCGGGTGTGGGACAGGTACCCGTCCTGCTCCAGGTCGGCGATGATCTTCTGGACGGCGCGCTCGGTCAGCCGGCAGCGCGCGGCGATGTCGCGGATCCGGGCCGTCCGGTTGTCCGCGATGACCGCCAGTACGCGGGCGTGGTTCGTCAGGAACGTCCATCCGGGGTGCGATGCGGGCGCTCCGTCCATGGCGCAATCGTACGACCGAGGATTCACGTAAACGAAAACCGGAAATGTGCTTCGTGTATTAGTTGACGCATCCCGGGTATCGGAGTGAATCTGTGAGGGTGAGGACGGTGACCGGGGAGGCGGTCATGGGAGAGCCTGCGTACGACACGGAGCGCGGCGCGGGAGAGGGCGGCCCGAGGGCCGGGGCGAGCGGCACGCCGCACGTCCGGCCGGTGCCCTGGGTCTCCCTGCACGCGCGGGGCGACCGGGTGGCCGTGGAGATCCGCGGCGAGCTGGACCTGGACGCCACCGAGCAGCTCGAGCACGCCCTGCGCGCGGCGCTGGCCGCCGCGGCCGGCGCCGTGGAACTGGATCTCGGCGCTGTCGTGTTCTGCGACTGCGCCGCCCTGAACGTGCTGCTCGAACTGCGCGAGCGGGGCCTGCGGCAGGGCAAGAAGGTCGTCGTCCGCTCGGCCGCCCCCGCGGTGGAACGGCTCCTCGAACTGACCGGCACGGCGCCGCTGTTCGCCGACGCCGACCCGGCGGGCGACGCGCCCGGCGCCCCCGACCCCGGCCCGCCGCAGGGGCCCGGCGGCGAGCAGGACCTGCGCGCCGAGGTCGTCCAGCTGCGACGGGCCATGCGGACCCGCCCGGTGATCGACCTCGCCCGCGGCATCCTCATGGCCTCGTTCGGTCTGAGCGCGCAGGACGCCTGGCGGGTGCTGGTCGACGCCTCCCAGCACACCAACACCAAGCTGCACCACCTCGCCCGCGACCTCGTCGACGCGGTGGAGGGGGACCCGCCGCCGGAGGCCGTCCGGGAACAGGTGGCGGCGGCCGTCGCCCGGGTCCGCTCCGCGTCCCCGGCGGGGGAGGGGGCCGGCCGCGTCGACGGCTGAGCCGGACGGGGTGGCCGCGCCGGCGCCGGGTCCGAACGTCACGACCGTCGTGCCGGCCCTGGGGCCGAACGTCACGACCGCCGTGCCGACGCCGGGGCCGGGTCCGGGTCCGAGGGGCGGGCGATCACGCCGAAGCCCTGCTCGCGCGGGGCGGTCGCGTCGGCAGCGGATTCGAGTGTCACGGCCGTCGAATCGATCGTCGAGCCTTGCTTTTCTCTCGTTTTCGGTCGTAGGTTCCGGGTGTTCGCTCGTTCCGTCGATCCGGGGTGTGCCATGGACCGTGCCCGACTGCGTCACCTGCTGGCCCGCGAGAGCGCGGACGCCGAGCGGCACAACCCCCGTTCCCGGGCCGCCCACGACCGCGCCGACCACCTCTTCGGACGCGTGCCGATGACCTGGATGAACAAGACGGCCGGCGCCTTCCCCCGCTACCTGGACTCCGCGCGCGGCGCCCGCGTCCGCGACCTCGACGGGCACGAGTACATCGACTTCTGCCTCGGGGACACCGGAGCCATGGCGGGCCACTCTCCCGCCGCCGTCGGCGACGCCGTGCACCGGCGCCTCACCGTGCTCGGCGGCGCGACCGCGATGCTGCCCACGGAGGACGCGGAATGGGTGGGCGCGGAGCTGTCCCGCCGCTTCGGGCTCACCCGCTGGAGCTTCTCGCTCACCGCGACCGACGCCAACCGCTGGGCCGTCCGCCTCGCCCGCGCCGTCACCGGCCGCCCGAAGATCCTGGTGAACAGCTACTGCTACCACGGCAGCGTCGACGAGTCCCTGATCGTGACGGGCACCGACGGCAACGGCCGGGCCCGCCCCGGCAACGTCGGAGCGCCCTGCGACGTCACCCTCACCAGCCGGGTCGCCGAGTTCAACGACCTGGAGCACCTGGAGCGCGAACTCGCCCACGGCGACGTGGCCGCCGTCCTCATGGAGCCCGCGCTCACCAACATCGGCATCGTCCTGCCCGAGCCCGGCTACCTCGCGGGCGTACGCGAACTGACCCGCCGGCACGGCGCGCTCCTCGTCAACGACGAGACGCACACCTTCTCCGCCGGACCCGGCGGCTGCACCGCCGCCTGGGACCTGGAGCCCGACGTCCTGACCATCGGCAAGGCCATCGGCGGGGGCATCCCGGCGGGCGCCTACGGACTGTCCGCCGACCTCGCCGACCGGCTCCTCGGCCGCGACGACCTCGACCTCGTCGACATGGGCGGCGTCGGCGGCACCCTCGCGGGCAACGCCCTGTCGGTCGCCGCGACCCGCGCCACCCTCGAACACGTCCTCACCGACGAGGCGTTCGCCCACATGCACAAGCTGTCCGAGCGCTTCGAGGCCGGAGTCCGGGCCGGCATCGACGCCCACGGCCTGCCCTGGTCCGTCAGCCGCCTCGGTGCCCGCACCGAGTACCGCTTCACCGCCCCGGCGCCCCGCACCGGCACCGAGGCCGCGGCGGCCGGCGACACCGAGCTGGAGGACTTCCTCCACCTCTACCTCGCCAACCGGGGCATCCTGCTCACCCCGTTCCACAACATGGCCCTCATGTGCCCCGACACGACGGAACAGGACGTGGACACGCACACCGAGCTGTTCGCGTCGGCCCTGGCCGAACTGGCCGGCTGACCGCCCCCGCCGACCGCAGGACAGGAACAGGACAGGAAGAGGACACACCCCGTGGACGAGATCGACCGGGCCATCCTGCGCGAACTGCAGACCGACGGACGCATCGCGTACGCCGACCTCGGTCCCCGGGTCGGACTCTCCGCGTCCGCCGCCCGGCAGCGACTGCAACGCCTGCTGGACTCCCGCGCCGTCCAGGTCGTCGGCGTCACCGACCCGATGGCCATGGGCGGGCAGGCCATGGCCCTCCTCGGCATCACCGCCGACGGCGACCCGCGGCCCGTCGCCGACGCGCTCGCCGGCCACCCCGAGGTCGTCTACTCCGTGCTCACCTCGGGCGGGTTCGACCTCTTCGCCGAGGTCGTCAGCCCCACCGCCAAGGAACTGCTGGACTTCGTCAACGACACCGTCCGGCAGCTCGAAGGCGTCGCCGCCGTCCAGTCGTTCCCCTACTTCGCCATCCACACCCACCGCTTCCTCTGGGACGTCGGCTGAGGCCGGGGCGGCAGGCGCCGGGACCCGGCCGGTCCGGTGGAACGGGCGCCATGCGCATCGACCACTCCCTCGACCGCACGGGCGCCTGAGCCTTCTACCGGCTCCTCACCGCCGTCGTCGTACCCCGGCCCGTCGCCTGGGTGTCGACCCTGGCGGCCGACGGCAGCACCGCGAACCTCGCACCGCACTCCTTCTTCACCGTGGCCTGCACCGACCCGCCGATCGTCCAGTTCACCTCCGTGGGCCGCAAGGACTCGCTGCGCAACATCGAGGCCACCGGCGAGTTCGTCGTCAGCCTCGCCCCCGAGCCGCTCCTCGAGCAGATCAACGCCAGCGCGGTCGACTTCCCCGCAGAGGTGGACGAGTTCAACGCCGTCGGCATCGAGCGGGAGCCCTCGCTGCTCGTGGCGCCGCCCCGCGTGGCCGCCTCTCCGGTCGCGCTCGAATGCCGGCTCCACTCCACCCTGGGCATCGGCAACTCCACCCTGGTCCTCGGGCAGGTCGTGCACGCCGCCGTGCACGAGGACGCCGTCGTCGACGGCCGGCCCGACATCCGCAGGCTGCGGCCACTGGCCCGGCTCGGCGGCGACGAGTGGAGCACCGTCGGCGAGGTCGGCGAACTCGCCCGCATCCCCTACTGCGACTGGCCCGGCACTCGGCCCCGCACCTGATCCCGCACCCGACTTCGCACCTGATCCCGCTTCGGCCGAGGCGTCCGACACCGCGCCGGGCCCCCACCACCCGCCTGTCCGGCGGCGGGTGAAGGGCGCCGGAGCCGCTCCGCACAGGTGACCGAGGGGCGTTGTCAGTGGTCACCGATAGCTTCGTTCTTGTCGCACCGACTCCGGTGCGACAGCCCCCCTGTGCTGCGCCGACTCGGCGCGACCGGGTTCTGTGCCGCAAAGGAGATGGTGCGTTGTCGGACTGGGAGAAGTCGAGCACGGCCCGCGTGGTGCCGCCCGCGCGGCCCCGCAAACTCGCCAAGGTCCCCTTCGTCGAACTGGCCGACGGACGCCTCCAGGGCGTCGTCTCCAGCGGCTCGGACATCGAGCGCGTGTACGTCTCCTCGGTGGCCGCCGGGACGTACGCGTTCGCGTGCAGCACCAACAACAACCGCCCCTGCGGCGGTGCGCGCGGCTCGTACTGCAACCACATCCGCGCCCTCATCACCGAGGCCGTCCTGCAGTACGGCGCCGAGCGCGTCGCCCGCTACCTGCGCGTCGAGCCGGCCGGCGGGGAGGCGACGGCCCCCGGCATCACCGGCGCCGTGACCGCCGCCCGGCCCGCCCCGGCCGACGGCAAGACCTCGGCGGCCTCCGTCTTCAGCCGCTTCCTGCGGCACCTCGCCTACCTCGAACTCGCCCCCACCACGGCCCCGCTGCCCGAGATGCAGTGGTTCCCGCCGACCAGGACGGCGGACGCCCCCGGAGCGCCCGCGCCCGCGCCCGCGGCCGTCACGGAAGGGGAAGCGGAAGCGGGGCCCGCGCACCCGCTGACCGCCCCCGTCGACGGACTCGACGAGGCACTGGCGGCGGTCGACGCCTTCGACCGGGCCCTCGTCGCGGGCCTGCTCCGCCCGCAGCCCGCCCGCGTCGCCGACCTGACGGAACTCGCCGACGCCGTGGCCGGTTCGCCGCTGGCCGCCCGGGTCGCGGAAGCCGTCGAGAAGGCGGCGGCGGGAGCCGCGGGCGAGGACCACCTCGTCGCCCTCGCCGCCGCCCGCACCGCCCTCCTGGGCGCCGCGCACGACGCCCTGACGGCCCGCGCCGACGAGAGCACCGGCCGCACCCGCGGCGAGGCCGCGGCACCCGCGCCGGCGCCGTCACCGACCGTCAACCTGCTGCTGGCCGCCCGGACCTGGCTCGCCGACCTCGCCCGCGCCGGCTGGCAGGGCATCGACCACGAACTCGTCGGCTCGGCCGCGCAGATCGTCTCCGCGATGCTGCCCGACCCCGCACTGCGCCGACTGGCCACCCTGCTCGACGGCTTCGCCGCCGAACTCGCCGCCTCCTGCCCCGGCGCCGCCCTGGACCGCTTCCCCGCCCGCCGCTGGGGCGACCTGTGGGCACGCGCCCTGCTGCTCACCCGGCCCGGCGCCGCCGAACCGGCACCGGCCGCCCCCGCCACCGGCCGGCTGCTTCCCCTCGGCGTCGACCTGCACGAACACGCGACGGCCGCCCAGGCGCAGGTCCACGCGGTGTTCGAGCCCGCGGACGGCGGCCCGGCCCGCCTGGTGCGCGCGAGCGTCTCCGTGCCCAAGCCGGACACCGTCGTCGCGGCCGGCGTCTGGCAGCTCCTGCGGCCCCACCTGGCGCTGCTCACCGCCCTCGGCGAAGGCCGGTCCATGCAGCTCACCGACATGCCCCTCACCGAGGACGGCGACCTGATCTGGGACGACGACCGGGCCCGCGCGGGCGAACCCGCCGACGCCTTCGCCACCGCCCGCGTCGCCCTCCCGGCCGCCACGGCACCACCCACAGCACCGCTGGACCGCCACCCCGCGCGCCTGGCCGAACCGGTGTTCCTGGAGGGCTACGCGACCCGGCAGGACGGCGACTCCACGATCGCCTTCGGCTTCGCCGGCCACTCCCTCGCCGTGGACACCGACCGCATCCCCGCCGCCGGTCCCCTCACCCCCGCGGCGGTGGCCGCCTCCGGTGCCTGCATCGGCCTGCTGCGCTGGGACGACGGCGCGTTCCACCTCCAGCCGCTCGCCGTCGAGACCACGGTGCGCAGGAAGACCACCGCCCTCCAGGCGGGCGCCTGGGCGGGCGGCACCACCGACAAGACCGGCGCCAAGGCCGAGAAGGCCGCCACGGACGCCGTGACCGTCCTGCGGGAGCGGGCGGGAAGGCTGCTGCGCAAATGACCCAGCCCGAGACCGGCGGCCGCCACCCGGCCGAGACCGAGACCACACCCCACGACCAGCAGGACAGCCACGACAACCGCCGCCAGGTCCTCTACTGGCGGCTCCTGGCCCGCCTCTTCGACCCGGAGGAGCAGGCCGCGCTGGAGTCCGCGAGCCTCGCCGTCGTCGAGGACATCGGCCTGCCGCCCGCGCTGCTGGACCCGGGAGCCTCCGTCGACTCCCTCGTGCAGCGCCACCCGGAGCTGGCCGCCGAGTTCGACGGCCTGATGGTTCCCGAACCCGAACCCCAACCCGATGCCGCCGACCCGACGGCCGACGCCGACGCCGACGACACGCGTGACCGTCCGGCCGAGGTGCGGCGCGCGGCCCTCGTCTCCAAGGTGCTGCTCAACGTCTTCGCCACCGGCACCGGAGCCGTCAGCGCGGGTCGGCTCGCGCGCTGGCAGTCCGACGCCGGCTGGCTGGAGCGGGCGCTCGGCTGCTCGCCCGGCGACCTGCGCGGCGGACGGGCCGGCGGCGGCCGCGGAGTCGGCCCGACCGGCTCGGGCGGCAACGGCCGGACCCCGGACCTCAGCCGGCTGATCCCGCAGATCGGACCCGAACTCGGCGCCCTCGAAGGCGACCTGGTCAAGCGGATGCACCTGCGCGAGGTGCTCGCCGATCCCGCGCTCGCCGCCCGGCTCACCCCGAGCATGTCGCTGATCGAGCAACTGCTGCGGGACAAGAACAACCTGTCCGGGGTCGCCCTCGCCAACGCCAAGGCGCTGATCCGCCGGTTCGTCGACGAGGTCGCCGAAGTGCTGCGCACCCAGGTCGAGAAGTCCACGGTCGGCGCCGTCGACCGGTCCGTCCCGCCGAAACGGGTGTTCCGCAACCTCGACCTCGACCGCACCATCTGGAAGAACCTCACCAACTACAGCCCCGAGGAGGAGCGGCTCTACGTCGACCGCCTCTACTACCGGCACACCGCCCGCAGGACCACACCGCAACGGCTCGTCGTCGTGGTGGACCAGTCCGGCTCGATGGTCGACTCCATGGTCAACTGCACCATCCTGGCCTCGATCTTCGCCGGGCTGCCGAAGGTCGACGTCCACCTCATCGCGTACGACACCCAGGCGCTCGACCTGACTCCCTGGGTGCACGACCCCTTCGAGACGCTCCTGCGCACCAACCTCGGCGGCGGCACCGACGGCACCGTCGCCATGGCCCTGGCCCAGCCGAAGATCGCCGAGCCGCGCAACACCGTCGTGGTGTGGATCTCCGACTTCTACGAGTGGCGCGGCGAACCCCTCTACGACAGCATGGCCGCCCTGCACCGCTCGGGGGTCAAGTTCATCCCCGTCGGCTCGGTGACCAGCTCCGGCCGCGGCAGCGTCAACCCTTGGTTCCGGGAACGCTTCAAGGACCTCGGCACACCCGTGCTCTCCGGTCACATCCGCAAGCTCGTGCACGAGCTGAAGACGTTCCTCACCTGAGACGCCCGCCCCGCCCCTCTCTCTCCTCCCTCTCGCCCTTCCGCAGAAAGGCCTGTCGATGTCCGACCTGTTGCGCGCCCCCGCCGAGATCAAGTACGCCGAGGAACTGGACTGGCTGGAGTCGGTGGACGACAGCCCCAAGCCGTTCTCCTGGCGGCTGTCGCCCAAGATGATCCGGCTGTTCGTCCTGGGCTCCGAGCGCGCGGACGGCCTCGACCGGGACGTCTCCCAGAAGTGGTTCGGCGACCGCGGCATCGTCGAGCGGGCCATCGTCACCCTCGCCTCCGACCGCGGCCTGCTGCTCATCGGCGACCCGGGCACCGGCAAGAGCTGGCTGGCCGAGCTGCTCGCCGCCGCCATCTGCCGCAACTCCACCCAGGTCGTCCAGGGCACCGCCGGCACCACCGAGGACCACATCAAGTACTCGTGGAACGTGTCCATGGTCATCGCCAAGGGCCAGTCCCGCGAATCGATGATCCCCTCGCCGATCATGACCGCGATGGAGACCGGCACGATCGGCCGGTTCGAGGAACTCACCCGCTCCACCAGCGACGTCCAGGACGCCCTGATCTCCATCCTGTCCGAGAAGTACATCTCGGTCCCCGAACTCGACAGCGACAGCATCGTGTTCGCCAAGCCGGGCTTCTCCGTCATCGCCACCGCCAACAGCCGCGACCGGGGCGTCAACGACCTGTCCTCGGCCCTCAAGCGCCGCTTCAACTTCGTCCGCATCCCCGTCGTGACGAACAAGAAGAGCGAGGCGGAGATCGTCCGCTTCCGCACCGAGGAACTGCTGCGCCGCCACCAGATCGAACTGGAGGTCCCGCCCACCCTGCTGGACGTGCTGCTGCAGAGCTTCGCCGACCTGCGCGCCTCCTCCGCCGCGGCGTCCGGCGACGACGAGAAGCTGGAGTCCGCGCTGTCCACCGCCGAGCAGATCGGTGTCCTGGAGGACGCCGTCCTGCACAGCAACTTCTTCGGCGAGCGCGCCCTGACCGCACGCACCCTCGCCTCCTCCCTGGTCGGCTCCCTCGCCCGCCGCGAACCCGAGGACCTCGCCATCCTCAACAAGTACCTGCACGGCGTCGTCGAGCCGCGCAGCAAGGAGGAAGGGGGCTCCTGGCCGGAGTTCCTGGAGGGCGGCCGCGACGCGATCGCGACCCTGTCGTGAGCGCCCCGCCCGAGGGCACGTTCGGCGCCCTGCGCACCCAGCTCCAGGACGCGGCGACCACGTTCGCCGACGGGCCCGGCGCCCTGGAGGGCATCCTCCGCGGCATCGTCGACGACGTCGAGCGCGCCGTGCGCGAGCCGCTGGAGATCTTCCCGGTCTGCCACCACTCCCCGGCCTCGGCGCTCGCCATGGCCCGCCGGCTGCGCGAGAAGCAGCCGAAGGTGGTCTACCTGGAGCTGTGCGAGGACATGGCCCCCCTCCTCACCGAACTGCGCAACTGCCGCCTCCCGGTGGCGCTGCAGGCGTTCGCGACCGAGGTGGAGGGCTTCCCCGCCGACTGGTCACCGCTGTCGGTGGTCGCCCCGGTCACCGAGGCCTCCGCCGAGTACCAGGCGATCGCCTACGCCCTCGACACCCCGGGCGTCGAGCTCGTCCTCGTCGACCGCTCCTCGGACCACGTGTTCCAGTGGGAGACCCCGCCCGCCGCGGACACCGACCCGGACACCCCGCCCGCCGACGAGGAGAGCGTCCTGCACGGCGACGCCGTCGGCGTCGAGATCGGCGACCTGCGGCCCCGCTTCGCCGAACTGGAGGAGCACCTGCTGCGCCACGGCCGGGTGCGGCACTGGTCGGAGTGGTGGCACCAGTACGTCGAACTGCCGCTCGGCGACAGCGACCACGACACCTACCGGCAGGTCATGCTGCTCATCGGCAGCCTCTTCCGGCGCCTGGCACCCGGCGACCAGCGCCGGGTCCGGGTCGACGAGGACCGCGAACGGTACATGTGGACGCGGATGCGCGAGCACCTGGCGGCCACCGGCACCGACCCCGCCGACTGCCTCTATGTCTGCGGCGCGTTCCACGCCGCCAGCCGCGTCGAGGAGTTCGGCGTCGAAGGCGGCGGCACCTTCACCATCACCCCGCCCACCCCCACCACATGGCGGCACGGACTCATCCCCTCCAGCCACGCCGCGATCGAGGCGCAGTTCGGCCTCGCCGCCGGATCCGTGTCCATCGCCGCGTCGGAATGGGCCAAGAACCTCAAGCGGACCGGTGTGCGGCCGTACCGCCTGGAGGGGCAGGCCGGCACGAAGAGGAGCACCGGGCCGAGGAAGGCGGCCGTGCCCGCGCCGCCCGCCGCCCAGGCCCCGCCGGCCGACCGGCTCACCGGGTTCCTCCGGCGGCCGCCCGCCCTCGACCCCCTCGACGAGGCCGAACTGCTCGGCTGGTCGGTGGAGATCGTGCGGGCCGCGCGGCGCAACGGCTACCTCGCCTCCACCGCCGACGCCATCGCCGTGTTCGAGACGTCGATCCTGCTGGCCGGAATGCGCGACCGGGTCCGCCCGACCCCGTACGACTTCCAGGACGCGGCCGTCACCTGCATCGAGAAGGAGACCGTACCGGGGCGCCGCGACATCGGCCGGCTCGTCGAGATCATGATGGGCGGCGACCGGATCGGCCAGGTCGGCTACGACGCCCTGCCGCCCCTCGCCCGGGACGTCCACGACCGGCTCGCCCCGCTCAACCTCAGGCTCCAGCAGCGCGGCGTGCAGCGCGCCCTGCTGGACATCGCCGCCCGGCCCGAACTGGAGCGCTGCTCCGACGTGCTGTGGATGCTGCGCCGGCTGCTGCCCCCGGGCGCCGCCCGGCCGATCATGGGCGACCGGCGCCTGGGGGAGCGCGCCATCCAGGAGTCCTGGGACCTGGCCCTCGGCACCCACCAGCGCGCCCTCATCGAGCTCGGCTACGAGGGCGTCAGCATCGAGCAGGTCCTGGAACAGCGGCTGCGGCGCGCCGCGTACGCCCCGCAGGCGACGACGGCACAGGTCCTGGAGACCGTCGAGGACGCCGTCCTGCACCTGCGCAGCCGTCGCCTCGCCGACGAGCTGGGCACCCGCGCCCTGGAGGTCCTCGCGGCGGAGCGCAGCGTGGACGGCGCCCCCGAGGTACTGCGCCGGGTGCGCCGCCTGCTGGCGTACTACCGCACCGCCGAGCCGGTCCTGCCGCCGTGGATCGAGTCCTTCGTCAAGACCGGCTACGCGCACTACTGCACGCTGCTGCCGACGGCGTTCACCGACGAGGACGCCACCGTCCGGCAGGTCGCGGCCATGCTGGGGTTCCTCTTCAGCATGGAGGGCCTCGCCCTCTCCCTGGGCTGCGACCGTACCCAACTGGAGCTGGCCCTGGCCCAGTCCCATCCGGGGGAGCCGTCCCGCACGGCACTGCTGTGGGCGGCGCAGACCCACCTCGGCACGCTGTCCCGGACGACGCTGCGGGCCCGCTGCGACGAACTGCTCGGCAACCCCCTGGTGGTGCCCGCCTACCCGCGCTACCTCAGCGGGTTCGTGCACGCCCTGGAACCGGTGCCGCAGCTGGCGGACTTCGTCGTGGAGGCCGTGTCGAACGCCTTCGCGCGGCTCCCGGACCCGGTGCTGCTGCCCTGGCTGCCGACACTGATCACCAGCCTGCGGGCGGGCGGCGCGGAGCTGGCCCCGCTGCTGATCCGCGAGGCGGGCCGTGTCTTCCCGGCCCGGCTGGCTGAGCTGGACTCCTGGGTGCCGCCGTGGCGTGCCCCGCAGGAGCCCGCGGCCGTCCCGACGGGCCGGCCGGGCGGCGCGGCCCGTGGTGCCGCCCTCCTCGCCGCGCACCCGGCGACGTGCGACGCGCTGGCGGGGCTGCTCGGCTGCGAGGGCGCCTGGGAGAGCCCCGCGGCGGACGCCCCGCGGGGGGCCGCGCTCCTGACCGGTCACCCGGGGACCGCGACGGCGCTGGCGGCGCTGCTGGCGGCCGGCTGACGCGGCGGGGGGGGGGCCCGGCCCCCGGGGGGGGGGGGGGGGGGCCCCCCCCCCGCCCGTACCGGCCCGCCCGTACCGGCCCGCCCGTACCGGCCCGCCCGTACCGGGCAGGCGCCGTCACTGCCGGGCCCCGACGATGCCGGGCGCCGTCACTGCCGGGCCCCGGCAGTGGCGCCGGCGGTGCCCGACTCCGCACTCCCGTGCGGAAGATGAGCACCCGTGCGGGCCGGGGTCCCTCACCCGGGTTGTTCACGGACGGCGGCCGTATGCGTGCGGGTGCACAGGGCAGACCCTCCGTGACAGAACGCGCGAGGGCGAGGAGCACGCCGGTGACCGACGTCTGTTTCAGAGCCGATTTCGCCTCGGACCACCAGTGGGTCGCGGGCCGCTCGTGGGCCTATCCCGACGGAGGGCCCGTCAACCCCGACGACAACAAACTCGACCACCTCGTGGCCGACCCCGCCTACTCGCGGACCGGCACCTTCCGGGCCACCCGACGCGATGACGGCCTCTGGGACACGGGGCTGCTCACCACGGAAGGCAGCGACGAGGGCTTCATGGCCCGTACCGGCGACCGGCTCGAGGCCCGGGTGCGGCTGCCCGTCGAGACCGGGGCCTGGCCGGCCATCTGGACCTGGCGCGACGGCGACCAGGAGATCGACGTCTTCGAGTACCACCCCGACAACCCGGACCTGCTGGAACTCTCCAACCACGTCCGGGCCGCCCACCGCTACCACCGCGACGACGCGGTCGGCCCCGGGGCCTGGATCGACCTCGCCGTCGAGTTCGGCGCCCGCAACGTCGTGTGGTCCCTGAACGGCGAGGTGGTCTTCGCCGACCGGCGCGGCGTCGGCCGGCGGTGGCACGCCTACCTCATCGTCAACCTCTCGGTGTGCGCCGGCCGTTACCACCCGGAGCCCGACCCGGAGGTGACGGAGATGTCCTTCGAGGTGGCCTCCCTCACCGTCCACCGGGACACCTGAGCCCGACGCCCCGCGGGCCGGCCGGCGTGCGGGGCACTGTGCCACGGCCCGCGCCGGCCGGCCACCCGGGCGGTGCGGCCGGGCTACGGCCTCCCCCGAATGGCCCGCTCCAGGGGGACGCCGGGCGCCGCGCGCGCTCTTCTGGAGGTACGCCCGACAGAAGGGACGAGCCGTGTACGAGATGAAGGTGGGCCTTGCGTCGGGTGGCGGTGAGCATGTGTGGCACGTGGTGGTCCCGCACCACGGGACGAGCCTGTGCGGCACCGATGTCTCCGCCACCGGCGCGGCGGCCACGAACACCACCGACCGCCACTGCACCCCCTGCATGGTCCATTTGCAGACGCTCCTGGACGCCGACCGGAACTGATCCGGCCGGCCTCACCGCGGGACCTCCCGCGTCGCGCCTCCCCCCGGGCCCCGTCGCCCGGGGGGTACGGCCGACGGGGGGACGAAAAGGTGCGGGCACCCGCGACAGCACATCAGATGGGAGGCATGCGAAGGCCCATGAGAGCGGCGTTCGGCCGCCTGCGTCTGTACGCGACCGGTCTGCCGGTCGTCCTGTCCGTGCTCCTCTCCGCGCACCAGCCCATATCCCCGCCCGCCCCCGGCGGGGAGCCGCCCGGCGCCCCCGCCCGCGGCACCGCCCGTATGGGCATGGGCGTCGTCCTCCACGACGGCCGGACCGGCTCGCCGGACACCCGCGCGGCCGCCCAGCCCGAGGGCGTCGACGTCTCCAGCCACCAGCGGGAGGTCGCCTGGGCGACGCTGTGGGCCTCCGGCGTGACCTGGGCCTACGTCAAGGCCACCGAGGGAACCTCCTACACCAACCCCTACTACGCCCAGCAGTACAGCGGTTCCCGCGCCGTCGGCATGCTCCGCGGCGCCTACCACTTCGCGACGCCCGACACCTCCGGCGGCGCCGCGCAGGCCGACTACTTCGTCGACCACGGCGGCGGCTGGACCCCCGACGGCACGACCCTGCCCGGCGTCCTCGACATCGAGTGGAACCCCTACGGCGACGCCTGCTTCGGCAAGACCCACGCCTCGATGGTCTCCTGGATCGCGAGCTTCCTCGCCCGCTACAAGGCCCGCACCGGCCGCGACGCCGTCATCTACACCGCCACCAGCTGGTGGACCCAGTGCACCGGCAACCACGCCGGGTTCGCCGCCACCAACCCCCTGTGGATCGCCCGGTACGCCGCCACGCCCGGCACCCTCCCGGCCGGCTGGGCGTACCACACCTTCTGGCAGTACACCTCCACCGGACCCACCGTCGGCGACCACGACCGGTTCAACGGCACCCCGGACGGACTGCGGAAACTGGCCACCGGCTGACGCCTGACGGCTGACGGCTGACGGCGACGGGCCCCCGGCCCACGACGACGGGCCCGCCGTACCGCCGTCGGGCATCCGACGACCCGGACCGCACCGGGCATGACCGGTCCGGTTCGGGGGACAGGCGAGACCATGCACACGCACCACGACGGACCCGACCGCGACCACCGCCGCCCCGAAGGGGTGAGCGACGACACCGTGAAGGCCCTGGGCGCACTGTCCAAGGCACTGGAGACGACGGAGCGGGCCAGAGGCCACCTCTACGGATTCCACCAGCTGACCGGCACCGCCGACCTCCAGCTGGACGAGGCGGTCGCCTTGCTCCGCAGGGCCGGGCACGACGAATGGGCCGAGCAGGTCTCCACCGAGATCCTCGGCCGCAACGTCATCCCCGGCCACTGGACCTTCCAGATCGTCGAGGCCTACGACCGCACGTACTACGAGGCGTTCAAGCGACTCGAGCGCGCCGCCGTCGACGAGCTGGCCGAGGGCCGGGACCACCTCCACGAGGCGGAGATGAAGGAAGCCCGCCGTACCGCCGGTCATCCCGACCACACCGCCCGCCCGGAAACGGGGGAGACGCGAGGGTGAGTGGCCCGACTCACATGGCACTCCGGTGACGGCACCGACACCATGGTGCCGTCACCGGCAGGCTGAAGGGATCCAGGATGTTCCGCAAGGTGCTGGTCGCCAACCGTGGCGAGATCGCGATCCGGGCCTTCCGCGCCGGCTACGAGCTGGGCGCGCGCACCGTCGCGGTGTTCCCGCACGAGGACCGCAACTCGCTGCACCGGCTGAAGGCCGACGAGGCCTACGAGATCGGTGAGCCGGGACATCCGGTCCGGGCGTACCTGTCCGTGGAGGAGATCGTCGGCGCGGCGCGCCGGGCGGGCGCGGACGCCGTGTACCCCGGCTACGGGTTCCTCTCCGAGAACCCCGCACTGGCCCGCGCCTGCGAGGAGGCGGGCATCACCTTCGTCGGGCCCGACGCCCGCACCCTGGAACTGACCGGGAACAAGGCCAGCGCCGTCGCCGCCGCCCGCGCCGCCGGCGTACCCGTCCTCGGTTCCTCGCAGCCCTCCGACGACATCGACGAACTGCTCCGCGCCGCCGGGACCATCGGCTTCCCGATCTTCGTCAAGGCCGTCGCCGGCGGCGGCGGACGCGGCATGCGGCGCGTCGAGGACCCCGACCGGCTGCGCGAGTCCATCGAGGCCGCCTCCCGCGAGGCCGCTTCCGCGTTCGGCGACCCCACCGTCTTCCTGGAGAAGGCCGTCGTCGACCCCCGCCACATCGAGGTGCAGATCCTCGCGGACGGCGAGGGCAACGTCATCCACCTCTTCGAACGCGACTGCTCGGTCCAGCGCCGTCACCAGAAGGTCATCGAACTGGCGCCCGCCCCGAACCTGGCACCGGAGCTGCGGGACCGGATCTGCGCCGACGCCGTCCGCTTCGCCCGCGAGATCGGTTACCGCAACGCCGGCACCGTCGAGTTCCTCCTCGACCGCGACGGTAACCACGTCTTCATCGAGATGAACCCGCGCATCCAGGTCGAGCACACGGTCACCGAGGAGGTCACCGACGTCGACCTCGTCCAGGCCCAGCTGCGCATCGCCTCCGGCGAGACCCTCGCCGACCTCGGCCTGTCGCAGGACACGGTCACCCTGCACGGCGCGGCCCTGCAGTGCCGTATCACCACCGAGGACCCCGCCAACGGCTTCCGGCCCGACACCGGCCGCATCAGCGCCTACCGCTCGCCGGGCGGGTCCGGCATCCGCCTCGACGGCGGAACCACCCACGCCGGTACGGACATCAGCGCCCACTTCGACTCGATGCTCGTCAAACTCAGCTGCCGGGGGCGGGACTTCCCGACCGCCGTCAACCGCGCCCGGCGCGCCGTCGCCGAGTTCCGCATCCGCGGCGTGGCCACCAACATCCCGTTCCTCCAGGCCGTCCTCGACGACCCCGACTTCCGGGCCGGGCGGGTCACCACCTCGTTCATCGAGGAACGCCCGCACCTGCTCACCGCCCGCTCCTCCGCCGACCGCGGCACCAAACTGCTCACCTACCTCGCCGACGTCACCGTGAACAAGCCGCACGGCGAACGGCCCGACCTGGGCGACCCCGTCACCAAGCTGCCCCCGCTGCCCGCCGCCGAGCCGCCCGCCGGCTCCCGGCAGCTGCTCGTCGACCTCGGACCCGAGGGCTTCGCCCGCCGGCTGCGCCAGTCGCCGACGCTCGGCGTCACCGACACCACCTTCCGCGACGCCCACCAGTCGCTGCTCGCGACCCGCGTGCGCACCAAGGACCTCCTCGCCGCCGCCCCGGCCGTCGCCCACACCCTGCCCCAGCTGCTCTCCCTGGAGTGCTGGGGCGGCGCCACCTACGACGTCGCCCTGCGCTTCCTCGCCGAGGACCCCTGGGAGCGGCTGGCCGCCCTGCGCGAGGCCGTCCCCAACATCTGCCTCCAGATGCTGCTGCGCGGCCGCAACACCGTCGGCTACACCCCCTACCCGACCGAGGTCACCGACGCCTTCGTGCAGGAGGCCGCCGCCACCGGCATCGACATCTTCCGCATCTTCGACGCCCTCAACGACGTCGGCCAGATGCGCCCCGCCATCGACGCCGTGCGCGAGACGGGCACCGCGATCGCCGAGGTCGCCCTCTGCTACACCTCCGACCTGTCCGACCCGGACGAACGCCTCTACACCCTCGACTACTACCTGCGCCTGGCCGAGCAGATCGTCGAGGCCGGCGCCCACGTGCTGGCCGTCAAGGACATGGCGGGCCTGCTGCGCGCCCCGGCCGCCGCCACCCTCGTCTCCGCGCTGCGCCGCGAGTTCGGCCTGCCGGTGCACCTGCACACCCACGACACCGCGGGCGGCCAGCTCGCCACCTACCTCGCCGCGATCCAGGCCGGCGTGGACGCCGTCGACGGCGCCGTGGCCTCCATGGCCGGGACGACCTCCCAGCCGTCGCTGTCGGCGCTGGTCGCCGCCACCGACCACTCCGACCGGCCCACCGGCCTCGACCTCCAGGCCGTCGGCGACCTGGAGCCGTACTGGGAGAGCGTCCGCCGGATCTACGCCCCCTTCGAGGCGGGCCTCGCCTCGCCCACCGGCCGCGTCTACCACCACGAGATCCCCGGCGGACAGCTGTCCAACCTGCGCACCCAGGCCGTCGCGCTCGGCCTCGGCGACCGCTTCGAGGACATCGAGGCGATGTACGCCGCCGCCGACCGCATCCTGGGCCGCCTGGTGAAGGTCACCCCGTCGTCCAAGGTGGTCGGCGACCTCGCCCTGCACCTCGTCGGCGCCGGCGTGTCCCCGGCCGACTTCGAGTCCCGCCCCGACACGTACGACATCCCGGACTCCGTCATCGGCTTCCTGCGCGGCGAACTGGGCACCCCGCCCGGCGGCTGGCCGGAGCCGTTCCGCACCAAGGCCCTGCGGGGCCGCACGGAGGCCAAGCCCGTCGCGGAGCTGACCGGCGAGGACCGGGAGGGCCTGGAGAAGTCCCGCCGCGCCACCCTCAACCGGCTGCTGTTCCCCGGCCCCACCCGCGAGTTCGACACCCACCGCCAGGCCTACGGCGACACCAGCGTCCTGGACAGCAAGGACTTCTTCTACGGACTGCGGCCGGGCAAGGAGTACGCCGTCGACCTCGAGCCCGGCGTGCGGCTGCTGATCGAGCTGCAGGCGGTGGGCGAGGCCGACGAGCGCGGCCTGCGCACCGTGATGTCCTCCCTGAACGGCCAGCTCAGGCCCATCCAGGTACGCGACCGGGCGGCCGCCTCCGACATCCCGGTCACCGAGAAGGCCGACCGGTCCAAGCCCGGCCATGTCGCGGCGCCGTTCGCGGGCGTGGTGACCCTGGCGGTCGCCGAGGGCGACGAGGTGGAGGCCGGCGCCACGGTCGCCACCATCGAGGCGATGAAGATGGAGGCCACCATCACCGCCCCGCGGGGCGGCCGGGTCGACCGCCTGGCCATCAACCGCATCCAGCAGGTGGAGGGCGGCGACCTGCTCGTCGAGGTGGGCTGACCCGGCCGGGGCGGCCCGGCCCGCCCCGGCCGTGCGGCCACGGCCGGTCACTCCCGGCGGCCACGCACCGCCCGGAGCCCTCGTCGTGGGGGGGGGGGGGGGGCCCCCCCCCCCCCCCCCCCCCCCCCCGGGGGGCCGGCCCCCCCCCCGCGGGGGGGGGCCGCCCCCGGCGCGGCGGGGGGGGGGCCGCGGGCCCCCCGGGGC
>NZ_JBIRNP010000020.1:10875-96641 GCF_044331705.1 Streptomyces sp. NPDC017202 | reverse complement strand
GGGGCGCCGGGCGGGGGCGGCCCCCCCCCCCCCCGCGGGGGCGCCCCCCCCGCCCCCCCCCCGCCGCCCCCCCCCCCCCCGCCCCCGGGGGGGGCGGGGGGGCCCCCCCCCCCGGCCGGCCCGCACGCCGGACGCGGTTCCCGCGCCTCGCGCGGGCGGGACGTCACCGGCTCGGACAGGCGGTGGTACGGGCCCGGCTTCCCCGGGGCCGCCTGCGCGGCAGGGCCCGCGAGCCCGGCCTGATGGAACGGGATGCCCTACGCGTCGGCCGTGCCGCGCGGCCGCACCAGCCCGCTCTCGTACGCCAGGATCGTGGCCTGCACGCGGTCGCGCAGCCCCAGCTTGGACAGCAGGGCGTTCACATGGGTCTTCACCGTGCCCGTGGTCACCCCGAGCGCGGCGCCGATCTCGGCGTTGGCCAGCCCCGCCGCGATGTGCAGCAGGACCTCCTTCTCCCGGGGCGTGAGCGAGGACAGCGCACCGGTGACGGCGGGCGGCCGCGGGGCGCCCTGCGCGAAGGTGCCGATCAGGCGGCGCGTCACGGTCGGGGCCAGGATGCCCTCCCCGGCGGCGACGACCCGGATCGCGGACAGCAGGTCCTCGGGCAGGGCGTCCTTGAGCAGGAACCCCGACGCCCCCGCGCGCAACGCCTCGTAGACGTAGGCGTCCAGGTCGAAGGTGGTCAGCACCAGCACCCGCGGCCCGTCCGGCGCCGCGGTGACCAGACGGGTCGCGGTGAGGCCGTCCATGCCGGGCATGCGGATGTCCATCAGCACCAGGTCGGGCCGCTCCTCGGCGGCCAGTGCCACCGCCGACGCCCCGTCACCGGCCTCGGCGACCACGGTCAGATCGGGTTCGGCGTCCACGATGGCGGCGAATCCGGCACGGACCACGGCCTGGTCGTCGACGACCATCACACGCGTGACGACGGGGACACCTCCTGAACGGGCTCCGGACCGGGCCGGGCCGACAGCAACGCCCTCACGATACCGGGCTCTTCGAGCACGATCCGCCCCGCCCCGGCGGGGATCCGCGTCCGCAGCCGCTCGGCCACCGGTCCGGTCACCGCCAGCGGCACGCCCGACACGGTGACCCGCAGCGTGTCCCGGTGCCGCCTGAGGGTGACCCGCGCCGGACCCTGGTCACCCGCGCCCAGCGCCGTCTCCACGATCCCGTACGCCGACAGCGCCACCGAGGGCGGCAGGTCCCGCGCCGCCCTCGGCAGCCCCCGCACGCTCACCCGGCGGCCGGACGAGGACAGGTCCCGGCACAGCGAGACGAGGTCCGCGGCGCCGGGCGCGGGGGAGTGGCGCCGCCCGGGGTCCTCGGATCCGCCCAGGCTGTGCAGGAGTTCGCGCATCGCCGACAGCGCCGCCCGGGCCTCCGTGGCCACCTCCTCCAGCTGTCCCTGCCGGGCCCGTTCGATCAGCGCGGCCGTGCGCTCCAGGACGGCGTCGCGCAACTTCGCCGCCAGCCGCCGCCGTTCCGCGTCCGCGGCCCGCTCCGCGTGCCACCGTGAGGCGGCGAGCGCGTGGTCGTCCAGGGCCAGGACCCGCAGGCGCCTGCGGCGCACCGCCAGCCCGGCACCCCACAGGGAGGCGAACACCCCGGCCGTCACGACGACCAGCGGCATGAACACCACCACGGCGGTGAGCCGCACCGAGGCCGTCCCCGTCAGCCGCCCCTCCGTCGCGGCCGTCACCACCACGACCGCGGAGAGCGACACCGCCGACACCCCCCAGGCCGGCCAGGTCCGGGCGGCGCCACGGCCGTAGACCCCCATCGCGTACACGGCGAGCAGCTCCGCGACGGCTCCCACGTCGAAGAACCGCGACACCCGCACCGGGACGTCGGCCACGACGACCGCCACCGGCCACAGCCACGACGTGGCCAGCACCCCGAGCAGAGCCGCCCACGGGGCACGCCGGCGCCACAGCAACGGCACCGCGTGGACCGTCAGCAGCGCCGCCAGGACGAACAGTGCGGGCAGGGCGCCCCGCAGACTCGCGTCCGTCCAGTCCTCCGCGGCGACCAGCGCGGGCACCAGGGGCAGTACCGCCGCCGAGAACACCAGGACGGGATCGGTCAGCCGCTGCTCCCGCAGCACGTCCCGGCGTCCGGCCCCCTCGGCCGGGCCCCGGGGCCCGGTGGCGTCGGGCAGCGTGGCCCGGACCCGCCAGCCCCCGTCCGGCCGGGGACCGGCGGTCAGCTCTCCGCCGACGGCGGCGGCCCGCTCCCGCATCCCCGCGAGCCCGCGCCCCGATCCCAGACCGCCGACCCCGGGCGGGGCGGAGCCGCGCGGCGGGGCGTTGTCCACGGTCAGCTCCAGGACACCGTCCCCGCGCCGGACGCCGACGCGGGTGGCGCAGCCCGGCGCGTGACGCAGGGTGTTGGTGAGGGCCTCGCGGACGATCCCGTGGACCGCCTCCGCCGCGGGACCGGCCAGGTCGTCGGGGAGGTCGGCCTCGATCGGCCGGCCCAACCGTCCGAAACCGGCGATGAGTTCCTCGATCCGGGCAGTCATCGGGCGGGATTCCGTGCCGTCGTCGGTGTCCCACAGCAGCCCGACGAGCCGTTGCAGCGAGGTGAGCGTCTCCGCGCCGGTGCGCTGCGCGAACGACAGGGCCTCCGCCGTCAGTTCCGGTCTTCCCGGACCCAGTCGGCGGGCGGCGTCGGCGGTGATGACGACGGACGTCAGGTGGTGCGCGCTCACGTCGTGCAACTCGCGGGCCAGCCGCCGCCGTTCGGTGTCGGCCGCCCGCCGCCGGGCCTCCTCCGCGCCGGCCAGCCGACGGGCGGCGGCCGACCGTCCGTCGAGCCACTGGCGCCGGCCCTCGCCGAGTCCCGCGCACACCAGGTACACCAGCGCGCCGAGCGCCCATTCCGAGGCGAGGGCCGGCCGGAACCCGAGGTGCGCGAACGACAGCGACCACTCGACGCCGACGGCCGCGGCGACCGCGCGGACGGTCACCGGCACGGGGCGGCGGACGGCGACCGAGTACAGCGCGACCGGCCCGCCGAGACCCAGGTAACCGTCCTCCCAGAGCAGTTGGCCGGTCACCAGGGTGCCCAGCGTCCAGGCCAGGCACCGCACCGGCGCCTGCCGCCGACGGCCCAGGGCGACGGTCTCGGCGGCCAGGACGACCAGGACGGCCGCGAGCCGGACCGGCCCCGGCGCGTCCGCGCCGGCCGGGTCGGCGCCGGCCGCCCACCAGGTGAGCTGTCCGGCCGCGAGCAGGGCGGGGAGCAGCCAGTTGCGTATCGTGTCCATGTCGCGACGAGCGTAGGCCGCGGCCCGGCCGGGCCGCACCCGGCACCGGTACGAGGCCGCTCTCTACCTTGCGATGGAGGCGCCGTTCCTGCGCCGGGCCGATGCCCGGGCAACCGGCGGTCGGCGAGGATGGCCGCCATGACGAACCCGTCCGCCTCCGGGACGCCCCCGCTCCCTCCCCGTCCCGCCGCCCTCCCACAGCCGGGCCGCTTCGCCCTCCCACAGCCGGGCCGCTTCGCCGTTCCGCAGCCGGGTCACCCCGCCTTTCCGCAGCCGGGCGGCCCCGCCCTCCCGCCGCCCGGCCACCCCGCCGAACCGCTCGGCCACCACCGGCTGGCCCGCGTCGCGACACGTCACCGATGGTGGCGGCCCGTCCTCGGCACCCTGTTCCTGGCGGTGGCGTACACCCTGACGGCCGGGCTGCTCTACGCCCTCGTCTCCGCCGTGGGCGTCGCGCGCGGCTACCCCGAAGGCCCGGACAACACCGTGGAGTTCGGGCCGGTGACGACCACCGCCGTCGACCTGGCGATGCTCGCCGTGGCCATCCCCCTCGTACTCCTCGCGGTCCGGTGGATCGGCCGCCGTCCGGCCGGCACGGTCTCCTCCGTGACGGGCGGACTGCGGTGGCGCTGGCTCGGCCTGTGCGTGCTCGCTGCCCTGCCGGTCCTCGCCGTGACCGGCGGGGCGATGTTCCTGCTGTCCGCGGAGGACGGGGAGCCGCAACGGTGGGCCGGCTGGGAGGTCTTCGGGCCGGCTCTGGCCGTGCTGGTCCTGCTGGTGCCCTTCCAGGCGGCGGCCGAGGAGTACGTCTTCCGCGGCTGGCTCACCCAGGCGGTCGGCGCCTTCGTCCGCTCGCCCTGGATCGCGGTCGCGCCCCAGGCGGTGCTGTTCGCCGCCGCCCACGGCTGGGGCACCCCCTGGGGCTTCGCCGACCTGGTGGTGTTCGGAGCCGTCGCGGGCCTGCTGACCGTGCGCACCGGCGGGCTGGAGGCGGCCATCGCTCTGCACGCCGTCAACAACCTCTTCGCCTTCGCCGCCGCGGCCGCCGTCGTCGACGGTCTGAAGAGCGAGGACACCGCCGCCGACCTGCCCTGGCAGCTCGTCGTCCTCGACCTGGCCGGAATCGCCCTGTACACCGCCGCCGTCCTGTGGCTGGCCCGGCGGCGGCGACCGGCGCGCACCGTCCCGGCGCCGCTCCCGCCCGCCCCGCCACCGCTGCCACCCCTCCCGGCACCGCTCCCGCCCGTCCCCGCGCTGCTCCCGCCCGCCCCGGCCGGGCACGCCTCCGCGCTGCTCCCGCCCGCCCCGGCCGGACACGCCTCCGCGCCGGTTCCCGGCTTTCCCGTCGCCCACGGCGCCCGCGCGGACGTACCGGATCTGCCCCCGGGGACACCCCCCCTCTGCCTTCCCGTCCGGTGACTCCGACCGCGGCCCGCGCTAGCGTCCGCCCGTGAGCACGAGCAACTCCCCCCGACGGCCGGTGGCATGAACGAGAACGGGGCCGTCGAGACGCGCCCGCAGGAGGGCTCCGCCGGGGAACGGTTCCCCGGCGCCGCCGGAGAACCGTCCGCCGCAGGCCACGTGCCGCCCGCCGCGGCGGAACGTCCCGTCGCGCAGCGGCAGTCGGCGGACGCGGACCGGGACACTGCCGACACGGCCGGCGGCCGGCCCGCCCTTCCCGCCGCCGAACCGCTCGCCGGACAGGACGAGTCCGCGGACGCCGGCCCGTCCGGCGATCCCGGCGCCCCCACCACCCCGCCCGTCTCCACCGACCGCCCTCGACGCCGCGGCCCCGGCCCCTTCACCCTGCTGGTGCTGCCCGGCCTGCTCACGCTGTCGGCGGTGGCCGGGGTCCTCGCGCTGACCGGCGGGCTCCCCTCGGACTGGACTCCCGGCGCGGACGGGCAGCAGGTCACCGTCCCGGGGATCGACGAGTCCTACGTGCCGTGGCTGCGCAACGCCGCGGCCGGCTGCACCGTCGTCACCCCGTCCGTGCTCGCCGCGCAGATCGACCAGCTCTCCGGCTGGCGGGACGACACCGGGCGGCTCTCCGGCGAGCAGGGCATCGCCGGTTTCACGGACGCGGAGTGGCGCGCCTGGGGCAAGGACGACGACGGCAACGGCACCTCCTCGCCCCGCGACCCCGCCGACGCCATCATGGCGCTCGGCCGCCAGGACTGCGCCCTCGCCGCGGAGATCACCGGCCTCAGGACCGACGGCACCGTCACCGGCGACCTGGTGGACCTCACCCTGGCCGCGTACGCCGTGGGCAGCCGCGAGGTCGCGGCGGCCGGACGGGTGCCCGCGGGTGCCCGGACCTACCTCGCCGAGGTGAAGCGGCTCGTACCGCGCTACGCGGCGTTCGACCGCGAGGCCCCGGCCGGCGGCGGGCCCGCGGACGCGATCCTGGCCCCACCCGTGACGACCCTGGTCGTCACGTCGCCGTACGGCTCCCGCGAGCACCCCCTCACCGGCGTGACCAAGCTGCACACCGGCGTGGACTTCGGCGCCCCGCAGGGCGCGCAGGTCACCGCGGCCCGCGACGGCACGGTCGTCTTCGCGGCGATGACCAGGGCGTACGGCAACCGCGTCGTCATCGACCACGGCACCGTCGACGGCAAACGGCTGGAGACCACCTACAGCCACCTCTCCGTCCTCGGCGTCACCGTCGGGCAGGGCGTGCGGACCGGCACCCCGATCGGCCGGGTCGGCTCGACGGGCCTGTCCACCGGCCCCCACCTGCACTTCGAGGTCGTCTACGACGGCTACTACGCCGACCCGCAGCCCTGGCTCGCCCTCGGGGGCTGAACGCCGGTGGCGTGGGGAGGCGTCCGCGGACGGCCCCACCGCGCCGGCGCCCGGGGCCGTCCCCCACCCGAGGGGCGCACAGGGCAGGGCAGTGAGCCCTGTACGCGCCCCCACGGGCGTGGGCAGAATGCGCTCTGCCCGTGACCACATGGCGGAGGCGTCGGTTCCGCACCGCCGGCTTCCCCGGGAAGGAAGGTCGGTCGCCGTGTTGTTGCGTCTCCCCACCTCCGTGTCCGAAGCGCAGGAATGCCTCGCCGAGGGTGCCGTACCGATAGGCGGGGCCACCCTCGTGTGGGCCACCTGGCAGCGCGACGGCTTTCCCGAACTGGCCATGTCGCTGCGGGAGTTGCCCGAGGCCAACGCGGTCGGGCGCGGGACGCTGGGGGCGGCCGTGGTGCTGCACCGCATCGGCGGTGAGGCGCCGGAGGCGCTGCGCGGGGCCGCCGCCGGCGTCGGCACCGGAGCCGTGCGCAGGACCGCCACCGTCGGCGGCAACATCGTCGGCAGCACGCTGCGGTGCCTGCTGCCCGCCGCCCTCGTCCTGGACGCGCGGGCCACGGTCCTCGCGTCCGACCGGGTGTACGAGACCGATCTCGCCGAGGCCGTGGCCAAGCGCCACCTCCTGCTCGGACTGCGCTGGCGCGACCCCGTCGTGAGCGGCTACCACAAGGCTCCCGCGGACGCGGGCGGACCGCCGCCCTTCGTCGTCGCGACCGCCGTCCACGCCGACGGCGACGGCGGCCGGTTCCTGCGGGTCGCTGCCCGCGACGGCTACGAGGTGCTCAGCGAGAGCGTCCCGTGCGGGGCCGGCCCCGACGACGCGTCGCACGCCCTGGAACGCACGGAGCTCGGCGCCCTGCCCGCCGAGGCCCGTGCGGTCGTCCACCGGCAGGTCGCGGACGTGCTGGCGCGCTCCGCCGAGGGCTGACCGGGGCGGGCGCCGCGCCGCGCACCCCGGCCGGACGCCGGACCCGCGGGTACGGCGGCCCTGCCGGTACGACGGCCGTCGTCGCCGTACCGGCAGGCGGTCACGCCCGTCTCACGCGTCTCACCTGTTTCACGGGAACTGCGTGATCTTGGACGGGACGGTGTCCGTGCCCGAGGTCGGCGCCCCGGTGTCGTTGACCACGTGCGCGTACTGGCCCTTGCCGCCCAGCGAGATCACCTGGAGGCTGTGCAGCTTCACCCCCGGTTTCACCGGGACCTGGAAGCCGTGGTGCTGCACGATCGAGGGGTCGGACGTGAAGTTGCAGTAACTGCCCAGTCCCCAGGCCTCGTGCTCGTTCACCGTGTCGGCCACCTTGTAGGCCGCGTAGCCGACGATGCCGTCGTGGGTGACGGCGGCCGCGTTCGGGACGTCGTAGGCCTTCTCGTTCTGGAAGAAGACCGTCCGCCCGCGTTCGCCGTTCCAGACCACGTCGTACTTGTTGAAGTGCTCCACGAACAGGCCCGTGGTCAGGACGTCGTCGCCGTTGACCCGCAGGCCGTAGTCGGCGCGGTTGGTCTCCCAGCCGACGCCCTCGCCGTGGTCGGCGCGCCAGATCCAGGTGTGGTCGATGACCACGTCGTCACTGTTGACCACCACCGAGTCGGTCGCCAGGCCGGGGCCGGCGCCGCCGATGCGGATGAACACGTCCTGCATGGTGGTGGGATCGGCCGCGTGGTCGGCGCTCGACCCGGCCGGGCCGATCCGCAGCAGCGCGTCGGAGCGGACCGCGCCCGCGTCGATGAGGAACCCGGCGAGCCGGACACCGTCGACGTCGGCCACGTGCATCGCGTCCACGCCGCCGTCGGGCACGAGCGTGGCCAGGCCGAGACCCAGCACGACCGTGTCGGCACGGTCGACCTCGATCGCGCGGTCGAGGTGGTAGACGCCGGGCGTGAACAGCAGGTGCAGGCCCTGGGCGAGCGCGGCGTTGATGGTGGCGGCCGTCGCGCCCGGCTTGACGACGTAGAACCGGCTCAGCGGGATCGAGGTGCCGCCCGCGTTGGCCGGCCAGGACACCCCGCGCGCGTTGGTGCGCTTGGCGGGCACGAACACCTTGTAGTCGTTGCCGTCGAGGTACAGGAACGGCTTCTCGCGGGAGACCGGGGTGGTGTCCAGCGTGGTGTAGGGGCCGGTGTCGAAGTCGGTGGCCGGGGCGCCCTGGACGCCGGTGAACGTCATGTTCCACACGCCGTTGGTCCAGCCGCCGACCGAGCTGTCCCGGGTGTACCACTGCTGCTGGGAGTACGGCCCCACGGTGCCGTCGATCTTCGAGTCGGCGATGTAGCCGCCGGAGGCCCAGCCGTAGCCGTTCGGCGCGAGGTTGAGGCCGCCCTGGACGTGGATCCGGCGGAACGGCGCCGCCTGCGCCACCGCCCACCGGTCGGTGCCGTTGACCGGGCGGACGGCCAGGTTCTCCGCCGAACGCCAGAAGTTCTGGGTGGCGTTGCCGTTGAACCAGCCCGCGTCGACGGTGATGTCACCGTTGATCTGCGTGTCGTCGGGGTTGAGCCCGAGCCCGGAGATCGAGGTGTAGAAGCCGAGCTGGGCGTTGACGCCGTTGTACGTGCCGGGCTTCAGCAGGAACTGGTAGCGCCCGGAGCCGAACTGGTTCGACTCCTGCTGGGCGAAGACCTGGTCGAACTTCTGCTGGAGGTTCGGGGTGCTCGGGTCCACGACGATGACGTTGGGTCCCAGGTCGCCGCCGCCCTGGATCGGCGGTATGCCGCCGGTGCCGGTGTGGACGGCGACCTCCCACAGCGAGTAGCCGTACGGCGTCGCGCGGGTGGTGCCGTTGATCCGCACGTACCGGCCGGAGCCGCTGACGTCGTAACTCGTCCTGCCGCCGGTCGCGCCGGTCACGCTCCGCAGGGTGTTCCAGGTCTGTCCGTCCGCGGAGGCCTGGATCTGGAAGTCCTTCGCGTAGGCGGCCTCCCAGTTCAGGTCGATCCCGCACAGGTCCCGCACCGAGCCCAGGTCGACCCGCAGCCACTGGGGGTCGGAGGCCTGGCTGGACCAGCGGGTGCCGTCGTCGCCGTCGAACGCGGCGGAGGCGGGGGTGCCGGCGTTCTCCGTCGAGGAGGCCGTGGCGGGCCTGCCCTGTGCCGCGTTCGCGGCGTCGCAGGTGCCGGGAGCGGTGCCGCCGGAGGTGCCGTAGACCTGGAACTCCCAGAGGGAGTAGCCCCAGGCGGTGGCCCGGTGCACGCCCTGCATCCGGACGTAGCGGCCCTGGCCGGACACGTCGTGGGTGTCGGTGCCGCCGTCGCCGCCGGTGACCGTCCTCAGGTCGGTCCAGGTGCTGCCGTCCGCGGAGATCTGGAGCCGGTAGTCCTTGCCGTAGGCGGCCTCCCACTGGAGGGCCACCCGGGTGACGGTGGCGGTGGCACCCAGGTCGACCTGGAGCCACTGCGCGTCCGTGGCGGCGGAGGACCACCGGGTGCCGGTGTTCCCGTCCACGGCGAGGGCGGCGGCGGTGCCGGCGTTCTCGGTCGACGACGCGGTGGCCGTCCGGCCCTGGGAGAGCAGGGTGTCGGCCGCTGCCGCGGGTGGCTGGGTCGTGGGGAGGGCGAGCAACGCCGCCGTGGCGGCGAGCGCGACACCCAGGGATCTGAGTCTCATGCTGGTTCCCTGCGGGGTGAGTGGGGGCGGGTACGGGTGAGTGCGGGTGAGTACGGACAGATGGGTGCGGGTGGTCACGGACGGGTGCGGGAACGTGCGGGTTCAACGAGGCGTGCGCAACCCGCCGGAACAACCGCTTAGTTCACGACTTGATTTAACTGATGACTTCTCCGGTCCGGCAAGCCCCGTGAAGCAGGAAACTTTTCGGGCGGTGACCGCGGTCGACTCGCCGCGGCCACCGCCGTGTTCAGAAGGTGACGCCCGCGGACCCGTCCGCCGGACCCGTCCGGCGGACGCCGGGCCCGGTCCCGGAGCTCCGGTCAGGTCTCGCGCACCGGCGCGTAGGCCTCCGGTTGCAGCCCGAACGTCCAGGCGACCCCCGCGCGGGCCGTCCGGGTCGACGGCGGCACCCGGAGCCAGTAGGTGCGCCGGGTGCCGTCCGGCTCCGGTGTGGAGTTGAGGACCTCCACCATCACCACCGGCTCGTCGCCGTCGAGGTCGATCCGCCACAGGGTGCCCGTGGCGTCCCGGTGCAGCGGACGCGCCCCGGAGTCGGTCAGATAGCGGTCGTAGCCGTAGTGCTCCAGCATCACCCGGCGCAGCTCGGCGTTCTCCTCGGCCCGGATCCGCTCCGGCGTCAGCGCCGTCAGCTCGTCGAGGAACGCGGCGGGCACCGGCATGCCGCGCCAGGCGTACAGGGCGAAACCGTCGGGATACGCCAGCGCCGGGCCGTCCCCGCGGTCCAGGCGGCCCGCCTCGTCCCGGTGCAGCGCGACCGGACGTTCGCACACCACCGCGACCCCGGCGAACGGCCACCACCAGCCGGCCGTGCGGCACACCGCGGCCAGCCCGTCGAGCGGCTCCCGGTCGGTGGGGAACGCGGCGAGCCACGGCGCGTCGTGCTGTCCGAGCACGGCGTCCAGCAGGAGCAGCCGCACCTCGGCCTCCGCGGCCCGGCCGCCGGGGCCGGGCCCGTCCGCCAGTTCCTCCAGCACGCCCCGCCGGATCCGCTCGACCAGGGCCTGCGTGGTCTCCCACAGGCGGCCACCCGTCGCCGCCCAGTGCGCCGCCCACCCCGCCGGCCCCAACTCGCCGTGCAAACGCGCCCTTTCGCGTGCCCAGGGGGCGGTGCGGACCGCCTCGCGGAGACCGGGGCCCCGGTCCCGCAGCGCGCGTATCAGGGTGACCGCCTCGCGCGGGGAGGCGGCCCACAGCACCTGTTCCGGCTCCGCGAGCCCGGCCCGCCGGTACGCCAGCCGGACGCCGGCCTCGGCGGCCGCGCGGTCGGCGGGCACGGCCGCCGCCGCACACGCGCGCCAGAAGCCGACGCCCTCGGCGGCGTCCCGCGTGTCCGTGCTGTCGCGCGTGTCCGCCGCGCCGCGCGTGTCCCCCGCGCCCATGGTGCCCGCGCCGGTCATCCGCTCCTCCGTCACTTTCGTCCCCACCCGCTCAGTCCGCCACGATCCGCACGGACCCCGGCACGTACTCCCGCTGTCTGATCACCCGGAACCACCCCTTGGGCAGCGGGATCACCGCATGTTCCTCGTGCACCACCCGGCCGCCCTGCGGCAGGTGCAGCAGCAGCGGGCCGAACGGTCCCGGCTCCCGCACCAGTTCCCCCGGTCCGACGACCGCGTGGGCGTGCCCGGTGACCTCGCCCAGCGCCAGCACCAGCCGGCCCCGCCGGTCGCGCGGTTCCTTCGGCGCGGCGGCGACATGCGCGGGCACGGCCTCCTCCGCCACCGGAACGATCAGCACGTCTCCCTGCCGGTACACGAACGGCCCTCCCTCCCGCCGGCGCGGGACGCGCCGGACTCATGACGCAGACCGTAGGCGCCCCCACTGACAACGCCCGGACCGCACGCGCCCCGGCCACACCTGCCGGACCGCGCCCGCCCCGACCACCGCCCCGCCACCGGTCCTGTCAGTGCCTGTTGGTAGAACTGCGGTCACCACGCAACGCACCCTCGTCCTCCTCAGGAGCAGCCGCATGACCATCGGTGACCACCTCGACGCGCTGTACCGGCTGCCCGCCTACACCTTCCCGGGCCCCGACGCGCCGACCGACGACCTTCCCGAGGCGGAGGCCTCCGCCTGGCGCGTCACCAGCGACGTGTACGACGCCGACGAGGAGTGGACGCAGGCCTTCGCCCGCTTCTGCGCCGCCGTCGACACCACCCGCGTGCGCGCGCTGATCGTCGGCGCCTGGCAGGAGGCGTACGACAGCGAGCCCACCGCCGTCGTCGAGGCGCTGGTGGCGGCCCGTGAGCGGTTCCCCGCGCTGCGGGCGCTGTTCGTCGGGGACATGGTCATGGAGGAGTGCGAGATCTCCTGGATCAACCAGACCGATCTGACGCCCCTCCTCGCCGCCTACCCCGAACTGGAGGAGTTCGGCGTCCGCGGCGGCTCGGGCCTGCGCTTCCCGGCGCTGAGGCACGACGCCCTGCGCCGGCTCACCATCGAGTCCGGCGGTCTGCCCGCGGAGGTCGTGCGCGGCATCGGCGCCAGCGACCTGCCCGCGCTGGAGCACCTCGACCTGTGGCTGGGCACCCCGGACTACGGCGGCGACAGCGAGGCCGCCGACCTGGAGCCGATCCTGTCCGGCGCCCGCCTGCCGCGCCTGCGCCACCTGGCGCTGCGCAACAGCGAGATGCAGGACGCCGTCGCCGCGGCCGTCGCCTCCGCGCCGGTGGTCGCCCGCCTGGAGGTCCTGGACCTGTCCATGGGCGTCCTGACCGACGAGGGCGGCGCCGCGCTCCTCGCCGGACAGCCCCTCACCCACCTGAAGAAGCTCGACCTCCACCACCACTACCTCAGCGAGGCCCTGACGGACCGGATCCGCCGGACCGTCGAGACCGAGGGCGTCGAGGTGGACCTCGACCGCGACGACGCCGACGAGGACCAGGACGACGACGGCACGGTGTGGCGGTACGTGGCCGTGGGGGAGTGAACACCCCCTGAGCACCACCCCTGGCACATCCCTGAGCACCCCCCTCGGCCCGCCCCGGAACACCCCTGCACCGCGCGGGCACCCGAACACCCCACGAGAGGACGCCATGCAGCGGCCGGCCCCCCACCGGCGGCCCCGCTTCGCGGTCGTCGGCAACCCCGAGAACCGCCGCGTCACCCTCTTCGCGGACGCCGTGCGCGCGGCCGGCCTTCCGGCCCCGCGCGTCGTCGCCTGGGCGGAGGTCCTGCGCGACGGCGGAGCCGAGTTCGGCCCCGAGGAGATCGTCCGGATCGACTCACCGGGCGAGAACGCGGACGTCGACCGGCTGCTGCGCGGCACCGCCGACCCCACCCGCGTCGAGGGCTCGGCCCGCTGGTACGCCGGCTTCACCGCCGCGCTCGCCGGCCTGCACGGCGGCATCCGCCTCGACGATCCCGACGACCTCCCCGTGCTCTTCGACAAACGGCGCTGCCACGCCGTCCTCGACGCCGCCGGCGTACCGGTCCCGGCCTCGCCCACCTCGGGCCCTGCGGCCGCCCCGGTACGGGGCTGGGACGACGTACGGGCGCTGATGCGGGAGCACCGGATGCCGCGGCTGTTCGTCAAACCCGCGCACGGCTCGTCCGCGTCGGGCGTGCTGGCCGTGGAGACGGGCGGACCGGGCCGGATCAGGGCCACCACCTCGGTGGAACTCACCTCCGACGGGCGCCTGTTCAACTCGCTGCGGGTCCGCCGCTACCAGGACGAGCGGGACATCGCGGCCGTCGTCGACGCGCTCGCCCCCGACGGCCTGCACCTGGAACGCTGGCTGCCGAAGGCCTCCCAGCAGGGCCGCGCCGCCGATCTGCGGGTCGTCGTCGTGGCCGGTCGCGCCACCCACGCCGTGGTGCGCACCAGCCGCTCGCCCCTCACCAACCTCCACCTCGGCGGCAGCCGCGGCGACCTCGAAGCGGCCCGGCGGGCCGTGGCGGCGGCGGGCGCCCGCTGGTCCGACCTGCTCGGCGTGTGCGAGCGGGCCGCCGCCTGCTTCCCCCGCACCCTCTGCGTGGGCGTCGACCTGCTGCCGGCCGTCGACTGGCGCAGAGCCGCCGTCGGCGAGGTGAACGCCTTCGGCGACCTGCTGCCCCGGCTCACCGGCCTCCCCGGCAGCGGCGCGGAGGGCCTCGACACCTACGCCACCCAGGTGGCCGCGGCCCTGAGCGGCGCCCCCGCCCGCCACAGAACAGGAACACCCCATGCGTGACCCGGCCCCGAACCACCCGGACCTCAACCAGTCGGCCCCGAACCACCCGGACCTCAACCAGTCGGCCCCGAACCACCCGGACCTCAACCAGTCGGCCCCGAACCAGTCGGCCCCGAACCAGCCGGACATGAACCAGGTGGTGGGCAGCCACGACCTCCTTCTCGTCACCCTCGACACCCTGCGCCACGACGTCGCCGCCGAACTGGCCGCCGCCGGCCGCCTGCCGAACCTGGCCCGCCACCTCCCCGGCGGCCGCTGGGAGGAGCGGCACGCCCCCGGCAGCTTCACCTACGCCTCCCACCAGGCGATCTTCGCCGGCTTCCTGCCCACCCCGGCCGCGCCCGGACCGCACCCGCGCCTGTTCGCGGCGAGCTTCGCCGGCAGCGAGACCACCGCCGACAAGACGTTCGTCTTCGACACCCCCGACCTCGTGTCCGGCCTGGCGAAGGCGGGTTACCACACCGTGTGCGTCGGGGGAGTGGGCTTCTTCAACAAGCAGGGCCCGCTGGGCTCGGTGCTGCCCGGTCTGTTCCACGAGTCCCACTGGGCACCGGAGTTCGGCGTCACCTCGCCCCGCTCCTTCGAGAACCAGGTGGCCTGCGCCGAACGCGTCGTACGCGAACTCCCCGACGAACAGCGCCTGTTCCTGTTCGTCAACGTCTCCGCGCTGCACCAGCCGAACTGGTTCCACCTGCCCGGCGCGACCCCCGGGTCCGGAGACACCCGCGCCTCGCACGCCGCCGCGCTGGAGTACGTCGACCGGCACATCGGCCGGCTGTTCGCGGCGGCGAGCAGCCGGCGCCGCTGCTTCGCGATCGTCTGCTCCGACCACGGCACCGCCTACGGCGACGACGGCTACACCGGCCACCGCCTCGGCCACGAGTCGGTGTGGACCGTGCCCTACGCCCACTTCTTCCTCGACCCCGCACCCCGTCCGACGGAGGCCACCGGATGACCACCGCCGAGCCGATCGCCGAGCCGGCCATCGAGCCGATCACCCGCACCAGCCCCTACCAGCACTACGTCTACGCCTACCCGCACAAGACGGCCTACCGCGCCCTCCCCGACCGCCCCGCGCTGAGCACCCTGTGGGCGGCCGAACCCAAGGACGCCCTCTCCCTCTACCTGCACATCCCGTTCTGCGAGGTCCGCTGCGGCTTCTGCAACCTCTTCACCCGCATCGGCGCCCCCGACGGCCTGACCGGCGCCTACCTCGACGCGCTCGAACGCCAGGCGGACGCCGTACGGGAAGCACTCGGTGACACCGACGAGGTGCGCTTCGCCACCGCGGCCTTCGGCGGCGGCACCCCCACCTTCCTCACCGCGGCCGAACTGGACCGCCTCTGCGACATCGCCGAGCACCGCATGGGCGCCGACCTGCGTGCCGTCCCCCTGTCCGTCGAGGCCTCGCCCGCCACCGCCACCGCCGACCGGCTCGCCGTCCTGGCCGGCCGCGGCGCCACCCGGCTCAGCCTCGGCGTGCAGAGCTTCGTCGACTCCGAGGCCCGCGCCGCCGTGCGCCCGCAGCGCCGCGCCGACGTCGAGGCCGCCCTCGGCCGGATCCGCGACGCCCGCGTACCGGTCCTCAACATCGACCTCATCTACGGCATCGACGGGCAGACCGAGGACACCTGGCGCCACTCCCTCGACGCGGCCCTGGCCTGGCGTCCCGAGGAGCTGTACCTCTACCCCCTCTACGTCCGCCCCCTCACCGGCCTCGACCGCCGCCGCGGCGGCCCCGACCCCGAATGGGACGAACAGCGGCTGCGCCTGTACCGGGCCGGCCGCGACCACCTCCTCGCCCACGGCTACACCCAGCAGTCCATGCGCATGTTCCGCCGCACGGACGCCCCGCCCCAGGGCGCCGACGACTACGCCTGCCAGACCGACGGCATGATCGGACTCGGCTGCGGCGCCCGCTCCTACACGGCCCGCCTGCACTACTCCTTCGACTACGCCGTCGGCATGCACGAGGTCCGCGCGATCATCGACGACTACGTCTCCACCACCGACTTCGCCCACGCCGAGGTCGGCCACGCCATGGACGGCCACGAGGCGCGCCGCCGCCACCTCCTCCAGTCCCTCCTCCAGGCCGACGGCCTGCGCACCGACGACTACCGGGCCCGCTTCGGCACCGCCCCCGCCGACGACTTCGGCCCCGAACTCGAACGCCTCGCCGACCGCGGCTGGCTGACCGGCGACCCGGCCGTCCTCAGGCTCACGCCGGAGGGCCTCGCCCACTCCGACGCGATCGGCCCCGGCCTGTTCTCCCCGGCCGTGCGGGCCGCCATGGCCGCCTACGAGAGGAAGTGAGCACCGGTCATGGACCTGACCCTGCTCTACCGCGGTCCCCTGGCCTCCTGCGACTACGACTGCCCCTACTGCCCGTTCGCCAAGCGGCGCGACACGGGCGACCAGCTCCGCGCCGACCGCGCCGCGCTGGAGCGCTTCGCCGACTGGGCGGCGCGGCAGACCGACGACCGCCTCTCCCTGCTGTTCACCCCCTGGGGCGAGGGCCTGGTCCGCTCCTGGTACCGGCGCGCCCTCGCCGACCTGTCCCGGCTCCCGCACATCCGCCGGGTCGCCGTCCAGACCAACCTCAGCTGCCGCACCGACTGGCTCGCCGACGCGGACCCCGACACCCTCGCCCTGTGGTGCACCTACCACCCCGGCCAGACCCCCTACGACCGCTTCCTCGCCAAGTGCCGCGACCTCACCACGCGCGGCATCCGCTTCAGCGTCGGCGTCGTCGGCCTGCCCGACCACCTCGAAGCGGCCCGCCGCCTGCGCGCCGACCTCCCCGCACACGTCTACCTGTGGATCAACGCCGCCGACGGCCACACCTACAGCGACGCCGACGCCGCCCGGTGGACGGACCTCGACCCGCTGTTCCCGTACAGCCGCCACCCGCACGCCAGCGCCGGCCTGCCCTGCCGCACCGGCGAGTCCGTGGTCTCCGTCGACGGCGAGGGCACGGTCCGCCGCTGCCACTTCGTCCCCGCCCCCCTCGGCAACCTCTACGACGGCTCCTACCGTGCCGCCCTGCGCCCCCGCCCCTGCCCGCTGGCCGTCTGCGACTGCCACATCGGCTACGTCCACCTGGAGACGCTGCCCCTCTACGACGTCTTCGCCGGCGGCGTGCTGGAGCGCGTCCCGGCCACGGTGCCCTCCCGGCACGCCGTCGACCTGCCGGCCCCCGCGCCCGCGGGTCCGCGGGAGGTTTGATCCGGCGGATCGTGTCAACCGGGTAGGCATGACCGAGTCGACGCGGGAGATCGAACGAAAGTACGAGGTGCCGGCGGGGGGCGGCCTTCCGAGCCTGTCCCGGCTGACCGGCGCGGGCGGCGACTGGTCGCTCGCCGACGGAGGCCGCCACGACCTGGACGCGGTGTACTACGACACCGCCGACCTGCGCCTGCTGCGCGCCCGCGCGACCCTGCGCCGCCGTACGGGCGGCTCCGACGCCGGCTGGCACCTGAAGCTGCCGCTGGACGAGGACACCCGCGAAGAGATCCGCGCCCCCCTCGGCACGAACGACCACGGCAACCCGGACGACATCCCCGACGGCCTGCGGGACCTGCTGCTCTCCCGGACCCGCGGCGCCCGCCTCGAACCGGTGCTGCGCCTGCGCACCGACCGCACCGTGCGCGAACTGCTCGACGCCGACGGCGGCCTCCTCGCCGAGCTGACGCTCGACCGGGTCCGCGCCGACTCGCTGCGCGGCGACCGCGGCCACACGTCCTGGACGGAGCTGGAGGTCGAGGCGGTCGCCGAGGAACCCGCCGCCACCGTGCTGAAGCGGGTCGAGAAGGCCCTCGGCAAGGAGGGCTTCACCCGCTCGGACGCCCCCTCCAAGGCGGTCCGCGCCCTGAACGACACCGTGCCCGCCGCGCTGCCCGCCCCGCAGTCGCCCCCCGGCACCCCCGGTACCGCCGGCGAGCACGTGCACGCCTACCTGACCCGGCAGGTCCGGGCGATCGTCGACCTCGACCCGGCCGTACGACGCGGCCTGCCCGACTCGGTGCACCGGATGCGCGTCGCCTGCCGCCGGCTGCGCAGCTGCCTGCGCTCCTACCGTCCGCTCCTCGACCGCGGGGCCACCGAGCCGGTCCGCGCCGAACTGAAGTGGCTCGGCGGCGAACTGGGCGCAGAACGCGACCAGGAGGTGCTGCTGGAACGGCTGCGCGGCGGCGTCGACGCGCTGCCCGGCGAACTGGTCCTCGGCCCGGTCTCCGCCCGCCTCCAGGCATGGGACGTCGCCCGCTCGGCCGAGGCCCGCGACCGCACCCTCGCGGCGCTGTCCTCGCCCCGCTACGTGGCCCTCCTGGAGGCACTGGACCGGCTGAGCGCCCACCCGCCGCTGCGCCCGAAGGCCGCCCGGAAGCCGGCCAAGGTGCTGCCCCGGGCACTCGGCAAGGAGCACGACCGCCTCGCCCGCCGCGTCGAGCGCGCCCTGGGCACACCCGCCGGTCCGGAGCGCGACGCCGCCCTCCACCAGGCCCGCAAGGCGGCCAAGCGGGTCCGGTACGCCGCCGAGGCGGCCCGGCCGGCCCTCGGCGGCACCGCGAAACGCCTCGGCAAGCGCGTCAAGGCCGTGCAGAAGGCGCTCGGCGACCACCACGACAGCGTCGTGGCCCGCGAGACCCTGCGCCGCCAGGCCGTGGCCGCCCACCGGGCCGGCGAACCCGGATTCACCTGGGGGCTGCTGTACGGCCGGGAGCAGGCCGGGGCCGCCGACCGGGAACGGGAGCTGCCGGAGCTGTGGCGGGCGGCCGAACGCGGCGGCCCGCGCGAGGCGAAGCGCTCCTGACGCCCCGCACAGGGCGAAGCGCTCCTGACGCCCCGCCCTCGGCGCGCGAAGGGCCGCGTCCGCCCCCGGCACACGAAGGGCCGTGCCCGCACCGTCGACTGCACGGTGCGGGCACGGCCCTTCGGACTGCGGGCGGGAGGCTACGACGCGTCGGTCACGTCCGTCACCCTCCAGCGCTGGTTGGAACCGGAGTTGGGCGGCCAGGTCGTGACGGCGGCACCCTCGTGGGTCGCCTGGCCGCCGACCTCGAGGACCCGGCCGGTGGCGGGGTTCACCAGGGTCCAGGTGCCGTCACCGGTGGTCGACATGACCCACTCGGTGGCGGGGTCGCGCTCACCGGTGTCGGGCTCCACCACGGGCACGTTGTCGCGGACCGCCAGCCGCTTGCCCTCGGCCGGGTTGGCGAACACGTAGCGCTGGCGGGCGCCGGTCTCGCCGTACCGGGCGTCGAGCCGCCACTGCTGGGCGACGGTGCCGTTGCCGGTGCCGAGGACCAGGCCGGTGCCGTTCGCGGCGACGGTGACCGCCTTGCCGCTCTGCACGCCGGTCAGCGTGTAGGTGCGGCCCTTGCGGATCAGCGGGGCGTCCTTCGCGACGCCGGAGACGCCCTCGACGGCGAAGGAGGTCACCGACTGGGCGGGCACGGTGAAGGTGGCCCGGCCGTCGGCGACCGCGATCGGCGCCTGCGGCCGGAGCTTGCCGTCGGCGCTGGTGACCACCGGGGTGACGGTGGCGTCCTTGCCGATCCTGCGGAACTTCGACAGGTCGACGGTGACCGTGCGGGCCTCGGTCGTGCTGTTGACGTGGACGAGCGAGGCGCCCTTGCCGTCCGCGGTGACGGCGGCGGCGCTGGAGGTGTCGTCCACCTTGATCAGCCGGTCGCCGGGCTTGATGAAGTGCGTGAAGTTGCGCGCGGTGTCGAACTTGGTGTTGGTGTGTATCGGGCAGGACTCCAGCGTGTCCTCGGAGGTGCAGCTGAACGGGAGCTGGATGCTGCCCCAGTTGCCGCCCTTCGCGGACTCGCCGCCCGGCCTCATGTTGTCGTGGTCCTCGACCGGCTGCCAGAACACCCAGGCCTTGGGCTCCAGTTCGCGCAGGTCGTTCACGATCTGCTGGGCGAGCCCGAGACCGGGGCGCATGTCGGTGAAGCTCTGGCCGTCGCCCCAGTCGCCCTCGACCTCGCTCATCCACAGCGGCTTGTCCGCCGCCTTGGCCAGGTCCCGCACGGTGGTGCGCTGCCCGGTGCCGTAGGTGTGGACGTTCATCTGGTCGACGAGGTCGCGGGAGGCCTGCGAGTAGGAGTTCCAGTTCGTGGCGAAAATGCCCGGGTTGGTCTCGTCCATCGCCGAGATGTCCGCCTTGACCTTCGCCTTCTTCAGCGCCGGCGCCAGGGCGGCGAGGACCTGCTGCTGGACCGCGGGGCCGATGTGCGCACCCTCCTGACGGCCGCCGACCGGCTCGCCGTCCGCGCCGAGACGGGTGCCCCAGTAGGTGGTGTTCGGCTCGTTGAACGGGTCGATCGTGTCGACCTTGATGCCCTCGGCCTTCTCCAGCCGTTTCGTCGCGCCCGCGAGATAGGCGGCGAAGTCGTCGACCGACTCCGGCCTGAGCTGCTCGGCGCCGGCGTCGAACCCGCCGGAGACGTAGCCGCTGACGGTCATGAACCACGGCGGGGAGTTGCTGAACGTCTCCCAGTGGTCGATGTCGTTCTTGATCCGGTCGACCCACCAGCGCTGGGTGGCGTCGGCGTTCTCGTTCCAGTCGGCCGGGTCGTCGGCGCTCCACCAGTCGGTGTCCGCGCGCGTGGTGCCCGCGGGCGCCTTCCACCAGCCCTCGACGGCGCCGCCGGCCCGCAGGTAGTCCTCGACGTCCGGGGCGTTGCCGCCGCCGATGTTGTACCGGGCGATGTTGAGCGCCAGCCCGTCGTCGTCGAAGAGGAGCCTCGCGAGCTTCTCGCGTATCTCCGCCGGGTAGTCACCGGTCGCGTTGGCGAACCAGACGAGGCTGGTGCCCCACCCCTCGAACTTCTCCTGCCGGTACGACGGGTCCGGCGTCACGGTGACGGCCGCGGCGGCCTCGGCCTGCGCCGGAACGGCGAGCAGGGCGGCCCCCGTGGCCAGGGCGGTCAGTGCGGCGGCCCCGAGGGTCCGTCTGTTGCGCGTACGGCGTGCCATCTGTTCTCCCAACTGCGGTGCGGTCGCTGCATGGGCCCCTCCCGCCGGGGGCGGGAGGGCATGGCCCTCGGCGCGGCACGCGTACGTGCCGCGCCGAGGAGTCGTGCGGGGGTGGGGCGCCCGTCTCAGCCGGCGCTCTGGCGCAGTACGGCGACCTCGCGCGGCCCGAGGACCAGGGCGCCGTCGGCGCCGCCGGTGCCGACCAGGACGTCCCCGGCCAGCCCGGTCACGGGCACCGTGTCGTCGGTGCGGTTCACCAGGAACAGGAAGCGTCCCGCGTCCCCGCTCCGGACGGTCAGTTCGACCCGGCCGCGGGCCTCCTCCGGCAGCTCGCTCGTGACCCCGGCCGGCTCCAGCAGCCGCGGCAGCAGCGCCGCCAGGCCCTCGACGCCGAGGCGGGTGGAGACGTAGGACGCCGAACCCTCCCCGGTGGTGCGGCGGGTGACGGCGGGCCGTCCGGCCTGCGCACCGGTGCGGTAGCCGGCCAGGACCTGCGTGTCGGCGTCGGCGACGGTGATCCGGTCGGTCCACAGGGTGCCCGTGGTCCCGTCGTCCAGCTCCACGCTCTCCCCGGCCAGCAGCGGCCCGAACTCCTCCACGCGGATGCCGAGCAGCTCGCGCAGGGCGCCGGGGTAGCCGCCCAGCCAGACGTGGTCGTTCTCATCGACGACACCGGAGAAGTACGTGGTGATCAGGTGACCGCCCTGCTCGGCGTACCGGGTCAGCTCCTTGGCCAGCTCGGCGGGGACCACGTGCAGCACCGGGGCGATCAGCACCTGGTGGCGGGAGAGGTCGGAGCGGGTGGTGACGAGGTCGGCGCGGACGCCGAGGGCGAGGAGCGCCGAGTACCAGTCGAGCGCCTCCTGCCGGTAGTCGAGCAGGGAGGTGGGGTGCGAGTCCTGCTCGCTGGCCCACCACGAGTCCCAGTCGTACACGATGCCGACCCGGGCGGTCTCCCGCTCGGTCCCGGCGACCGGCGCGAGGGTCTTCAGGGTGGCGCCGAGCGCGGTCACCGCGCGGAACAGGTCGCTGTCGGCGCCGGCGTGCGGGACCATCGCCGAGTGGTACTTCTCGGCGCCGGCCGCCGACTGCCGCCACTGGAAGTAGCAGACCGCGTCCGCGCCGTGCGCCACGTGCAGCAGCGCGTCACGGGCGAGCTCGCCGGGCCGCTTGGCCACGTTGACCGGCTGCCAGTTCACGGCGCTGGTGGAGTGCTCCATCAGGAACCAGGGCCGCCCGGCGGCGATCCCGCTCGTCAGGTTGGCGGAGAAGGACAGCTCGTCGCGGTCCTGCGGCCCGGGGTGGACGTAGTGGTCGTTGGAGACGAAGTCGATCTCGTCGGCCCAGTCCGCGTAGTCCATGCCCTTGGTGTTGCCCATCACCATGAAGTTCGTGGTGGCCGGCACGTCGGGGGTGATCTCGCGGAGGATCTCCCGCTCGGCGCGCAGGTAGTCCTTCAGCACGTCCGAGGAGAAGCGCTTGAAGTCCAGCTGCTGCGTCGGGTTGGGGTGCGAGGCGGCCAGCCGCGGCGGCAGGATCTGCTCCCAGTCGCTGTAGCGCTGCGACCAGAACGCCGTGCCCCACGCGTGGTTGAGGGCCTCCAGCGTGCCGTAGCGGGCGCGCAGCCAGCCGCGGAAGGCGCGGGCCGCGTCGTCGGAGTAGTCGTAGACGTTGTGGCAGCCCAGCTCGTTGGAGATGTGCCAGGCCACCAGCGCGGGGTGGTCCTTGTACCGGGTCGCCAGCTCCCGCACCAGCCGCAGGGCGTGCTCGCGGAAGACGGGGGAGGTGGGACGCCAGTGCTGACGGGCGCCCGGCCACACCGTCTCGCCGTTCGCCGTCACCGGCAGGATCTCCGGGTGGGCGGTGGTCAGCCACGGCGGCGGGGAGGCGGTCGCGGTGGCCAGGTCGACACCGATGCCGTTCGCGTGCAGGAGGTCCATGACCTCGTCGAGCCAGCCGAAGTCCCAGGTGTCGTGGGTGGGCTGGATCCGGGCCCAGGAGAAGATCGCCACGGACACCACGGTGACGCCGGCCTCACGCATCAGCCGGACGTCCTCCTCCCACACGTCCCGGGGCCACTGCTCGGGGTTGTAGTCGGCGCCGTAGGCCAGTCGGGGGGCGGGGTCACCGTCCGCTCCGCGGCGGCGGGAGTGGAGGGTGGAGATCATGGCGGTCCTTCCGGGGTGTGGTGCACGGGGGGCGGCGCGGAGTCCGTCCGCGCCGCCCTGCGTCTGGTGCTGTCCTACTTCTCGACGGTGAAGCCCTGCTCCTCGGCGTACTTCACCGAGGCGTCCTGCCAGGCCTTCAGACCGTCCACGAGCTTGGTGTTCGAGACGTAGGCCTTGCCGACCGTGTCGTTGAAGATCGAGTGGGCGTACTGCTGGAACGGCAGGTACGACCAGTCGCTGGCGACGTTCGCGGCGGACTCGGCGAAGATCTTGTTCGCCTCCTGGCCACCGAGGTAGTCGAACTTGGTGCTCTGGAACGCGGGGGACTCCAGCTCCGCCTTGGTGGCGGGGAAGGCGCCCTGCTTGACGCGGGTCTGGACGCCGTCACCGGAGTTCGCGTACTCCACGAAGGCGTAGGCGAGTTCCTTGTTCTTGCCGAGCGAGGGCAGGGTCAGCGAGCTGCCGCCGTTCTCCGCGCTGGCCTTGTCGCCCTTGGTCCAGGCCGGCATCGGGGCCGCGCGCCACTGGCCGGCCGCGTTCGGCACACCGGTGACGAAGTTGGCGGGCATCCAGGCGCCGGTGGTCAGGGTGGCGATGCTGCCGTCGCCCAGGCCCTTGTACCAGTCGTCGGTCCAGCCGGTGACCGGGGCGAGGAGCTTCTCGTCGATGAGCTTCTGCCAGGTCTCCGCGTACTTCTTGGCCTTCGCGTCGCTGAAGTCGATCTTCACGTTGGTGCCGTCGACCTTGTACGGACGCGAACCGGCCTGCCACAGCATGCTGGTGGTGAAGCCGGCGTCGCCGGTGTCGTTGGCGATGTAGACCTTGGGGTCGGCCTTGTGCAGCTTGCGCGCGGCGTCGACGTACTCGTCCCAGGTGGTCGGGACGGCGATCTTGTACTTGTCGAAGATCTTCTTGTTGTAGAACATCGCCATCGGGCCGGAGTCCATCGGCAGGCCGTAGATCGCCTTGTCCTCGCTCACGGCGTTCCACGGGCCGGGCGTGTACTTGGACGCCAGCTTGTCGGCGCCGAAGGGGGCCAGGTCGGTGAGACCCTTGCCCAGGGCGTACTGGTTCACCGCGAAGTACTCGACCTGCGCGACGTCCGGGACGCCCTTCGCGGCCGAGATCGCGTTCGACAGCGCGGTGTAGTGCTTGTCGCCCGACCGCTCGCTGACCAGGTTGATCTTGACCTTCGGGTACTTCTTCTCGAAGTCGGCGGCGACCGTCTTCAGCGTGGGCTCCCAGGACCACACCGTGACCGTGCCGCCCTTCTTCAGGGCCGCCTGGACGTCGGAGGCGGAGACCGCCTTCTCGGCGGAGTCGTCGTCGGAGCCGCCGCAGGCGGTGGCGCCCAGGGCCACGGCCGACAGGAGGGCGATGCCGCGCAGCAGGCGGCTGGTGTTTCTGCGCATGAGGGTGCTTCCACTTCTTCGTGGGTGGGACGGGGTGAGGGTGGTGGTGCGTGATGTGGGGCTGAGGGGGCGGCAGGGGAGCCGCGCGGTCACTCCTTGACGCTGCCCGCGGCGAGACCCGACTGCCAGTACTTCTGGAGCAGCAGGAACGCGGCGATGAGCGGCAGGATGGTGAGCAGCGAACCGGTGATCACCAGGTTGAAGATCACCTCGCCGCCGACGGTCTCGGCCTGGGAGTTCCACGCGCTCAGACCGAGCGTCAGCGGGTACCACTCCGAGTCCTTGAGCATGATCAGCGGCAGGAAGTAGTTGTTCCAGGTGGCGACCGTGGTGAACAGCAGCACGGTCACGATGCCGGGGGCGAGCAGCGGGAGGGCGACGGTGAAGAAGGTGCGCGCCTCGCCGGCCCCGTCGATGCGGGCGGCCTCGAGGAGTTCGGTGGGGATGGCCTCGCTGGCGAACACCCACATCAGGTACAGGCCGAACGGCGAGACCAGCGAGGGGATGATCACCGCCCACGGGGTGTCGGTCAGGCCCATCTTGCTGAACATCAGGAAGGTGGGCACCGCGAGGGCCGTGCCGGGGACCGCCACCGCGCCGATGACCGTGGCGAAGATGCCGCGCTTGCCGGGGAAGTCGAACTTCGCCAGCGCGTAACCGCCGAGGACCGCGAGGAGGGTGGCCCCGCCGGCGCCCAGCACCACGTACATCAGGGTGTTCAGCAGCCAGCGCGTGAACACGCCGTCGTGGTAGGTGAACGTGTCGCGGATGTTGTCCCACAGCGCGAAGTCGTCGGCGAACCACATCCCGGACGAGTCGGCCAGACCCGCCTGCGTCTTGGTGGCGTTGATGGCCAGCCAGATCAGCGGCACGACGGTGTAGACGACGATCAGCGACGTCAGCACCGTCAGCAGCACGCTGCGCTTGGGCTTGTCGGGGGAGTGCCTGCGCGTCCTGCGCAGCCGTGGCGCGCTGCGGCCGGGACCGGAGGTCTTGGCGGGTGCGGCGGAGGAGGCGGTGGTGAGAGGGCTGCTCATCGGGTCACGCTCCCTTGCGCATGCCGCGCAGCTGCACGACGTAGGCGATCACCATCGTGATCAGGCCCATGATGATGGCCACCGTCGCGGAGTAGTTGTGCTGCTGGCCGTTGAAGGACAGCGAGTACGTGTAGAAGTTCGGCGTGTAGTCGGTGGTGATGGCGTTGCGGGCCAGCGGCCGCAGGATGTTCGGCTCGTTGAACAGCTGGAAGCTGCCGATGATCGAGAAGATCGTCGCGATGACCAGGGCGCCCCGGATCGCGGGCAGCTTGATCGCCGTGATCACGCGGATCTGTCCGGCGCCGTCGATCTCCGCGGCCTCGTACAGCGAGTTCGGGATGACGCGCAGCGCCGAGTAGAAGATCAGCATGTTGTAGCCGACGAACTCCCAGGTGACGATGTTGCCGATGGAGGCCAGCACCAGGTCGGGGGAGAGCGGGTCGGGCAGCGAGACGTCGAACGCCCCGTTGATGTCGCCGACCAGGCCGTACTTCGTGCCGTACATGAAGCCCCACATGAGGGTGGCGACCACGGCGGGCACCGCGTACGGCAGGAAGATCGTGATGCGGAAGAAGCTCTTGCCGTAGAGCCGGCCGCTGTCCAGCGCCAGGGCCACCAGCAGGGCGATGCCCAGCATGATCGGCACCTGGATGACGAGGAACAGCGCCACCCGCACGAGGGCGTCCCAGAACTGCTGGTCCTGCAGCGCCTGCGTGTAGTTGTCGAAGCCGACGAACTGGGTGCCGCCGATCAGCTGGTCCCGGAAGAGGCTGAGGTAGATCGAGTACACGATCGGCGCCAGGAAGACCAGGGCGAACACGGCCACGAAGGGACCGATGAAACCCCAGCCCGTCCACGAGCGGCGGTCCCGTTTCGCCGGAGGGGGCGCCGGCCGCGGCTCGGCGGCCACCGGCGGTTGCAGCGTCGTCATGTCGTTCCTCGCTCATCCAGTCCTGGAACAGGCGGTGTCGTTCGGGTGTGCCGTGTGCACCGCCACGATGTTTACGCAAACATCAGCCATCCGGAAGAGCCGGTGGGCTGTTATGTTTACGTAAACATCTGATGGCGGCATGTCTACACTGCCCCGATAACCACGGTCAAGGGTCGTCTGCGGAGACCCTGAAAGCTGCGGCGAGAGAAAGTAGGGGGCAAGGCGTGGAGATGGCTGAAAGGGCCCCGGCGGGCGAAGCCGGGACGGCCATGGGCCTGGCGGGGGGCGCTCAGGAGCGGGACGCCGTGGTGCGACGCGCTCGCGGACGCGGCCGGGCCACCGCCTCGATGGCGGACGTGGCCCGCCTCGCCGGCGTGTCCTCCCAGACGGTCTCCCGGGTGTCCAACGGTTACGCCGGTGTGAACGAGGAGACCCGGCAGCAGGTGCTCGCCGCGATGAAGGAGCTGGGCTACCGGCCCAACAGCGCGGCCCGCGCCCTCAAACGCGGAGAGTTCCGCACCATAGGTGTGATCACCTTCACGCTGTCCACGACCGGCAACATGCGCACCCTGGACGCCATCGCGACCTCCGCCGCCGCCGAGGGCTACGCGGTGACGCTGCTGCCGGTCGCCGTGCCCACCCAGGACGAGGTGCGCGGTGCGTTCTCCCGCCTGGAGGAGCTCGCCGTCGACGCGGTCATCGTCATCATGGAGGTCCATCTCCTGGACGCGGCCACCGTCACCCTGCCGCCGCACGTCCAGGTCGTGGTCGTCGACTCCGACGCCGGCAGCAACTACACCGTCGTCGACACCGACCAGTGGGGCGGCACCCGCGCGGCCGTCCAACACCTCCTGGATCTCGGGCATCTGACGGTGTGGCACCTGGCGGGACCCGAGGACTCCTTCGCCGCCCAGCGCCGCGCCGACGCCTGGCGCGGAGCGCTCACCGACGCGGGCCGCCCCGTCCCGACCCTCGTCCGGGGCGACTGGTCGGCGGAGTCCGGGTACCACGCCGGCCTCGAACTCGCGGCCCGCGAGGAGTGCACCGCCGTCTTCGCCGCCAACGACCAGATGGCCCTCGGCCTGCTGCGTGCCCTGCACGAGCGCGGCCGGCGCGTCCCCGAGGACGTCAGCGTGATCGGCTTCGACGACATCCCCGAGGCCGCTTCCTTCCTGCCCCCGCTGACCACCCTCCATCAGGACTTCGCCGAGGTCGGCCGGCTCTGCGTCCAGGCCGTCCTGCGCAAGATGCGCCGCGACGGCCCCCAGCGCGGCACGACCCTCGTGCCGACCCGGCTGGTCCTGCGCGACAGCACGGCACCACCGCCGGGTGTCGGCCCCGGAGGGCCGCCGCCGGCCGGCGGCCCGGGGGAGGGCTGAGGCCGACAGGCCGGAGCGTGCCGTCCGCCGCCGTCCGCCGCCGTGCGGACCCGCGGCCCTGCCGCCCGTCCGCCGGGCAACCCCACCGCCCGCCGTCCGGCAGGCCCGTCACCACCCGCCGGACCCGGCCCCTCGTGCCGGACCCGGCCCCTCGTGCCGGACCCGGCCCCTCGTGCCGGACCCGGCCCCTCGTGCCGGACCCGGCCCCTCGTGCCGGACCCGGCGCCCTACACCAGGCCCAGCTCCAAGTCCCGTTCGCCCGCCGCCCGGGCCGCTGTGCGCCAGGCGACGGTGACGGCGGTGCGGGCGGCCGCCGTGCCGGTGCGGGCCTCCGCGGGGAGTCGCATCGGGGCGCCCACGTGGACGTGGCAGTGGGGGCGGCGCAGCGGTGCCGTGAGGGCGCCCGCCATCTGCTTGGCGGTCGAACCCGAGGAGATCCGCCGGGCGCCGACGTGCCCCACCGGCACCACCAGCGCGCCGGAGACCTGCGCGAGGCGGGCGAGCCCGGTGCGGAAGGCCTCCGGCGGGCCGGGCGCCGCGTCCCTGCGGTCCGGCAGCCCGCCCTCGCCGTAGAGCAGGACGTGCCGGCCGCCGGCGAGGGCCTCGGCGGCGGCGTCGAGGGCGTGCGCGGCGCGTGCGGAGCGGCGGTGGACGGGGATGTGCCCCTCGCGGGCCAGCACCCGGCCGAGCACCGGCACCCGCCAGAGCCCCGCGGTCGCCATCACCACGGGCTCCACGCCGAGCCCGCGCAGCGCGGCCAGCACGACCGCGGGGTCGGCCAGGGAGTCGTGGTTGGCGGCGAAGATGGTCCCCGCGGACAGGCGCATCCGCAGTTCACTGGTCACGGTGAGGCGTCCGAACAAGGGCACCAGGACGGAGGCGGCACGGGTGAGCACGGCGGGCCCTTTCCGGTCGGGGGCGGGTCAGTGAGCCCAGTCTGGTGGCGGCGCGGCGGCCGCGCCTGAGTACGACTACTCAGACACCCGTACGACTTCTGCGAGTTGGGCCGTGTCCACGGCCCGGTCCGGGGCATCCGCAGAACGACGGACCCGACCGGGCCGACACCGGCACCCACCCCCCGAAGGGACGGACCCCTTGCTGGCCATCATCGCGGCGGTGGCGTTCTTCATCGCCTTCCTGATCAACGCGGCGGAGATCTCCACCAACGACACCTTCACCTCCACCAACATCATGCTGCTGGGTCTGACCCTGCTCGCCCTCCACGTCGGCGGCATCGGCGCGGGCTGGTCGGCGCGCGGCCGCAGACACTGAAGGCACCTTCGGTCGGGCCCGCCCCCGGACTCGGGGGCGGGCCCGCCGACGTGTGCGCGAGGGGGAGGGGAGGCCTGCCGACGTGTGCGCGAGGAGGAGGGGGAGGCCCCGGCGGTCACGCCGCCCGCGGAAGTCCCCCGGTCGTGCCGCCCGCGGAGCCCGGCTGCCGGTCCGCCCGCGGAGCCCGCGCGCGGTTGCGGGCAGGGCGGCGGCCCCGTGCGGCCCACGTCCCCGTCTCCGGGACACCCCGCCGATCGGGGCAGGTTCGGCGGCGTTCCGATGGCCGGGCGGAACTCGGGGTAGGCGGGGAGACAACCCAGGAAAGGATCGCCATGACGACCTACGTGATCAGCGTCCCCGGCACCTTCACCACCGGCGTCGACGCGGACACCCGGGCCCGGATCGGCCGTTCCCTCAGGCCGACCGACCCGCACCGCACGCAGATGGGGAACGCCGAGGACCTCGACGCCCTCTCCCTGAACGACGACGACACGTTCACCATCCGCCTGACCGTGGAGGCGGACAGCGCGCCGCACGCCGAGGAGAGCGCGCGGCTGCTCGCGCAGTCGGCGTTGCGCGAGTCCGGCCTGGACGAGGACGACGCCCCGCTGGGCCCGGCGGCGGTCACGGGCATCGACTCCGACATCTGAGCCCCGCCCCGCGCGATCGGGGACCGTACGACATCCGAGTCCGCCCCGCGCGATCGCGGACCGTACGACATCCGAGTCCCGCCCCGCGCGGGCGCCGGCCGGAGGGGACTTCCGGAAGGCCTGCCGCGCGCGGGGACGCGGGAACCGGTTTCCCGAACGTCTGCCGCGAGCCGTACCGGGCACACGCAGGAACCAGGACACGACCACAGGGAGGACACCGTGAGCGAATACCGAGGGCACAGCGTCCCGACCGCCGGGCACACGCCCGACGACGACCTGACCGGCTACCAGCTGGACGCCACGGACGGCCACGCGGGCAAGGTCAGCAAGTACTCCGCCGACCTCGGCCCGCAGTTCCTGGTCGTGCGCACCGGCGTCTGGTTCCTCGGCAAGGACGTGGTGCTCCCGGCGGACGCCGTCATGGGCATCGACCACCAGGCGCGCATCGTGCAGGTCTCCCGGACCAAGGACGAGGTGCGGTCGGCGCGCGTCTTCGACGTGGACAGGTACCTGGGCGACCCCCGCCACCGCGACCAGCTCGGCGGCCGGCACGGTTCGGGACACTGACCCGCTGCGCGCGGCCGCGGGCCGGGCCCCCTCGCGGACCGGCCCCCCGACGAGGAAAGATGGGACGGCGAGCGACGGATCAACCCAAGCGGAGGAACGGACCATGCAGCACGAACGAGCGGGTCGGCCGGCCGGCCCCGAGGACCTCGTCGACGTGGCCCGGCTGGTCACCGCGTACTACGCGCTGCACCCCGACCCCGCCGACCCGGCGCAGCGGGTGGCCTTCGGCACCTCCGGGCACCGCGGTTCCTCCCTGAACACGGCGTTCAACGAGGACCACATCGCCGCGACCAGCCAGGCCATCTGCGAGTACCGCACCGCGCAGGGCACCGACGGCCCCCTCTTCCTGGGCGCCGACAGCCACGCCCTGTCCGAGCCCGCCCGGGTCACCGCCCTCGAGGTGTTCGCCGCCAACGACGTGACGGTGCTCATCGACGCCGCCGACGGCTACACGCCCACCCCGGCCGTCTCGCACGCCATCCTCACCCACAACCGGGGCCGTACGGAGGGCCTCGCGGACGGCGTGGTCGTGACCCCTTCGCACAACCCGCCGGGCGACGGCGGCTTCAAGTACAACCCGCCCAGCGGCGGCCCGGCCGGCTCGGACGCCACCTCCTGGATCCAGGACCGCGCCAACGAGATCATCACGGCCGGCCTGAAGGACGTACGCCGCGTCCCCTACCGCCGGGCGCTCGCCGCCCCCGGCACCGGCCGCCACGACTTCCTCGGCGCGTACGTCGCCGACCTGCCGGCCGTCCTGGACCTGGACGCGATCCGCGCCGCGGGCGTCCGCATCGGCGCCGACCCGCTCGGCGGGGCCTCCGTCGCCTACTGGGGCCGGATCGCCGAGGAGCACCGGCTCGACCTGACCGTGGTCAACCCGCTCACCGACCCCACCTGGCGGTTCATGACGCTGGACTGGGACGGCAAGATCCGCATGGACTGCTCGTCGCCGTACGCGATGGCCTCGCTCATCGACCAGCGTGACCGGTTCCAGATCGCCACCGGCAACGACGCCGACGCCGACCGGCACGGCATCGTCACGCCGGACGCGGGCCTGATGAACCCCAACCACTACCTGGCCGCCGCCATCGCCTACCTCTACACCCACCGCGAGCAGTGGCCCGAGCACACCGGGATCGGCAAGACCCTGGTGTCCTCCTCCATGATCGACCGGGTGGCCGCCGATCTCGGCCGCCGTCTCGTCGAGGTGCCCGTCGGCTTCAAGTGGTTCGTGGACGGCCTGGTCGACGGCTCGCTCGGCTTCGGCGGGGAGGAGTCGGCCGGCGCGTCCTTCCTGCGCCGCGACGGCTCGGTGTGGACCACCGACAAGGACGGCATCATCCTGGCGCTGCTCGCCTCCGAGATCACCGCCGTCACCGGGAAGACCCCCTCGGAGCACTACGCGGCGCTGACGGCCCGCTTCGGCGAGCCCGCCTACGCCCGGATCGACGCTCCCGCGACCCGCGAGGAGAAGGCGCTGCTCGCCAAGCTCTCGCCCGCGCAGGTCACCGCGGACACGCTGGCCGGAGAGCCGGTCACCGGCATCCTCACCGAGGCGCCCGGCAACGGCGCGGCCATCGGGGGCATCAAGGTGACCACCGAGAACGCCTGGTTCGCCGCCCGCCCCTCCGGCACGGAGGACGTGTACAAGATCTACGGCGAGTCGTTCCTGGGCCCCGACCACCTCCGCCAGGTGCAGGAGGAGGCCAAGGACGTGGTGATGACGGCCCTCGGCGGCTGACGGCCGACGGCTGCCCGCTGGCCCGCTGACGCACACGCCGCGCCGGGCCGCGCTGTGCCGTGCTGCGGCCCGGGCGACGGTGAAGCGGAAGGCTCCGTCGCCCGGGCCCACGGCGTCAGCCACAGGTGCGGGTCCTCCCGCACCGGCGGCAGCGCCACGTACGCGCAGCCGGGCCGCGGCCGTGCGCTCCCGGACAACTCGCCCCGGTTCGACGTTCCCGACCGCCGACCTGTCGGTATCATCCAATAAACGTAAAAGGCGAGTTTCGCCCCGAAGGGGTTACCGTCCTCTCCGGAGGGAGCCATGGCCCGCAAGCGCCCGACGGACGACGGCGACGAGCTGCTGGCCAGGCTCGGTTCGCTCACCGCCCAGGCGCGCGAACGCGCGGAGCTGCAACGCTCCCGCGTCGAACTCGCCGTCGCCCTCCAGCGCGGCATGCTCCCCAGGGACCTGCCCACCGCCCCCGGCTACCGGCTCGCCGTCCGGTACGCGCCCGCCCACCACGGCCTCAACGTGGGCGGTGACTGGTACGACGCCTTCCGGATGGCCGACGGCCGTGTCGGCCTGTCCATCGGCGACGTCCAGGGCCACAACATCGAGGCGACCGCCTTCATGGGCCAGGTCCGCGTCGGCCTGCGCGCCCTCGCCTCCGTCACCGGCGAGCCCGGCGAACTCCTCGCCGCCACCAACGACCTGCTGCTCTCCCTCGGCGGCCACCTCTTCGCCACCTGCACCTTCATACGTCTCGACCCCGCGACCGGCGTGCTGGAGAGCGCCCGCGCCGGTCACATCCCGTGCGTGTGGGCCACGGCGGACGGCAGGTCCGGCATCGCCGAGGACGAGGGCGGCCCGCCCCTCGGCGTCCTGGCGGGGATGACGTACCCGGTCACCCGCTACCGGCTCACCCGGGGCGGGGTGTTCGTCCTGCTCACCGACGGCGTCGTGGAAGGGCCCTCGATGAGCGTCGACGAGGGCCTGGACCAGGTCGCGCGGCTCGCCGGTGTCGCCGCCGGCGCCGGCCTGGACGCCCCCGCTCTCGCCACCGCCGTGATGAGGGGCGCCGAGCGCGTCGGGCACGAGGACGACGCCGCCGTCCTGGTCGTCGGACGCGACGGAGCGGACGGCGACGAACGGGGAGCGGACGCCCATGGAGCGGACGGCGACGAACGGGGACGGCGCGTTCAGCCATAGGGCCGTCCCCCGCGCCCCCCGCCTCGCCGTGGGCGCGGGCCCGGTGTCTGATGGCTGCTGTGGTGGGTACCAGCGATCTGCGCCGGGCGGCCGTCCTCGCCGCCGAGACGGCGGCGGTCGCGGCCTGCTACTACGCGGCCGGAAAGCTGGGCCTGCTGCGGCAGCTCGTCGTCGAGGGCGCGATCTTCACCCCCATCTGGCCGCCCTCGGGCGTCGCCGTGGCCTGCCTGCTGATCCTCGGACTGCGCTGCTGGGCGGGCATCACGCTCGGGGCGCTGCTCGTCATCCTGTCGCTCACCTCGCCCGACCCCGCCATCGTCTTCAACCTGGCTGGCAACACCGCCGCCCCCGTCTGCGCCTACCTGATGCTGCGCAGGGCGGGCTTCCGCAACGACCTCTCCCGCTTGCGCGACGGTCTCGCGCTGGTGTTCCTCGGGGCGCTGACCGCGATGCTGATCAGCTCGACCACGGGCGTCGGGGTCCTCGTGCTCACCGACCAGCTGCCCGCGCACGCCTTCTGGTCCGTCTGGCTGGCCTGGTGGGTCGGGGACGCGATGGGCGTCCTCATCGTCACGCCCGTCCTGCTCCTCGTGCACACCGCTCGCCGGCCACCGCCCCTGACCCGCTGGAAGGAGGCCACGGGCCTGGCCGTCATCGCCCTCGCGGTGATCCCCCTGGCCACCAACAGCTCCGTCAGTCTGCTCTTCCTCGTCTACCCGCTGCTGATCTGGGCGGCCCTGCGCTTCCAGCTCGCGGGCAGCATGCTGTGCGCCCTGGTCACCTCGGTCCTCGCCACCGTCGCGGCCACCGACGGGGTCGGCCCCTTCGCCCACCTGACGCGGACGGAGGTCATGGGCAAACTCCAGGCCTTCAACGGCACCATGGCCCTGACCGCCCTGCTGCTCTCGGCCGTCATCACCGAACAGCGCAACACCCGCCGCTCGGTGGAGCGGGCCTGCCAGGAACTGGCCGAGGTGCTGGAACACCTCACGGCGGGCGACACGCCGCACGGCCGGCCCCAGAAAGGAGCGGAGGACGATCCGCCCCGCGAACGCTAAGCCCCGTCGTCGCCTTCCCGCCGTCCGCCCGCGGGGCGGTCGGGAAGGTGACGACAGGGCCCTGGGGCAGGGGAGGCATCCGGTGCGCAGGACGGCACCCGGACGACCGGGGCGAGGAACCGGGCACCACCGACGGGCCCGCTGTTCTCCCCCCCCGCCCGCCGCCCGCACCGACCCGCGGGGCGCGGGCTTCCCGGTGATCGACGTCACCACCACCGAGGGCGGGACGCCGCAGACCGGGGGCGTCCCCCGGGCCCCGGGCCGGCCGCGGCGGGCCCCGGCCGGGGCATGGCATGATCGTGCGCATGCGTGAACGAGTGGTGGCCGCGTGCGACGGGGCCTCGAAGGGAAACCCCGGTCCGGCGGCCTGGGCCTGGGTGATCTCCGACGGCTCCGAGGCCCCGGCCCGCTGGGCGGCGGGACCACTCGGCAAGGCCACCAACAACGTCGCCGAACTCACCGCCCTGGAACGCCTGCTGGCCGCGGTCGACCCCGACGTACCGCTGGAGATCCGCATGGACTCGCAGTACGCCATGAAGGCCGTCACCACGTGGCTGCCCGGCTGGAAGCGCAACGGCTGGAAGACCGCCGCGGGCAAGCCGGTCGCCAACCAGGACCTGGTCGTGCGCATCGACGAACTGCTCGACGGCCGCACGGTCGACTTCCGCTACGTGCCCGCCCACCAGGTGGACGGCGACAGGCTGAACGACTTCGCGGACCGGGCCGCCAGCCAGGCGGCGATCGTCCAGGAGCCGGCGGGCAGCGCCCTCGGTTCGCCCGAGCCGCCTCCCGCCCCCGACGTCCCGGCGAAGTCCGGCGCACGCCGCAAGGCCGCCGGGGGCACATCGCCCCGGCGGCCCGGCGGTTCGTCCGCCCGCACGATCAAAGCCAAGTTCCCCGGCCGCTGCGCGTGCGGGCGGTCCTACGCGGCGGGGGAACCGATCGCCAAGAACGATCAGGGCTGGGGTCACCCGGACTGCCGCACGGCGGCCGTCGGGTGACCGGGACGGCACCGGTCAGACGACCGCGCCGCGCCAGCCGCCGGTCTCGAGACCGCGCTCCTCGATGAACTCCTTGAAGCGCTTGAGATCACCCTTGGTCTGCCGCTTCACGAAGCCGAGCTTGTCACCGACGGTCTCGGCGAGACCCTCGGGTGCGAACTCCAGCTGCAGCATGACCTTCGTGTGGTCGTCGTCGAGGCGGTGGAAGGTCACCACGCCGGCCTGCCGGGCCTGTCCGGCCACCGTCGTCCAGGCGACCCGCTCGTCCGGGATCTGTTCGGTGATCTCGGCGTCGAACTCACGGTGCACGCCGTTCACGGCCGTGACCCAGTGGGTGAGCGTGTCGGTGCGCTGTTCGACGCGCTCCACCCCGCCCATGAACTCCGGGAACGTCTCGAACTGCGTCCACTGGTTGTAGGCCGTGTGCACCGGGACACTGACCTCGATGGATTCCTCGACCTGCGTCACGGTCGTCTCCTCCTCGCTCTCGTCGGGTACGTGGCGCCCGGGTATCCGTGACCCCGGTGGCCAATCCGGCCGCGGTCAGGCGGAGTCGAAGGTGTAGTGCGGGGTGTGGTCGAGCAGGTCCGCCGGGGTGGTGTCGTTCCACGGCTTCATCGTCTCGTGCAGGTCCACCACGTCCGGCGTCCCCGCCACCGGGACGTACCCCGCCCCCGGGTGCCTGCGCTGCCACGTGGCCCACAGTTTGTCGATGTAGGCGTGGTGCAGCCAGAACACCGGGTCGTTGGGGGAGACCCCGGTGGCCATCTGGCCGCCGACCCAGACGTGCACCCGGTTGTGCAGGTTCACGCCCCGCCACCCCTCCAGATGGTTGCGGAAGCCGTCCGAGCCGCTGTTCCAGGGCGCCATGTCGTACGTCGGCATCGCGAGCACCGAGTCGACCTGGGCCCGCGTCGGCAGCTCACGCACCCCCGCACCCAGCGCGCGCCGCAGATAGCTCCGCCCGTCGACCCGCACCCCGATGGGCCAGTTGCCGCCGGACGCGGCGAACGGGCCGTCCATCACCCGCCCGTCCAGGCTGCGTCCGGTGCCGCCGAGGAAGTCCGGAGCCCACAGCGAGGAACGCGTCGAGCGGTCGGCGGACCAGTCCCAGTAGGGCAGTGCCACCGAGGCGTCCACGGACTGGAGCGCCCGCTCGAACTCCAGCAGGAATCTGCGGTGCCAGGGCAGGAAGGACGGTGAACGGTGGCCGGTGCGCTCGCCGTTGTCGGTGTCGCCGACGATGAACGCGTTGTGCGTGGTGACGAAGGCGTCGTAGCGGCCGCTGCGCTTGAGTTCGAGGACGGCGGCGACGAAGCGGCGCTTCTCGTCGGCGGTCAGGGAGGCCTGGTTCTTGCGGACGGTCATCTGCGGGGTGCTCCAAGGGCAAGTGCGCTTGCGGGAAGGTCAGTCGGTCGGGAACGGCAGCAGCCGGGCGCCCTGCAGCTCGTCGACCGCGGCGCGGGCGGCGGCCCGTGGCGTGGGCACCGGGTCGTAGTGGCTGACCACGCTGATCCAGCTGCCGTCGGCGTTGCGCATGACGTGCAGTTCCACGCCGTCGACGAACACCGCGTAGCCGCCGCCGTGGTGACCACCGCCGTGGTGACCGCCGCCGGTGGCCGGCCGGCCCTGTATCCGGCGTCCCTTGTAGACCTCGTCGAAGGCGGCGGGGAAGCCGGAGGAGGTCGCGGAGGTGGTGGAGGCCGCGGAAGCGGGGGAGGTGGGGGAGCCGGGCGAGTTCGCGTGGTGATCGCCCGGGGCGGCGTTCGCCGCGCCGGCGGCGCCGACGGTCGCGGCGAGGGCGGCCGCGCCGGTGAGCGCGCGACGACGGCTGAGTTCCGGCATGCGGGACCTCCTGGGGTGTGTTCGGTTGACGACCCCGCATGCCTATCGGCCCACCGGAGAACGGGAGAAATCCCTCAGGACGGGTTGGCTCCGATCCGGACAATCAATAACAAGCCGTACGGTCTTCAATGAAGATGATCTTGCTGTGGGGCGGGTGCCGCGCGCCGCGGAACGGGCAATTCCTTTCCCCGGGACGGGCTCTTCCGGTGATCCTTCGCGCGAGACCGCTCCGCCGGTGGTGTGGCTCACGTGGAGAAAGTGACGGAATCACGAAGAAGGCCCCACCGTGACCGGCCGCGGCGACTGCTACTGTGCGTCGTCAATCGACCACATTTCGTCATTCCTGGGGGTGTGCGTGAAGGTCGCCTGCGTCGGCGGCGGGCCCGCCGGCCTGTACCTCTCCATCCTGCTCAAGCGGCAGGACCCGTCCCACGAGATCACCGTCCACGAACGCGACCCGGAGGGCTCGACCTACGGCTGGGGCGTCACCTACTGGCGAGGACTCCTCGACCAACTCCACGCCCGCGAACCCGAGTCGGCGCGCGCCGTCGAGGAGAACTCCGTCCGCTGGAACCAGGGCGTCGCCCACGTACGGGACCTGGTGACCCGTCAGCCCGGCGACGAGGGCCACGGCATCGGCCGCCACAAGCTCCTGGAGATCCTCACCGCCCGCGCCCGCGCACTCGGCGTACACCTGGAGTTCGAGCGCGAGATCACCCCCGACACCCTGCCCGAGGCGGACCTGGTCGTCGCGGCCGACGGCGTGCACAGCGCCCTGCGCACCCGCCACGCCCAGCACTTCGGCGCCCGGCTGACGACCGGCCGCAACCCCTACGTCTGGCTCGGCACCACCAAGGTCTTCGACTCCTTCACCTTCGCCTTCGTGGAGACCGGCCACGGCTGGATCTGGTGCTACGGCTATCCGTTCAGCTCCGAACGGAGCACCTGCGTCATCGAGTGCTCCCCCGCGACCTGGACCGGCCTCGGCCTGCACCGGGCGCAGGACGCCGACGGGACGGCACGGCTGGAGAAGCTGTTCGCGCACATCCTCGACGGCCACCCCCTGATCGGCCGCGCCCGCGGCGACGGCGGCGCCGCCTGGCTGACCTTCCGCACCCTGACCAACCGCACCTGGCACCGGGACAACGTCGTCCTGCTCGGTGACGCCGCCCACACCACCCACTACTCCATCGGCGCCGGCACCACCCTCGCCCTGGAGGACGCCTTCGCGCTCGCCGACGCCCTGCGCGACGGCCCCGGCCTCCCGCAGGCCCTCACCCGCTACGAGCGCGAGCGCACCGCGGCCCTGCTGGCCCCGCAGAGCGCCGCCCGGCACAGCGCCCAGTGGTACGAGAACCTCGACCGCTACATCGACCTGCCCCCGGAGCGGATGTTCGCCCTGCTCGGGCAGCGCCACTCGCCCCTGCTGCCCTACGTCCCGCCCCAGTTGTACTACCGGCTCGACAAGGCCGCCGGGCAGCTGGAAGCCCTGCGCCGCCTCAAGCGCTGGCTCGGCCCCCGGCTCGCCAGGACCGCGCAGAGCAGGACCCCGGCCGCCCGCGAGCAGCCCCACGGCACCCCGCGCTGAGCACGGCCCCACCGGGAGGACCGCCGACCGCCACGGCCCGGCGGTCCGGGCACCCCCACCGTCCGGCCCCCACCGTCCGGCCCCCACCGTCCGGCCCCCACCGTCCGGCCCGCGCCGGCGGACGAACCGCAGGTGACACACCGAACCGCAGGTGACGGACCGGACCGGTCGGTTCCGCACCCGGCCGTCACGGATGACAGACTGCCCCCATGGACGAGCGCGAATTCGGCAGGTCTGGTCAGCACGCATCCGTCATCGGTCTCGGCACCTGGCAACTGGGCGCCGACTGGGGTGACGTCGACGACAAGGAGGCCCTGGCGGTACTGGAGGCGGCCGCCGAGTCGGGCGTCACCTTCTTCGACACCGCCGACGTGTACGGCGACGGCCGCAGCGAGCAGACCATCGCCGCCTTCCTGAGCGGACGGCCCGACCTGCACGTGCTGGTCGCCACCAAGATGGGCCGCCGTGTCGACCAGATCCCTGAGAACTACGTCCTCGACAACTTCCGCGCCTGGAACGACCGCTCCCGCCGCAACCTCGGCGTCGACCGCATCGACCTGGTGCAGCTGCACTGCCCGCCCACCCCCGTCTACTCCACGGACGAGGTCTTCGACGCCCTCGACACCCTGGTGGAGGAGGAGCGCATCGCCCACTACGGCGTCAGCGTGGAGACCTGCGCCGAGGCCCTCACGGCGATCGCCCGGCCCGGCGTGGCCAGCGTGCAGATCATCCTCAACCCGTTCCGCATGAAGCCGCTGCACGAGGTGCTCCCCGCCGCCCGCGAAGCCGGCGTCGGCATCATCGCCCGCGTGCCGCTCGCCTCCGGCCTGCTGTCCGGCAAGTACACCAAGGACACCGTCTTCCCGGCGAACGACCACCGCACCTACAACCGGCACGGCGAGTCCTTCGACCAGGGCGAGACCTTCTCCGGCGTCGACTACGCCACCGGCGTCGAGGCCGCCGCCGAGTTCGCCGCCCTCGCCCCCGAGGGGTACACCCCGGCCCAGCTCGCGCTGCGCTGGATCGTCCGGCAGCCCGGCGTGACCACGGTGATCCCGGGCGCCCGCTCCCCCGAACAGGCCCGCGCCAACGCGGCCGCCGCCCGCCTGCCCGAGCTGTCCGAGGAGACCCTCACGGCGATCCGGGACCTGTACGAGCGGCGGATCGAGCAGCAGGTCGAGGACCGCTGGTAGTCAACACCGCGACCGGGGCGGAGAAAAACGCCGATCAGCGGGTACTCGCCGGGTGAACATCCACGCGAACCGGGGAGGACACGTGAGCACCGCAGTGGGGGACGAGCGTCGCAGAGGCCGTGACGAGACCGAGGAGGAGAGGGCCGACCGGAAGTGGGGCGAGCTGATCCAGGAGGTCCGCGTCGCCCAGACGGGCGTGCAGATCCTCTTCGGTTTCCTGCTCACCGTCGTCTTCACCCCGCGCTACGCGACCCTCGGGGACACCGAGCACGCGATCTACCTCGTGACGGTCGTCCTGGGCGCCTGCGCGACGGGCGCCCTGATAGGACCGGTCTCCCTGCACCGCCTGGTCTCCGGGCGGCGGGTGAAGCCCGAGGCGGTCACCTGGGCCTCCCGGATGACCTTCACCGGCCTGGTGCTGCTGCTCGCCACGATGACCTCCGCCCTGCTGCTGATCCTGCGGGTGGCGACCCACGACGCCTACGTGCCCTACCTGGTCACCGCTGTGGTCGCGTGGTACCTGCTGTTCTGGTTCGGCATCCCGATGTGGACCCGGCACCGCTACACCTCCCGCTGAGAGGCCTTCCGGACGGCGGCACGAGCGGAGAACACGGCCGGCGCTCGTGCCGCCGTCCGCCGTCCGTGGCTCAGTCCGTGGCTCAGTCCGCGGCGCGGGCCCCGCGCAGGGCCGCGATGCAACCACCGATCGCCTGCTGGAGGTCCTCTGGCTGCCGCACCATGTCGTCCTCGTGGAAATCCTGCGCGTCGTCGAAGCCCAGGACGAGGACGCGCAGACCGGCAGCCCAGGACAGTCACCGGCGCCGTCCACGCCCGTCACGCCGGTCGAGGACCGGGCGGACGGGCGGGGCGGACAGGTCGCGCGGCGCGGGATCAGGCGAACGCCTCGCGCAGTGCCGGCAGCAGGGTCTTCTCCGACCAGTCCAGGTACGCCGGCTGCGTGTCACCCCCGATCTGCACCAGGGCCACCTCGGTGAACCCGGCCTCCGCGTAGGGGCGGACCGCTTCGACGAAGGCGTCCGGGTCGTCGCCGCAGGGGATCGACGCGGCCACGTCGTCCGGGGTGACGAACTGGGTCGCCGCCTCGAAGGAGTCCGGGTGCGGCAGCTCGGAGTTCACCTTCCAGCCGCTGCCGAACCAGCGGAACTGGGCGTGCGCCCGCTTCACCGCCGTGTCCCGGTCGGGGTCGTAGGAGACCGGCAGCTGGCCCACGCGCGGCTTGCCCGCACCACCGTGCCGGTCGAAGGCCTCCAGCAGTCCCGGCTTCGGTTCGGTGGCGATCACCAGGTCGGCGAGGCGGCCCGCGAGCGCGCACGACTGCTCCCCGGAGACCGCGATGCCGATCTCCGGCGGCTGGTCGGGCAGGTCCCACAGGCGGGCCGAGTCGACGTCGAAGTGCGTGCCGTGCCGCGTCACGTGGCCGCCCTCGAAGAGCGCGCGGATGATCTCCACGGCCTCCTCGAGCATCTCGTGCCGCACGTTCACCGGCGGCCAGCCGCCGCCCACCACGTGCTCGTTGAGGTTCTCCCCGGAGCCCAGCCCCAGCCGGAAGCGGCCCTCGGACAACAGCTGCATCGTGGCCGCCTTCTGCGCCACGATCGCCGGGTGGTAGCGGACCGTGGGACAGGTCACGTAGGTCATCAGCGGGATGCGGGAGGTGGCCTGGGCGGCGGCGCCCAGCACGCTCCACGCGTACGGCGAGTGCCCCTGCGACCGCAGCCACGGGAAGTAGTGGTCCGAGGTCACCGAGAAGTCGAAGCCGGCCTCCTCGGCCCGCACCAGATGGCCGACCAGTTCACGGGGGCCGGCCTGCTCGGTCATCATCGTGTATCCGATTCGCACCATGGGTGCCGGGTCCCCCGGCGGGCGGGGGAGGAAACGGGCCACGGGCGGGACGGGAAATCCCCGCGGTGTCCGCCCGGCGCACGGGGAAGGATGCGGGCATGAGCGCCCGTCCCCTGCCTTCCAGCACCCCGTCCGCCCAGGGCGTCGACGCCTCGGGCGTCCTCGCCTTCCTCGACGCCGTCGAGGCGGCCGAGGCCATCGAGCCGCACAGCCTCATGGTCCTGCGGCACGGCCGTGTCGTCGCCGCCGGCTGGTGGGCGCCGTACGCGCCCGACCGCCTCCACCTGCTGTACTCGCTGAGCAAGAGTTTCACCTCCACGGCCGCCGGGTTCGCCGTGGCCGAGGGGCTGATCGGGCTCGACGACCCGGTGATCTCGTACTTCCCCGAGTTCGACGCCGACATCACCGATCCCCGCAGCCGCGCGATGCGGGTACGGCACGTGGCGTCGATGGCGAGCGGGCACGAGGCCGAGACCCTGGACCGGGCCCGCGCCCTCGACCCCGACGACCTCGTCCGCGGCTTCCTGCTGCTGCCGCCGGACCGCGAGCCGGGCACGGTCTTCGCCTACAACCAGCCCGCCACCTACACCCTCGCCGCGATCCTCCAGCGCGTCACCGGCCAGTCGCTCACCGCCTACCTGCGGCCCCGGCTGCTGGACCCGCTCGGCTTCGGCGAGGTCGCCTGGCCGACCGACCGGACGGGCCGCGAGCTGGGATTCAGCGGCCTGCACGGCACCACCGACGCGATCGCCCGACTGGGTCAGCTGTACCTGGACGAGGGCCGTTGGGAGGGGCGGCGGCTGCTGTCGCCCGAGTGGATCGCCGAGGCGACCCGCGCGCACGTACCGACCGCGGGAGCCATGGGCGACGCCGACCGGCAGGACTGGGACCGCGGGTACGGCTTCCAGTTCTGGCGGTCCCGGCACGGCTACCGCGGCGACGGCGCCTACGGCCAGTTCTGCCTCGTCCTGCCCGAGCACGACGCCGTCGTCGCCACCACCGCGGCGACCCCCGACATGCAGGGCCTGCTCGACCTCGTCTGGGAACACCTCCTGCCGGCGTTCCGCCCGGCCCCGCTGCCCGGCCCCCGGGACGCCGACACGGCACTCGCCGACCGTCTCACCCGCCTCGCCCTCCCGCCCGCTCCCGGAAAGCCCGCGCCGCCGGAACGCCCGCGGGAGTGGCGGGGCGCCGGCTTCATCCCGTACGGCGGTGTCCGCGCCGACCGGCCGAGCCTCACCGGTGTCACCGTCACGGCGGACGGCGACGGCTGGACGCTGGTCCTCGCCGAGGGCGACGACCGCCTGACGGCGCGCCTGGGCACCGGCGCCTGGACCGTGACCGAGGAACCCGTGCCCCTCGCGGTGAGCGGCGGCTGGAGCGACGGCGACACCCTCACCGCGGACCTCGTCCTCCTGGAGACCCCTCACCGGCTCCGGGTGACCTGCACCCTCCCGGACGGCACCTTCACCGCCCGCTGGGCCACCCAGCCGCTGCACGGCGGCCCGCTGCGCAGGATGCGCGCGCCGCGCGGCCCGGTCCCCTCCGACGGAACCTAGGTTTTCCGTCCGGGCCGGGCCGGACCGGGCCGGGTCAGACCGGACCGGGCCGGAAGGTCGTGAGGAAGGCGTCCAGGGCCCGCCGGTTGGCGGTGGTGTCCCAGTCGGCGGCGGGGGTCGTCCAGCGCAGGGAGAAGCCGCGGTGGCCGCCGAGCAGGAAACCGCGGCCGAAGGTGCGCACCCGGGTGCCGTCGACGTCGACGAGCCATTCCATGTCGGCCGCCTCGTACCCCTGGTACGTCGTCGCCTCGATCGCCCCGATGCGCTCGAACCCGTCCGCCCCGCGCAGTCCCGGCTCCACGTCCTCGCGCCAGACGGCCACCGGGTCCGGGCCGACCCGCTCGCTGTAGGTGACCGCGAGGGTGCGCGGGTCGCCCTCGGCGCCGAAGGTGACGCGGTAGGCGAGGTCCCCGGAGCGCGCGGTGTCCAGCCGGGTCCAGCCCTCGGGGAGGGCGACGGAGAAGCCCTCGGGCGCCCGGAGGACCCGGAAGCCGGCCGGCAGGGTCCCGGCGGTGGCCGACGGGGAGGCGGCCGTGGGGCTCGGGGCCGGGGCCGGGGTCGGGCTCGTGTCCGGGGAGGTGGCGGGCGGCGAGGCGGGCGCCGGCCGGCCGGGGTCCGGCGCCGGCACGCCGGTGACTCTGTCGGCGCCGTCCTCGCCGGGCGGGGCGCCGGGCGAGGACGGACGGGACTGGGCGCTGTCCGACGCCGTCTGTTCGATGCCGGGCAACTGGCCCGTCGCGGCCAGCGCGGCGACCGCCACCGTGACCACGGCCAGCGCGGTCCCCGCGGCCATCGTCCGCCCGCTCCACCGCGGACCGGCGACCCGCGCGACGGCGTACGCCCGCCGCAGCCGGGGCGCGGGCACGGCGTGCGTGTCCTCCTCCAGGGCGCGGACGAGGTTCTGGCGCGCCGTCGGCCGGGTCATCCGCTCCCGTGATTCCTTGCGCAGCAGGCCCTGGACGGCGGGTCCGAGCGCACCGGAGCGCAGGGGGGTGCGCAGCGGCAGCCGGTCCACGCCCTTCAGCGTGGCCTCCGGCCGGTCCCGGTCCCGGTAGGGCGGCCGGCCCTCGACGACCGTGTAGAGGATCGCGCCCACCGCCCACAGATCGGCCGCCGGCCCGATGCGTTCGTCGCGCGCCTGCTCGGGGGAGGCGTACGCCGGGGCCGCGAGCCGGGGGGCGAGGGTCGCGCCGGCGAGGCCGAAGCCGGTGACGACGACCGGGCCGCGCGCCCGCACGAACACCTGACCGGGGCTCAGTTCGCCGTGGGTGATGCCCTCACCGTGGGCCGCCTCCAGCACGTCGAGCAGTTCCAGCCCGATCCGGGCGGCGCGGGCGGGCCGGAACACGCGTCGCTGCTCGATCAGTTGGCCGAGGGGGAGGCCGTCGATCCACTCGGTCACGGTCCACAGGGACCCCGCCTCCACGAGGGCGTCGAGGACGGTGGCGATCCGGCCGGGGCACACCCGGGTCATCGTCTCGGACATCCGCACCACGCGTTCGGCGGCCCGGTGCGCGTCCTCCTCGGCGAGGTCCGCGGGCAGCTCGATCCGGGTGACCAGACACGGCCGGGAACCCGCCGGCCCGTCGGCGTACTCGCCGTACCAGCTGACGCGGTTCGTCTCGCGGTGGACGACGCCGAGGAGCCGGTACCGACCGGCGACCAACTCGTGCGTGGAGACGTGCGCCTTGACCATGGTCATCCCTCGCTGAACCCCGGCTGCTCACCTTTCCCAGTGGTACGGCGGTCGAGAGGGTGCGCGTTCAAGAGCGGAGCGACTCGGCGGGATTTCTGTCTTTCGGTCAAAAACGGCGCGCGCCCGTGCGGGGAAACCCGTGCGGGGAAAGGAGCATGACGGCGAGCGGTCCGGCCGTGCGACCAGCGGTGAACCCGCGCCGGCCGCCCGGGGAGACACCCGCGCCGGGTGCCCGCGGAAACGCCTGCGGCGGCCGTCGGCCGGAAACACCGCGGCGGCCGTCGGTCCCTTCCCGGCAGAGGCCGCCGCGGACGTTTCCCGGTCTCAGCGCAGGCCGAAACGCCCGACCCAGGACGCCATGTCCGCGGCCGACGCGTTGCCCCCGCACACCACCAGTCCCAGCCGGGCGTCGGGGCCCACCCGCTCCACGACCCGCCGGGCGGCCGGCAGCAGACATCCGGCGGCCGGCTCGGTCCACACCTTCGCGTGCTCGGCCAGCTCCAGACAGCCCCGCACGGCCTCCCGGTCCGGCACCACGAGCACCTCGCCGACCAGCGCCGAGACGTGCTCGTACGTCAGCGGCGCGACGGCCGGCGCGCTCAGCGTGGTGGAGATGGACGACACCTCCACCGGCACCGGACCGCCGGCCTTCAGCGCCTCCGCCATCGCCTCCGCGCCCTCGGTCTCCACCCCCCAGATCCGCACCCCCGGCCGCAGCGCCCGCAGGGCCGCGGCGACACCGGAGATCAGCCCGCCGCCCCCGACGCTGACCAGGACGTCCGTCAGCTCGTCGGCGTCCCGCGCGAGCTCCAGGCCGACGGTGCCCTGACCGGCGACCACCACCGGGTCGTCGAACGGGTGGACCAGGGTCAGCCCCTCGTCCCGCAGGTCGTTCACGAGCGAGAAGGCGCTGCCCATCCCGTCCGTCAGCCGTACCGAGGCGCCCGCCTCCTCGACGATCTCGACGGCCCGGGCGGGTGCCGAACGCGGCATGACGACCGTGGCCTTCACGTCGAGGGCGGCGGCCATGACCGCCACCGCGATCCCGTGGTTGCCGCCGCTCACCGCGACCACCCCCGCCGCCCGCTCCGCCCCGGAGAGCGAGAGCAGTTTCGCCGTGGCCCCGCGCGCCTTGAAGGAACCGGTGCGCTGGAGCAGCTCCAGCTTGACGGTGACGGGGACACCGAGCAGCCCGGACAGTCCGGGACTCGGGAGGGTCGGGGTGCGGACGACGTGCCCGGCGATCCGCTCCGCCGCGGCTTCGATGTCCGTGATGCCGATCAAGACGACCACCTTTCCCGCGCGCTGTGCCGCGCGCTCCCCGCACCCTGTCGCGCGGCGGTGGACCGGGTCAACCGGGGTCCGGACGGTGGTCAGAGGTCGCGCCGCACCAGGAAGTCCAGCAGCGACCGCAGGTCGTCCGCGGCCCCCGCCCGCAGCGGCACCCCGGCGAGCGCCGACTCCACGGCGGACACCTGCCGGCGCGCCTCGGCGAGTGCCGCCGCCCGGCCCCCGGCCTCCTCGGCCAGCGCCGCCGCCTCGACGGGATCGCCCCCCGACTCCAGCAGCCGGGCGAGGCGCCGGGCCGCCGGCCGGGGGGACTCCAGGGCCGCCAGCACCGGAAAGGTCTTCTTGCCCGCGCGCAGGTCACCGTGGACGGGCTTGCCGGTCACGGCCGGATCGCCCCAGATCCCCAGCAGGTCGTCGACCACCTGGAAGGCGATCCCGAGATGCCGTCCGGCCCGGTCCAGCGCGGTGACGGTCGCCTCGGGGGCCCCGCCGAGCACGGCGCCCAGCGCGGCGGCGCAGCCCAGCAGCGCGCCGGTCTTGCCCTCGGCCATCGCCCGGTACGCGTCCGGCCGCACCCGCTCGGGCCCCGACCAGGGCCGCGCGGCGAACAGCAGGTCGTCGGCCTGCCCGTGGACCAGCCCGGCGAGCGCCCCGGACAGCAGCCGTACGCCGCCGGCGCCGCCGGGGGCCGCGGCGAGGGTCTCGACGGCCAGGGCGAACAGGGCGTCACCGGCGAGGACCGCGGGTCCCGTGCCGTAGGCCTTCCAGACCGTGGGGCGGCGCCTGCGCGTGGGGTCGCCGTCCATGATGTCGTCGTGCAACAGGGAGAAGGCGTGCACGAGTTCGACCGACACGGCCGCGGCGACCCCGGCCCGTGCGGGCGCTCCCGCCGCCTCGGCGCCGAGCACGGCGAGGGCCTGCCGCAGCCCCTTCCCGCCGGAGGCGGCGGTGGGCGCCCCGCCCACCTCGCACCAGCCGAAGGAGTACGCGGCCATCTCGCCCACCCACGGATGCAGTCGGCCGACCGCTTCCGCCAGCGCGGGCCGCACCAGCGTGCGGCAGCGGTCGAGGACGGCGGGGGCGGCCGGCCCCGCCGCCGGCGCGGCGACCGCCGTGGAGAGCCCCGTGCCCGAAGGCGCCGTCGCGGAGAGCGCCGTCGCGGAGAGCGCGGTGGTGGAGAGCGCCGTCACCGTGCGGCCTCCGCGGTCGCGCCGCCCGGACGGCCGGCGGCCGTCCCGATGCCGAGTTCCTCCTCGGCCCGCGCCACCATCTCCCGTGCGTGCCGCAGTCCGATCCGCTCCAACTCCGCTGCCAGTCGCGTCAGTTCCGTGGCCGTCTCGGAGCGGTCGCGGCCCAGGCGGGCCAGCGACTTGGCCAGCCCGAGCCGGGCGAGGGCCGTCCCGCGCGGCTCGCTCATCGCGCCGAACTCCGCGAGGGCCTGCTGGTAGAGGTCCCGCGCCTCGGCGTAACGGGCCGCCCGGTACAGGACGTTGCCGCGCATCTTGTGGTTGTAGGCCAGTGCGCCGGTGAGGTTCATCGCACGGCAGGCCGTCTCCGCCTCGGCCAGCAGGACGAGGGCGCGCTCGGTGTCGCCGTCCCGCACGGAGACGACGTCCGCCAGGCCGCGCAGCGCCCAGGCGTGGCCCCGCCGGTCGTCGGCGCGCGCGGAGATCTCGGCCGCCTCCTGGAACAGCGCGTAGGCGGTGTCGAAGTCCCCGGAGTTGCGGTGCATCTGCGCGATGCCCTCCAGCGCCCACACCGTGTGCCGTGCCTCGCCGCGCCGGCGGGCCTCGGCCAGGAGCTGTTCGTGCAGCCTGCCGACGGCCTCGTAGTCGCCCTGGATGCGGCCGGTCTCCGCGAGCCCGGCCAGCGAGTAGCCCCGGACGACGACGTCCCCGCCGCGCTCCCCGAGGTCGGCCGCCAGCGCCAGCAGCCGCCGGGCCAACGGGAAGGCGCCCCGCTGCCGGGCCAGGGTGCCGCCGCTCCACAGGGCCCATGCCATCGCCGCCACGTCGCCCGCGTCCCGGGCCGCGCGGTAGCTCGCCTTCCAGGCCCGGTCGGCCTCGCCCACCTGGCCCAGCCTGCGGTGCGCCTCGGCGACCGCGAGCCCGGAGCGCGCCACCTCGGCCCGTTCACCGGCCCGCTCGGCCGCCGCCAACTGCTCGGTTCCGGCGGTCAGTACGTCGACCAGGGACGAGTTCACCGACAGGGTGGTGAGGGCGCCCTGGTACTCCGGGGCGAAAGCCTTGCCGTACATCGGTTCCTTTCGGCCATCACGTATACACTGTGTGTATACATGGCGTGTATAGTGCGTCCGGAAAACGCCCCGGTCGAGAAGACGACCGGGGCGGGCGTCATCGGACGCCGCGTGTCGTTGCCGGTCAAGACGTGTGTACGGCGGACCGGGTTGCCTGTGAGGCGCAGATCACTCGACGGGCCGCGGCACGGTGGGCCGCCGGGGCGGCGGGGGAGGGGTACCGCCCCGCGCTCAGCCCGGCGCGTCCGTCCCGGGCTCCAGCAGTCCCTCCCGGTGGGCGATCGCCGCCGCCTCCGTACGGCCGGCCGCGCCCAGCTTCGCCAGGATGCCGGAGACGTGGACGCCGGCCGTCTTGGCGCCGATGAACAACTCCTCGCCGATCTGCCGGTTGCCGCGGCCGCGGCCGCGGCCGAGGGCGAGCAGCCGCAGGACGTCCCGTTCCCGGGCCGTGAGGACGGCCGGTCCCTTCCGGCCGGACGCCACGGGCGTCAGGCGGCCCCGCCGGACGGGGGCGTCCACCCGTGCCGGCAGCGGCGCCGCCCGCAGTCGTACGGCCGTCTCCCGGGCGGCGCGGGCCTCGCCCGCCGCCTCCTCGCGCCGGCCGGCGGCCGGCAGGGCCTCCGCCGGCCGCAGCCGGCAGCGCGCCCGCTCGTACACGTCGCCGAACGCGAACGCGGCCATCGCCCGCTCCCAGGCCGCCGCGTCCGGCTCGTCGGCCGCCCGCGCCCGCTCGGCCCCGGCCCGGGCCGGCCAGGCCTGCCCCTCCGGGCCCTGCGGCCTCCCGGCCGCTGAACGCGGTGGTGAACGCCGTGGGTGGCACGGCTCCATCCCGGCACGCGGCACCGACGACACCGCCCGGCGGCGGGGCGGACCCCGCGGGGGAACGGGCTGCCGGGCGTCAGCGGTTCAGCGACCGCGCCCAGTCGTCCGGCAGCCGGCCCGCCGGGCCGGGCACGGGCTGGTCCAGAGGGTGGGAGGACGGCTGCGCCAGGTCCGGGCCGGACTCGTACAGCTCGTCGCCGTCGTAGTCCCAGAACCAGTCCTCGCCCGGCTCGAAGCTCTGCACCAGGGGATGCCCGGTGGACTTCCAGTGCGCGGTGGCGTGCTGGGCGGGGGAGGAGTCGCAGCAGCCGACGTGGCCGCACCGGGCGCAGCGCCGCAGGTGGAACCACCAGCCGCCGCTCGCGTCGCACTCGACGCAGCCGGTGCCGCTCGGCGGGACGCTCGGATCGATGGCGTGGGCGTCGGTCATACGGGCTCCTCGGCGGTGTCGGACGCGGTGTCGGAGGTGCTTTCGGCGTCGGTGCCGGTGCCGGTGTCGGCTCCGGCGTCGTTCGTGGGCTGCGGCGCGGTCAGCGGCAGCAGTACCTGGAAGCGGGTGTCGCCCGGCGCGGACTCGACCTGGAGGCTGCCGTGGTGCTTGTTGACTACGATCCGCCAGGAGATGTCCAGGCCGAGGCCGGTGCCCTCGCCGACCGGTTTGGTGGTGAAGAAGGGGTCGAAGATCCGGCTGCGGACGTCCGCCGGGATGCCGGGCCCGGTGTCGCCGAACTCGACCAGCAGCCGGTCGCCCTCACGCGCGGTCCGCACGGTCAACGTGCCTTCCCCGCCGACGCTGTTGATGGCGAAGACCGCGTTGTCGACGAGGTTCGTCCACACCTGGTTCAGCTCCGCCGGGTACGCGGGGACGTCCGGTACGCCGCGGTCGTAGTCCTTGACGACCTCGATGCTCTGCCCGATCTTCCCGGACAGCATCAGCAGCGTGCTGTCGAGGAGTTCGTGGACGTCGACGACCCGGTAGGGGGCGCGGTCGAGCTGCGAGTACTGCTTGGCCGCGTCGACGAGATGGGAGATCCGGTTGGTGGAGTCGTCGATCTCGTCCATCAACAGCTCGGTCTCGACGGTGTAGTTGAGCCAGCCGATCGCGTTGGGCAGGATGTCGGCCGCCACGGCCGCCGCGACCTGCTCCAGCCAGTCCACGTCGAGTCCGGCCTGCACGAACGTCGGCGCGATCCGCCAGCCCTCCGGGATGCCGTGGTCGTCGAGCCAGTCGGTCAGCTCGTCCTCCCGGTCGGAGGCCTCCAGGGGGCTCAGCACCGGAGCCTTGGCGACCCGTTCGGCGGTGCGCTCCTGGATCTCGATCAGTCCGGCGAGCACCTCGCGGGAGTAGGCGCCCTGCGAGATCACGGCGAGCTTGTGCCGCATCTTCGCCACCCGCTCCCGCAGCGTCGCCGTGGCCCGTACGGCCGCGGCGGCCGGGTTGTTCAGCTCGTGCGTGAGCCCGGCCGACAACGAGCCGAGCGCCAGCAGCCGTTCGCGCTGGCCGACGGCCCGCTGGGTGCTCTTCGAGCCGAAGAACAGCCCCTCCAGCAGGTGCGCGGCCATCGGGAACCACTCCTGCATGACGTCCGAGAACGACTGGGCCGGCAGCACGAAGAAGCGGGTCGGCTCGGTCACCCGCATCGAGTTGTTGTAGACCTGCGGCACCCGGTCCCCGAGGTAGGCCTGCATCGCGCCCGCGTACACACCGCGCTGCGAGGTGCGGCTGACCTCGACGTCGTCGCCCCCGACCCGGCGGTACAGCACCACCGTGCCCTCGATCATCACGTAGAAGCAGGTCGCCGGGTCGCCCTCGGTGTAGACCGGACCGGCCTCGAACCGCTCCACCCGCCCCTCGGCGCACAGCCGTCCGAGCTGCTCGGGGGAGAGCTTCTCGAACAGGAACAGCGTGCTGATCTCGGCCGGGTCGCAGGGCATCGGCGTCCCGCTCACGACTGCTCCAGATAACGGTGGACGAGCATGACGGCCATGGCTCCCTCTCCGACGGCGGACGCGACGCGCTTGGCGGACTCGGCGCGCGCGTCGCCCGCCACGAACACGCCGGGGATGTTGGTCTCCAGGTGGTACGGCGGCCGGTCCAGCTCCCATTCCGCCGGCGGCCGCCCGTCCGGGGTGAGGTCCGGCCCGGCCAGGATGAACCCGCGCTCGTCGCGCAGCACGGTGCCGTCCAGCCAGTCGGTCAGCGGGGCCGCGCCGATGAACACGAACATCCACTGCGCGTCGACGAGTTCGCTCGCCCCGCTGTCCACGTCCCGCAGCGTGAGCTGCTCCAGGTGCTCCGCCCCGTGCGCGGCCTCCACGACGGTACGGGTCCGCACCGAGATGTTCGGCGCCTCCTCGATCTGCTGGATCAGGTAGTACGACATCGACGCCGTCAGGGACTCGCCGCGCACCAGCAGCGTCACCGACTTGGCGCCCCGCGCCAGGTACATCGCCGCCTGGCCGGCCGAGTTGGCGCCGCCCACGATGTACACGTCCTGCCCCTGGCAGGAGGCCGCCTCGGTGAGCGCCGAGCCGTAGTACACCCCGCAGCCGGTCAGGTCCTCGCAGCCCGGCGCCAGGAGCTGCCGGTACGACACACCGGTCGCCAGGATCACGCTGTGCGCGGCGACCGCCGAGCCGTCGGAGAACCGTACGACGCGGGCGGCGCCGTTGACCTCCAGTCCCGTCACCTCGCGCGCGGTGAGGATCTCGGCGCCGAACCGGGTGGCCTGGCGGCGGGCCCGGTCGGTGAGCTGCGCGCCGGACACGCCGTCGGGGAAGCCGAGGTAGTTCTCGATGCGGGAGCTCTGCCCGGCCTGCCCGCCGGTCGCCGACCGCTCCACCAGTACCGTCCGCAGCCCCTCCGAGGCGCCGTAGACGGCCGCGCCGAGTCCGGCCGGGCCGCCGCCGATCACCACGAGGTCGTAGAACTCGGCCTCCGGGGTCGTCGCCAGCCCCACGCGGGCGGCCAGCTCGGGAGCGTCCGGCTCGGTCAGCGGGGTGCCGTCGGGGGTGATCACCAGCGGCAGTTGCCGGCCGTCCGCGCCGGCCGCGGCGAGCAGCCGCCGCCCCTCCGGCTCGTCGGCGGAGTACCAGCGGTAGGGGACCTGGTTGCGGGCCAGGAACTCCCGCACGTCGGAGGAGCGCGCCGACCAGCGGTGCCCGACGACCTTGGTGGCCGGCACGGGCCGGTGGTCGCTGGCGCGCCAGGCCGCGAGCAGGTCGTCCAGGACCGGGTAGAGCTTCTCCTCCGGCGGGTCCCACGGCTTGAGGAGGTAGTGGTCGAGGTCGACCACGTTGATCGCGTCGATCGCCGCGTTGGTGTCGGCGTACGCGGTCAGCAGCACGCGCCGCGCGCCGGGGTACACGTCCAGCGCCTGTTCGAGGAACTCGATGCCGTTCATCTGCGGCATGCGGTAGTCCGCGAGGATCACGGCCACCAGGTCGCCCCGCAGCTTCAGCTCGCGCAGGGCGTCCAGCGCGGACTCGCCGGACTCGGCGCGCACGATCCGGTACGCGGCGCCGTAGCGGCGCCGCAGGTCGCGGGCGACGGCGCGGGAGACCCCCGGGTCGTCGTCCACGGTCAGAATGACGGTCCGCGCGGTCTCGGCGGCCTGTGCCATACGTCTCCCACCCCGAGGGTTCAGGACTCGCCGCACGGCGGGCCCCGCGCCGGTTCCCGCCCATCGTATGTTCGATCGCCCGCGTCCGCTCCGGGGCCGGCGGGGCCGTGCGCTCCCGGTACAGGACGGGGCACCGTGGGTCGACACGACACGGGGCCCGCCGGCCGGGGACGGACGGGCACCCGCGGCCGGCCGGGAAGGCCACCCGCGGCCGGACCGGGGCGGGTCTCCGCCTTCACGGGCGCTCAGCACGCGGAACTCGTTGCCCCCGGGATCCTCCAGCACCACCCGGCCGAGGGCCTCGGCCGGGTGGTGCCCCGGCCCGGCCGGATCGGCCGCGTCGATGATCACCTGTCCCGACTCCAAGGTCATGACCGGAAGGCCGGTGGTGAAGACTGGACCCGACGAACCGAATCGATTCGGTGAAGAGAAGCGGGGAGGCGGCAGGATGACGGGCCCGATCACGGCAGGCGTCGACGGAACGGAAGAGAGCCTGGCGGCACTGGCCTGGGCGGCCAGGGAGGCCGTCCGGCGGGATCTGGCGCTGCGGGTGGTGCACGCCTGGCGGTTCCAGCCGGACGCGGCGGCCGAGGTGGCGGACCGGGACGCCCAGCGGGACTGGGTGCGGGCCGCCGCCGGGGAGGCCGTCGCCGAGGTCTCGGCGCGCCACCCGGGACTGCGGGTGACCGGCGACGTCCTGGAGGGCGAGCCGGCGGACACGCTGGTCGCCGCCGCGGCGGAGGCGGAACTGCTGGTGCTGGGCTCGCGCGGGCACGGCGCGGTCGTCGGCTTCCTGCTCGGTTCGGTCGGCCAGCAGGTGATCGCCGAGGCCCGCCGTCCGGTCGTCCTGGTGCGGGCCGGGGACAAGGCCGCCTCCGAGGTCGCCGGGCACGAGATCGTGGTCGGCCAGCACGGCTCGCCCGAGGACAGCGCGCCCACCCTGCGGTTCGCGTTCGAGACGGCGGCCGCCCGCGGCGCCTCCGTCCGCGCGGTGCGGGCCTGGACGCTGCCCCCGGTGTTCTCGTACAGCCCCGCCTCGCTCAAGTTGCTCGACGACGCGGGCGGCCTGGAGCCGTACGAGAAGAAGGCGCTGGCCGACGCCCTCGCCCCGTGGCGCGAGCGCTTCCCGGACGTACCGGTGGTGGAGCACGTGGAGATCGGCAGCGCCGGCCAGGTGCTGCTGTCGGTGTCCGGGCGGGCCCAGCTGGTGGTGGTCGGCCGACGGGCCCGCCGTACCGCCGTCGGCGCCCGGATCGGCTCGGTGGCGCACGGCGTGCTGCACCACGCGGACTGCCCCGTGGCCGTGGTCCCGCACGAGTGACGCGGGGGTCCCGCACGAGTGACGCGGGCGGGACCCGGCCCGTCCGGTGCCCGGCTCACTCCGGCGTCGTCGGCTCCAGGGTCTCCCGCGCGCGGGGCAGGATCCTGGCGATGTAGTCCTGCACGGCCGTGTCGAGGCCGATGTCGTGCTGTGCGCGCTCCGACAGGTACCAGCGGTGTTCGAGGAGTTCGTGGTAGATCTCCGCCGGGTCCATGGAGCCGCGCAGTTCGAGCGGTACGGCCCGCACGGTCGGCCGGAACACGTCCCGTACCCAGCGGTGCGCCAGCACCTCGGGGCGGGCGGCGAGGGGGTCGCCCGGGGCGTAGTCGTCCTGGGTGGCCATCCAGCTCTCCAGGTCGTTCAGCAGCCGCCTGGCCTGGTTCTCCTCGGTGTCCAGGCCGGTCAGCCGCAGCAACTGCCGCTGGTGGTGGCCCGCGTCGACGACCTTCGGCACGAAGGTGACCGTGTCGCCGTTGGAGGAGTGCTCGATCTGCATCTCCGCGACGTCGAAGCCCAGCTCGTGGAGCCGGCGGATACGGCGCTCGATGTAGTGGTACTTGCCCGCCGGGTAGACGGAGGTGCGCGTCAGCTCCTGCCACAGCCCCTGGTAGCGGGAGCAGATCTCCATGCCGAACTCGACCGGGTCCACCGACGGGTGCAGGGCGCCGGAGGCCTCCAGGTCGAGCAGCTCACCGCTGATGTTCACACGGGCCAGGTCGAGGTCGTAGTCGCGCTGTCCGGGGCTCAGCTGCGGATGCAGGTCACCGGTCTCGGCGTCGACCAGGTACGCGGCGTAGGCGCCCGCGTCGCGCCGGAACAGGGTGTTGGACAGCGAGCAGTCGCCCCACGCGAACCCGGTCAGGTGCAGCCGCACCAGCAGCACCGCCAGGGCGTCCATCAACCGGTGCATGGTCGCCGGCCGCATGGTCGTCTCGAACATCGACCGGTACGGCATCGACCCGCCCAGATGCCGGGTGACCAGGACCGGCTCCAGCGGGTCGCCCGCCGGGTCGACGCGCCCGGTGATCACGGCCAGCGGGTCGACGGCCGGGATGCCCAGCCGGTCCAGGTCGCGCAGCAGCTCGTACTCGCGCAGCGCCGGGCGCTCGGCCAGTTCCTTGACGGCGATCACCTCGTCGCCGGCGCGGGCGTAGCGCACCACGTGCCGGGAGATGCCGCGCGGCAGCGGTACGAGAAGGTCCTCGGGCCACTCCTCCAGCGGGAGCTGCCAGGGCAGTTCCAGCAGGAGGGCCGGATGCTCCGGATTGGTGGCGCTGATCTGCAAAGCCATGGCCCGACCTTAGACGGAGTGTTCCCGGGCCCGCTGGGCAGCCTCCCGCACGGACCCCCGGTGCACCGGCCCGTGGCCGGGCAGCAGCGTGTCGGCCGCCAGGGACCCGATCACGTCCAGCGAGGCCAGCGCGCGGGCCCGTTCGTGGTGGAACATGCCGGGCAACAGCTGCGGCCCCCGGATCCGCGAGGTGGCGTGCCCGCTGACCAGCGCGTCACCGGAGACGAGGATCCCGGCCTGCGGGAGGTGGAAGACGGTGTGGCCGTCCGTGTGACCGGGGGTGTGCACGGGCACGGGCCGGCCCGGCAGGTCCAGCGCACCGCCGGTGCCGGTGGCGGCGGGGAACGGCTCCGGGGCGGTGACCGGATGCTGTTCGGTGCCGCCGGAGCGCAGCACGTGCACCATCCACGGCAGGACACCGGGCCGCCAGGCGTTGCGCAGCACCGTCCCGACGCTCACCTGCTGGAGGAAGTCCCTCCGGGCGTGCGGGACTTCGGCCGGATGCAGGAGGACGGGCGTGCCGTACGCGGTGCGCAGGTGCTCGGCGGACCCGAGGTGGTCGTTGTGCGCGTGGGTGACGAGGACGGCGGTGACGGCCCGCGGTGAACTGCCCACCGCGGCGAGGGAGTCCAGCAGCCGCTGCCGGTCCGCCGGGTAGCCGGTGTCGATCAGGGTGACGGCGTCGCCCTCGGTGAGGATCACCCAGTTGGTGTTGCCGCCGTGCACCAGATAGGTGCCGTCCGCCACCTGCCGTACGTCTGCCCGCATGATCGTCCCGTGGGGTGAGGTCCGTGTCCGACGGGAACAGCAAAGCAGATCACCGGGGGACTCTGGCAGTGGCAGTGGCAGTGGCAGTGGCAGTGGCAGTGGCTGTCGCGAGTCTTTCGATACACGAATGCATCGGATACATTCCCGTATCGAACGGAGGTCCGACATGGCGGCGGAACAGACGGCGAGGCGTGTCACCCGGCGCCGGGTGCGCACCCGGGCCAACCTCCTCGACGCCGCCTTCGAGGTGTTCGCCGCCAAGGGCTTCGGGCGGGTCTCCATCGAGGAGGTCTGCGAGGCCGCCGGCTACAGCCGGGGCGCCTTCTACTCCAACTTCGCCAGCCTGGACGAACTCTTCTTCGCCCTCTACCGGCAGCGCGCCGACCTCATCGCCCGGCAGGTCGCCGACGCGCTCGCCGGGGACGGACCCGCCCTCGACGTGCCCGCGTCCGTGGACCGCGTCACCGAGGTGCTGCTCCTCGACCACGACTGGCTGCTGGTGAAGACGGACTTCCTCGTGCACGCCGCCCGCGCCCCGGCCGTCGCCCGCACGCTGCTCGAACACCGCGCGACGCTCCGTGGCGCCATCGCCGACCGGCTCGGCCGCGACCGCGGTCCCGACGCACCGCCCGCCGTCCTCGGCGACGCCGACGCCGCCGCCCGCGCGGTGGTCGCCGCCTACGACGGGGTCACCACCCAACTGCTGCTCGACAAGGACGTGGACGGGGCCCGCGCCTGGCTCAAGCAGCTCCTCACCGCGCTGCTGACCGAAGGCGGCGCCCACCCCGGGAGCCCCCCGGAGCACCACCCCGCAAGAGCTCCCGGGAGCCACCCCGAGCGCCACCCCGCAAGAGCCCCCGAGAAGCACCCCGAATGAGAAAGGCAACGGTCGCCATGGACGCGGACGTCATCGTCGTCGGAGCGGGCCTCGCCGGCCTGGTCGCGGCGCACGAACTCACCAGCAGGGGCAGGCGGGTCGCCCTGGTCGACCAGGAGAACGCCGCCAACCTCGGCGGCCAGGCGTTCTGGTCCTTCGGCGGGCTGTTCCTCGTCGACTCGCCCGAGCAGCGGCGCCTCGGCGTCAAGGACTCCTTCGACCTCGCCTGGAGCGACTGGCAGGGCAGCGCCCGGTTCGACCGCACCGACGACGAGGACTCCTGGGCGGTGCGCTGGGCGCGCGCCTACGTCGAGTTCGCGGCGGGGGAGAAGCGGACCTGGCTCGCCGGGCACGGCATCTCCTTCGTGCCGACCGTCGGCTGGGCCGAGCGCGGCGACCTGCGCGCCGACGGGCACGGCAACTCCGTGCCCCGCTTCCACGTCGCGTGGGGGACCGGCACGGGCGTCGTCGAGCCGTTCGTGCGGTACGCCCGGCAGGCCGTCCGGGACGGGCTGCTCACCTTCCACCACCGTCACCGCGTCGACGAGCTGCTCGTCGACGGCGCGGGCGGCGCGGGCGGCGCGGGCGGCGCGGCGCGGGGCGTACGCGGCACGGTCCTCGCGCCCGACGACTCGCCGCGCGGCGTCCCCTCCAACCGCGAGCGCGTCGGCGACTTCGAGCTGACCGCCCAGGCCGTCGTCGTCACCAGCGGCGGCATCGGCGCCGACCACGACATGGTCCGCCGCCACTGGCCCGAACGCCTCGGCACCCCGCCCGCCGAGATGGTCACCGGCGTCCCCGCCTACGTCGACGGCCGCATGCTCGACATCAGCGCCGCGGCCGGTGTCCGCCTCGTCAACCGCGACCGCATGTGGCACTACACGGAGGGCGTCCGCAACTGGGACCCCGTCTGGCCCGGCCACGGCATCCGCATCCTGCCCGGCCCGTCCTCGATGTGGTTCGACGCCCTCGGCCGCCGCCTGCCCGACCCCTGCCTGCCGGGCTACGACACCCTCGGCACCCTCCGGCACCTGCGCACCACCGAGGACATCGCCGGGTACGACCACTCCTGGTTCGTCCTCACCCGGAAGATCGTCGAGAAGGAGTTCGCGCTGTCGGGCTCCGAGCAGAACCCCGACATCACCGCCAAGGACCGCAAGGCCGTCCTGCGCGACCGCATCCTCGGCAGGGGTGCGCCGGCCCCCGTGCGGGCCTTCCTCGACCGGGGCGCGGACTTCGTCGTCGCCGACACCCTGGACCGGCTGGTCGAGAAGATGAACGGCCTGACGGACGAGGCGCTGCTCGACGCCGACGACCTGCGCCGCCAGATCCGTGCCCGCGACCTCCAGATGGCCAACCCGTACGCCAAGGACTCGCAGGTGCAGGGCATCCGCAACGCCCGCCGCTACATCGGCGACCGCCTCGGCCGCGTCGCGACCCCGCACCGCATCCTCGACCCCGAGGCCGGACCCCTCGTCGCCGTCAAGCTGCACGTCCTCACCCGCAAGACCCTCGGCGGCATCCAGACCGACCTGGACTCGCGCGCCCTCGGCGCCGACGGCAGCCCGATCGAGGGCCTGTACGCGGCGGGCGAGGTCGCCGGATTCGGCGGCGGCGGCGTCCACGGCTACAACGCCCTGGAGGGCACCTTCCTCGGCGGCTGCCTCTTCTCGGGACGCGCGGCGGGACGGGCGGCGGCCCGGCAGACGGGGTGAGACCGGGACCGGGCCCGTCCCCGGCGGAGGCCGCGGACCCGTCCCCGGCCGGCGATCACGCCGCCTCCCGGAACCGGCCGGGGGCCGGGCCGCCCCCGGCCGGGAAGGGGCGCGCCCCACAGCAGGGCAGGCGGCCCGTCCTCAGCCGAGGAGACGGGCCAGGACCGCCGCGTGGCCGTGCTCCGGATCCTTCACCGCGGTGAGCAGGGTCACCGGCCCCGAGGCCGCCAACTCCCGGACATGAAGAAGGAGTTCCTCCGCCTCGGGACCGGCCAGCTCGGCCTCGTAACGGCGCGCGAACTCCTCGTGGGAGCCGTCCCCCGCGTGGTACCAGCGGCGCAGCTCGTCCGACGGCGTCAGACCCTTGGGCCACTCGTCCACCCGCGCCGCGTCCTTCGCCAGGCCGCGCGGCCACAGCCGGTCGACGAGGACGCGGACGCCGTCCTCCGGCTCGGGCGGGTCGTACACGCGGCGTACGCGGACACTCATGGGCGGCCTCTCCACGGGGCGGGCGGTGGTGCCGAGGGTAAGCACGGGCCGGCCGCCCGCGCCGCGCGGCTTGACCTGAACGGGGGCGAATCCGAAGGGCCCGGTGCCTAGTCTGATCATGTTTGACCACCAGTCACCCCCCAGGAGCGCACGTGACACACCTCCGCAGACGCCCCGCCCTCCTCGCGGCCGTACCCCTGGCCGTGACGGCACTGCTCACGGCCGCCGACCCCGCGCTCGCGGCCGGTCCGGTGGGCACGCCCGGTGTCGGCGACCCCTACTTCCCGCTCGCCGGGAACGGCGGCTACCACGTCGACCACTACGACCTGACCCTCCGTTACGACCCGGCGACCCGGCACCTCGACGGCAAGGCGGTCCTCACCGCCCGTGCCACCCGGTCGCTGAGCCGCTTCGACCTCGACCTCAACGGCCTGAAGATCACCGCCCTGACCGTCGATCACGTCAAGGCCGGTCACCGGCGCGACGGCCAGGAACTCGTCGTCACCCCGCGCCGCGCCCTGCGCAAGGGCGCGCGGTTCCAGGTGACCGTCGCCTACTCCGGCACCCCCGGCCCGGTCACCGACCCCGACGGTTCCCCCGACGGCTGGATCCCCACCGACGACGGCGCGTTCGTCGCGGGCGAGCCGCAGGGCGCCATGACCTGGTTCCCCGCCAACAACCACCCCACCGACAAGTCCTCCTACGACTTCACCATCACCGTCCCCGAAGGCCGCACGGCCGTCGCCAACGGCGTCCTCCTCGGCAAGCGGACCGCGCACGGGAGGACCACCTACCGCTGGCGGCAGGCCGAGCCCATGGCCGCCTACCTCGCCACGGCCACCGTCGGCACCTTCCGGGTCCGGCAGTACACCACCCGCGACGGCATCCGCGTCTACGACGCCGTCGACCCCCGCGAGGCGGCCGCCGCCGAGCCCGTGCTGGCGAAACTGCCCTCCGTGCTCGCATGGGGGAGCGGCCTGTTCGGCCCGTACCCGTACCGCGCGGCCGGCTCGATCGTGGACCACGCCCCGGACGTCGGCTACGCCCTGGAGACCCAGACCCGGCCCGTGTACGACAGCGCGCCCGACCTGAGCACCCTCGTCCACGAGAGCGCCCACCAGTGGTTCGGCGACTCCGTCTCCCTCACCTCCTGGAAGGACATCTGGCTCAACGAGGGCTTCGCCACCTACGCCGAGTGGCTCTACGACGAACAGCACGGCGGCGCGAGCGCCCAGGCCGCCTTCGACACGCTGTACGCCCGCCCGGCGAGCGACGGCCTGTGGGAGTTCCCGCCCGGCGACCCCGGCAGCGGCGCGAACATCTTCGGTACGCCCGTCTACGCCCGCGGCGCCATGGCCCTGCACGCCCTGCGCACCGCGGTCGGGGACCGCGCCTTCTTCCGCGTCCTGCGCGCCTGGGCGTCCGGCCACCGCGACGGCCACGGCACCACCGCCCAGTTCGAGAGCCTGGCGGAGAAGGTGTCCGGCAAGAACCTCGAAAACCTGTTCAGGACCTGGCTGTACGCTCAGGGAAAGCCCAACCGGCCTTGAGAACCTGACCGGTTCCTCACCCCTCTCGGCCAAGGCCGAGTCATGGTCCACGGCGGGGGCGGCGAGCACGCCGGGCGCCGGAAGCGTGTTCACCCTGCGGCTGCCCGCCGCCACGGCACCGCGGGACGGCCGAGCCGACGGGGGCCTCGTGGCGCGGCCGGCGGTCCCCGGCGCGGCGCGCGGGGAGGCGGCCCCGCGGGAGGCGTGGCAGGGCACGCCGCGGAGGGCGGGCCGGTCGGTACCGGCCCGCCCTCCGCGGGGAATCACGAACTGCGGCGTGCCCTGATGCGCCGCTTGAGGGCACGCCGTTCGGTCTCGCTCGTGCCGCCCCAGACGCCGAGGCCCTGATCGGTCTCCATCGCCCATTCCAGGCACTGGTCCCGCACCGGGCAGCCCCGGCAGACGGCCTTCGCCTGCTCGGTCTGCAGCAGTGCCGGACCCGAGGTGCCGATCGGGAAGAAGAGTTCCGGGTCCTCATGGCGGCACGCGGCGCTCTGTCGCCAGTCGTCCATCGAAGTCACCTGCGATCGAAGTCGTGTGCGGTTCCGGATACTTGCTCCTGATCGGGTCACCGGCAGGGCCGAAGTGAAACCGCGCCGCACGGATCGGTGGCCGCGGCCCCGGCCGCCCGCTCAGCCCCGCAGGGTCTTCGCCGCCGTCTCCGTGACGGCGGTCGTCACGGCGGCCAGGGCGGGGGAGTCGAGCTTCCACTGCTGCCAGAACAAGGGGACGTCGAGGGGACGTTCCGGTGCGAGGGAGAGCAGGCGCCCGGCCGTCAGCAGCTTCCGGGCCTGCAGCTCGGGCACCATGCCCCAGCCGAGCCCGGCCACCACCGCGTCGAGGAAGCCCTCCGAGGTCGGCACGGCGTGCCGCAGCCGGCTCGCGCCGTCGGGGCCGCGCCGCAACCTCCGTACGAACGCGTCCTGGAGGTCGTCGCGGCGGTCGAAGGTGACCACGGGCGCCCGCGCGAGCCCCTCGCCCAGCGCCGCGCCGTCGAGGAACGCCGCGGCGAAGTCGGGACTCGCTGCCGCGAAGTAGCGCATCGAGCCCAGGGATCTGACCGAGCAGCCGGTGACGGCGTCCGGCAGGGAGGTCACCGCGGCCATCACCAGGCCCTCGCGCAGCAGTTCCGCGGTCCGCGTCTCGTCCTCCCGGTGCAGTTCGAAGCAGAACGGCGGCTCGCGCGGTACGCGGGTGAGGGCGGGCAGGAACCAGGTGGCGAGCGAGTCCGCGTTGACCGCCACCGTCACGCGCGTCGGCTCTCCGGCACCACTCATGCCCAGTTCGGACCGCGTGTCGCGCTCCAGCCGGGCCAGCTGCCGGGCGAACCGGACGACGATCTCCCCGGACTCCGTCGGCCGCACCGGCTTGGTGCGCAGCAGCAGGACCCGGCCGGTGCGCTGCTCCAGCGCCTTCACCCGCTGGCTGACCGCCGACGGCGTCACGTGCAGGGCGGCGGCCGCGGCGTCGAAGGTGCCCTCGTCGACCACGGCGAGCAGGGTGCGCACCTGGTCGAGGGGAAGATCCGTCATCACGATCGCTAATGATACGTAAGAATCTTTAGCTGGTCCCGCAGTGATTCACTCCCTAGCGTGGACGCCATGTCCACCTCCCTCGCCGCCGCGGCGGCCGGCTTCGGCACCGGTCTCTCCCTCATCGTCGCCATCGGCGCCCAGAACGCCTTCGTCCTGCGCCAGGGCATCCGCCGGGACGCCGTCCTCGCCGTCGTCGCGATCTGCGCGCTGTCCGACGCCGTCCTCATCACCCTCGGGGTGGCCGGGGTGGGCGCGCTGGTGGTGGCCTGGCCCGGCGCCCTCACCGCCGTCGCCTGGCTCGGCGGCGCCTTCCTGCTCGGCTACGGCGCCCTCGCCGCCCGCCGGGTGCTCAAGCCGGGCGGCGCCCTGGAGACGGGGGGCGAGGCCACCGGCTCCCGGCGCCGGGCGGTGCTCACCTGCCTCGCGATGACCTGGCTCAACCCGCACGTCTACCTCGACACGGTCTTCCTGCTCGGCACCGTCGCCGCCGACCGCGGCCCGCTGCGCTGGACCTTCGGCCTGGGGGCGGCGGTGGCCAGCCTGTGCTGGTTCGCCGCGCTGGGCTTCGGGGCGCGGCTGCTCGGCCGCTTCCTGGCCCGGCCCGGCGCCTGGCGCGTCCTGGACGGACTCGTCGCCGCCACGATGATCACCCTCGGTGCCACCCTGATCGCCGGCGCCTGAGCGTCCGCGCCGTCACAGCCCGAGCTGCGGCAGTGACCCCCGGACCAGAAAGATGTAACGGGCAACCAGGGACTCCATGGACGCGAGCGAGAGCAGCGACGCACCCGGGGCGAGAACCGGAGCGGCGGCCCGGACCGCCCCCGAGCCGGGCCGCCCGCCGGACCCGCCGCCGGCGCACCCGCAGGGCCCCCAGGACACAGCCCGGCGCGGCCGGCGCCGCCGGGCGATGGGCACCCGCCCGCTGCGCCGGCCCGCCTACCTCCGGCCGTGGTCCTCGACCGTCGTCACCGCCGTCGGCAGCCGGCTCGCCGCCGTCGCCGTCTGCTGGTCGTCGCCGTCATGCTGGGCCTGGCCTGCGCGGTACCGGCCCTGCGGCGCCACCGCGTCCAGGGTCCGTCGTCCGGATGACCTGTCGTCCGGATCAGATGATCCTGCGGCGGTTCATGCCGTACTGCTCCATGAGTCTGCCCCGGGTGGTCTCCAGGCGGTGGGCGAGGATCTCGGCCACGATGCGGACCAGGGAGAGGCCGAGTGCGGGGTCCTCCTCGCACAGCTTGAGCACCGCCCGGGCCTCGAACTCGTAGGCGCGGACCGGGCTGAACGCCTCCGCGCCGAAGTCCCACCGGTACGGCGGGAACAGCCAGGACCAGCCGAGCAGGTCGCCGGCGCCGAGACTGGCGACGGTGACCCGCTGCACGGACGTCACCTGCTGGTCCAGGGAGACCGCCCCGGAGCGGATGACCCAGAAGCGGTCGGCCGTGCCGCCCGCCTCGAAGATCCTGGTGTCCTCCGGGAAGGACACCTCGCGGGCGAGGGTCATCAGACGCTGGCGCTGGGGCGGGGGGAGGGCGGTCAGCAGCTTCGTCGCTCTGGTCATGGCACGGGGCTCCTCGCCGGCGATGGTTCCGGGGTGTTCCCTGAGGCCTCGAGGCCCTAAGCCCATTTCAGCGGCTGCGGGCGCCCCGGGCACCTCGGCGGCGGGAGGTTTCGGCGGCGGGCATGCGAAAGCCCTGGCTGGACGGGGGAAGCCAGCCAGGGCCGTCGCATGCGGTATGCGGAGGAGAAGAACTCGACTCCGCGACCACTGGGTGAACCGTAAACCATTCTGACGCTTTTCGCGCAACCATAACCCGGTCACGTGACCTGTTTCACTTCCCCGCCCGTCGGTCCCGCTCCGCTCACTCCGCGTCCCGCGCGACCACCCTGATCGTGTCGAGCCGCCGGTCCGTCGGGTCGGGCAGGTTCATGCCCGCCTCCAGCCCCGAGCGCAGATAACGCAGCACCGGCTCGGTGAGCCGCTCACCGGGCAGGACGGCTGGGATGCCGGGCGGATACGGTGTGATCATCTCCGCGGCGACCCGGCCGGCCGCCTTCGACAACGGGACGTGCTCGGCCGGACCGAAGAACGCGTCCCGCGGCAACAGGGCTTGTGCCAGACGGAGTTCGGCAGGGGGCGGCACCTGTGTGCGGGGCGCCGGCCGCAGGTCCGGCGCGGCACGCGCGAGGCCCTTGAGGGCCGCGAGCAGCTCCCCGGTCGTCTCCCGGTCGTCGCCGTGGGTGATCTGGGTGCCGATCCGCCGGTGGTCGGAGAGATGGACGCCGACCGACCGGTGCTCGTGCAGCCAGTCGGCCGCCTGGAAACCCGAGACCCCCAGCCCCTCGAGGTCGATGACGACGGGCAGCGGGTCGAAGTCGTCGGCCAGGCCCGGACCGCAGTAGTCCGTCCGGTCGTCGACGTGCATGCCGTCGATCTGCTCGACGGCCGCCCGCACCTCGGCCGCCAGCTCCAGGGCGGTGCCCATCAACTCCTCGCCGTGCAGGCGCATCTGCCGCCGCCAGCCGTCCATCCCGGCGTACAGCAGCACCGACGGGCTGGTCGTGCCCAGCAGATCCGCACGGGTCTTCAGCAGCTCCGCCGGGACACGGTCGCCCTGGAGGTGGAAGACCGAGCCCTGCTCCAGGCCGCTGCCCATCTTGTGGACGCTGGTCACGCAGATGTCGGCACCAGCGTCCATCGCCCAGGACGGCAGCTCCGGGTGGAAGGGCAGATGCGCACCCCACGCCTCGTCCACGACCAGCGGCAACGAGCGGCGGTGACAGACCTCGGCGATCGCCCGCAGGTCCGCGCAGGCGCCGTACGGCGTCGGACTGGTGACCAGGGCGCCCTTCGCGTCGGGGTGGACCTCGAAGGCCTTCTCGAAACTCGCGGCGGACGGCGGATGCGCCAGATGCCGCTCGGCGTCCCACTGCGGCTCCACCCACACCGGTTCGATCCCGGCGAGGATCAGGCCCGACACCACGGACTTGTGCGCGTCCCGCCCGATCAGCAGTTTCTCGTGCGGCCCGGCCACCGACAGCATCGCGGCCTTGACCGACAGGGAACTCCCGCACGTCGTGAAGAAGGTGTGCTCGGCGTGGACGGCGTCCGCCATCAGCTCCTCGGCGCGTTCCAGGACCCGGCCCCGGGTCAGCCGGTCGTCGAGCCCACCCGACGCCAGGACGTCGCCGAGGAACACCGCGTCGCCCAGCACCGCCCGTACGTCGGGGTCGGCGCCGCGTGCCTGCTTGTGTCCTGGCGGCGAGAACGCCAGCCGCCCCTGGCGGTGGTACTCGACGAGGGCTTCCAGTACGGGTGCGCGCGTGTGATCGACCGACATGCGGAGCCGGGTGCCCGCACCGCCGCCCGTCAATCGGGCGGCCGCGGAAACCTCAGGTCAGGTGGCACCCGTGTGATGCCCCGGGGTCACGATCTCGTCCAGCACGTCCAGGACCGCCTCGTACGCCAGGCTCCGCAGGTGCGCCTCGCGCGCCGCGTCGGGATCGGTGCGCCCCAGATCCTCGCTCCGCGACCGCAGGTTCCGCAGCTCCTCGCGCGCGCAGGCCCTGGCGCGCTGGATGCGCCGCAGCAGTTCGTCCGAGTCCACGACATCCGTCATGTACTCCGCCTACCCCCGGAAGGCCCGTCGATGACCTGCCGAATGCCGTCGAATGCCCGGAAAGGCAGGTTTGGCCGGTCTTTCGGGGGCCAGCCGGAAGGAGAGGGCCGTGCCCGGCGGCCGGCGGGGGAGAGGGTCCACCAGACCAGTCGAGGACGTCAGGAGAGCGAAAGGATGCGTGCGAACGCGAACCACCGGACCGACCGAACCAGCAAGACCTATGGGACCAGCAAGACCGAAGGGACCGGCGAGACCGACGGGACCAGCAAGACCGGCGAGACCGGCGGGACCGGCCGGCCGGACCGCGCGTACCGGCCGGACCGCACCGACGGCACGCACGGCATCGGCGCGCCGCCCCCGGTGCACTGCCACGGGGACGGGCCCTGCCGGCCGTCCGACGTCCGCAGTGCCATACGCCGCGCACTCGACGGACGAGGCGGGGCGACCGGCAGCCCCTACGACGAGGAGGCCGTCTCCGACGCGCTGCTCGTCGCCTCGGAACTCACCTCCAACGCCATCCTCCACGGGGGCGGCATCATCGACTTCGACGTGGACATCGACGGGCGGGCCGTACGGGTCTCCGTGAGCGATCGCAGCGACCGGCTGCCCGTCGTCACCGACCCGCTCGACGACCAGGGACGGCGCCGGCCCGGCGGCCGGGGCTGGCCGATCGTCTGCCGGCTGGCCTGCGACGTCCGGGTGTCCGGCCTGCCGTCCGGCGGCAAACGCATCACCGTCGTCGTCCCCGTCTCCTGACCCACCGCCGGCCCCTCCCACGGCCGCCGGGCCCCGACCGCCGCCCGATCGTCGCCGAGGCCCCGTGTCCGAAGACGCCGCCACGGCCGCACCAGCCACCCGAAGAGGTTTCCCGACACCGGAGTTTGTTCCTCCGGACCCAGGGCAGATGGAGGTTCGTGCTTCGGACCGGAGGCGCGCCCAGGGGAGCGGTACGACCGCTCCGGGGCGCTCCAGGCGCCCCGGACGGCAGCGGCCCCTCCCGTGGTCATTCCCCCAGACTCCACCGTTCAGGAGCGATTCCGCATGCTCATCGACATGGCGACAAGCCGTCCCGCCGCATCAGCCCCGAACACCACCGCAGCCCCGAACCCCACCGCCCAGTCCCGTCGCACCCACGACGACGCTCCCGACACCACCGCCCTCTTCGTCCGGCTGACCACGATGGAGGAGGGGCCCGAGCGGGACGCCGTGCGCGACCGGATCGTCACCGCCTGGCTGCCCATGGCCCACCGGATCGCCGGCCGCTTCCGCGACCGCGGTGAGGCCATCGAGGACCTCCGGCAGGTGGCCGCGCTCGGCCTGGTGAAGGCCGTCGACCGCTTCGACCCGGAACGCGGGGCCTTCGAGAGCTACGCCGTCCCCACCATCACCGGCGAGATCAAGCGGCACTTCCGGGACCGGATGTGGGCCCTGCGGGTCCCCCGCCGGGTGCAGGAACTGCGCAACAAGGTGCGCGTCGCCCGGCGCGAGCTGGCCCAGACGCCCGGCGCCCCCGAGCCGTCGACCGCCGACCTCGCCGCCCACACCGGACTCACCGAGGACGAGGTCGCCGCGGGCCTCGAGGCCCTGGAGAGTTTCAGCACCCTGTCGCTGGACGCCGAACTCCCCGCCGGGGACGACGGCTACAGCCTCGCGGACACCCTCGGCGGCCCCGACGCCTCCTACGACATCGTGGTCGACCGCGAGTCCGCCAAGGAGAGCCTGCGCCGACTGCCGGAGCGCGAGCGGGCCATCCTCTACATGCGCTTCTTCGAGGACATGACCCAGAGCCGCATCGCCGACCGGCTCGGCATCTCCCAGATGCACGTCTCGCGGCTCATCAGCCGCAGCTGCGCCCAGGTGCGGCAGGAAGCCCTGGGGCGACCGGGCGACCGCCGCTGAACCGGCCCGAGGGCCGTACGTATCCCATCCGTTCCGGACCAGGAGCAGTCGTTGATGCTGATGCCTCACCCCGCCGTCCTGCGCACCCTCGTCGCCGAGTACGAGGCCGCCACGGCGAGCGGATCCACCGCGGCCGACACGCGGGCGCAGGACCTCGCTTACACGCTGTGCGTCTCCACCGGGACCCGCGAGGTCACCCGGGCCCTGGAAGTGGCCCGGAGCTGGCTCGCCGCGGCCACCGACACCACCGCCGGCCGCAGCACCGACGACGGGCCGCACGTGTACGCCTGACCGGCCGGCCCGCCCCCGACGCCCCGCCGCGGCCCCCCGCGGCGGGGCGCACGTGTGTACGGCGCCGTGTGTACGGCCCCTGAGGGTGCGGCGCCTGAGCGCACGGCCCGCGCGTGCGGCGCCCGGGCGTGCGGCGCCCGCGCGTGCGCCGCACGCATGCGCGGCCCGCGCACGGCCCGTGTGTGGCCCCCGTGAGGCCCGTGTGTGCGGCCTGTGTGTCCGGTCCGCGTGTGCGGTGCCGAAGCCGGGGCATCCGGGTCTCCGAGACTCTTCCAGGAGGTTGACATGAACGCGAGTGCCCTGGCGCGCAACGGCCGGATGGAGGCCGAGCGCGCCGCGCGGGGTTCGGTCACGCAGGGGGCCGCGCGGGCCGGACTGGCCGCGCGCGGAGTGATCTACCTGCTCGTCGGGGCGCTGGCCCTCCAGATCGCCTTCGGCGAGAACAAGAAGAAGCAGGCCGACCGGCAGGGCGCCCTCGCCGAGATCGCGGACCAGCCCTTCGGCTCCGTCCTGCTGTGGGCCCTCGGGATCGGGCTGGTCGGCATGGCGCTGTGGCGGCTGTCCGAGGTGGTCTTCGGCGCGGCCGGACCGGACGGCCGCAAGGCGAAGAAGCGTCTGCTGGCGCTCGTCCGCTGCGTCTTCTACTCCTTCGTCGCCTACTCCGTGCTCGCCTTCGCCGCCGGATCGGGCGACGGGGGAGGGTCGAGCGACGAGCAGTCGCGTGACGTCACCGCCCGCGTGCTCGAACTTCCCGGAGGCCGGTGGATCGTCGGCGCGGCCGGTGTCGGGATCATCGTCGGCGGCATCTGGATAGGCGTCCGGGCCGCCCTGCGCAAGTACCACAAGCACCTGCGGCTCGGCCAGATGTCCGCGCGGGTGCGCCGCCTCGTGGACGTCACCGGGGTGGGCGGCGGCACGGCGCGCGGCCTGGTGTTCGCGGCGGCCGGCGTCTTCGCCGTCCGCGCGGCCGTCGACTACGAGCCCGACAAGGCCAAGGGGCTCGACGACACCCTGCGTTCCTTCGCCGAGACGCCCGCCGGGCCGTGGCTGCTGGCCTGCGTGGCGGCCGGTCTGGTGCTGTTCGGGCTGTTCTCCTTCGCGATGGCCCGCTGGCGGAAGGTCTGAACGCGCCGTCGGCGGGAACCCGGGGGAGATGAACGAATCCGAGTTCCCGCCGGACGGACGGCCCGTGGACATGTACCTCGACCTCCTGCGCGTCCGCATGGACAGCGAGGACTTCGCGATGCTGCTCAAGGTCGTCTCACCCGCACTGCGCGCGCTGGACGAACAATCCGCCGAGACCCTCGACTTCGCGCTCGATCCGCAGGAGACCGAGGAACTGCCTCAGGAGATCCGTGACGAGGCCGCCCTGGTCATCGCCACGGCCGTCACCGGCCGACTGGACAACCAGCTCGTCGAGATCCAGGTCGACGGAACCGGCCCGGTCCGCGTGGTCACCGACGCGGAGACCGCCTCCGACCCGGGCCGCCTGGCCGAGATCGCCGGCTGCATCCAGCAGCGCCAGAACGACACCGAGGCACTGCGGGGCATCGCGGCGGCCAGCGGCCTGCCGACGGACTTCTGACCCCGCCCCTCAGCGGCCCCGTCCGGGCGCCCGCTCCCGGCGCCGACCGGCGCCGGGAGCGGGCGCCCGTGTCTTGTGCGGGGGAGTCGCCGCGGCCCGACCGGCCCGTGCTCCCGTGCTCCCGTGCTCCCGTGCTCCCGTGCTCCCGCTCGGCGCCGGGGCCCGGGCCCTCGGCCGCCGCCGGGCGCCGGTCCGGCCGCACGCCTCACCTCGCGGGCCCGGCCGCACGCCTCACCTCGCCGGTGAGGTCACCGGGACCCCCAGCGGCCGGGCCAGGCCCGTCACCGCTTCGTCGAGGCGTTGCAGGTGACGCAGGACGCGGTCGGTGACGCGGCCGTAGCGCGGGGTGCCGTAGGCGCCCGGGCCGAGGAGGGAGGCGACGCTGGGGCCGGTGCTGACCTCGGCGGTGCTGCGGTCGTCGGCGACGCGTGCGGCGACGGCGTCGATGTTGCGCAGGATGCGCCGGCCGGCACCGCGCAGCCGGGGGTCCGCCGCGATCGAGGGGTGCGTGGGCAGCAGCTCGGCCGTGGCCGCCAGCGACCGGGCGTGGTAGGCGCAGGTCTCCAGCAGCGCCACGACGTACTGGGCGGTGTCCCGCCGGGTCCGCAGCGGGGTGACCGGGTGGGTCAGCGGCTGGGTCGCGGAGCGCAGGTCGGCCAAGGCCTGGTCCAGTTCCCGGGCCCGGTCCAGCAGCTCGGCCGGCGGTCCGCCGCTGAGCTGTTCCACGGCGGCCCCGGTGACGTCGGCCAGCCGGTCGAGGACGGTCGTGAGCAGTTCGTCCGTCCGCCGGTCCGTGCGCACGGGCAGCACCAGCGCCGCCGCGACCACCCCGCTGGCCACCCCCAGCGCCGTCTCCTCCACGCGCAGGACCAGCACGTCCAGGCTGTAGGTGTGCAGCAGCGTGTACAGCACGCCCAGCGCCGCGGTGACGAAGAACGACATCAGGGTGTACGACAGGGGCGCCGTGTAGAACATCGCGAACACGCACACCAGCACCACCGCGAACGCCGTCCCCGTGTGGTGGCCGACCAGTCCCGCCAGGCCGATCCCCGCGACCACGCCGAGGGCGGTGCCGAGCAGTCGCCGGTAGCCCTTGACCAGGATCTCCCCGGTGGACGCGGTGTTGATGAAGACGATCCAGCAGGTGAGGACCGCCCAGTACCAGCGCTGGGTGGACAGCAGTTCGCCGCCGACGATGGCCAGCGCCGAGCCGACGGAGACCTGGACGGCCGCGCGGGTGGTGGGGCGCCGCAGCCCCGTGGGCTGCTCCGCGGTCTCCTCGTCGGACTCCTCCCCGCCGATCGCCGCGTCCTCCGCGTCCAGCTCCTCCCGGGAGCGGGCCGTCTCGGGGCTGTCGTCGGACTCGTCCTGCGGCCCGTCGAGCGCGAGGCGCAGCCCCAGCACGGCGCGGGCGCTCTCCCCGACGCCCCGGAAGACGTCCCGCACGGCCGGGGGAGCGGGCGGCAGGTGCTCCTCGTCGCGGTAGCCCAGCAGGCGGTTGCGGACCTGAGCGAGCCCGGTGCCGTCGGCGACCGGACGCCGGACCAGCAGGCGCAGGGCCCGCAGATCACGGCGGAGCACGTCCGTCGCCTCCTCCTCCGGCATCGGCAGGCGCCCGCGTTCGGGGAGGGGCGCGCCCGGCAGGTGCAGGGTCAGGGTGTCCGCGCGCTCGGCGCCGCGTGCCGTCAGCAGGAGCAGCCCGAGCCGCTCGGCGGCGATCTCCGCGTCGGCGATCCGGCGCTGCACCAGCCGGGCCGTCGCCTCGTCGGGCGTGCCCTCCTCGAGCCGGCCGTGGATCATCATCGCCGTCTCGTGCAGCCGGGCGGTGCCCGTGCGCACGTGCGCCAGTGCCTTCTCCACGTCGTCCGGGCCGGCGTCGAGCAGTTCCAGCTGGGCGTCGAGCAACTGCGCGAGCCGCGCCCGGAAGGCGTGCCGCAGCCGCAGCAGGATCCCCGCCGACGTCTGCGGCACCAGCACGAACCGGGCCAGCGCGCTGCACGCGAAGGCGACGGCGAGGACCCCCCAGAGTCCCGGCAGCAGATGGGGGGCGGCGCCCACGAACAGGGACATGAAGTAGACCTGGAAGCCGATCAGTCCGAGCGCGGTGCCCCGGTCGCCGAACCGGCGTCCGTACACCGCGCAGAAGATGAGGACGACGAAGAAGACGTCACCGGCCACCACGCGCGAACTCAGCAGCGCCGCCAGGGACACCGAGGCCAGCGCCACCGGCAGCCCCAGCGCCAGGGTCACCGCCTGTGGCCCCCGCTGCTTCTCCCGGACGGCGAACGTGGCGACCATCGCCGCGATGGCCCCCGCGACCAGATGCGTGACGTCCGCGTCCAGCAGGGACAGCACGGCCAGCGTGAGGGTGATCGCGCCGACCGTCCGCAGGCCGGCCGCGAGCCGCAGCAGCCCGGGATCGGATGCCAGCACCCGGTCCCGCACCCCCGCCGCCCACGCCGGTGCCGCCGCCTTCACGCCGCTGTTCCCTCCCGCCGCTGTTCCCTCCCACCGCCGTCCCCCTCCCGTCCGTCTCAGCCGGCCCCGGGGCGCCCGCTCTCCACCTGGGCCCGCACCTGCTCGGGCGTCAGATAGGTGTCGGTGTACTCGAAGTCCTTCAGCTTGGCGGGCCGCCGGGCCTGGAAGCCGGTGCGGACGAAATCGTCGCCCGCGACGGCGTTCAGCGTCCAGTTCGTCAGGACGCGCGCCTTGGCCACTCCGGTGCGCAGCGCCCCCCAGTGGTACCCGCGGGCCACCAGCTGCGCGGGCAGCCCGTGCAGTTCGATGCCGAGCGGCTTGGACACGGCGTCGGTGCCGCCGAGATCGACCACCAGCCCGAGGTCCTTGTGCGCGTACGGCCGCATCTCCTGGCCGCGCAGACGCGCGATGACGTTGTCGGCGGCGACCTTGGCCTGCCGCATCGCGTGCTGGGCGGTCGGCGGGCAGACGGCGCCCTCCCCGCCCTTGGCCTCGTCGGGGACGGCCGCGGCGTCGCCGAGCGCGAACACCCCGTCGTGGCCGGGCAGGTCCATGCGCGAGGTGACCGCGAGCCGTCCGCGGACCGTCTCCGCGCCGAGCGTGGCGATCAGCGGGCTCGCCACGACCCCGGCGGTCCAGATCAGCGTGCGGGTCGGCACCACGCGGCCGTCGGTGAAGGTGACCTCCTCGGGCCCGGCCTTGGCGATGGACACCCCCAGCGACACCTCGATGCCCCGCCTGCGCAGCACCTCCTGCGCGCTGCGCCCGAGCTTGTCGCCGAGTTCCGGCATCAGCTTGGGTGCGATGTCGATCAGGTGCCACTTGATCAGGCTCGGGTCCAGCCTGGGGTAGCGCTTGACCGCGTTGTGGGTGAGCAACTGGAGACAGGCGGCGGTCTCGGTGCCGGCGTAGCCGCCGCCGACCACCACGAACTGGAGCCGTGCGGCCCGCTCGGCGGGGTCGTTGCTGGCGTCGGCGAGGTCGAGCTGGCTGATGACGTGGTCGTGGAGGTAGGCCGCCTCCGCGAGCGTCTTCAGGCCGAAGGCGTGGTCGGTCAGCCCCGGGATGTCGAAGGTGCGGGTGACGCTGCCGGGTGCCAGCACGATGTGGTCGTACGGCTCGTTGACGATCTCGTCGGTGATGGTGCGGATGACGCAGACCTTCGACCGCAGGTCCACGCCGATGGCTCCGCCGGGGATGATCCGGGTGCGGTACTTCCTGCTGCGGCGCAGCGACAGCGCGATCGACTGGGGGGTCAGCACCCCGGAGGCGACCTGCGGCAGCAGCGGCAGATAGAGCTGGTAGGCGAACGGTGTCACCAGGGTGACGTCGGCCTCCGCGGCGGCGAGTCTGCGTTCCAGGCGTCGGACGCACCCCACTCCCGCGAAGCCCGCGCCCACCACCAGGATCCTGGGTCGTGTCACGATGTCCATCCCTTTCTGCGGCTCCAGGCGGTCTGCCTCGACGTTGTGCGGGTGCCCGCCGGACGGCCTCTTCGCACACCGCCGATCCCACCGCGACCGAAGCGGTTGCGCCAGCCGGACGGAGCATGCAGACGAACGTCCCTTCCGGTGCCCCGTGGTACCCGCACACGGCCGGTGTACGCCCCGGTCCTTCCCGCCGCGCGGCCGGCGCGAGGCGCAGCCGGTGCCGGCCTCCTGTGACGGGGGCGACGGCCGGCGGACGGCGGACCCGCCGCCGTCAGCCCGCCCGCACCGTCGCGCCGGCGGCGCTGTCGATGTGGCACAGCAGCAGACACACGTCGTCGTCCCGCTCGGAGTCGCTCAGCATCGGGTCCAGGATGCGGTCGGCCGCGCCGTCGAGGTTCGCGTCCAGTTCGCCGGTGCGGAAGGAGCCGAGGGCCGCCGCGAGCCGTTCGATGCCCGGGTCTATGCCCTGCGCGCGCCGCTCGACCAGCCCGTCGGTGTAGAGCGCCAGCGTCGACCCGGGCACCAGGGGCACCGTGTGGTCGGCGATCTCCTGGTGCAGCGGGATGCCCAGCATCGCCCCCGGCTTGGCGTCCAGGGTGCGCACCCGTCCGTCCGGGCCGCGCAGCACGGGCGGCGGATGCCCCGCGGCCGCCCACGTCAGCACCGGCTCCCCGGGCTGGAAGCGGGCGATGACGGCGGTGGCGTACAGGTCGGGCTGGAGGTGGTGCAGGAAGGTGTGCAGCCGGGTCAGCAGCACGCCGGGGCTGCCGCCGTCGACGGCGTAGGCGCGCAGCGCCGTGCGCAGCTGGCTCATCATGACGGCCGCGTGCAGTCCGTGGCCGGTGACGTCGCCGATGACGGTGATGAGGCTGCCGTCGGGCTGCCGGAACGCGTCGTACCAGTCGCCCCCGATGTTCAGCCCGTACGTCGCCGGCAGGTAGCGGGCCGCCAGGCGCAGGCCGGGAGTGGTCGGCAGCTCGGTGAGCAGGGCCCGCTGGAGGGTCTCGGCGATGTCCCGGTTGTGCTCGAAGCGGCGCGCGTTGTCCAGCGCGATGCTGGCCCGCCTGGTCAGTTCGATCAGCATGACGGCGTCGTCGGGGTCCCAGCGCTCGCCCGGCGGCGTCAGCGTCAGCACGCCCAGGGGCGCACTGCGGGTCGGCAGCGGGACGCACAGCAGCGGCCGGTCGGGGTGCAGTGCCGACGGCGGCCGGTCGTCGACGCCGGGCAGCCCGCCGGGATGCCGGGCGGAGTACTGGGGGCGGCCGGTCCGGGCGGCGACCACCGCGGCCGCCGGGCGCGGTGCGGAGGGCCGCCGGTCGTCGTCCATGTCGAAGAGCCACACGTCGACGGCGCGCGCGTACTCGGGCACCAGCAGCTCGGGCAGCCGGCGCACGATCTCCTCGTGGTTGAGGGACGCCGTCAGCACCACGCTGGCGTCCGCGAGGAACGTCAGCCTGCGCCGGGCCCGCTCCGCCTCCTGGCGGGCCGCGCGCTCGGCGGCGAACGCCTCGCGCTGGGCCCGGCCGGCCGCGTCCAGCTCGGCGTGCAGCGCCAGGACGCCCTGGTTGGTCTGGTGCAGCTCGTCCCGGTGGAAGGCGACCAGCTCCTCCTGCTCGGCGAGCCGCTCCAGCACCAGGGCGGTGTCCTCGTCGGCGCCGAGCAGGGCCTCCGCGAGCACACCGGTGTCGTCCGCCACCCCGGCGGACACCGAGGGGTCGGCCGGCTCGGGGCAGGGCACGCCGAAGTGCCACGGCGGCTCCGCGGTGGCGGGCAGCGGGGCGACCTCGACGCGCAGCAGACCCTCGGCCGACTCCAGGCCGAGCCGCCAGCTGCCACCCTTGGTCAGGCACTGGCGCAGCCGCCCGCTGAGCGCGGCCGCCAGCCGGGTCCGCTCCAGCGGCACGACGCCGTACGCCGCGGCCAGCCGCGCCGCGGCGATCCGGGCGCGCGCCGCGTCGGTGACGGTGGTGATCTGCCAGGTGCGCATCATGGGCGGTCCGGCGGGGTCGGGGACAGGACGGCCACGGCGGTGTCGTCACGCACCGGGCGGGCGGAACTGCTGGTGTCGCGCACGATCACCGCCGCCGTCACCGCGGGGTCGGCCGTCGCGAGCCGGGGACCGGCGGGCGGCACCCAGCGGCTGGGCAGCCCGTCGCTGTGCAGGACCAGTAACCGGTCGGCGGCCCAGGGCACCATGGTCTCCGGCAGCCTCGTGGGGCGGTGCACGCCCACGATGCCGGGCCGGGAGAGCAGATGACGCCAGGAGTCGCCCTCGCGCAGCCGCGCCCCCACGTTGCCGATCCCGGCGAACCGCAGCCGTTCGGACGGTACGTCGAGCTGCGCCACCGCGACGGCGGCGCCCCGCGTGCCGCGCAGCGCGGCGTCCAGGCGGTGCAGGATCTCGGCGGGCGGGAGGTGGGCGCCGCGGTGCAGCTCGTCCACGGCGGCGGTGGAGGCGCGGGCCGCCTCCGGGCCGTGGCCCAGCCCGTCGGCGAGCATCAGGGTCAGCAAATCGCCGGCCCGCACCCAGGTCCAGGCGTCCCCCGAGTACGCGGCGCGGGCGAGGGGGATGTTCACCCCGCCGGCCCGGGCGGGCGCCGGATCGTCCGGGTCGGTCCGCGCGGCGGCGCCGAGCCGGGCCAGCGCGACCGTGCCGCGCCCCGGCGCGCTGTGCAGGTCGAAGCCGTCGGAGACCCGCCGGCACGTCCCCAGTCCGGCGCCCAGCGAGCCGGCCGTGGAGAACCCGTCGCCGAACGCGGCCGGTACGTCGGCCATGCCCGGACCGTGGTCCACGGCGGTTATCTGCACGACGACCCCGCCCCGCCCGGCCGGCGGGGGGACGAGGTCGACGAGCAGCTGGCCGCCGCGGGCGTGCTTGAGCAGGTTGGTGGCCAGCTCCGTGGCCACCAGCGCGGCCGCCGCCGTGCGCTTCCCGTCCAGGCCGACGAGCGCCGCGGCCTCCTCGGCGGCCACCCGCGCGTCCCGCACGCGCGTCGAGTCGTGCACCGGCACGTCCCACACCCGGGGCATCAGGACTCCTCGCGCGGCCGGGGCGTCCGGGCCGCCCAGGAGGCCACGGTGATCGTCGTACCGGCACCGGGCGTGCTGTCGATGGCGAACTCGTGCACCAGCCGCCGGGCGCCGCCCAGACCCATGCCCAGCCCGCCGCCGGAGGTGAAGCCGTCCCGCAGGGCCTGTTCCACGTCCGGGATGCCGGGACCGGAGTCGGAGAACACCAGCCGCAACCCCTGGGCCCGGCCGTCGGTGAGCGGCACCGTCCGCACCTCTCCGCCCCCGCCGTACACCAGCGTGTTGCGGGCCAGTTCGCTGGCGGCCGTGACCAGCTTGGTCTGTTCCACCAGGCCGAAGCCGAGCGCGGCGGCCGCCTGCCGCACATGCTGCCGTACCCACACCAGGTCCAGATCGGAGCGGATCGGCAGGCGGGTCTCGACGCCCGCGGCCGTCCCGCTCACCGACGCTCCCGGCGTGGGCCGCCGGCCGGCGTGGCGTCCGCCCGCCCGAGGAGTTCCAGGGCCGCTTCCGTGCTCAGCGCGGTCCGCAGGCCCGGCAGCGTCAGCCCGAGTTCCACCAGGGTGAGCGCGACCGCGGGCCGCATCCCGGCCACCACGGTCTGCGCGGCCAGCAGCCGGGCGTTGGCCGCGATCTCGGCCAGCACCCGTCCGAGGAAGGAGTCGACGATCTCGACGCCGGAGATGTCGATGACCACACCGGTCACCCGGCTGCGGGCGATCGACTCCACGATGTCCTGCCTGAGCTGCTCCGCCGTACCGTCGTAGAGATCTCCCTGAAGGGTGACCAGCAGGACGTCGCCCAGCCTGAGCACCGGTACGGGGGCCCCGCCGACGCGGGAGAAGTCGTCGTTCACCGCGGGCCCGCACCGCCGGGTGCCGCCTGCACGATGTCGGCGCCCAGCCCGTGCAGGGCGTAGGCCAGGGCGTCGGCGAGACCGGCCCGCGTGATGACGGTGCCGAGGTCGAGTCCGAGGTGCACCATGGTCTGCGCGATCGCGGGCCGGATGCCCGAGACGACGCACTCCGCGCCCATCAGCCGTACCGCCGCGACGGTCTTCATGAGGTGCTGCGCGACCAGCGAGTCGACCGTCGGCACCCCGGTGATGTCGAGGATCGCGTACCGGGCCTGCTGGTCGACGACCGCCTCCAGCAGGGTCTCCATCACGACCTGGCTGCGCGCGCTGTCGAGCGTGCCGATGAGCGGGACGGCGACGATGCCGTCCCAGAGCCTGATGACCGGCGTGGCGACCTCCAGCAGCTGCGTCTGCTGCCGGTCGATGAGGGACTGGACCTCCGTCAGCGCGGTCTCCATGACGACGAGCCGCAGGGTCCCCATCAGGACCGTCAGGATCTCCGTGCACTCCCGGACGTGGTCCGCCGGCGCGTCCGGCAGATCGGCGACGAGCAGTTTCACGACCGGCGCCCGCAGGGCGTCCACCTCGCCGGAGACCTGCGACGTGCTCATCCCGGACCGGGCACGGGAGGCGGCCATCCGCGCCAGCTGCTCGCGCACGACGGTGAAGCCGGCGCTGTCGGAGTCCTCCACCCGCCCGGAGGCGGTGACCTGGGCCAGGGCGTCCACGACGCTCCGGCCCGCCTCCGCCGCCTCGTCGCGCGACACGGTGAACACGGCGCGGAACAGGGGTTCGTCGGCCCAGCGCTGGGCGATCTGCTCCCGGCGGCGGCTCAGGAAGGCCCCGACCTCCTCCGTCGGTGTCTCCTGCGGTGCGGCCGCTTCTTGCTCCGGCACTGCGTCACTCCTTTCTGCTCCTGCCGTGGCGCACCGGAAACCGGCCGGTGCGCGACGGTGTTCGTCCGTGGCGGCCGGACGCGCGCCGCGACACCGCGGCGCCCGCCGCCGGCCTCGCTCACTCTCTTGCCCGCCCCACATAGTTGTCAAATGGCAACTGTCGGCCCGGCGTCGGCCGCGTCCCCGGAGGCGCACGGGGTGCACGCGGGGTGCGGCCGGGCCGGGCCGGCCGGGTCCTACGGGGCCTCGGGCGACGGCTGCATGCGGTCGATGAGGGCCAGGGCGTCGTCCACCTTGTCGGAGATGGGGACGGTGATGCTGACGCCGGTGAGATCCAGGACCCGGCGCACGGCGGGTGTCGGATCGATCACATGCACGCTGCCGGGCAGTTCCCGCGCCTCTTGGTACACGCGCAGGATGATGTTCATGCCGGAGGAGTCCATGAACGGCACCGCCGACAGGTCCAGCAGGAAGTGGCGCCTGCCGTGATGGAGCTGGTTCGCCAGATGGGCCTGGAACTCGGTCGCGGTGTCGAGGTCCAGATGACCCTCGACCGTGACCAGGGCCACGTCCTCGCGGGGCAGGGTGACCTCGACGGACAGCGGGTTCTGGGCAATGGACACGAGTACCTCCGAAAACTTACGGTCCGGGCTCTGCGCACCGGCGGACGGCTGCGCCGCGCGGCCGGAACCCCGGCGGACCGGCGGCGCGCCGGCTCGGCCCGCGCACCGCACTCACCACCTGCGGATCCCGGCCTCACGCCGCGCACCGGCGGATACCCCCGAACGGGAGGGACATGCCTCCTCGGCCGGGTGAACCGTGCGCGGCCGTCCGGGGCCCGTCCGACGCGATCCGCCGGACAGGCCCTAACCGAGCCTGATGCCCACGATGCAGGTGTCGTCGTCCGTGTCGGACCTGCTGTGGGTGAGCAGCCGGTCCAGCTGCTGTTCCAGCGACGGCAGCGCCGAGCGCGCCTGGCTCAGCAGCTGCGTCAGCGACTCCTCCACCGACCGGTCCCGCCGCTCTATGAGACCGTCGGTGTACATCAGCAGCGTGTCGTCCGCCGCCAGCTCGATCTCCGCCTCCTCGTACGACGTCTCCGGTACGGCGCCCAGCAGCATCCCGCTCAGCAGCGGCAGCGCGGCGGCACCCGAGCCGCGCACCAGCACCGGCGGCAGATGGCCCGCCCTGGCCCACCGCAGGGTGCGCCGCACCGGGTCGTACAGCCCGCACACCGCCGTCGCCGTGACCGCGCCCGTCAGATGGTGGGCGACGATGTTCAGCCACGACAGCAGCTGGCCCGGACCCGCGCCGGTCACCGCCAGACCGCGCAGCGCGTTGCGCAGGACGACCATGCTGGTCGCCGCCTCGATGCCGTGCCCGGCCACGTCGCCGACGCACAGCAGCACCAGCCGGGACGGCAGCACGACGGCGTCGTACCAGTCGCCGCCCACGAGGTGCTCCTCCTCGGCCGGCCGGTAGCGGACCGCCACCTGGAGGCCCGCCATGTCCAGCGGCGCCCGCGTGGGCGGCATGATCGCGTTCTGCAGCTGGAGCGCCAGCCGGCTGCGCTCACTGGCCTGCTGCTCGGTCTGGACGAGCTGGTCGCGGGTGGCGGCGAGCGCCACCTCCGTCCAGTGCTGGGAGGAGATGTCCTGGTACGCGCCGCGCACGGACACCAGCTGGCCGTCGGTGTCCAGGACCGGCTCGGCGACGATGCGCACGTGCCGGGTCACCCCGTCGGGCCGCTGGAGCCGGAAGGCGGCGGACGCCGGACGCAGGTGGTGCAGCAGGGTGCGCAGGAAGCGGCCGATGGGCACCGCGTCGTCCGCGTGGGCGTGGGCCCCCAGCTCCTCGAGCCGCACCGGAGGGCTCGACGGTTCCCGCCCGTACAGCGCGTACAGCTGTCCGTTCCACGTCGTCTCGCCCGTGAGGACGTTCTCCTCGAAACCGCCGATCCGGCCGAGGCGCTGGGCGTGCTGCAACAGACTCGCCAGCCGTGCCGTCTCGTCCTCGATGCGCCAGATGAGCAGCACGCAGGTGCCGTGCCGGCTGATGCTCAGGTCCGCGACCGCCGACAGCGGCACCTCGTCGACGAGCGCGGTCAGGCTCATGCGGCGGGCCCGGAACGGTTCACCCGTCGCGTGGACCCGCTCGATGCGCTGGAAGAGGTCGCTGTCGCCGGCCGCCATCGGGTAGGCCTCCAGCAACAGGGCGCCGTTGACCACGGCCCGCGGCCGGCCCGCCGGGTCGAGGAAGTGGTCGTTGACGTGCTGGATGCGGAAGTCCACCAGCCGCCCCGCCGCGTCCACGACCGGTACGAGCACCAGCGCCGGGTCGTGCAGTCCGTCCGCGAGGTCCATCAGCTCGGCGGCGTCCGGCAGCACCCGCGGCTCCCGGTCGGCGGCCTGGGCGTGGGGGTACGCCTGCAGCGTGTGCGCGCACAGCTCCGCGAGCGCCTCCACCTGGCGCACCACCTGGGGCGACTGCGGCTCCAGGAACGACGGCCAGGCGATCTCCAGGACACCGTGGATCCGGCCGCCGGTCCCGGCGGGAACGGCGACCCGGCCGCCCTCGGGGTGGGCCTGGCGGCCGATGGTGGGCAGCCCGGTCTGCGCGAGCGAGCCGATCCACTGGCCCGCATGCTCGGTGAGGCCGAGCCGGGCCACGGTGGCGACGTCCGGCGGGACGTAGTGCCAGCGGGCGGCCTCGACGGGGGCGAAGCCGGCGCTGCCGGCGAGGGTCAGCGAGCCGTCGGAGCCCGCCGCCCAGATCGCCACCGCCACCGCGCCCAGTGGTTCCAGCGCGTGCTGGAGCAGAGAGTCGGCGACGGCCTGCGTGTCCTGGGCCGCCAGCGCCCCGCTCTCGGCCGCCCGCAGCCGCACGGCCGCGGACTCGTCGGCCGCCACGTGCCCCGTGACGGCCGCCAGGAAGGCGTCGGTGACCTCGGAGACCCGGTCCCTGGCGGCCTGGTTGATGACGTCCACCGCGAACTCCAGCGGTGTCGTCCCCGCCTGCCCGGCCAGCTCGGTGAGCTGGCGGGCCGCCTCCGCGGGCCCGCAGCCGAGCCGCTCCACGAGGATCCCCTTGGCCAGCTCGATCAGCGCCCGCCCCTCGGCCTCGGCCTGCGCCGCCCGCACCTCGCGCCGCAGCCGCTTCACGGTGGCCGCCAGACGTCCGACGGGGGAGGGCTCCTCCTCCCGGCCGGCCGCCGCGGGGGCGTGCCCGCGCACCGTGCCACCGGTGCCCGCGGCCGCCTCCGGGAGCGGTGCGGCGGCCGGGTCCTCGTCGGCCGGCCCGGGCTCGTCGGCGAGGTCCTGCGCCGCACCGGGCGATGCGGGCGGTGCGGGTGACGCGGTCGTACCGCGGGCCGGCGCGACGGGGTGCGCGCCGCGCGCCGTGGCGCGCGGCGCCGGGGACTCGGGCTCGGCCGGCCCGGCCGGACCCCCGGCCCGCTCGGGCTGCTCTTCGGACATGTTCACGGTGCGATGACTCCTCGGCCGGTGCGCCTGGTGCTCGGACGGGCGGGCTGCCCTCAGGCGGTCAGCCAGCGGCGGACGCAGGACATGAGGTCATGGGTGTCCACGGGCTTGGTGACGTAGTCGCTGGCCCCCGAGGCGAGACTCTTCTCCCGGTCGCCCGGCATCGCCTTCGCGGTCACCGCGATGATGGGCAGGTCGGCGTACTGCGGCATGGTGCGGATCTCCGCCGTTGCCGTGTACCCATCCATCTCCGGCATCATCACGTCCATCAGCACCAGTGCGATGTCGGGATGGGCGCGCAGCGCCTCGATGCCCTCGCGGCCGTTCTCCGCGTGCAGCACCCGGATGCCGTGCAGCTCCAGGATCCCGCTGAGCGCGAACAGGTTGCGCGCGTCGTCGTCGACGACGAGGACCGTGCGGCCCACGACGGCGTCGTCGACGGGCTGCGGCGCCACGGGCTGCGGCTCGTCCTGGCGGACCAGGGCGAGGACGTCGCCCGGCTCCTCGGCGGACAGGTGCAGCGTGATGCGCTCCCGCAGTTCGTCGAGGCTCGACAGGAACTCCAGCGGCCGGCCCGCGGACCAGGACCGCAGCGCCTCCTCCTGGGCGAAGTCCGCGCGGTGACCGCTGTGCACGAGCACCGGTACGTTGGCCAGCGCCGAGTCGCCCCGCAGGGCCTCCAGGAAGCGGGACGCCTCCGCGTCGGGCATCCCCAGCTCCAGGACCACGCAGTGGCACGGCTCGGCGGCCAGTGCCCCCGCCGCCTCCTGCGCGCCCACCGCGGTGACGACGTCGACCGGCGGCGGGGTGCCGTCCTCCCGCCCGCCCGCGACGTCGGCCACCACGCTCTCGGCGACCAGCGTCAGCAGCCCGCGCGGCCGTTCCTCCACCACCAGCAGCCGGCGCGGACGCCGGGCCGTCCCCGAGGGCGCGGGCAGGCCCAGCGGGTGTGCGGTGTCCGCCGAGGCCCCGCCGTCGCCGTCGCCGTCGCGCTCCACCGGCCGGCCGCCGGCGAGCACCTCCTCGAAGTCGCCGCGGGCGACCGGCAGGTACAGCGTGAACGTGCTGCCCCTGCCGGGCGCGCTGTCCACCGTCACGGCACCGCCGAGCAGGTGGGCGATCTCCCGGGTGATGGACAGTCCGAGGCCGGTGCCGCCGTACTTGCGGCTCGTGGTGCCGTCGGCCTGCTGGAAGGCCCCGAAGATGGTCTCGAGCTGCTGCTCGGGGATGCCGATGCCGGTGTCCCTCACCCGGAAGGCCACCACCGTGCCGCCGCGGACCACGCCCTCGGGCACCTCCTCCGCGGCCACCGGCTCGATGCGCAGCTCCACGCTGCCCTGCTCGGTGAACTTCACCGCGTTGGACAGCAGGTTGCGCAGCACCTGGCGCAGCCGGGAGTCGTCCGTCAGCAGGTCGGCCGGAGCACCGGCGGCCGTGCTGATCGAGAAGTCGAGGCTCTTCTGCGTCGTCATCGGCCGGAACGTCGCCTCGACGTACTCGATGAGCTGCCGCAGCGGTACCCGCTCCGGGGACACGTCCATCTTGCCCGCCTCGACCTTCGACAGGTCCAGGATGTCGTTGATCAGCTGGAGCAGGTCCGAGCCCGCGGAGTGGATGATGCCCGCGTACTCCACCTGCTTCGGCGTCAGGTTGCGGGAGGGGTTCTGCGCGAGCAACTGGGCCAGGATCAGGAGGCTGTTGAGCGGCGTACGCAGCTCGTGGCTCATGTTGGCCAGGAACTCGGACTTGTACTTCGACGCCAGCGACAGCTGCTGCGCGCGCGCCTCCAGCTCCTGCCGCGCCTGCTCGATCTGGAGGTTCTTCGCCTCGATGTCCCGGTTCTGCGCCACGAGCAGCGAGGCCTTCTCCTCCAGCTCGGCGTTGGAGCGCTGCAGCTCCTCCTGCTGGGACTGCAACTCCGCGGACCGCGCCTGGAGTTCGGCCGTCAACCGCTGGGACTCACCGAGCAGCTCGTCGGTGCGGGCGTTGGCCACGATCGTGTTGACGTTGACCCCGATGGTCTCCCGGAGCTGTTCCAGGAAGTCCCGGTGGATCTCCTTGAACGCGGTGACCGACGCCAGCTCGATGACCCCGAGCACCTGCCCCTCGAACAGGATCGGCAGCAGCACCAGCGCACTGGGCTCCACCTGCCCGAGCCCCGAGGAGACGACGACGTACCCGGCGGGCAGGTCGTCGACCATGATCGTACGGCGGCTGCGCGCGGCCTGGCCGACGAGCGAGCGGCCGAACGGGATCCGGGTCGGGCGGGAGTCGTCGTCGGGGTAGCCGTAGGCACCCACCAGCCGCAGCTCCGGACCCTTGGCGCCCTCCTCGGCGAGGTAGAAGGCGCCGTACTGGGCCGCGACCAGCGGCACCAGCTCGTCCATGATCAGCTCGGCCACCACGGGCAGCTCGCGGTGCCCCTGCATCAGCCCGGAGATCCGGGCGAGGTTGGTCTTGAGCCAGTCCTGCTCCTGGTTGGCGAGCGTCGTCTCGCGCAGGGACCCCACCATCGAGTTGATGTTGTCCTTGAGCTCGGCGACCTCGCCGGAGGCCTCGACCGTGATCGAGCGGGTCAGGTCGCCCTCGGCGACCGCGCTCGTCACCTCGGCGATCGCCCGCACCTGGCGGGTGAGGTTGCCGGCCAGCTCGTTGACGTTCTCGGTGAGGCGCTTCCAGGTGCCGGAGACACCCTCCACCTCGGCCTGGCCGCCGAGGCGTCCCTCGGTGCCGACCTCGCGGGCGACGCGGGTGACCTCGTCGGCGAAGGCGGAGAGCTGGTCGACCATCGTGTTGATGGTCGTCTTGAGTTCGAGGATCTCGCCGCGCGCGTCGACGTCGATCTTCTTCGACAGGTCGCCCTTGGCGACCGCCGTCGTCACCAGCGCGATGTTGCGCACCTGGCCGGTGAGGTTGTTGGCCATGGAGTTGACGTTGTCGGTGAGGTCCTTCCAGGTGCCCGCCACGTTCGGCACGTGCGCCTGGCCGCCGAGGCGTCCCTCGGTGCCGACCTCGCGGGCGACGCGGGTGACCTCGTCGGCGAAGGCGGACAGCGTGTCCACCATGGTGTTGATGACGTCGGCCAGCGCGGCGACCTCGCCCTTGGCCTCCACGGTGATCTTCTGCGAGAGGTCGCCGCGCGCCACCGCGGTGGCCACCTGCGCGATGGAACGCACCTGGCCCGTCAGGTTCGACGCCATCACGTTGACGTTGTCGGTCAGGTCCTTCCAGGTGCCGGAGACCCCCCGGACCGTGGCCTGCCCGCCGAGGTTGCCCGCGGTGCCGACCTCGCGGGCGACGCGGGTGACCTCGTCGGCGAAGGCGGAGAGCTGGTCGACCATCGTGTTGATGGTGTTCTTGAGTTCGAGGATCTCGCCGCGCGCGTCCACGGTGATCTTCTGCGACAGGTCGCCCTCGGCCACCGCGGTGGCCACCTGGGCGACGTTGCGGACCTGGGCGGTCAGGTTCCCGGCCATGAAGTTGACCGAGTCGGTGAGGTCCCGCCAGGTGCCCTTGACGCCCTTGACGTCGGCCTGCCCGCCGAGGCGTCCTTCGGTGCCGACCTCGCGGGCGACGCGGGTGACCTCGTCGGCGAAGGCGGAGAGCTGGTCGACCATCGTGTTGATGGTGTTCTTGAGTTCGAGGATCTC
>NZ_JBIRNP010000020.1:0-10778 GCF_044331705.1 Streptomyces sp. NPDC017202 | reverse complement strand
CTCGCCGCGCGCGTCCACGGTGATCTTCTGCGACAGGTCGCCCTTGGCGACCGCGGTGGTCACCTGGGCGACGTTGCGGACCTGGGCGGTCAGGTTCCCGGCCATGAAGTTGACCGAGTCGGTGAGGTCGCGCCAGACACCGGCCACGCCGGGCACCTGCGCCTGGCCGCCGAGGCGTCCTTCGGTGCCGACCTCGCGGGCGACGCGGGTGACCTCGTCGGCGAAGGCGGAGAGCTGGTCGACCATCGTGTTGACGGTCTCCTTCAGCTGAAGGATCTCGCCGCGCGCGGGCACGTCGATCTTCTGCGAGAGATCGCCCTTGGCCACCGCCGTCGCCACCTGGGCGATGTCGCGGACCTGGGTCGTCAGGTTGCCCGCCATGGCGTTCACGGAGTCCGTGAGGTCGGCCCACGTGCCCGACACCCCCGGCACCTCGGCCTGGCCGCCGAGGGTTCCCTCGGTGCCGACCTCGCGGGCGACGCGCGTGACCTCGGACGTGAAGACGGACAACTGGTCGACCATGCCGTTGAACACGGTCGCGATGTCGCCCATGAGGCCTTCGCCGTCGGCGGGCAGCCGGGTGCCGAAGTCTCCGTCCCGTACGGCGGTCAGGCCGGCCAGGAGGCGTCTCAGTTCCTGGTCGCCCGGTGCCTCGGCGGCCTCGGTGGCGTTGCTGGTCATGCGTCCCCTCGTTCCGCTCCCTGGGAGCCCCCCCGGCGGGGGCTCGGAACCGGGCCGTCCCAAGGAGACGGCGCTCTCCGGTCGTGCGTGCATTTCCGCAGTTCACGGATGTACGCGAAGAGATAAATACGCCGCAGGCTAACCCATCCGCCTGCGGCGGAACAAAGTGTCGCGTCACGCGGGGCGCACAGAAGATTCACAAGGTGCGCACCGTGCATGCACCACCGGAAACGGGGTACTCGTCTTCTTTTTCGTTGTACGGATGCGGCTCGTCGGGCGACCCTCGTCAGGCGACCTCGGATCCCAGCAGGCCGAGCCGCAGCCGGGCCACCATGCGGCTGATCAGGCGTGAGACGTGCATCTGCGAGATGCCCGGTTCCCTCTCGCGGGCCGGCTCGAACCGGTCGATGGCCTTGATCAGCCCGATCGTCCCGACCTGGACGACGTCCTCCATCGAGTCCCCCCGGCCGCGGAACCGGGAGGCCGCGTACCGCACCAGCGAGAGATTCATCTCGATCAGGGTGTTGCGCACGTACTGGTGCTCGCGCGTGCCCTCCTCGAGGACGGCCAGCCGCTCGAAGAAGGGGCGGGAGAACGCCCGCGCGTCCCTCGGACCGACCGCGGTGGGTGCCTCGACGAACGGAACCCCTTCCCGCGGGTCGCCGCCGGCCCGCAGCCCCGCCGTGGCCGTTCGTTCCTGTGCCGTCACGGCGCTCATGCCGCCCGCTTTCGTTCGTGGGGGCCCGCTGAACCGCGCGGGGACCGTCGAGCCGTCCGACGACGCGCTCCGTCCGCCCCCTGCTTCCCCCGCTCGTGCCGCGACGGATGCGCCCCCGCCCCGCACCGTCCTCCGCGGCGTGCACGAGCCGGGGGACGCGGCGGCACAAGCCCTCCGAATGCGGCCGCGACGGCCGGGTATCAGGGCTGTGGAACGCGAGAAGGGAGCAGCGTGACCATCGACAGAATCTGGTCCTACCCGTCGGAGAGCGGGCATGTCGAAGGACAGGACCTCACGGGGTACGGGGTGGCCGGGACCGACGGCACCCTGGGGCACGTCGAACGGGAGGACGGCCACCACGGCATGTGGCACCTGGTCGTCGACACGGGCGTCTGGCTGTTCGGCAGAAGCGCGGTCGTCCCGGTGGGCGTCGTCACGTCCGTCGACGAGGCCGAACGGAAGGTCTCGGTCGCCTGCACCGTGGACGAGGTCAAGGAGGCACCGCGCTTCCGGACCGACAGCGAGACCATGGACCCCGACTACCTGGCGGCCGTCGCCGACTACTATCGACGGCTGATGCCGCACGGGACGACGACCGCGTGACCGTGCCACGGTTTCCATGAGGGTCGTGTCGTGAGGTTCGTGCCGTGAGGGGAGAAGGACTCCTGCCCACCCGGGCGGCGGAGACCGCCCGGGTGACGACCGCCGCGTCCGCGCGGGCCCACGTCCGCGGCCTGGTCGACGCCGGCTGGGACGCGGTGACCCGGCCGGCCGCGGAACGCGACCTCATCGACCTGCTGCTCGTCGTCTCGGAGCTGGTCGCCAACGCCGTCCGGCACGGCGGCGGCCTGGCCGGCTTCGAGGCGACCCCGGGGCGGGACGGGGTACGGCTGTCCGTCCACGACCACAGCGACGTCGTGCCCGAGGCGGCGTACGGCCCCGGCACCCTTCCCTCCGGCCACCACGGCAGCGGCTACGGGTGGCCGCTGATCCTCCGGCTGGCCCGCGACATCAGCATCCGTCCCCGCCCCTCCGGCGGGAAGACGATCACCGTCTTCGTGCCCGTCGGGACCGAGGCCCCCTGACGGACGGGCCGGTGGCCCGCGGCCGAGCCCCGCTCACCACGGCAGGAAGACGTGCACGTCCTTTCCCTCGTCCTCGGACACCACGCTCACCTGGCTGCACAGCGTGTGGATCAGGTGCCAGCCGATGCCGCCGCCCCCGGCGTCGGGGTGGAAGGGGCGCGGGGCCGGCGCCGTGGGGTTGGTGTCGTGCAGCGTCACGTGCACCCCGTCGAAGGTGGGCCGCAGATGCAGCGAGAAGGGACCCGGCGCGTACTGGACGGCGTTGGAGGCCAACTCCGTGACGATCAGCACGATGTCGTGCCAGCACTCGGGTGCCGCGGGCGGGGCCGCGCGGGCGAGTGCGCGGAGGAAGTCCTCCGCGGCCAGGCGCGCACCCGTCACGTCCTGCGGGGCACCCGCGAAACGGGCGGTGCGGCCCGGAATCGTCCAGGAGGCCGGTGAGTCGTTACCACGGGGCTCGGTTGCCATGTCGTCGTGCGGCCCTCTGTCCGGGACCGTCGTCCTTTCTCGTGCCGCTCTCTGGTCGCCACTCCCCAGGGTTCCCTGGGCGGCGCGGCCTACGCGTGCCGCACCCGGCCCACGCACGGCGACCGGGCGGCCGCAGCGCGTGGGCCGCGGCCCCCTCGGCACGTCGGGCGCGCGTCAGGGGCGCGCGGTACGTCAGCGGAACACGTCGTCGGCGTCGTCCCAGCTCAGCACCTCCGCCGACGGGTTCTCCCGGGGCACCCGCACGCGGGCCTGGTACATCGCCTCGATCTCGGCCGCGTAGTGCCGCACGATCGAGTCGCGGCGCAGCTTCATCGACGGCGTCAGCAATCCGTTGGCCTGGTTGAACGGCTCCGGCAGGACCCGGAAGACCCGGATCGACTCCGCCCGGGACACCGCGTTGTTGGCCGCGGCCACCGCCCGCCCGACCTCCTCCCGCAGCGCGCTCTCCTCCCGCGCCTCCCGGTCGGAGCGGTCACCTCCGTACGGCGGCAGGTTGCGACGCCAGTGCGCCAGGAACTCCGGGTCCAGCGTGATCAGCGCGCCCACGCAGGGCCGGTTGTCGCCGACGACCACCGCCTGGTGGACGAGCGGGTGCAGCCGCAGCCGCTGCTCCAGCGCGGTCGGGGCCACACTCTTGCCGCTGCTGGTGATGATCACGTCCTTCTTGCGGCCGGTGATGGTCAGATAGCCGTCGGGGTCCAGGTGGCCGAGGTCCCCGGTGGCCAGCCAGCCGCCCCGGAACGCGGCCCGGGTGGAGGCGTCGTCGTTGACGTAGCCCTGGAACAGCGACGGGCCGCGCACCAGGATCTCCCCGTCGTCGGCCATCCGGATCTCCGTGCCCGGCAGGGCCTGCCCGACCGTCCCCGACTTCTCCCGGCCGAGCGGCTGCATGGTGATCCCGCCGCTGGTCTCCGTCAGGCCGTACCCGTCGTGGACGTAGACGCCGATGCCCTCGTAGAAGAGGGACAGGTCGCGGTGGAGCGGTGAGCCGCCCGACGTCGCCCGGTGCACGCGGCCGCCCAGGGCGGTGCGGAGTCTGCGGTACACCGTCCGTTCGTACAGGGCGTGCTGGAGCCGCAGGTCGAGGCCGGGGCCCGAGCCGCGGCCGAGCCGCTGCCGTTCGACGGCCGCCGCGAAGTCCCGGGCGGTGCCCGCGGCCCGCTCGAACAGCGCGCCGCGGCCCGCCTCCTGGGCCGCCCGCAGGAAGTTCTTGTAGATCTTCTCGAAGACCGACGGCACCCCGTACAGGTGGGTCGGACGGAACGAGCGGAGAGCCTCGGAGAGGGCGTCCCCGCTCAGGTCCGGTTCGTGGCCCATCAGGATCCCGCCGCGCAGGCACAGCCCCTGGATCATCAGCCCGTACACGTGGGAGAACGGCAGGAAGGCGAGGACGGAGGGCTGCTGTCCGGGCGGCCCCGCGGTGTCCCTCCAGCCGGCCAGCAGGGTGTCGCAGGGCGAGGCCAGGCTGCGGTGGGTGAGCGCGCAGCCCAGGGGGCGGCCCGAGGTGCCGGAGGTGTACGCGATCACCGCGGTGGAGTCCGGCAGCACGATCCGGCGCAGCGAGTCCACGGTGGTCTGCGGAATCACCTCGCCGCGCCGCGTGAGATCCTCGAACGCCCCCGCGTCGAGCTGCCAGACGTGCCGCAGGGTCGGCAGCGTCGCGCACACCGAGCCGACCGTCATGACGCTCTGCTCGTCCTCGACGACCACTCCCACGCAGCCCGCGTCCCGCAGGATCCACTCGACCTGGTCGCGCGAGGACGTCGGATGGACGGGGACGACCTCGGCACCCACCGCCCACAGGGCGTGGCTGAGCACCGTCCACTCGTAGCGGGTGCGCGCCATGACCGCCACCCGGTGGCCCGGCGACATCCCCGAGGCGACGAGCCCCTTGGCGAGATCCACGACCTCGTCCCGCAGCTCCACGGCCGTCACCTCCTCCCACGGCCCGGAGGGGGCGGACCGGCGCGCGAGCACCGGCAGGGCCGGGGTACGGGCGGCTGTCTCGAAAACGCTGTCGGCGAGCCCTCCGGTCAGGGGCGAGGCGGCGGGGGGAGCGAGGGCGACGTCGCGCATGCGCTGCTCCTGACAGGTACGGGCTGTGACTCCGTCGACGAGCACTGTTATCGACGGTGGTCGAATGTAGCTCAGGCAGGGGCGGTTGTGGCCGGGAACGCACAACTATTCCGCGCGGACGATCTCGGCGGCGGACTGTTGGAGGGCGGCCGGTCCGGGGACTCGGGACACATGACCCACATCAACCCCGACCCCGAACCGGAACGCAGCACCGGACTCGAACCGGGCGGCGGCGTGCCGCCGGGCGAGACCCCGCCGGCGGAGAGCAGCATGCCCGAGGCCGGCCCCCGGGAGACCCACAATCCTCCCACAGGCTGGGCCAAGGGCCCGCTCACCCTGATCATCGTCGTCGCCGTGCTGGTCGCGGCCTTCTTCCTGGCCTACGCCCTGATCCTCATCTTCTGACCGCGCGGGCCGCACCGGCGCGTGCGTCAGCTCTGGGTGTGCCGTACGCAGCCGGTGACGACCTCGCGCAGGCTGCCCGTGCGCTCCCACAGCTCGCGCTGCACCATCGCGCCGTTGCCGTGCCGCAGCAGGTCCGCGCAGGCCGCGCGGACCCGTTCGAGATCCCCGTGGTCGGCCAGCGCCTGCGACACGTGATCGACCAGGGCCCCCACCACCGCCTCGGCGGGCGCGCGCCGCATGGTCGCGGGGTGCAGCAGATCGCCGGTGAGCCCGGACTTGGCCGCCCGCCAGCTCGCCAGCCGGAGCAGACTCACGCTGTGGTCCGCGGGCTCCACACCCGCCCTCCACTCGCGGGCCGCCGTCTCGACGAGCCCGCGCACCAGGGCGGCGACGAGCACGGCGGTGTCCGCGCGCAGGCAGACGTCCGAGACCCGGACCTCCACCGTCGGGTAGCGGGCCGACAGCCGGGCGTCGAAGTAGACCATCGCCTCGTCGAGGACGGTTCCGGTGGCCACCATGTCCGCCACCCGCTGGTGGTAGCGCTCCGCCGAACCGAACAGTTCGGTCGGACCGGCCGACGGCCAGCGCTGCCACACCCGGCTGCGGTAGCTGCTGTACCCCGTCTCGTTGCCCTGCCAGAACGGCGAGTTGGCGCTCAGCGCCGGCAGCACCGACAGCCACGGCCGGATCCGGTCGAGGACCGCGACGCCCTCCTCGTCCGACTCCACCGACACATGGACGTGGCAGCCGCAGACGAGCTGCTCACGGGTGGCGATGCCGTACTGCTCCGCCATCCACTGGTAGCGCCGGTTCATGCCGACGGAGGGGCGCACCGGCAGCGGCGACGTCGCCAGCGCCGCCACGGTGCACCCGATCTCCCCGGCGTGCCGGGCCGCCTCCGCGCGGATGCGGACGATCTCCTCGCCGAGTTCGTCCATGCCCGACTGCGGCCGGGTGGCGAACTCCAGCATCTGGTTGTGGAGTTCCTTCTCGAAGACGTCCTGTTCCGCCCGGTCCCGGGTGGCACGGGCGAGAACGGCGGCGGAGAGCGCCCGCGGCTCTCCTGTTTCCGGGTCGACGAGGAGGAGTTCCTCCTCGACTCCGACGGTGCGCACGTGATGCAGCCCTTCTCCGGCAGGTGGTACGCACCGACTGCCCTGTCGGGCCCGGTTCACACGGCCCTGGGCGTCAACCACATCGTCGCGAGGGGCGGCAGGGTGAGGGTGATCTCCCCGTTCTCCGGCTTCGCTCCGTCGAGCAGGCGCACGTCGCTGCCGCCGTACCGCATGTCGTCGGTGTTGAGGGCCTCGTACCAGACGGGGACGTCGTCCGGGACGGCCAGCCGGTAGTCGTGGCGCACCACCGGGGAGAAGTTGCTGACCGCGAGGAGGGGGGCGCCCTCGGCGTCGTGGCGCAGGAACGCGAAGACGTTGTCCTCGGCCGCGTCGCAGAGGACCCAGCGGAAGCCGCCCGGGTCGGTGTCCCGCTGCCACAGCGCCGGGGTGGCGCGGTAGCGCGTGTTGAGGTCGCGCACCAGGTCCCGGACCCCGCGGTGGTCGGCCTCGGCGCCGTAGCCCTCGTCGAGCAGCCACCACTCCGGGCCGTGGCCCTCGGACCACTCCGCGCCCTGGGCGAACTCCTGCCCCATGAAGAGGAGTTGCTTGCCCGGATGGGCCCACATGAAGGCGAGGTAGGCGCGGTGGTTGGCCCGCCGCTGCCACCAGTCACCGGGCATCTTCGACACCAGCGCCTGCTTGCCGTGCACGACCTCGTCGTGCGAGATGGGCAGCACGTAGTTCTCGCTGTAGGCGTACACCATCGAGAAGGTCATCTCGTGGTGGTGGTACTTGCGGTGCACCGGCTCCTTGGCGATGTACTCCAGCGAGTCGTGCATCCACCCCATGTTCCACTTCAGCCCGAACCCGAGGCCGCCGCTGTCGGTGGGCCGGGTCACGCCCTCCCAGGCCGTGGACTCCTCCGCGATGGTCACGACACCCGGGTTGCGGCGGTAGACCGTCGCGTTCATCTCCTGGAGGAACGCCTTCGCGTCCAGGTCCTCCCGGCCGCCGAACACGTTCGGCGTCCACTGCCCGGAGTCCCGCGAGTAGTCGAGGTAGAGCATGGAGGCGACGGCGTCCACCCGCAGCCCGTCGATGTGGAACTCCTCGCACCAGTAGACGGCGTTGGCGACCAGGAAGTTGCGCACCTCGGTGCGCCCGAAGTCGAACTCGAACGTCCCCCAGTCCGGGTGCTCGGCCCGCTGCGCGTTTCCGGGCTCGTACAGCGGGTCCCCGTCGAAGCGGGCCAGCGCCCAGTCGTCCTTGGGGAAGTGCGCCGGCACCCAGTCCACGATCACACCGATGCCGGCCCGGTGCAGCGCGTCGACCAGGTGCTTGAAGTCGTCGGGCGACCCGAGCCGCGAGGCCGGGGCGTAGAAGCCGGTGATCTGGTAACCCCAGGAACCGGAGAACGGGTGCTGGGCGACCGGCATGAACTCCACGTGCGTGAAGCCCAGGTCGTTGACGTACGCCGGCAGCTCCTCGGCCAGTTGGCGGTAGGTCAGCCCCGGCCGCCAGGAGGGAAGGTGCACCTCGTACACCGAGAACGGCGCCACGTGCACGGGCACGTCACCCCGGTGCGCCATCCAGTCGGCGTCGTCCCACTCGTAGTGCGAGGCGTGCACGATCGACGCGGTGTCCGGCGGGACCTCCGCGCACCGGGCCATCGGGTCGGCCTTGAGGAAGCGGTGCCCGTGGCGCGAGGTGATCTCGAACTTGTACCGGGTGCCCTCGCCGACGCCGGGCAGGAACAGCTCCCACACCCCGGACGCCCCGAGCGAACGCATCGGGAAGGCGGTGCCGTCCCAGTACGTGAAGTCCGCGGCGACCCGCACCCCCCGGGCGTTCGGCGCCCACACGGTGAACCGGGTGCCGGCGACCCCCTGGTGGGTCATCGGCTCGGCGCCCAGCGCCTTCCACAACTGCTCGTGCCGGCCCTCCCGGATCAGGTGCAGATCGAGGTCGCCCAGCGCCGGCAGGAACCGGTAGGGATCGTGCACCTCGCACTCGTCGCCCTCGTACGCCACCAGCAGCGTGTACGCGGGGATCTTCTTCAGCGGCAGCACGGCGGCGAAGAGACCGTCGCCCTCCGACAGCAGCGGGGTGCGCTCGCCGTCCACCAGGACGGCGACCGAGCGCGCGAAGGGGCGCAGCGCCCGGAACAGGACGCCGCCGGGCACCGGGTGGGCGCCCAGCAGGGCGTGCGGGTCGTGGTGCGCGCCCGCCAGCAGACGACCCCGGTCGGCGGGGTCGAGCGCGGGCGCCACCGGCGGGCGGGGGCCGGCCGACTCGGGCAGGGAAGAGTCACGCAGAGCCATCGGTCAGCCTCCTCGGACGGCGAGTCGTTCGATCGCCGCCATGGGTACGGGTAGCCAGTCGGGACGGTGCCGTGCCTCGTACAGCACCTCGTAGACGGCACGGTCGGTTTCGTAGGCACGCAGCAGGGCGTGCTTCTTGCGGGGGTCCCAGCCCGCGCGTTCCGCGTACCCGGCGCAGAACGCCTCCCGGCAGCGGCGGGCCCACTCGGGACGCCAGGGACGGCGCTGCCGGGCGGCGTAGTCGAACGAGCGCAGCATGCCCGCGATGTCCCGGACCGGGGAGTGCGCGCTGCGCCGCTCGGCGAGCGGCCGGGACGGTTCGCCCTCGAAGTCGATGACGAACCACTCGCGTCCGGCGCGCAGCACCTGGCCCAGGTGCAGATCGCCGTGGATGCGCTGGGCCGGCGGTCCCGGATCGCAGGCGGCGAGTGCGCCGAAGGCGCTGGTGAGTCCGGGGACGTAGGGGCGCAGGGCCGGCACGTGGTGGGCGGCGGCCTCCAGCCGCTCGGTCATCCCGGCCGCCGTCCGCGCGTTGTCGCCGAGCGGTCCGGCGGGGAAGGCCGCGGCCAGCGCGAGGTGCACCTCGGCGGTGGCCCCGCCCAGCACGTGGGCCTGCCGGGTGAAGTCCTCCCCGCGGGCCAGCGCGTCCAGGGCCAGCGTCCAGCCGTCGGAGGCGTCGGGCAGGAACGGCTGGAGGACACCGAGCGTCGCCTCCTGCGGATGGGTCGTGCGGTACCAGGCCACCGGCGCCGGCACCCGGCCGCACCCCTGCCCCGCCAGCGCGACCGGCACCTCCAGGTCCGGGTTCACCCCGGGCTGGATCCGCCGGAACACCTTGAGGATGAACGCGTCGCCGTAGACCAGCGACGTGTTCGACTGCTCGGCCTCCAGCAGCCGGGGCGCCAGCCCCGCCGGCACCCGGGCCGACGGGTCGGACTCGAAGGACAGCGGGCCCAGCGGCCCCGGATGCCGCAGCCGCTCCAGCAGCAGATGCGCCGACCGCGGGTCCTGCAACGCGTCGTGCACGGTCAGTCCGGCCAGCGCCCCCTCCTCGACCTTGCCGATCAGGGCCCGGCCGAGTCGGGGGGACAGGTGCTCCTGGATGCCCAGGAGCAGCTGGTAGCAGTCACCGGGCGGGGGCGTGCCGCCCGGCGAGGGCACCCCCGACTGACCGGTCTGCACCAGGAGGTGCAGACAGCCCGGATACAGCTCCGTCATGGACAGCAGACGCAGGTCGTTGAGGGGCCTGTCCTTGCCGGCGAACCAGCGCTGCCGGGGCAGCCACTCGCGCAGCAGTGCCCCGAGCGTCCCCGTGGAGCGGACGCCGACGGCACTGCCCGGGCTCAGAGATGCGGTCTTCTGCATGGTGACGCGTCCTTCCCTCGGCGCACGCTCACAGGCGCCGGCCGACGCGGGATGCGGCTCGGATGAGCCGGAACCAGTAGAAACCGTGCCCTGCGAGGGTGAGCAGGTAAGGCAGTTCACCGATCGCGGGGAAGCGGACTCCTCCGAACAGTTCGACGGGGTGGCGGCCGTCGAAGCGACGCAGGTCCAGTTCGGTGGGCTGGGCGAAGCGGGAGAAGTTGTGGACGCACAGGACGAGGTCGTCCTCGTACTCGCGCAGGAAGGCGAGGACGGCCGGGTTGGAGGACGGCAGTTCGGTGAAGGAGCCGAGGCCGAAGGCGGGGTTCTGCTTGCGGATCTCGATCATGCGGTGGGTCCAGTGCAGCAGCGAGGAGGGCGACGCCATCGACGCCTCCACGTTGGTGACCTGGTAGCCGTAGACGGGGTCCATGATGGTCGGGAGGTACAGGCGTCCCGGGTCGGAGGAGGAGAAGCCCGCGTTGCGGTCGGGTGTCCACTGCATGGGGGTGCGGACGGCGTCGCGGTCGCCGAGCCAGATGTTGTCGCCCATGCCGATCTCGTCGCCGTAGTAGAGGATGGGCGA
>NZ_JBIRNP010000019.1:0-139266 GCF_044331705.1 Streptomyces sp. NPDC017202 | reverse complement strand
TGGTACTGCAGGGGGGACCCTGTGGGAGAGTAGGACGCCGCCGAACAATCATTCCGGGAAACCCCTGTGCCACCGGCACGGGGGTTTTCTGCGTTCACCATTGTTTTCCGGATGTAGGGGCTCCCTTTAGGGGCCCTTTTTGCGTTATAGGCGGCCTGCCGCTTTCAGCGTCAGGTAGGCGTCGGCCAGTGCCGGCGCCAGTTCCTCCGGGGTGGCGTCGACGACGGTGACTCCATGGCGGCGTAGCTGCTCCGCTGTGCGGGACCGTTCTGATTGCGCCTGGGCTGCGGCCGCTGCTTCGTAGACCGCTTCGGGGGTTCCACGGGACGCGGCCATGCGGGCGATGTGCGGGTCGGCCACCGAGGCCACCACGACAGTGTGGCGCCGGGTGAGTTGCGGGAGGACGGGTAGGAGGCCCTCTTCGACCGGCGCGGTGTCGAGCGTGGTCAGCAGGACGATCAGTGAGCTGCGGGGGGCCGTTCGCAGTGCTGTGGCGGTGAGACCGCGAGCGTCCGTCTCGACCAGTTCCGGTTCGAGGGATGCCAGGGCGTTCACCATGGAGGGGAGGGTCTCTCCGGCTGTGCGGCCCTGGACGAGGCCGCGTACGCGGCGGTCGTAGGCGAGGAGGTCGACGCGGTCGCCGGCGCGGGATGCCAGGGCGGCCAGGAGAAGGGCCGCGTCCACCGAGGCGTCGAGGCGGGGTGCGTCGCCCACGCGGCCCGCGGAGGTGCGGCCGGTGTCGAGGACCAGGAGGACGTGGCGGTCACGTTCGGGGCGCCAGGTGCGGACGGCGACCGTGGTGTGCCGTGCTGTGGCGCGCCAGTCGATGGACCGGGTGTCGTCGCCGGGCACGTACTCGCGCAGACTGTCGAACTCTGTGCCTTCGCCGCGGGTCAGGACGCTCGTGCGGCCGTCGAGTTCACGCAGACGAGCGAGTTTCGAGGGCAGGTGCTTGCGGCTGGTGAAGGCGGGAAGAACCCGTACGGACCAGGGGATCGTGTGGGTGCCCTGGCGGGAGAAGAGGCGCAGGGGGCCGTAGGAGCGGATGGTGACGCGGTCGGCGTGGCGGTCGCCGCGGCGGGTGGGGCGCAGCCTGGTGGTGATACGGCGGCGCTCGCCGGCGGGGACGGTGGTCTCGTGGCGGGAAGCGGCGATTTCGGTGCCGGGCTGCCAGCTGCTGGGCGGCCAGGCGTCGCGGATGTCGGCGCGCAGCAGGCGGCGGGAGGGGTTGGTGATCGTGAGGGTGACGTCCGCCGTGTCGCCGAGGCGTACGGAGGTGTCGCCGGAGCGTGTCAGGCGCAGGCGGCGCACGGGGGCCGCGAGGGCGAAGTCGCAGGCGCAGGCGATGACCAGGGGGGCGTTGACGGCGAGGATGCCTGTCCAGCTGGGCGCCCAGATGCCGACGGGGAGGGCGCCCAGGGCCGCCAGCAGGGCGGTGCGTCCGGTGAGTGCCATCAGCGGGGGACGGGGACGTGGGTGAGGATCGCGGTGATGACCGAGTCGGCGGTGACGCCTTCCATTTCGGCCTCCGGGCGGAGGTGGACGCGGTGCCGAAGGGTGGGAAGGGCGAGGGCCTTGACGTCGTCGGGGATGACGTAGTCGCGGCCGGTCAGCCAGGCCCAGGCGCGGGCGGTGGCGAGGAGAGCCGTTGCGCCGCGCGGGGACACGCCGAGAGAGAGGGAGGGAGATGTGCGGGTGGCTCGGCAGATGTCGACGACGTAGGCGGTGATCTCGGGGGAGACGGTGGTGCCGGCGACTGCGGTGCGGGCCGCTTCGAGGTCCGAGGGGCCGGCCACCGGGCGGACGCCGGCGGCGCGCAGATCACGGGGGTCGAAGCCCTCGGCGTGGCGGGTGAGGACGTCGATCTCGTCCTGGCGGGAGGGGAGCGGGACGGTCAGCTTGAGGAGGAAGCGGTCCAGCTGCGCTTCGGGGAGGGGGTAGGTCCCTTCGTACTCGACCGGGTTCTGGGTCGCGGCGACCAGGAACGGGTCGGGGAGAGGGCGGGCGGTGCCGTCGACGGTGACCTGGCGCTCCTCCATGGCCTCGAGGAGGGAGGACTGGGTCTTCGGCGGGGTGCGGTTGATCTCGTCGGCGAGAAGGAGGTTGGTGAAGACCGGGCCCGGCTGGAAGGAGAACTCGGCGCTGCGGCTGTCGTAGACGAGGGAGCCGGTGACGTCGCTCGGCATGAGGTCGGGGGTGAACTGGACGCGTTTGGTGTCGAGTTCCAGTGCGGAGGCGAGAGCGCGGACGAGCAGTGTCTTGGCCACTCCGGGGACTCCCTCGAGGAGTACGTGCCCGCGGCAGAGGAGGGCGACGACGAGGCCGGTCACGGCGGGGTCCTGGCCGACCACGGCCTTCGCGATCTCGGCGCGCAGGGCTTCTAGGGAGGCGCGGGCACTGCCCGGGTCCCCGGTGGTCCCGGCGTTGTCAGTGGTCGGGTCCATCATGGACGGCGTACCTCTCTTTCGAGGGCGTCGAGTCGGTCGGCGAGGGTGATCAGGCCCGTGTCGTCGGCGGGTGGCGGGCCGAAGAGCAGGGAGTGCAGAGACTGTCCGTCGCCGTCGAGGTGGGTGGACAGGGCCGGGACGAGAATCTCGGGCGTGTGTGCCCGGGCGACGGGGACGCCTACGAGAGGGGCGAGGCGGGTGCGGGTGGCGGTGCGAAGAGCGGTGGCCGCGCGGTCGCGCGCGTCGGCCCTGCGGTAGAGGCGGGCGCGGCCTTCGACGGTTTCGGAGGCGCGGATCGCGACGGGGAGTTTCTCGGGGACGAGGGGGCCGAGCCGGCGTGCCCGCCAGAGGGCGGCGAGGGCTGCCGCGACGAAGAGTTGCAGTGTGCCCCAGAGCCAGCCGGAGGGGATCAGGTCGAAAAAGCTCTTTTCCTCGTCCTGGTCGGCGGCCGAGGTGTCGGAGAGCGAGGGGAGGTACCAGACCAGATGGGGGCGGGAGCCGAGGAGTTGGAGGGCGAGGGAGGCGTTGCCCTGCTCGTCGAGGCGGTCGTTGTGGAAGATGTCGGGGGCGCCGAGGACGACGGTGTCGCCGTCGCCGGTGGTGTCCGGGACGCGGACCAGGGTGGCCAGGCGGTTGCTGGGGTAGCACTCGTCGGCGTCGCGTCGGGTGGTGGTGTAGCGGATGCCGCCGGTGTCGGCGCTGCCGGCGCGCTGCGCGGCGGGCAGCACGCAGTCGGGGGCGAGGGTGGAGGTGCGGCTGGTGGCGGGGGCCGCGGTGACGCCGGGGGCGAGGACTTCGACGGACCGGGCTCCGGGGGCGACGAGGACCGTGCGGCCGCCGGAGCCGGCTGTCGCCGAGCGCAGTTCCCGCCGGCGGTGTTCCGTCAGCAGGTCGGGGGCGGCGACCAGGAGGGTGGTGTCGGGGCCCGTCGCGGCGCGGGCTTCGGCCGAGGTGGTGACGACGCGGGTCGAAACGCCGTGGTCGGCGAGGAGTTCGGCGACGGCGCGGCTGCCCTGGGGGTCTGCGGAACGGGGGTCGAGGGCGTTGTGGCGGGCGTCGGAGCGCAGGGTGGCGAGGACCGCCGCGCCGGCCAGGAGGAGCGCGAAGGCGAGGACGACGCCGCGCGAGCGGGTCCACACCTGGCGGGCGGTGCGCGAGGCCGAGGTGGCCGGTGGCGTGGCCGCGGTGGTCATTCGGCGCCCTGGCGGGTGTGCCGGGCCGCGGTGGGGGCGCTGTCGTGCGTGAGGTGGGGTGTGGTGCCGTCCAGGTCGCGGTCGAGGTCGGCGATGCGGGCGTACGTCTGCTCGGTGACGGTGCGGCCGCCGTATGTGACGTCGTCGAAGTCGCGGGCGGCGGAGCGGAGCCGGCCGGTGTGGGCGGGGAGGGTGCGGCCGGCTTCCGCGGCGGCTTCGTCGGCGGTGCGGCCGGGGCGGGTGTCGAGGAGGGCGCGTTCCTCCAGGGAGCGGACGATGGCGCGCATGCGTTCCTGGACGGCCTGGTTCCAGTGGCCCCGGGCGGCGTGTGCCTCGGCGGCCGTACGGTGGTCGGCGGCGCTGCGGGGACGGTCGTCGAACAGGGCCGCCGCGGAGGCGGGTCGGCGGCCGGGGGTGCCGAGGCGCCACCACAGCGCGGCCACCGCGGCGGAGACGGCCAGGGCGACGACCACCAGGCCGAGGACTCCGCCCGGGGCCGCGGTCGAGGCGGCGCCGAAGAGGCCGTCGAGCCAGTCCCAGAAGGTGTTCAGTGCGCGTTCGAACAGGCCGGGATCGTTCTCGTGGTACAGCCGCTTGGACAGCTCGCGGCGGGCCGCCTCGCGTGCGGGGTCACGGGGGACGGTCACCGGTGGTTCGCCGCCCGAGCGCGCCCACGACAGCGGCGTGCCGTCGGCCGCCCGCGACAAGGCGTGCCCGGCGCGGTCGGCGGCGCCCGACAGGGCCGTGCGGGCCGGGCCGGGCGGTGCCGTCGTGGGCGGGCCCGCCGGTGCCGCTGTGAGAACTCCCCCCGCAAGCCTCACCGCATCAACTCCCAGGGGTGGTGCCGGGGGTGGGGGTTCCGTAGCCCTGGACGCCGGCGGCGCGGGCCAGGTCGAGGTCGAGGGCCTCGCGGCGGATGCGCTGGTCGACGTAGAGGAGTACGGCGACGCCCGCCGTGATCGGGAACGTGATGAGGGAGCCGATGACCGAGCCGACGCCGCTGACGATGAGGTACGTCCAGCCGAGCTCGGTGTCGGTGTCCGTGAAGGCGCTGAGGCCGCCGGGGGCGAGGGCGGCGCCGAGCAGGGCGAAGGGCACGGCGATGATCATGGCGACGAGGTTGGCGATGATCAGGGAGAGCACCTGGATGCCGAAGACCCGCCACCAGGAGCCGCGGACGAGCTTCGCCGACCGGGTCAGGGACTTCTTGATGCCCTGCTTCTCCAGCATCAGGGCCGGCGAGGCGAGGGAGAAGCGGACCAGCAGCGACACCGCGAGGACGACCGATCCGATGCTGCCCATGGCGGTGAGGGCATCGCCCGCAGCGCCGCCCAGGAGGGCGCCCGGCAGGACGCAGACGACGGCGACAGCGGTCACCCCCAGCAGCAGCAGGAGGATCAGGCCGAACAGTTTGAGCAGCTGGGGGCGGGCGTCGCGCCACGCCTCGCCGCTGGTGACCGGCTTGCCGAGGACGGCGCGGCTGGTGACGGCGGTCAGGAGCGCGGTCGCCGTGATGGTGCCGACCAGGCTGACCAGGAAGACGACACCGGAGTTGAGCAGGACGGAGCCCATGGCGTCGAGCTGTTCGTCGACCGTGGCGCTCGGGTCGCCGAGCGCGGCCGTGCTCGTGGACTCGTCCAGGACCAGGCCCTGCAGGAGGACGACGACGACCTCCACGACGACGGCGACGGTCAGGGAGATGCCGAGGACCGTGCGCCAGTAGGTGCGCATGGTGGAGACGGCGCCGTCGAGGATTTCCCCCACGCCGAGCGGGCGCAGCGGGATGACGCCCGGCTTGGCCGCGGGCGGGGGGCCGCCCCAGCCGCCGCCCCAGCCACCGGGAGCGCCGTATCCGCCGTGACCACCGGGGCCGGCGGGCGGGCGGGGGCCCCAGCCGGTGGCGGGGGGTGGTGGCGGAGGGGCCTGGCCCGGGTTGTGGGCGCCTGTCGGCGCGGACCACTGGCCGGGTGGCGGCTGCTGCGGGGACCACTGCGTGCCGGGGCCCTGCGGGTTCGGGGCCGGCCGGTCCGCGGGCTGCGTGCCGCCGGGCCGGTCGGCTGGCTCGGGAGGCGTGGACGTCCCGGGCTCCTGTCCGTCGGACGGGGCGGATCCGGGCGAGGCCCAGCCCGGAGTGTCGTTCATCGTCGCTCCTTCACGGTGCCCGTCCGCGGTCGCGGCGGCAGGTTGGGAGCCATCGTGCCATGGGGTGGGCGGCGGCGGATCGGCCGCGGTCCGGGCTGCACGCCTTCGATTGTCCGGCCGATAACGGGCACACTGACGGCATGGCTGATCAGTACGCGCAATCCGGCGATGACAAGCGGCCCACCGAGATACCGGCGATCCGCTGGGAGGAACCACCCGAAGGCCCCGTGCTGGTGCTCCTCGACCAGACGAGGCTTCCGGCCGAGGAGGTGGAACTGGTCTGTACGGACGCGTCGGCGCTGGTGGAGGCGATCGGTTCGCTCGCCGTGCGCGGGGCGCCGCTGCTCGGGATCGCCGGGGCGTACGGCGTCGCGCTCGCCGCCGCGCGCGGCTTCGCCGTGGACGAGGCGGCGAGCGCGCTCGCGGGCGCCCGGCCCACCGCGGTGAACCTGTCCGTCGGGGTGCGCCGCGCCCGCGACGCCTACCAGGCGGAGGTCGCCAGGGGCGGCAGCCCGGAGCAGGGGGCCCGTGCCGCCCTGGCCGCGGCGCGGCAACTGCACCGGGAGGACGCCGAGGCCAGTGCCCGGATGGCCGAGCACGGGCTGGCGTTCCTCGACGAACTGCTGCCCGGCGGCGGGCACCGGGTCCTCACGCACTGCAACACCGGTGCGCTGGTGTCGGGAGGCGAGGGGACCGCTTTCGCGGTCGCTCTCGCGGCGCACCGGGCGGGCCGGCTGCGACGGCTGTGGATGGACGAGACCCGTCCGCTGCTGCAGGGCGCCCGGCTGACGGCGTACGAGGCCGCGCGCAGCGGCATGGCCTGCACGCTGCTCACCGACAACGCGGCGGGGTCGCTGTTCGCGGCCGGCGAGGTCGACGCCGTACTGATCGGGGCCGACCGCATCGCGGCCGACGGGTCCGTGGCCAACAAGGTGGGGAGCTATCCGCTTGCCGTGCTCGCCCGGTACCACCATGTGCCGTTCATCGTGGTGGCGCCGCTGACGACGGTCGATCCGGACACCGCGGACGGGGCGTCCATCGAGGTCGAGCAGCGGCCCGGCTTCGAGGTGACGGAGATGGCCGCGCCGCAGGCGCCGGTGTCGGGAGCGGGGGGCGGGATCCCGGTGGCGCCCCTGGGGACGCAGGCGTACAACCCGGCGTTCGACGTGACGCCGCCCGAGCTGGTCACGGCGATCGTCACGGAGGAGGGTGTCGTCTCGCCCGTGACGGCCGAGGGCCTGGCGGAGCTGTGCGCCAGGGCACGGCACGCGACCACGGACTGAGGGGACGGCCGCCCCGCGGGGCGGCCGCCGCCCCCTGTCCCACGGGTGCTGTCGGCGGCCTCCGGGCGGGCGTCGGGCGTGCTGCCGGGGGCCGGGGCAGACAGTGACCGTTCCCTACGACTATCGTCACGGGCCAGTGACCCTGCTCACCAGCGCCACTGTCACTGTTATGAGAATGGGATGATGTCGTTTATGAAGGGACGAGTCCTTGTCGTCGACGACGACACCGCACTGGCCGAGATGCTCGGCATCGTGTTGCGTGGTGAAGGTTTTGAGCCGTCTTTCGTAGCCGACGGCGACAAGGCGCTGGCCGCTTTCCGTGAGGCGAAGCCCGACCTGGTGCTGCTGGACCTGATGCTGCCCGGACGGGACGGTATCGAGGTGTGCCGCCTGATCAGGGCGGAGTCCGGGGTACCGATCGTCATGCTCACGGCCAAGAGCGACACCGTCGACGTCGTCGTGGGCCTCGAATCGGGCGCCGACGACTACATCGTGAAGCCGTTCAAGCCGAAGGAACTGGTCGCCCGGATCCGGGCGCGGCTGCGGAGGTCCGAGGAGCCCGCTCCCGAGCAGCTCACCATCGGTGACCTCGTCATCGACGTGGCCGGCCACTCCGTGAAACGCGACGGGCAGTCGATCGCGCTGACCCCGCTGGAGTTCGACCTGCTGGTCGCGCTGGCCCGCAAGCCCTGGCAGGTGTTCACGCGGGAAGTGCTGCTCGAGCAGGTCTGGGGCTACCGGCACGCCGCCGACACCCGCCTGGTCAACGTGCACGTACAGCGGCTGCGCTCCAAGGTCGAGAAGGACCCGGAGCGGCCGGAGATCGTGGTGACCGTCCGTGGCGTCGGTTACAAGGCCGGACCGAGCTGACATGTCCAAGGACAGTGCCGCTTCGGCCCCCGGCCGGTCCGGGGCCCGTCCGGAGCGGCCTGTCGGCCCGCGGCAGACGGGATCGCGCTTCGCCCACCTCTTCGCCGGCGGGCTCCTCCAGGGCGGCGTGCGCAACAGCCCCGTCCTGCGGCTGCTGCTGCGCTGGATACGCAGGCCGCTGCTGCCCGTCATGCGGCTGTGGCGGCGCAACATCCAGCTCAAGGTCGTCGCCACGACCCTGCTGATGTCGCTGGGCGTCGTCCTGCTGCTCGGCTTCGTCGTCATCGGACAGGTGCGCAACGGGCTGCTCGACGCCAAGGTGAAGGCCTCCCAGAGCCAGGCCACCGGCGGCTTCGCCGTCGCCAAGCAGAAGGCCGACGAAGCGGCCGGCGCCGCCGCCGACGACGGAAACAGCTCGGACGGCCGCGGCTCCCAGAACGTCATCGAATGGATGAGCGAACTCGTGCTGTCGCTGTCCAGCGGCGGCCAGGGCGCCTTCGACGTGGTCACCCTGCCCCCCGGCGACGACAGCGGCGGCGGACGCGGACCACGGGCCTCCGGCTCCGTCGACCCCAACAAGAGCGTCCCCGACGTCCTGCGCGAACGCGTCAACAGCAGCACCGGCGCCGTCCAGAGGTACTCCCGCATCATCTACCTCAGCGACAAGGAGTCCCAGCCGGCCCTCGTCATCGGCAAACGGGTCAACGACCCCAACGGCGACCCCTACGAGCTGTACTACCTCTTCCCGCTCACCCAGGAGGAGAAGTCCCTCAGCCTCGTCAGGGGAACCCTCGCCACCGCCGGACTCTTCGTCGTCGTCCTCCTCGGAGCCATCGCCTGGCTCGTCGTACGGCAGGTCGTCACTCCCGTGCGGATGGCCGCTGGCATCGCCGAACGCCTCTCCGCCGGACACCTCCAGGAACGCATGAAGGTCACCGGCGAGGACGACATCGCACGACTCGGCGAAGCCTTCAACAAGATGGCGCAGAACCTCCAGCTCAAGATCCAGCAGCTGGAGGACCTGTCACGGATGCAACGGCGGTTCGTGTCCGACGTGTCGCACGAGCTGCGCACACCTCTGACGACCGTACGGATGGCGGCCGACGTCATCCACGAGGCCCGTGAGGACTTCGACCCGGTCACCGCCCGCTCGGCGGAACTCCTCGCCGACCAGCTCGACCGCTTCGAATCCCTCCTCGCCGACCTCCTCGAGATCAGCCGCTTCGACGCGGGCGCCGCCGCCCTCGAGGCCGAACCCGTCGACCTGCGCGACGTCGTACGCCGTGTCGTCAGCGGAGCCGCACCGCTCGCCGAACGCAAGGGCACGTCCATACGCGTCCGCGGCGACCAGCAGCCCGTCGTCGCCGAAGCCGACGCCCGCCGGGTGGAACGCGTCCTGCGCAACCTCGTCGTCAACGCCGTCGAACACGGCGACGGCAAGGACGTCGTCGTCAAACTCGCCAGCGCCGGCGGAGCCGTCGCCATCGCCGTCCGCGACTACGGCGTCGGACTCAAGCCCGGCGAGGCCACCCGCGTGTTCAGCCGCTTCTGGCGCGCCGACCCGGCACGCGCGCGTACCACCGGCGGCACCGGCCTCGGACTGTCCATCGCCCTGGAGGACGCCCGCCTGCACGGCGGCTGGCTCCAGGCCTGGGGCGAACCCGGAGGCGGCTCGCAGTTCCGGCTCACCCTGCCCAGGACCGCGGACGAACCCCTGCGGGGCTCACCGATACCCCTGGAACCCAAGGACTCCCGCCGCAACCGCGGACTCAACGAAGCGGGCCTGCCGCGCGGCGGAAGCGAGAAGAGCGCCACCGTGCCCCTCCAGCCCGCCGGTGAGCAGCGTCCACCCGGACGGGCACCCCTGACACCCCGGCAGGGCACCGTGGCCGCCACCGCCGACCCGACGGCACTGCCCGGCAACGGCGCGCGCGTCGTGCCCCGGCCCGCCTCCGACACCCGCCCACCGGACCCGCCCACCAGGGACGGGGCACACGAGGGGACACCCGGCCGAACGAGCCGGACGGACAGGGAAACCGACGGCGCGAAAGAACAAGGGGAGGCATTTCGTGGGCGCTGACCGCGAGGGGGGACGCCGGCGCACGCCGGTGCGCGGGACGGCGTACGCCGTGTGTGGCGTCGTACTGCTGGCGGGATGCGCCTCGATGCCCGACAGCGGCGACCTGCGCGGCGTCGAATCCACCCCCCGTCAGGAGACACAGGTCCGGGTCTTCGCCATGCCGCCCCGCGACGACGCCCCGCCCGCCGAGATCGTCCAGGGCTTCCTCGAAGCCCTGACCAGCGACGACCCCGGCTACTCCACCGCGCGCCAGTACCTCACCCCCAGCGCCGCACAACAGTGGAGACCCGAACGCTCCACCACGGTCCTCGCGGACGGGCCGGGCACCCAGGCCGACCGCTCCGGCAGCAGGGAGGACGGCGACGACTTCGCCTTCCGGCTGACCGGCACCCGCGTCGCCACCATCGACGCCCAGCAGTCCTACACCCCCGCCTCCGGCGACTACGACCAGACGGTGCACCTCACGCGCGACAAGAAGACCGGACACTGGCGCATCGACGCGCTGCCCGAAGGCGTCGTCATGGGCAAGTCCGACTTCCAGCGCAACTACATGTCGCTCAACAAGTACTACTTCGCCTCCCACACCACCTCCGCCGGCTCCGGACAACCCATGGCCGTCGCCGACCCCGTCTACGTCCGCGAACGCGTCGACCCCATGACCGAGATGGTGCGCTCCCTGCTCAACGGGCCCACCAGCTGGCTGCGCCCCGTCGTCCGCTCCAGCTTCCCCACCGGCACCGCACTCACCGCCGGCGTCACCTCCCTGGCACCCGACGACCAGAACAAGCTCACCGTGCCGCTCAACGACAAGGCGGCCCGCATCGGTCACGGCAAGTGCGACGAAATGGCCGCGCAACTGCTGTTCACCCTCCAGAGCCTCAACCCCATCGTCGACGAGGTCGAAGTACGCGCCGGCGGAAACCAGCTCTGCTCCCTCACCGAGGACCGGGCCGCCGCCGTCGCCGAACGCGGAGCGGAACGCCGACCCGACTACCTGTACTTCATCGACGGCCGCCACCGCCTGGCACGCAGGACGAACGCCGGCGACAGCGCCGGATCCGAAGCCGTACCCGGCGCGCTCGGCGACGGCACCCAGGCCCTGCGCTCGGTCGCCGTGTCCCGCGACGAACACAGCGCGGCCGGCGTCGCCCTCGACGGCAAGGCGCTCTACGTCACCTCCACCGTCGCCGGCAACTCCCTCGGCGAACCCGTCCTCCTGAGCAAGGGCAAAACCGAGACCGACCGGCTCACCACCCCCAGCTGGGACGCCCAGGGCGACCTGTGGGTCGCCGACCGCGATCCCGCCGACCCGCGCCTGCTCCTCCTGGAGAAGGGCGGCGGCGAGCCGCTGGAGGTCCTCACCCCCGGCCTCGACGGACGGATCAACACCGTACGGGTCGCCGCCGACGGCGTACGGATCGCACTCGTCGTCGACCAGGGCGGCAAGCAGTCCCTGCTCATCGGACGGATCGAACACGACAGGAGCGGCGAACGGCCCACCGTCGCCGTCCAGGAACTGCGCTCCGCGACCCCCGACCTGGAACAGGTCACCGCCATGTCGTGGGCCGGGGACAACAGACTCGTCGTCGTCGGCCGTGAAGCCGGCGGGGTCGAACAGGTCCAGTACGTCCAGAGCGACGGCTCCATCCCCGAGACCGGCACGCTCCCCGGCCTCACCGAGGTCACGAGCATCGCCGCCTCCGAGGACAGCGAGGCCCCCCTCTTCGCCACCTCGAAGGAGGGCCTGCTGTGGCTGCCCGGCGGGAGCGGCTGGCGGACGCTGAAGGAGACCGGCTCCGTCGCGTTCTACCCGGGGTGAGGACGGCCGCGCTCCGGCGGGGAGCAGGCCGGCGCACCCGGCCGGTCTGATCCTCGGCCGGCCGGGTTCTCCTCCGGCCCGCCCGATCCTCGTCGGGCCTGGCCCTTCAGGCCCTCCGGGACTTTCCACAGGCCCGTGCCAGACCTTTTCCACAGGGGTGGCAGGCCCTCCCCTGCCTTGGCACAGTGATCGGTGTGGAAAGCGTTCGGCGGTGGTGGCAGGACCTCTCCGGCCTGGTCCTCCCGGCCGAGTGCGGCGGCTGCGGCACGGCGCGCACCGTGCTCTGCCACCGGTGCCGCGCCGCGCTCCACGGCACCGTGCCCCGCCGGGTCCGGCCGCATCCCGAGCCGCCCGGGCTGCCCGCCGTGCACGCGGCCGCCCGGTACGCGGACGAGGTACGGGCCGTGCTGCTGGCCCACAAGGAGCGCGGCGCGCTGGCGCTGACGCGACCGCTGGGGACGGCGCTGGCGGGGGCGGTGCGGGTGGGGCTGGGGGAGGAGGGGGCGGGGGAGGGGGAGGGGCCCCCACCCCCATCGCGAGCCGTGCTTCTCGTCCCCGTCCCCTCCGCGCGCCGGGCCACCCGTTCCCGGGGTCATGATCCGGCCCGGCGGATCGCGCTGGCCGCGGCGGCGGAGCTGCGGGCGACCGGGGTGCCGGCGCGGGTGGCCGCGGTGTTGCGGCAGCGGCGGGTGGTGGCCGATCAGACGGGGCTCAACTCTCGGCAGCGGTTGGACAATCTGCGCGGCGCGCTGGCGGTGGCGGCCGGTGGCGCGCGGCTGCTGCGCGGTGCGGACGCGGTGGTGCTCGTCGACGACCTGGTGACGACCGGTGCCTCCCTCGCGGAGGCCGCGCGTGCCGTGCGGGCGGCGTTGGAGACGCACCGGGCCGCCGAGGCGGTCGGCCCGGCGGCGGTGGACACGCACCGGGTGGGGCCGGCCGGCCGGGCGGCGGGTGAAGAGGGCGTGGCCGCCGTGTACGACAGCGCTGCCCGGGAAGGCAGTGGAGTACGACCGTCCGAAGCGTGGGAGGGAGGTACGGACCCGGCACCGGTGCGGACGCCGGGCGCGGCACGGTCCGCCGACCTGCTCCGCGCGGCCGTCGTCGCGGCGCCGCCGGACGCTTTCGAAATGAACCGGAACTGACCGAGGGCCGGTCTCGTTGCAGCTATTGAGAGGACCAATTCACCTGAACGGGGGTACGCGGCAGTAGAGGGTGACGACATCCGTCCGGGCGAGATATGTTCGGTTGTGAGGGAAAGCCGCAGGCCAGACCTCTCTAATCCGAATGCCGTGCTGCGGTTTGAGGTAATCACCGTGGCATCTGGGGTGGAGATCTCGCCCATGGGGGAGGAGGAGGTGGAAGTCACCGAGTCCGAGGTTCCGGTGTCCACCGGGACCTGGTGCAAAAGGGAGATGCTCCGCCGCTGATGCGGAGCGATCCGGGAACGGAGTTCTGCGTGGACATCGTCGTCAAGGGCCGCAAGACCGAGGTGCCCGAGCGGTTCCGCAAGCACGTGGCCGAGAAGCTGAACCTGGAGAAGATCCAGAAGCTCGACGGCAAGGTGATGAGCCTCGACGTCGAGGTGTCCAAGGAGCCGAACCCCCGACAGGCCGACCGGTGCGACCGGGTGGAGATCACGCTCCGCTCCCGCGGTCCGGTGATCCGTGCGGAGGCAGCGGCCAGCGACCCGTACGCGGCACTCGACCTGGCGGCGGAGAAGCTGGACGCCCAGCTGCGCAAGCAGCACGACAAGCGTTACACCCGGCGCGGTGCGCAGCGGATCTCGGCGGCGGAGGTCGCCGACCACGTACCGGGCGTCGCGACCCTCGGCAGCAATGGCCACCCCGTCCCGTCCCAAGAGCCCGACAGCGTGCCGACGAAGAAGATCGGGTCGCTCGAGGTGCAGGGCGACGGCCCGCTCGTGGTGCGCGAGAAGACCCATGTGGCCGCCCCCATGACTCTTGACCAGGCTCTTTACGAGATGGAGCTGGTCGGGCACGACTTCTATCTCTTCGTCGACTCCGAGACGAAGGAGCCGAGCGTCGTCTACCGGCGGCACGCTTACGACTACGGCGTGATCCACCTCAGCACGGACCCGATGGTCGCCCAGGCCCCGGCCCCCGAGGCGGGCGGCGCGCTGGGCGGCTGACCCCGCCCTGGTGACAGCTGGGAAGGTGCCCCTGGAGCGCGTGTGCGCCCCCAGGGGCACCCCTGTGCGCCCCTTCGGGCACCGCTTCGTCACCGGGTTGTCGTCCGGGCATGGAATCATGGCGGCAACGGCTCAACCGGTGGGTCGTTGCCTTGCGTTGGCGATGGCACGCGACCACGGCCACAGCCTTCAGGGGGAGGAACGATGGCGGACAGCTTCGGACCGATGCATGACGGGGATGCCGTCGAGGGCGTCGTCGGCATGGGCCCGGACGGGGGCGCTCCCCGCAAGGAGCCGATCAGGGTTCTGGTGGTGGACGATCACGCTCTGTTCCGCCGCGGGCTGGAGATCGTGCTTGCCGCGGAGGAGGACATCCAGGTCGTCGGTGAGGCGGGAGACGGGGCGGAGGCCGTGGACAAGGCGGCCGATCTGCTGCCCGACATCGTGCTGATGGACGTACGGATGCCGAAGCGCGGGGGTATCGAGGCGTGCACCTCGATCAAGGAGGTGGCTCCCAGCGCGAAGATCATCATGTTGACGATCAGCGACGAGGAGGCCGATCTCTACGAGGCGATCAAGGCGGGTGCGACGGGTTATCTCCTGAAGGAGATCTCCACGGACGAGGTGTCCACGGCCATTCGGGCGGTGGCGGACGGGCAGTCGCAGATCAGTCCCTCGATGGCGTCGAAACTGCTGACCGAGTTCAAATCGATGATCCAGCGCACCGATGAGCGCAGGCTGGTGCCCGCGCCGCGGTTGACGGACCGTGAGCTGGAAGTGCTCAAGCTTGTCGCGACGGGGATGAACAACCGGGACATCGCCAAGGAGTTGTTCATCTCCGAGAACACCGTGAAGAACCACGTGCGGAACATTCTGGAGAAGTTGCAGCTGCACTCCAGGATGGAAGCGGTGGTGTATGCGATGCGGGAGAAGATTCTCGAGATCCGGTAGCTCCGGTAGCTCCGGTGGTGCCGGTAGCTCCGGTGGTCGTGTGCGGTGGGCCTGTGCGGAGCTCCGCGCGGTCGGGTGACGGTCAGCCGAGGGCCCGGGCGAGTTCCTGGGTGAGGGGGCCGCGCAGTTCGGGGGCGTCGACGCGTTCCACTCGTACGTCCGTGCAGTTCACCCAGCTCGCCGCCTCGACGAGGGCCTGTGCGACGGCGGGGACGGCCTTGGGGCCGTCCAGGGTGATCTGCCGGGCGACGAGGGTGCGGCCCTCACGGGCGGGGTCGACGCGGCCGACGAGCCGGCCGCCGGCGAGTACCGGCATGGCGAAGTAGCCGTGGATCCGCTTGGGTTTGGGCACGTAGGCCTCCAGGCGGTGGGTGAAGCCGAAGACGCGCTCGGTGCGGGCCCGTTCCCAGATGAGGGAGTCGAACGGGGACAGCAGCGTCGTGCGGTGGCGGCCGCGGGGCGCCGTCTCCAGGGCCGCCGGGTCGGCCCAGGCCGGTTTTCCCCAGCCGGCGACGGTGACCGGGACCAGACCGGAGTCGGCGATCACCGCGTCGACCTGTTCGCCCTTGAGGCGGTGGTAGTCGGCGATGTCCGCGCGCGTGCCGACGCCCAGGGCGCGGCCGGCGAGGCCGACCAGGCGGCGCAGGCATTCGGTGTCGTCGAGTTCGTCGTGCAGCAGGTCGGCGGGGACGGCGCGTTCGGCGAGGTCGTAGACCCGCTTCCAGCCGCGGCGTTCGACGCAGACCACTTCGCCGTACATCAGGGCGCGTTCGACGGCGACCTTGGTGCCGGACCAGTCCCACCACTCGCTGGTCTTCTTGGCGCCGCCCAGTTCGGTGGCGGTGAGGGGGCCCTCGGTGCGCAGTTGCTCGACGACCTGGTCGTAGGTGCCGTCGGGGAGGGTGTGGTGCCAGTGCGGGCGGTCGCGGTAGGCGCGGCGGCGGAAGGCGAAGTGGGGCCACTCCTCGATGGGGAGGATGCACGCGGCGTGGGACCAGTACTCGAAGGCGTGGGGCCGGGCGTCGGGTGTGCCGGGGGTGGGCTTCCAGTAGGCGTCCTCGACGGTGGTGCGGCCGACGGCTCCGAGGCGGGCGTAGGGGATGAGTTCGTGGGAGCGGGCGAGGACGGAGATGGTGTCGAGCTGGACGGCGCCGAGGTGGCGCAGGACGCCGCGGACGCCGGCTCTGCGGTCGGGGGCGCCGAGGAAGCCCTGGGCGCGCAGGGCGATGCGGCGGGCCTCGTCCGCGGAGAGTTCGGTGGCGGGGGGCGGTGTCGTCATGCTGCGCACGATAGGGGGTGGGTCTGACAGTCGGTGCCGGGCTGCGGGTCGCCCGTCCTCAGGCGGGGTCGGGGGTGGGGCCGGGGTGCGCCGGTGCCGGGAGGTAGGGGGCCGTCGAGGGCAGGCCGAGGTCGGAGGGGAGCAGGGAGGCCACCCAGCAGTCGCGTCGTACGCCCTTGTTGTTGATCGCGGAGCGCAGGGTGCCCTCCAGGGTGAAGCCGGCGTTTCGGGCGACCGCGAGGGAGGCGGTGTTCCCGACCTCCGCGCGCCATTCGACGCGGTCGACGGCGAGGTGGGTGAAGGCCCAGCGGGAGGCGGTGACGGTGGCCTCGGTGGTGTAGCCGTGGCCGCGGTGTTCCCTGGTGGTCCAGAAGCCGATCTCGGCGGTGTCGAGGGAGCGCATGGTGAGGCTGAGGAGGCCGGTGAGGCTGCCGTCGGGGAGGAAGACGCCGAAGGTGAACACCGTGCGGTTCGCCCAGCCTTCGGGGGCGAGCTGTCCGGTGAAGCCGCGGGCGTGTTCGGCGAGGTAAGGGGAGGGGATGGTGGTCCAGCGCTGGATGTCGGGGTCCTGGGCGGCGGCGTGGACCGCGTCGGTGTCCCGGGGGCCGACCGGGCGCAGGACGAGGCGGTCGGTGGTGAGGGTGACGGATTCCATCGGCCGATTCTGCGCGCGGGGCCGGTGCGGGCGCCATCTCTTCACGGTGGGTGAGCGGGTGATCGCTTTTTGTGCAATTCGTCCGGCGGGCGCGGCACCATCGGCGGGGCCCGGCCGTTGTGCCTGTGACGGAGAAATCCGGCGCCGCCGTGAGGCGGTGTGCGGTCCGCGTCACGGCAGGCCTCCCGGCGTGGCGGGGTCCTCGCATACGATGGCCGTTGCTCAGTAAGTCAAATGAAACCGACCGTCCCAGGCCCGACCGGCAAGGAGACCAACCCCCGTGTCCGTCCTCTCGAAGATCATGCGTGCAGGCGAAGGCAAGATCCTGCGCAAGCTGCACCGCATCGCGGACCAGGTCAACTCCATCGAAGAGGACTTCGTCGACCTCTCCGACGCCGAGCTGCGGGCCCTCACCGATGAGTACAAGCAGCGGTACGCCGACGGCGAGACGCTGGACGACCTGCTGCCGGAGGCGTTCGCCACGGTGCGTGAGGCCGCCAAGCGCGTGCTGGGCCAGCGTCACTACGACGTGCAGATCATGGGTGGTGCCGCCCTGCACCTCGGCTATGTCGCCGAGATGAAGACCGGTGAGGGCAAGACCCTGGTGGGCACGCTGCCCGCGTATCTGAACGCCCTGTCGGGTGACGGCGTTCACCTGATCACGGTCAACGACTACCTGGCCGAGCGCGACTCCGAGATGATGGGCCGCGTCCACAAGTTCCTCGGGCTGTCGGTCGGTTGCATCCTCGCCAACATGACGCCGGCCCAGCGCCGCGAGATGTACGCCTGTGACATCACGTACGGCACGAACAACGAGTTCGGTTTCGACTACCTGCGCGACAACATGGCGTGGTCCCAGGACGAGCTCGTCCAGCGCGGCCACAACTTCGCGATCGTCGACGAGGTCGACTCCATCCTGGTCGACGAGGCGCGTACGCCGCTGATCATCTCGGGTCCGGCGGACCAGGCGACGAAGTGGTACGGCGATTTCGCCAAGCTGGTGCTGCGTCTCAAGCGCGGCGAGGCGGGCAACCCGCTCAAGGGCATCGAGGAGACCGGCGACTACGAGGTCGACGAGAAGAAGCGCACGGTCGCCATCCACGAGTCCGGTGTCGCCAAGGTCGAGGACTGGCTGGGCATCGACAACCTCTACGAGTCGGTGAACACGCCTCTGGTGGGCTACCTGAACAACGCCATCAAGGCGAAGGAGCTCTTCAAGAAGGACAAGGACTACGTCGTCATCGACGGCGAGGTCATGATCGTCGACGAGCACACCGGCCGTATCCTCGCGGGCCGCCGCTACAACGAGGGCATGCACCAGGCGATCGAGGCGAAGGAAGGGGTGGACATCAAGGACGAGAACCAGACGCTCGCGACGATCACCCTGCAGAACTTCTTCCGCCTGTACAAGCGCCACGACCACGACGGCAAGGAACTGCCCGGCCTGTCCGGCATGACCGGTACGGCGATGACCGAGGCCGCCGAGTTCCACCAGATCTACAAGCTCGGCGTGGTGCCGATCCCGACGAACAAGCCGATGATCCGCAAGGACCAGTCGGACCTGATCTACCGCACCGAGGTCGCGAAGTTCGAGGCGGTCGTCGACGACATCGCCGAGAAGCACGAGAAGGGCCAGCCGATCCTCGTCGGTACGACGTCGGTCGAGAAGTCCGAGTACCTGTCCCAGCAGCTCAGCAAGCGGGGCATCCAGCACGAGGTGCTGAACGCCAAGCAGCACGACCGTGAGGCGCAGATCGTCGCGCAGGCGGGCCGCAAGGGCGCCGTGACGGTGGCCACGAACATGGCCGGTCGTGGTACGGACATCAAGCTGGGCGGCAACCCGGAGGACCTCGCGGAGGCGGAGCTGCGCCAGCGCGGTCTCGACCCGGAGGAGCACATCGAGGAGTGGGCCGCGGCGCTGCCGGCCGCCCTGGAGAAGGCCGCGCAGGCCGTCAAGGCGGAGAAGGAGCAGGTCGAGGAGCTCGGCGGGCTGTACGTGCTGGGCACCGAGCGGCACGAGTCGCGGCGTATCGACAACCAGCTGCGTGGTCGTTCCGGCCGTCAGGGTGACCCTGGCGAGTCCCGCTTCTACCTGTCGCTGGGCGACGACCTGATGCGTCTGTTCAAGGCGCAGATGGTGGAGCGCGTGATGTCCATGGCGAACGTGCCGGACGACGTGCCGATCGAGAACAAGATGGTCACGCGGGCCATCGCGTCCGCGCAGTCGCAGGTCGAGACGCAGAACTTCGAGACGCGCAAGAACGTCCTGAAGTACGACGAGGTCCTCAACCGGCAGCGCGAGGTCATCTACGGCGAGCGGCGTCGTGTCCTGGAGGGCGAGGACCTCCAGGAGCAGATCCACCACTTCATGGACGACACGATCGACGCGTACGTGTCGGCGGAGACCGCGGAGGGCTTCGCCGAGGACTGGGACCTGGACCGGCTCTGGGGCGCCTTCAAGCAGCTGTACCCGGTGAAGATCACCGTGGAGGAGCTGGAGGAGGCGGCCGGCGACCGTGCGGGGCTCACCGCCGAGTTCATCGCCGAGTCGATCAAGGACGACATCCGCGAGCAGTACGAGTCGCGGGAGAAGCAGCTCGGCTCCGAGATCATGCGTGAGCTGGAGCGGCGGGTCGTGCTGTCGGTCCTGGACCGCAAGTGGCGTGAGCACCTCTACGAGATGGACTACCTCCAGGAGGGCATCGGCCTGCGCGCGATGGCGCAGAAGGACCCGCTGGTGGAGTACCAGCGTGAGGGCTTCGACATGTTCTCCGCGATGATGGACGGCATCAAGGAGGAGTCCGTCGGCTACCTGTTCAACCTGGAGGTCCAGGTCGAGCAGCAGGTCGAGGAGGTGCCGGTCGAGGACGCGGCGCCGGTCGACATGGAGAAGCAGGACGTGGTGCCGGCGCAGGCTCGTCCGGAGATCCGCGCCAAGGGTCTGGACGCCCCGCAGCGGCGCAACCTGCACTTCTCGGCGCCGACCGTGGACGGCGAGGGCGGCACCGTCGAGGGCGACTTCGAGAGCGACGAGGAGCCCGTGCGCTCGGAGGCGGACGGTCTGACCCGCGCGGAGCGGCGCAAGCAGGCGAAGGCCGGGCGGCGGCGTAAGAAGTAGTCGCCACAAGAAGGACAAGTAGTCGTCGTACGAAGTAGTCACGGTCGTCACGGGCCGGACCGCCCGAGGGTGGTCCGGCCCGTCGGCGTTCGCGGGGGTGGGGTGCCGCTCGCCCGGTTCTTCCGGCCTGGCGGGGAAGGGCTGCTCAGTCGTTGTCGGTGGGGGGCCGGCGGGGGCCGCCGAGTTCCACCGCCGTGCACCGCCAGCGGCGGTCCGTGCCGCGCTCCAGGCGGAACGCCATCGCGCGCAGGCGGTCACCCGCGCCGATGCGGGCGAAGACCTCCAGGGCGCCGGGACGGGCGACGTAGTAGCCGATGTCGCGTACGACGGGGTGGGTGCCGCGGGTGGTGCGCAGGGGGCCGCTCTCGGCGAGGTGCGCCAGGTCGTCGTAGGCGCGGCCGACGGTGTGGCGGAGCATCGAGTGGACGGGGCGGCGGCCGCTGAGGACGGCGAGGAGCCGGTCGGCGAAGAGATCGGTGGGGCTGGGCTGCCCGGGCTGGGCGAGGGGCCTGCGGGGGCTCTGGGCGGGAACGGTGTGCGTCGTGGTGAGCGGTGTGGCACGGGGTGCGCCGGCGGCGGTGGGGCGGTTGTCGGCGGGGCGGGTGCGGGCGGAGGGGAGGGTGCCGGGTGAGCCGGGCGGGCGGCCGCCGGCGGGGGCCGGGCGGGTCCCGCCGCTCGGGACCCGGGGCGGGGTGCCGGCGGGGCGGCGGGTGTCGCCGCGGCCGGGCGGGCGGCCGCCGGGAGTGCGCTGCGTCCTCGTCATGACCTTGTTCATGGTTGTCCCCGTTCACTGGGCCCGGCCGACGGCGTCTACCGGGCGGTAACTTGTGCTGGGGATCTTCTACTCGGTCGCAGTGCGTGACAGCAAGTAGCTCAGAGTGGTGTCGGCGGGTCGGGCGGTTTCACTCGTCGGAGTGGTGCGGGAGAAAAGAAGTGCAGGTGGGAGCCGTGTGTGGGGTGAATTTCGGGGCCCGGGGTGGACGCCTGGGAGGTCGGGGACAGGGACTCGAAAGGGGGCGCCCGCACGTATCCTGGAGGCCCTCCGGAGATGCGGGGGACACCGAGCGGAGCCTTCGACCACGAAAGAGCGGCCCATCATGCGCGTCTACGTCCCCCTGACCCTCCCCGGTCTCGCCGAGGCGCACGCGACGGGAGAACTGGGGTCGTCCGGGCAGCTCGTCGCCTGTGCCGTCACGCCCGGACTGCGCGAGTGGTACGTCTCCGAGGACATCGAGGAACTGGAGTACGCGGCCCTCGGCCGGGCCGCGCTCGCCTCGCTGCGGCTGCTGGTGTCGGACCCCGCGGCGCCGCGGCGGCGCGTGGTGGTCGCCGTCGACGTACCGGACGGTGCTGCCGTGTCGGACCCCGACCGTGCCCTGGACCCGGCGGCGCTCGGCGAGGTCCGGGTGACCGGGCCCGTGCGACTGGCCAAGGCGGCCGCCGTGCACATCGACGCCGACGACGCGGAGGCGGACGTGACCGCCGCGGTCGCGGCGCTGCCGGCGGCGGACGCCGGTGACGACGACGCCCAGTTCGTGGTCGACGGCGCCGAGGACCACGAACTGCTGTGGTTCGCCGTGCAGGAGATCGCCGGCCTGGTGGAATCCGGCCGCTGAGGACGGGACCGACGGCCCGCGGGCCCGGACCGCGGGCCTTGGGCCACGCGCCGTGGACCGAGGACCCGGCGTCCGGTGGTCCCCCGTGGCGCGAGGCACCGCTGCCCCGAGTCACGGCTGTTCCGGGTGTCGGTGGGGGCGGGTACGTTTGCGGGTATGGGGAAGCAGGCCGGGGCACACATCGTGTGGGACTGGAACGGGACGCTGTTCCACGACAACGACGCCATCATCGGAGCCACGAACGCGGCGTTCGTCGAGCTGGGGCTGGAGCCGATCACGCTCGAGCGGTACCGGGCGCTGTACTGCGTACCGGTGCCCAAGTTCTACGAGCGGCTGCTGGGCAGACTGCCCACCGACGCCGAGTGGCAGGTCATGGACGAGGTCTTCCACCGGTACTACGCCGAGCACCGGGTGCGGTGCGGGCTCACCACCGGGGCGGCGGAGCTGCTCGCCGGGTGGAGTTCGGCGGGCCGCAGCCAGTCGCTGCTGAGCATGTACGTGCACGACGAGCTGGTCCCGCTGGTCCGGGGGTTCGGGATCGAGCCGTACTTCGTCCGCGTCGACGGGCGGACCGGGCCGTCCGGCGGCAGCAAGACCGAGCACATGGTGCGCCATCTGGAAACCCTGGCCGAGGTCGACGTGGAGCGCACCGTGGTCATCGGGGACGCCGCCGACGACGCGGTGGCGGCGTTGCACGTGGGCGCGCGGGCCGTGCTGTACACCGGGGGGTCGCACAGCCGGGCCAGCCTGGAGGGCGTCGGCGTGCCCGTGGTGGACACCCTCCAGGAGGCCGTCGAGACGGCGGAACGGATGGCCGCCTGACGGGGCGCCCCCCCTGGACGGCCGCCTGACGGGGCGCCGCCTGGTCGGGGCGCACCGGGTACGGCGCCACCGGGAGCGCCGCACCGCCGGGCCGCGCCGGGGCCGGGTGAGGGCCGGCCGGGTGGCGGAAGCCTTGCGACGCGACCCGCGCGACGCGAGCCGTGCGAGGGAGGCCGTGCGCCGGCCCCGTCAGGTCGCCGGTGCCTTCGTGCGCAGCACCTTCAGGAACTCGCGCATCCACGCGGGGTGGTCCGGCCAGGCCCGGGAGGAGACCAGCGTGCCGTCGACGACCGCCTCGGTGTCCTGGAAGGTCGCGCCGGCGCTCTGCATGTCGAGCTCCAGGGCCGGGTACGCCGTGACGCGGCGGCCCGACAGCCCGTCCACCGCGGCGGTCAGCAGCGGGCCGTGGCAGATCTGGGCGACCGGCTTGTCCGTGTCGAAGAACGACTTGAGGATCTTGCGCAGCTCGGGATCGTTGCGCAGGTACTCGGGGGCGCGTCCGCCGGGGATCACGACGGCGGCGTACGCGCCGGGGTCGACCTCCGAGAAGGCGAGGTCGGCGGGCCAGGTGTAGCCGGGTTTCTCGGTGTAGGTGTCGAAGCCGGGTTCGAAGTCGTGGACGACGAAGCGGAGCTGCTTGCGGGCGGGAGCGGCGATGTGGACCTCGTAGCCCTCCTCGCGCAGGCGCTGATAGGGGTAGAGGACTTCCAGGGACTCCGCTGCGTCGCCGGTGACGATGAGGATCTTCGTGGTCATGTCGGGCGGCTCCTCTCGGGCGGGCGCTCTCCTCGGACAACCTGCCTCCTCGGCGCGGCCTCGCCAAGAGGGGGGTCGCTCTCAGAGTGCCCGGGGCCGGGGCCGGCGTCGACTTTTCCCACCCCCTCCCGTCATGACCCCCTTCCCGCCCTCCGCCCCCCGCTTTCCGCGCGCCCCTCCGCCCCAACGTTTTCCGTGCGCCCCGCTGCCTTCCGCGCTCCCCTCCGCCCCCCCGCTTTCCGTGCGTCCCTCCGCCCCGCCCGGTTCCGACGGTTCCGGTCCGTCCCTTCACACAACCCCCCGCCGCACCCCTGTGCAGAACGTCAAACTTCCACCCCCGGTTTTGTACACATACGGCTCATGACGGGCCCCCGGTGGGGGGCGATAGCCTTGGTGGCGTGATCAGCGCGATAGCTCGCGGGGGTGCGGTTGCCCCTGCCCCGCGCCCGGTGCGTGCGGACGACATCCGCAGCCGGGCGTCAGTCGCTGGTCCGCGCGGGCGGGACGGGGCCACCAGGGCCCCCAGGACGCCGTACACACCCCACGAGCAGGCGGCGCGGAGAGCAGCGTCACACCTGTGGGACACGTCGGGAATGGCTGATAACCCCCCGCTCCTCTCATCCTGCGGCATAGCGTCGGAGCAGCCCGGAGACCCCGGGCCGTGGCGTCGAGCCGCAGGGGAAGAGACCGTACTTCCTTCTACGTCACGCAACGGCGCGCGACAGGAGCCAGAGGACAATGCAGACCAAGCTGGACGAAGCCAAGGCCGAGCTGCTCGAACGGGCGGCCCGGGTCGCTGAGAACAGTCCGGTCGGGGGGCACCTACCGACCGGGACGACGGGCGAGGGCGGTCCGGGGATCCCGGGCACGCCGGACCACGCGTCCGTGCTCTCGTTCCTCCAGCGCTACTACCTGCACACCGCTGCGGAGGACCTCACCGACCGCGACCCGGTCGATGTCTTCGGGGCCGCCTTCTCGCACTACCGACTGGCGGAGAACCGCCCCCAGGGCACCGCGAACGTGCGCGTCCACACCCCGACCGTCGAGGAGAACGGCTGGACGTGCAGCCATTCCGTCGTCGAGGTCGTCACCGACGACATGCCCTTCCTCGTGGACTCCGTGACGAACGAGCTGACCCGTCAGGGCCGCGGGATCCATCTCGTCATCCACCCGCAGGTCGTCGTCCGCAGGGACGTCACCGGCCGGCTCATCGAGGTGATCGAGGCGCCCCCGGCCGCCGCCGACCTGCCGCACGACGCGCACATCGAGTCCTGGATCCACGTCGAGACGGACCGCGAGACCGACCGCGCCGACCTCAAGCAGATCACCGCCGACCTGCTGCGTGTCCTGTCCGACGCCCGCGAGGCCGTCGAGGACTGGGAGAAGATGCGCGACGCCGCCCTGCGGATCGCCGACGACCTGCCGGGCGAGCCCGTGCCCGGCGACCTGGCCTCGCCCGACGTGGAGGAGGCCCGCGAGCTGCTGCGCTGGCTGGCCGACAACCACTTCACCTTCCTCGGCTACCGCGAGTACCAGCTGCGCGCCGACGACTCCCTCGCGGCCGTCCCCGGCACCGGGCTCGGCATCCTGCGCGCCGACCCGCATCACGCCGAGGGCGACGCCCACCCGGTCAGCCCCTCCTTCGAGCGGCTCCCGGCCGACGCCCGCGCCAAGGCGCGCGAGCACAAGCTGCTCATCCTGACCAAGGCCAACAGCCGGGCCACCGTGCACCGGCCGTCGTACCTGGACTACATCGGCGTCAAGAAGTTCGACGCCGAGGGCAACGTCGTCGGTGAGCGCCGCTTCCTCGGGCTGTTCTCCTCCGCCGCCTACACCGAGTCCGTGCTGCGGGTGCCGGTCGTGCGCCGCAAGGTCGACAGTGTGCTGAAGGGCGCCGGGTTCTCGCCCAACAGCCACGACGGGCGAGACCTGCTCCAGATCATGGAGACCTACCCGCGCGACGAGCTGTTCCAGACGCCGGTCGACGAACTGCGTTCCATCGTCACGTCCGTGCTCTACCTCCAGGAGCGGCGCCGGCTGCGGCTCTACCTGCGCCAGGACGAGTACGGCCGCTACTACTCGGCCCTCGTCTACCTGCCCCGCGACCGCTACACCACCGGCGTACGGCTGCGGATCATCGACATCCTCAAGGAGGAACTGGGCGGCACCAGCGTCGACTTCACCGCCTGGAACACCGAGTCGATCCTGTCCCGCCTGCACTTCGTCGTCCGGGTCCCGCAGGGCACCGAGCTGCCGCAGCTGTCCGACGGCGACAAGGAACGCATCGAGGCGCGGCTCGTCGAGGCGGCCCGCTCCTGGGAGGACGCCTTCCAGGACGCGCTCAACGCCGAACTCGGCGAGGAGCGGACGGCGGAGCTGCTGCGCCGCTACAGCAACGCCTTCCCCGAGGGCTACAAGGCCGATCACACGCCGCGCTCCGCGGTCGCCGACCTCGTCCACATCGAGCGGCTCACCGAGGAGCAGAACTTCTCGCTCAGCCTGTACGAGCCGGTGGGCGCCGCCCCCGACGAGCGCCGCTTCAAGATCTACCGCAAGGGGGACTCGATCTCCCTGTCGGCGGTGCTGCCGGTGCTCAACCGGCTCGGCGTCGAGGTCATCGACGAGCGGCCCTACGAGCTGCGCTGCTCCGACCGCAGTGTCGCCTGGATCTACGACTTCGGCCTGCGGCTGCCCAAGTCGCTGGGCGGCGGCGCCGGCGACCAGCTCGGCGACGACGGGCGCGAGCGGTTCCAGGAGGCGTTCGCCGCCACCTGGACCGGCAAGGCGGAGAACGACAGCTTCAACGCCCTCGTGCTGAGCGCCGGGCTCGGCTGGCGGCAGGCGATGGTGCTGCGGGCGTACGCGAAGTACCTGCGGCAGGCCGGTTCCACCTTCAGCCAGGACTACATGGAGGACACCCTCCGCACGAACGTCCACACCACCCGGCTGCTCGTCTCGCTGTTCGAGGCGCGGATGTCGCCCGACCGGCAGCGTGCCGGGCGCGAGATCGTCGACGCGCTGCTGGAGGAGCTGGACGCCGCCCTCGACCAGGTGGCCTCTCTCGACGAGGACCGGATCCTGCGGTCCTTCCTCACCGTCATCAAGGCGACCCTGCGCACGAACTTCTTCCAGCTCACCGCGGACGGCGCCCCGCACGACTACGTGTCGATGAAGTTCGACCCGCAGGCCATCCCCGACCTGCCGGCGCCGCGCCCCGCCTTCGAGATCTGGGTGTACTCGCCGCAGGTGGAGGGCGTGCACCTGCGGTTCGGGAAGGTCGCGCGCGGCGGCCTGCGCTGGTCCGACCGGCGTGAGGACTTCCGCACCGAGGTCCTCGGCCTGGTCAAGGCGCAGATGGTGAAGAACACCGTCATCGTGCCGGTCGGCGCCAAGGGCGGCTTCGTCGCCAAGCAGCTGCCCGACCCGGGTGTCGACCGGGACGCCTGGCTCGCCGAGGGCATCGCCAGCTACCGGACGTTCATCTCGGCGCTGCTCGACATCACCGACAACATGGTCGCCGGGGAGGTCGTGCCGCCGGCCGACGTCGTCCGGCACGACGAGGACGACACCTACCTGGTGGTCGCCGCCGACAAGGGCACGGCGACGTTCTCCGACATCGCCAACGAGGTCGCGCAGTCCTACGACTTCTGGCTCGGTGACGCCTTCGCCTCCGGCGGCTCCGCGGGCTACGACCACAAGGCGATGGGCATCACCGCCCGCGGCGCCTGGGAGTCCGTGAAGCGGCACTTCCGCGAGCTGGGCGTGAACACGCAGGTCGAGGACTTCACCGTCGTCGGCATCGGGGACATGTCCGGTGACGTGTTCGGCAACGGCATGCTGCTCTCCGAGCACATCCGGCTCGTGGCCGCCTTCGACCACCGCCACATCTTCATCGACCCCGAGCCCGACGCGGCGACCTCCTACGCCGAGCGCCGCCGCCTGTTCGAGCTGCCGCGCTCCAGCTGGGCCGACTACGACACCGCGCTGCTGTCGGCGGGCGGCGGCGTCTTCCCCCGCACGGCGAAGGCGATCCCCGTCAACGCGCACATCCGGGCGGCCCTCGGCATCGAGGACAAGGTCACCAAGGTGACCCCGGCCGACCTGATGAAGGCCATCCTCAAGGCGCCGGTGGACCTGCTGTGGAACGGCGGCATCGGTACGTACGTGAAGTCGTCGGCGGAGTCGAACGCCGACGTCGGCGACAAGGCCAACGACGCCATCCGCGTCGACGGCGCCGACCTGCGCGCGAGCGTCGTCGGCGAGGGCGGCAACCTGGGCCTGACCCAGCTCGGCCGGATCGAGTACGCGCGCGGCGGCGGCAAGATCAACACCGATGCCATCGACAACAGCGCGGGCGTGGACACCTCCGACCACGAGGTGAACATCAAGATCCTGCTCAACGGCCTGGTCACCGACGGCGACATGACGGTCAAGCAGCGCAACAAGCTGCTCGCCGAGATGACCGACGAGGTCGGCGCCCTCGTCCTGCGCAACAACTACGCGCAGAACACCGCCATCGCCAACGCCCTGGCCCAGTCCAAGGACATGCTCCACGCCCAGCAGCGCTTCATGCGCCACCTGGTCCGCGAGGGCCACCTCGACCGGGCGCTGGAGTTCCTGCCCACCGACCGGCAGATCCGTGAGCGGCTCTCCTCCGGTCACGGCCTGACCGGGCCCGAGACGGCCGTCCTCATGGCGTACACGAAGATCACGGTGTCGGACGAGCTGCTGCGCACCTCGCTGCCCGAGGACCCCTACCTGCGCGGACTGCTGTACTCGTACTTCCCGACCGCGCTGCGCGAGCAGTTCGCGGAGCAGATCGACAACCACCCGCTGCGCCGCGAGATCACCACGACGGTCCTGGTCAACGACACCGTCAACACCGGCGGTACGACCTACCTGCACCGGCTGCGGGAGGAGACCGGCGCCTCGCTGGAGGAGATCGTGCGGGCGCAGACCGCGGCCCGGGCGATCTTCCGCTCGGCGCCGGTGTGGGACGCGGTCGAGGACCTCGACAACCAGGTCGAGGCCGCCGTCCAGACCCGCATCCGGCTGCACTCGCGCCGCCTGGTCGAACGCGGCACCCGCTGGCTGCTCAACAACCGGCCGCAACCGGTGCAGCTCGCCGCGACCGTCGACTTCTTCGCCGACCGCGTCGAGCAGGTCTGGGGGCAGCTGACGAAGCTGCTGCGCGGCGCGGACCTGGAGTGGTGGCAGCAGATCTACGACGAGCTGACCGGCGCCGGCGTGCCCGACGAGGTCGCCACCCGGGTCGCCGGGTTCTCGTCGGTGTTCCCCGCCCTCGACATCGTGTCGGTGGCCGACCGCATGGACCGGGATCCGCTGGACGTCGCCGAGGTGTACTACGACCTCGCCGACCGGCTGCACATCACCCAGCTCATGGACCGCATCATCGAGCTGCCGCGCGCCGACCGCTGGCAGTCCATGGCCCGCGCCTCCATCCGCGAGGACCTGTACGCGGCCCACGCGGCGCTCACCGCGGACGTCCTGGCCGTCGGCAACGGCACCTCGACGCCCGAGCAGCGGTTCACGGCGTGGGAGGAGAAGAACGCGGCGATCCTGGGCCGGGCGCGCACCACGCTGGAGGAGATCCAGAGCTCGGAGACCTTCGACCTCGCCAACCTGTCGGTGGCGATGCGGACCATGCGGACGCTGCTGCGGACGCACTCGTAGAAACGGGACAAAAAACCGGGACGGAAAAAGGGGGGTGCCCCCGAGCCTCGTACGGCTCGGGGGCACCCCCCCTTTTTCCCTCCCGGTGCGGGCGGGGCGTCAGGACTTCGTCGCGGCCGGGCGCTTCTTCTTCGGCTCGGTGAACGCCTCGTACTCCTTGAGGACCTCCTCGGTCGGGCCGTCCATGCGCAGCTCGCCGCGCTCCAGCCACAGCACCCGCTCGCAGGTCTCGCGGATCGAGCTGTTGCTGTGGCTGACCAGGAAGACCGTGCCGGCGTGCTCGCGCATCGCGCGGATGCGGTCCGCCGACCGCTGCCGGAACTTCGCGTCGCCGGTGGCCAGCGCCTCGTCGATGAGGAGGACGTCGTGGTCCTTGGCGGCGGCGATGGAGAACCGCAGCCGGGAGCCCATGCCGGAGGAGTACGTGCGCATCGGCAGGGAGATGAAGTCGCCCTTCTCGTTGATGCCCGAGAAGTCGACGATCTCCTGGTAGCGCTCCTTGATCTGCTCCCGGGTCATGCCCATGGCCAGGCCGCCCAGGTGGACGTTGCGTTCGCCGGTCAGATCGCTCATCAGGGCCGCGTTGACGCCGAGGAGGGACGGCTGGCCGTCGGTGTAGATCCTGCCGTTCTCCACCGGCAGCAGGCCCGCGACCGCTTTGAGCAGCGTCGACTTGCCCGAGCCGTTGGTGCCGATCAGGCCGATCGCCTCGCCCTTGTACGCCACGAAGGAGACGTTCTTGACGGCGTGCACCGTGCGGACGCCCGCCGCCTTCTCGCTCTTCTTGCGGCGCACGATGCGGTTCAGGGCGGCGGTGGCGGAACCGCGGCCCCCGGTGGTGCCGTTGACGCGGTAGACGATGTCGACGCCGTCGGCGATGACGGTGGGGACGCGCTCGCCGGCGGCGCCGGTGTCGTCTGCGGGGTGGTTCAGCGTTGTGTTGTCAGCCACGGCCGTACGTCTCCTCAGCCTTCCAGAAGTAGATGAAGCCGCCGACGCCCGCCAGCAGCGCCCAGCCGACCGCGGTCGCCCACACGTGCGGCGGGAGGCTGTCGGCGTGGAAACTGTCGATCAGCGCGAACCGCATCAGGTCGATGTAGACGGCCGTCGGGTTGGCACGCAGCACGTCGGCGACCCAGGACGGCAGGTCGCTGTGCTGGCTGAGCAGGATGTCGATGCTCCACATCACGCCCGAGACGTACATCCAGGTGCGCAGCACGAACGGCATCAGCTGGGCGATGTCCGGGGTCTTCGCGCCCAGGCGTGCCAGGATCAGCGAAACGCCCGCGTTGAAGGTGAACTGGAGCGCCAGCGCGGGGATCGCGAGCAGCCAGGACAGGGCCGGCGGCACCCCCACGACGAGCAGGATCAGCACCAGGGCGGCCATCGAGAACAGCAACTGCTGCAACTGCTGGAGGCAGAACGAGATCGGCAGCGCGGCCCGGGGGAAGTGCAGCGCCCGTACCAGGCCGATGTTGCCCGAGATCGCCTTGGTGCCCGCCATGATCGAACTCTGCGTGAACGTCCAGATGAACACCCCCGTGACCAGGAAGGGGATGTAGTCCGGGACGTTCTTCTTGGTCTGGAGCAGCACCCCGAAGATGAAGTAGTACACGGCCGCGTTCAGCAGCGGGGTCATCACCTGCCAGACCTGGCCCAGCTTCGCCTGGCTGTACTGCGAGGTGAGCTTGGCCGTGGCGAACGCGGTGATGAAGTGCCGGCGCGCCCACAGCTGGCGGATGTACTCGGGCAGGGAGGGGCGGGCACCGCTGACCGAGAGGCCGTGCCGGGCCGCGAGGGCCGCGAGGTCTTCATGGGCCTCGGCCCGCGCCGGGGGCGGTGTGTGGAGGACCTGACTCACATCCGCTGCTTTCACTCGGGGGGTGGGGGTGCGCGCGTCCGGCTGTCCCGCCGTCGGCCGGCGTTTTCTCACGCTTCTCATCACGTTCTCTTACGTCGGGACGGCACCGTATCGTCGCAACGCGAGCGTAGGCCGAATGGGCGTCGGAACGCAACCGTTTCGTCGTCACGGAACCACGGGGCCGTTGCGGCGGCGAGACCGTTCCGAGGCGACAACGAGACCGGGGCGACGCCGGGACGAGACGCATCCGTCGCCGGGACGAGACCGCCGCGCCGCGACGATGGCACCGGTGCGTCACCGCCGGGGTGCCGGAGCCTCTCGCGGCGACGGCACCGTTTCGTCGTGACGCCACGGCGCTTTGCGTAGGGACGGGACCGTATCGTCGTCACGCCCTATGCTGGTTCGCATGACGACGAACGCCGACGGGCCCCAGACGCGTCCTCGCCGCCGGGCCCCCGCGGGGGCGGCCGTGCTCCGCGAGGACGTGACGGAGGCCATCCGGGCGGCCGTGTTCGAGGAGCTCGCCACCGTCGGCTACGCGCGGATGTCCATCGAGGGCATCGCCCGCCGCGCCGGCGTGGGCAAGACGGCCGTGTACCGGCGCTGGCGCTCCAAGCTGCACCTCGTCCTGGACATCGTCTCGGCGATCGCCGTACAGGGCCTGCCGGCACCGGAGACGGGCAGCCTCGAAGGCGATCTGCGGGTGCTGTACGAGGTGACGTCACGGGCGCTGCGGCATCCCGTGGCCTCGCAGATCATCCCCGACCTCCAGGCCGAGGCGGCCCGCAACCCGGAGATCGCCGAGGCCATGCAGAAGGCGCTGCGGGACGGACAGGAGGGCGTCGCCCTGAAGATCGTGGCGGCGGCGACCCGGCGCGGTGAGGTGCGCGGGGACCTGGACGACGAGCTGGCGCTCGACCTCATCTCCGGCCCGCTCTACTGGCGCTCCGTCGTGATCCGCAGTCCGAAGCTGCCCAAGGGGTACCTGGGCGCCCTGGCGCGGGCCACCGCGCAGGCGATCAAGGCGCTCTGAGCGGGCACCCGGCGTACCCGGACGAGCCGTGGAGGCGTCCCCCGGCGCCGCCGGGCCGGGGGCACCCCTCCGGGGGAGGGGCTTTGGGAACGCGCCCTACGCCCGCGCCGCCTCGGGGTGCAGCCGTACCCAGCCCTCCCAGGCCGAGACGATCATGTCCTGGACGTCGCGCTCGGCCCGCCGGCCCAGTTCCGCGGCGGCGCGCTCGGCCGAGGCGACCACGCGGGCCGGGTCGCCGGGGCGGCGCGGGGTGACCGTGGGGGCCGGTCGTAGCCGGTGACGGCGTTGACGCGGTCGATCATCTCGCGGACGGAGACGCCCTCCCCGCGGCCGATGTCGAGGGCGAGGTCCCGGCCGGAGGAGGCCCGGAGGGCGTGCGCGGCGGCGACGTGCGCCTCCGCGAGGTCCACCACGTGTCGGACGCCGGTGGCGCCTCGCGTCCCGCGGGTTCCCCGGTCACCGGTCGGCGTCGCCGGCGGCGTCGGTGTCGTCGGTCGGTTCCGCTCGCCGTGCGTCGCCGCGTTCCTCCTGCAGGGCGGCCCCGTCCAGCGCGGTGGTGAGCCGGTCGAGGCGTTCGCGCAGCTCGGCGATCTCCGCCAGTTCGAGGCCCGTCGCGGCGGCGATCCGGACCGGCACCCGTACCGCCCGCGCGCGCAGGGCGGTGCCCGCCTCGGTCAGGTGGACCTCCACCGAGCGCTCGTCGCGGGCGCTGCGCTCGCGACGCACCAGGCCGGCCGACTCCAGCCGCTTCAGCAGCGGCGAGAGCGTGCCGGAGTCCAGGCGCAGGTGCTCGCCCAGCTTCTTGACGGGCAGTTCGCCCTGCTCCCAGAGCACGAGCAGCACCAGGTACTGCGGGTAGGTCAGCCCGAGGTCCTTCAGGATCACGCGGTAGACGCCGTTGAAGGCGCGCGAGGCGGCCTGGAGGGAGAAGCAGATCTGGCTGTCCAGGCGGAGCCAGTTCTCCTGCGAGCCGACGGCGTCGGCAGCGGCATCGGGAGTCGACATCGGGGTCATGCCTCCAGAGTAGCTCTTGCGGGCCATTTAGTTGTGCCCAATTGAATTGTGTGCTCTACTTGTCGTCGTGAGGCCGCCCGGACGCGAACGGCGCGAGGGCGGGCCACCCCCGAACGCAGACTTCCGAGAGGGATGGTTCATCCATGGACGCGCTCTACACCGCAGTCGCCACCGCCACCCACGGCCGCGAGGGCCGCACCGTCTCCTCCGACGGCCGGATCGACCTCGGCCTGGCCATGCCGGTGGAACTGGGCGGCGACGGTCAGGGCACCAACCCCGAGCAGCTCTTCGCCGCCGGTTACGCGGCCTGCTTCGGCAGCGCCCTCGGCCTGGTCGGCCGGCAGGCCAAGGTCGACCTGTCCGACGCCGCCGTGACCGCCGAGGTCGGCATAGGCAAGCAGGGCGAGGGCTTCGGCCTCAAGGTCGCCCTCCGCGTCGAGCTGCCGGACAGCGTGGACGAGGCGACCGGCCGCAAGCTGGTCGAGCAGGCCCACCAGGTCTGCCCGTACTCCAACGCCACCCGCGGCAACATCGAGGTCGACCTCGTCATCGAGTAACCGGCTCACGGAGCGACCCGCGCCAGCACCTCGCCCGTCTCCCTGCTCCACGCCACCACCACGGCCTCCTCGGGCACCCGGTGCCAGCGCGTGAGCAGCAGCCAGCGGACGCGGTGGCGGCGGACGATCGCCGACCGCTCGGCGCGGGTCGACTCCGGCGCGAGGTAGGCGCGCACGTCCGCGAGCCGCCGCAGCCGCTCCCGCTCGTCCAGGGCCGCGTCCGGCCAGGCGGGGGCGGCCAGGTTCGGCCCGTACCCGGCGATCATGTGGACGGCGTAGTAGCCGTCCGCGATCACCACCTCGCCGGGCGCCATGTACCGGGCGGCCCAGTCGTACGACGCCCAGCGCGGCGGCTGGGCGAAGCCCACCGGGTCCACCGCGCGCGGGACGACCGCCCCGGCCTGCACGGTGAGGAAACCGACGCAGGCCGCGACCGCCGTGACCGCCCCCAGCACCCGCCGCCCCGCGCCCCACGGCCGGGGCGCCGCCAGTTCCACCGCGAGCGCGAACTGCAGCGGCACGAGCGTGAGACCGAGGATCCGCCCGTAGGTGTAGTGGCCGCTGACCCAGCCGTACGCCACCACCAGGACGTCCAGGGCGAACATCAGCACCAGCGGATCGCGGACGCCGTTCCTGCGGCCCCGCAGCCACAGCGCCGGCACACCCGGCAGCGCCAGCCAGAAATGCCCGGCGAGCCCCTCGTACAGCCGCCGGTGCATCGCGTCGACGCTGGAGTCGCCGGCCAGCGCGAACACGTCGAAGTACGGCCACGCGGCGGCGGTCAGCAGGGCCGTCGCGCCCGTCAGGGCCCAGCGCAGCACCACCGCCGGGCGCCGGCCGCGCTGCCGGCCCGCCACGAAGGCCACGCCCCCGGTCACCGCCGCCACCGCCGTGATCGGGTGCACCAGCAGGATCACCCCGTACAGGCCGCCCAGCGCCGCGTACCCGGCGAAGCCGCGCAGCCCGCTCGGGCCCACGAACCGCACGGCCCGCGCGTCACGCGCGCGCGTGGCGGTCCACGCCCAGGCCCAGAACGCGAGCCCGATGGCGAAGGCCGACGGATAGCCGAGGTTGCCGGTCATCGACATCAGGTTGAGATAACCGCTCCACCAGGCCCGTTCGGTGCCCCACAGCAGGGTCGTCGCCGCCAGCGCCAGCACCGGCGCCCACGGCCGCGGCGTGAGCGCGCGCGTCAGGCGGCCGACGCCGGTCAGCAGCACCGCCAGGTTGACCGGGCCGGCCACCCGCAGCACGTCCCAGCCCGACAGCCCGGTCAGCCGCGCGAACACCCCCTGCGCCACCGCGTACGGCGAGTAGTACGGGCTGCCCGCGCCCGGCAGGTCGCCCGTCGGATGGCGCGGGTGGAACAGGTCGGCCCGCAGCCGTTCGACGACCGCCGCGTGCTGCCCGGCGTCGCAGCACAGCGGCACCCGCCAGTACGCCAGCGACATCACCAGCCAGAACAGGAACCCGAAGACCTGGTACGGCGTCGGACGCGGACCGCGCCCGCCGTACAGCGCCGTCGCCCCGCGCACGGGACGCCGGGTCAGGACGCCGACGCTCATCGGACCGGAACAAAGAGGGGCATTGGCGGTATGTTCCCGCCCGCTTCGACAGCCTCGCGTCCGTCACCTCATCGAGTGAGTCCGATCGGTCCGCTCCTGCGCCGGCAGCACCACCCGGCCCCGCACCAGCGGCTCCAGCAGCAGCGGCAGCCCCAGCACCGGCAGCAGCCAGGCCAGCACGATCAGCCGCCCGCCCCAGATGGCGATGTCGGGATGCCCGGCCTGGGTGAGGAACCCGGTGGACGCGGCCGCCACCACGAGCACACCGAACGCCCGCCGCGGCCCGCGCAGCGCCCCCCACGCCCCGCCCGCCAGCGCCGCCGCGAACAGCGGCTCCCACAGCTGCCGGCGCAGCCACTCCGGCCAGAACCGCTGCTGCAACTGCCAGAACTCCGCCCAGGGCCGCTCCCGGTCCGGCCGCGCGAAGTGCCGGGTCAGCAGGTCCTGGAGGCTCTCCGACTCCGACGGGTACCGCAGCAGCCCGGCGAGCAGCAGCGTCACCGCCGCCCCGCCCGCGCCCGCCGCGGCCACCGCCACGGCCCCGCGCCCCACCGGCCGCCCCCGCCGCCGGCGCCGTACGGCGATCAGCGCGCCCGCGGCCGCCAGGGCCAGCCCGAGGAACAGGGCCTGCGAGTGCTTGACCGCGAACAGGGCCGCCAGCGCGCCGCCCACCGTCCACACCCCCGCCCGCACCCGCCCGTCCAGGGCCAGCGCGCCGCCCCACACCGCCACCAGGGTCAGTGCCAGCATCAGGCCCTCGGCCATCGGGCGCATCGCGGTCGTACCGACCGGCAGGACGTAGTACAGGGCCTGCCCGGTCAGGCAGACCCCGGCCGGAGCCCGCAGGGTGCGCAGGACCAGGAAGACCAGCACCCCGCCCGCCACCGCCGCCGCGACCCCCGCCGCCCACATCCCCCAGGTCACGCCGAACAGGGTGAGGAACGGCACGAGGAACAGCGGGTAGCCCGGCCGCGCCTCGAAGATCCGCATGAAGCGGTCCGGCATGAACGGCACCGTGTGCCCGCCGGTCCGCCCCGCCGCCAGCCGCGCCCCGACGGTGCGCCACTCCCGCTCCCGGCACGCGGCGAGCACCTCGGCACCCGGATCCGCCCGGTGGAACCGCACCACGTCCACGCTCTGCCGCCGGGCCGCGATCGAGGCCTCGCCCTCGCACGCCCAGTCGATCGTCGCCGCGGCCGCCTCGTGCTTGCCGTCCCCGCGCAGACTCAGCGCGTACGACAGGTAGTTCTTGCTGTCCGGGGTGTCCCGGCCGGTGACGTTCGCGAGCTGGAGCAGCGCGTACCCCACGGCCAGGACGAGCACCCAGGAGCGCGGACGCAGCCTCACCTGGACGCCAGCACGTCACCCGCGACGGCCGGGGCGGGCACCCGGGCCGTGGCGGGGCCGGTCATCTCCTCGCCCAGCAGCAGCGTCCGCACCACCCGCTCGGCGGCCAGCCCGTCGTCGTACACGCAGAACCGCTCCCGGAAACCGGCCCGCAGCCGCGCCGACTCCTCGTCGCGCCAGCGCCCCGAGGCCATCAGGGAGGCCAGCTCCCGGTAGCTGCGCGAGACGTGCCCCGGCGCCTCGGCGGTGATGTCGAAGTAGGTGCCCCGGCTCGCCGTGTACGCGGCCCAGTCGTCGGCGTGCACCACGATCGGCCGGTCCAGGTGGGCGTAGTCGAACATCAGGGCCGAGTAGTCGGTGACCAGGACGTCGGAGGCGAGCATCACCTCCTCGACGTCCGGCACGTCCGTCGCGTCGACGACGACGCCGCGCCGGTGCAGGTCGGACAGGCCCGTCCCGCGCGCGTGACCGGCCGCCAGGGACGGGTGCAGCCGCACCACCAGGGTGTGGCCCTCGCCGAGGTCGGCGGCGAACCGGGCCAGGTCGATCCGGTCCACGTGGCCGCCGCGGACGTACTCCCGGCGGGTCGGCGCGTACAGCACCACCGTGTGGTCCGCGGGGATGCCGAGGCGGGCGCGGGCGCGGGCCCGCGGACCGGCCTGCGCACCGGCGCCCACCAGCACGTCGTTGCGCGGGCTGCCGGTGCGCGCGGAGGCGAAGTGGCAGGGGTAGGCCCGCTCCCACACCAGCTCGGAGTACGGGTTGGCGACCAGGCTGTGGTCCCAGCGGTCGGCGCGGCGCAGCATCTGCGGCACGTCCACGCCCAGCCGGGCGCCGGGCCGGTCCAGCAGGTCGGCCCCCATGTACTTCAGCGGGGTGCCCTGGTGGGTGTGGACGTGGACGCTGCCGGGGCGCTTGACGAGGCTGCCGGGCCAGTTGACGTTGTTGACGAAGAAGCCGGCCCGCGCGGTCACCCGGCGGTAGGCGGGGGAGTCCAGCAGCACGTGCTCGACCCCCTCCGGGAGCCGGGCCGCCGTCTCCTCGTCCCGCACGACCCACACCCCGCGCAGCTGCGGGGCGATCTCGCGCGCCTTGCGGTACACGGCGCCCGGGTCGCCCAGGACGCCCCGGTGCGAGAACGCCGAGTACACCACCAGCCGCGGATCGAGCGAGCGCCGGGCCTGCACGGCGCCCGCGCCCCGGCGGACGCGCCCCGCGGCCGCCCCGCGCGCCCGCGCGGCCCGCTGGGCGATTTCCCGGCCGGCGCGCGCGCCCTGCCGCCGGGCCGCGTAGGCGGCGTACGGCCCCCGCAGCACGCGCAGCCCGGCGGGCACCGGCTCGCCGGCCGGGCGGTGCCGGGCGAACAGCTCGGCCGTCCGGCGGAAGAACTCGCGCCGGTCGGAGGGAGGCAGCCGGTCCGGCTTGGCGAGGATGTCCAGACAGTGCTCGCCCATCTTGCGGTGCAGGTAGGGCCGCCAGCCCGCCAGCTCGGGGCGGGAGTCCACGAAGGCGAAGACCCGCTCGTACTGGTCGTGGACGTCGAAGTGCTTGCGGCTGGTGGTGGACAGGATGTTGCCCTGGCGGCGCTGGCGGTAGTTCAGGCAGATCCGGTCGAGCGTGGCGATCCGCCGCGCGCTGAGCATGACCGGGAAGGTCCAGGGGGTGTCCTCGTAGTAGCCGGGCGGGAAGCGGAACCCGCCCGCCTCGACGAAGTCCCGCCGGTACACCTTGTTCCACACGACCATCAGCAGGTCGAGGATCTCCGGGTGCTCGGCGGCGGTGAACGGGGCGTCCCCGCAGTCCGCGAGGACGTGCGCGAGGGCGTTGCGGCGGGTGCCGCCCCACCAGTAGGTGCGGGCGTAGTCGAAGACCAGCACCTCCGGGACGCCGGCCTCGTCGAGGCGGTCGGCCATGGCGCGCAGGGCACCCGGCGTGAGGGTGTCGTCGCTGTCCAGGAAGAACAGGTAGTCGCCGCTCGCGTGCGGCAGGCCCGCGTTGCGGGCGCGGCCGAGGCCCACGTTCTCCGGCAGGTGCAGGACCCGCACCCGGTCGTCGCGGGCCGCGTACTCGTCGAGGATCGCGCCGCAGCCGTCGGGGGAGCGGTCGTCGACGGCGATCACCTCGAGGTCCCGGTACGACTGCTCCAGGACCGAGTCGAGGCACTCGCGCAGGAAGCCCTGCACCTTGAAGCAGGGGACGATGATGCTGAAGCGGGGCACTGCGGGAGTCAGCTCCTTACGAGATCACGAGAGGGGAGGCGGCGGGGGCCGGGACGCGCTCGGCGAGCGGCCGCACGGGCGGGATCGCCTCCGCCGGCTCGCCGAGCAGCACCCGGCGCACCACGCGCTCGGCGGCCCGGCCGTCGTCGAACTGGCAGAAGCGGGCCCGGAAGACGTTCCTGAGGGACCGGGACGCCTCCGAGGCGTAGGAGCCGTCGGCGAAGACGCGGGCCAGCTCCTCGGGCGTGCGGGCGACCGGGCCCGGCGGCGCCGCGAGCAGGTCGAAGTACACGCCCCGGGTCTCGGTGTAGACGTCCCAGTCGTCGGCGTACACCACGATCGGGCGGTCCAGGTTGGCGTAGTCGAACATGATCGACGAGTAGTCGGTGACCAGCGCGTCGGCGGCCATGCACACGTCCTCGGAGGAGCGGTGCGCGGTCACGTCGATGATCCGGCCGGAGCCCCGGCGCGCACCCCGGTCGTAGAAGTAGTGCGCCCGCAGCAGGACGACGACGTCGTCGCCGGCCGCCTCGCAGAACGCCTCCAGGTCCAGGCCGGGGTCGAAGCCGGTCCGGTGGTCGCGGTGGGTGGGCGCGTACAGCACGGCCGTCCTCCCCTCCGGCACGCCCAGCTCGCGCCGGACGCGGGCGACGTCCTCGGCGGTCGCCGTGCAGAAGACGTCGTTGCGCGGATAGCCGTACTCCAGCTGCTCGTACGAGCCGGGGAAGGCGCGTTCCCACATCTGGGTGGAGTGGGTGTTGGAGGACAGGTTGTAGTCCCAGCGGTCGACGCGGCCCAGCAGCTTGGTGAAGCTGCCGGTCGCCGCCGCCACCACCGGGTACGTCGACTGGTCGACGCCCATCTTCTTCAGCGGGGTGCCGTGCTGCGTCTGCAGGTGCACGCTGCCCTCGCGCTTGACCACGCCCTCCGCGAAGTTGGCGTTGTTGACGAGGTACGTGGCGCGCGCGAGGAGCCGCCAGGCGCGCCGGCTGCCGAGCACGGCGTGGTCGACGCCCGGCGGCACGGCGTGCTCCCGGCCGGGCTCGACGAGGAACACCGAGCGGATGTGCGGGGCGAGTTCGGCGGCCTTGGCGTGGATAGCCGCGGGGTTGCACGCGTAACCCCGGCCCCAGTAGGCGCAGTACACCGCCAGGTGGGGATCGAGGGGGCGGCGCAGCTGGAGCCGGTAGTACAGCCGGGTGCGCAGTCCGTGGGGGCGCGGGACGCGCCGGGCGGCCGCCGACACCTTCCGGTTGGCGCCCCGCAGCGCACGGAACGCCGTGTACGCCCCCGCCGCCAGCAGCCGGTGCTGCACGCCGAGGCTCCCGCCCGGCACGCGGAACCCGGCCGGCCGGTGCCGCCGGTAGAGCGCGGTCGCCCGGCGGAAGAACGCGCGGCGACCGGAGGCGGGCAGCCGGGCCGGGTGTGCGGCCGTCTTCAGGACGGCGGCGAAGAGCTGGGCGAACAGGGCACCGCGGAAGCCGCGCCCGGCGGCCCTGGTGAGCACCAGATCCGTCTGCGCCAGCAGGTCGGTATGGTGCTCGCCCGGCAGGTCGAGCCGGCTGCCCTGCCGCCGCAGCAGATGCCGTACGACGACGCGGCGCAGCACCGCGATCCGCTCGGCGTGCACGGTGACCAGGCCGCCGAAGCCGAGGTCCGTGAAGGGCCCCTCGGGGAAGACGAGCCGGTGCGCGGTGAGGAAGTCGCGCCGGTGGACGGCGCCGCACACGGGCAGCCGCACACCGGTCACCTCGGGGGCCTCGCCGGGGCCGAAGACGCCCTGGGGCGCCCCGGCGAACAGCGGGGCCGCCGGGTTGGCCGGCTCGCCCTCCCACCACGGGACGCGCTCGTGCTCGGCGTACAGGACGTCGACCTCGCCCGTCCCGGCCAGCCGGGCGTCCAGCGCGTCCAGCGCGCCCGGTGCGAGCGTGTCGTCGCCGTCCAGGAACAGCAGGTACGCGCCGGTGGCCGCCCGCAGACCGGTGTTGCGCGCCCCCGCGAGCCCCGCCTCCGGCGGTGAGAACACCGGCGTCACCCGGCCGTCCCGCCCGGCGTACCCGGCGGCGACGGCCGCGGCCGGGGCGTCGGGCGCGTCGCAGACCGGGAGCAGCTCGAAGTCGCCGAACGACTGGCCGAGGACGGAGTCCAGCGCCAGGGACAGCCGGCCGGCTGCCCCGTGGGACGGAACGATGATGCTGAAGCGGGGCATGCTGCTCTTCCTGTGTCCGGCTTGCCTGTGCTGGCCTGTGCTTGCCTGTGCTTGTGCGTGTCGGTTGCTGTCGACGGGGGTCCCGGCGCCGGGCGCCCGGCTTCCCGCGGCGCTCGGCTTCCCGCGGCTCCCGGTTCCTAGTGGCTGGTGACGCGGGGGCTCGACGGCTGCGGCACGGTGGCCAGCGCGGGGCGCGTGTGCGTCGCCGCCGCCGACGGCACGGGACGGCGCTCGGCGAGCGGCACGACGGGCGGCAGGTCCGTCTCGCCCAGCACGATCCGCCGTACGACGCGCTCGGCGGCGCGTCCGTCGCCGTACGGGCAGAACCGCTCGCGGAACGCGGCGCGCAGCCGGGCCGCACGGGAGTCGTGCCAGTGGCCGGACGTGAAGATGTCGACCAGTTCGTCCTCGGTGCGGGCGACCGCGCCCGGCGGGAAGGCGCGCACGTCGAAGTAGGTGCCGCGGGCCGCCTCGTAGGCCTCCCAGTCGTCCGCGTGGATGACGATCGGGCGGTCCAGGTCGGCGTAGTCGAACATGATCGACGAGTAGTCGGTGACCAGGACGTCCGAGGCCAGGCAGAGGGACTCCACGCTCGGGTGGCCGCTGACGTCGACGACCCGGCCGTCCGCGGGCAGGGCGACGGGCTGTCCGTAGTGGGCGCGGGCCAGGATCACGAAGCGCGGGCCCAGCCGGTCCGGGAGCCGTTCCAGGTCGAGTCCGGCCCGCTGGGTGCGGCGGTAGTCGCGGTGGGTGGGGGCGTACAGGACGGCCACCGTGTCGCGGGGGATCCCGAGCTCCTCGCGCAGCCGGGCCACGTCCGCGGCGGTGGCCCGCTGGAAGACGTCGTTGCGGGGATAGCCGTACTCCAGCGTGGTGTAGCCGCCGGGGTAGACGCGCTCCCAGGTGAGGGTGGTGTGGCGGTTGGCGGACAGGACGTAGTCCCACTTGTCGACGCCCCTCAGCAACTCCGCGAAGTCCATGTCGCGGGCCGCCGCGGGCCGCTCCTGCAGGTCGAGGCCCATGTGCTTGAGCGGGGTGCCGTGCTGGGTCTGCACGAAGACCTGGCCGGGGCGCTTGACCAGCCGGCGGTCGAAGTTGACGTTGTTCACCAGGTACGTGGAGCGCGCCAGCGCCGTCCAGTAGGCCGCCGTGCCGGGACGCAGCGGGCGCGTGCCGGGCGGGACGGTGTGCTGGTGCTCGGGGCGGACGATCCACGCCGTGCGCACCTGCGGGGCGAAGGCCCGGAACGCGCTCTCCAGGGCGCCCGGGTTGCAGCCGTGCCCGCGGCCCCAGTAGGCGGCGAAGACGGCCCGGTCGGCGTGCAACGGCAGGCGCAGCTGGATCCGGTAGTGGGCCTGGAGGCAGGCGGCCCGGAGCACGCGGGCCAGTCGCGCGGCGAGGCCGCGGACGCGGCGGCGCAGGACCACGGCCGCCTGGAGGACGCGGTAGGTGCGGTGCAGGCCCAGGCGGACCAGCCCGTGGCGCAGCCGGGAGCGCAGCGGGACGGGCGCGCCGGGGGTGCGGTGGCGGAGGTAGTGGGCGCGGGCCCGGCGCAGGAACTCGCCGCGGGAACCGCGCGGCAGCCGGTCCGGCCTGGTGAACACGGTCGTCAGGTGGTCGACCATGCGGCGGAACAACACCGGCCGCCAGTGTGCGAGTTCGGGCCGCCGGTCGATGAACGCGAACACCCGGTCGTACTGGTCGAAGACGTCGAAGTGCCGGCGGCTGGTGGTGGAGAGGATGTTGCCGCCGCGGCGCCGCCGGTAGTGGACGCAGACCCGGTCCAGCGTCGCGATCGACCCCGCGGTCATCAGCGCCGGGTAGGTCCAGGGGGTGTCCTCGTAGTAGCCGGGCGGGAAGGCCAGGCCGGTCCGCTCGACGAACTCCCGCCGGTAGGCCTTGTTCCAGGCGACCATCAGCACCCTGAGCAGCCCCGGCCGGTCCTCCAGCCGGAAGGGCGCCGGGCCCCGCTCGGTGAGGTGCTCGGCGAACCTGTTGCGCTCGGTCTCACCCGTCCAGAACGCGGTGGCGTGGTCGTACACCAGCACGTCCGGCTCGCCGGTGTCCTTCAGCCGGTCGGCGATCGCGCGCAGCGCGCCCGGGGTGAGCGTGTCGTCGGAGTCGAGGAACAGCAGGTAGTCGCCCGCGGCCCGGGCGATGCCCGCGTTGCGGGCGCCGCCCAGCCCGGCGTTCTCCGGCAGGTGCAGGGCGCGCACGCGCGGGTCGCGGGCCGCGAACTCGTCGATGATCTCGCCGCACGCGTCCGGCGAACGGTCGTCGACGGCGATCAGTTCGAGATCGGTGTACGACTGGGACAGCACGGATTCGAGGCACTCGTGCAGGTACGCCTGAACCTCGTACGCGGGGACGATGACACTGAACCTGGGCAAGGGACATCCATGGGTCGGCGCGGACGACAGGGCCTGCGTCCGGGCAACGGCCGATGGAGTGACTTGGTTACGTATCCCTACGGCATCCGGGGGACACCGGGTGAACGGGGAGGGGCGGGCCGGTGGCGCCCACCCCCCTTGCCGCAGCGCCTATTTGACCGCGCCGGCCATCACGCCGGACACGAACTGCCGCTGGAAGGCGAAGAACACGGCCAGCGGGATCACCATCGAGACGAACGCGCCGGGCGCCAGCACGTCGATGTTGTTGCCGAACTGCCGTACCTGGGTCTGGAGGGCGACCGTGATCGGCTGGCTGCCGGCGTCGGTGAACACCAGCGCCACCAGCATGTCGTTCCACACCCACAGGAACTGGAAGATGCCCAGGCTCGCGATCGCCGGTCCGCCCAGCGGCATCACGACCCGTGTGAACAGGCGCAGTTCACCGGCACCGTCCAGGCGGGCCGCCTCCAGCAGCTCGCGCGGGATCTCCGCGAAGAAGTTCCGCAGCAGGAACACCGCGAACGGCAGACCGAATCCCACGTGGAAGAGGACCACGCCGAGGACGGAGCCGAACAGGCCCACCTTGCCGAACAGTTCGGCGATCGGGATCAGCGCCACCTGCACGGGCACCACCAGCAGGCCGACCACCGCCAGGAACCACCAGTCGCGGCCCGGGAACTCCATCCACGCGAACGCGTATCCGGCGAGCGAGCCGATGACCACGACCAGGACCGTCGCCGGGACGGTGATCAGCACCGTGTTGAGGAGGGAGTCGGTGATGTCGCCGTTCTCCAGCAGCTTTTGGTAGCTGTCCACGGTGAGCTGGGACGGCTCGGCGAACACCTTCCACCAGCCGCTCGCGCTCATGTCCTCGGGGGCGCGCAGCGAGGAGATCAGCAGACCGATCGTCGGCACCAGCCAGAACAGGCCGACCAGGATCAGGCAGACCCGGACGGCACCGCCGCCCAGCTTCTCCACGATCCGCGCCGCCGGCGAACGCCTTGCCTTCACGGTCTCGGCGGGTGCTTCGACCGTCCTGACGGATGTCTTCATCGCCGCACCTCCCGTAGCGGCCTGCGCACGTTACTGCGTTCACCCGGGGGGCGACCCCCGGGCCCCCGGCAGAACGACGGGTACACGCTCATCGCCGCACCTCCCGCCGCAGCCTGCGCACGTTGAACCACATCACCGGGATCACCAGCAGCAGCAGGAACACCGCGATGGCGCTGGCGATGCCCGGCTGGTCCTCGGAGAAGCCCTTGCGGTACAGCTCCAGGGCGAGCACGTTCGCGTCGTCCTGGGAGGAGCCGGGGGCGATGATGAAGACCAGGTCGAACACCTTCAGGACGTTGATCATCAGGGTCACGGTGACCACCGCGAGGACCGGCGCGAGCAGCGGCACGGTGACCCTGCGGAACACCTGCCACTCGTTCGCCCCGTCCACCCGCGCCGCCTCCATCAGTTCCCGCGGCACGCTCGCCAGCCCGGCCGCGATCAGCACCATCGCGAAACCCGCCCACATCCAGATGTACGACCCGATGATGGCCGGGGTGACCAGGGACGGGCCGAGCCAGTCCAGGCCGTTGTAGGCCTCCGCGAAGTTGCTCGCGGGCAGGCGCAGCCGCGCCCCGTCGGCCGCCGCGGGCAGGGTGAAGGTGCCGTCGTCGGCCGCGGTGGCCGACGCCACGACCTCGCCGTCCTTGACGGCCTCGATCCGCATCCCGGCGTAGCCCCGTTCGGACGGGTCGGGGACGCCGAGCCTGCCGACGCCCTTGCCGCGGGTGAAGTCCTGCCAGGTCGTGCCGGTGACCTTGCCCGGTTCGGGCTCGGCCGGCACGGCCTTCTCCGCGCTGCCGGGCATCTGGTCCGGGGCCACGCCGACCAGCGGCAGGAGGACCGGATCGCCCGCCCGGACCGGCTCCGCGGTGAGGAACGCGCCGCCCTCCGCGGGCTCCAGCGGCGACCGCCGCCCCGGGTGGGCCTTGGGGAACGCCGACGACTGCGCGAACGTGTCGTGCACGCCGACCCACACCGCGTTCGCCACGCCCTTGTCCGGGTCCTGGTCGTACACCAGCCGGAAGATGATGCCGGCGGCGAGCATCGAGATCGCCATCGGCATGAAGACGACGAGCTTGAACGCCGTTCCCCAGCGGACGCGTTCGGTCAGCACCGCGAAGATCAGGCCGAGGGCGGTCGCCACGGTCGGCGCGAACACCACCCACAGGACGTTGTTCTTCAGCGCCGTGCGGATGCCGTCGTCGGTGAACAGGGCCCGGTAGTTGTCGATTCCGGCGAACCCGTCGCCGGACTGGTCATAGAAACTGCGCACGACCGAGTACCCGATCGGGTAGACCACGAGCGCGCCCAGCAGCACCAGGGCGGGCAGCAGGAACAGGGCTGCCACCGTCCTGCGGGTGCCGGTCACGCTTCCGCGCGAGCGAGGAGGGGCGGGGGCTCCGGGAGCCCCCGCCGCACCGGCCGATGCCATGACCGGCTCAGTTCCCGTACGCCGCTGCCGCGTCCGACTCCAGCTTCGCCTGGATGCCGGCCACGTCCGTCGGGTTCTTCAGGAAGTCCTGGAGGTCCTTCCACTCGCCCTTGCCGGGCGTACCGCCGAACGCCTGCGGGGCCTGGTCGGACATGTCGAACCGGAAGTCGTCGCCCGCCGCGACCAGCGCCTCGGCGATCTTGCGCTGCACGTCGTTCGGGTACGCCGCCGGGTCGACGTTCTTGTTCGGCGAGAGGTAGCCGCCCAGCTTCGCCTGGATCTCCGCCGCGTCCGGCGAGGCCAGGAAGGTCGCCAGCGCCTGCGCGCCCTTGGAGTCCTTCAGGATGACCGCCGCGTCACCGCCGGAGACCACCGGCGCGGTGTCGCCGACCTTCGGGAACGGGAACACCTTCGCGTCCGTGCCGATCTTCGCTTCCGTCTGCGCGATGTTGACCTGCACGAAGTCGCCCTCGTAGACCATCGCCGCCTTGGGCTGGTCACCGCCGGTGAAGGTCTGGGTGACGGAGTTCGGGAACTGCGTCTGGAGGGCACCGTCGGCGCCGCCCGCCACGTAGTCCTTCTTGCCCCAGATCTGCGCGAGCGTGGTCAGCGCCTCCTTCACGGAGGGGTCCGTCCACTTGATCTCGTGCTTGGCCAGCTGGTCGTACTTCTCCGGGCCCGCCTGGGACAGGTACACGTTCTCGAACCAGTCGGTCAGCGGCCAGCCGTCCGCCCCGGGGATCGAGAACGGCGTGACGCCGGAGTCGTAGACGGTCTGAGCGGTCGTCAGCAGCTCGTCCCAGGTCTTGGGTTCGCTCGCGCCCGCGTTCTCGAAGACCTTGGCGTTGTACCAGACCAGGGACTTGTTGGCGGCCTTGTAGTAGACGCCGTACTGCTCCGTGCCGACCTTGCCGATGTCCTGCCAGCCCTGCGAGTAGTTCTTCCGGAGTTCCGCGAGGGCCTCGGCGCCCAGCGGCTTGGCCCACTTCTTCTCCACGGCCTGCTTGATGGCGCCCGGCTGCGGCAGCATCGCCACGTCCGGGGGCTGACCACCCGCGATCTTCGACCCGAGGAAGTTGATGATCGGGTCCTGCGCCGGTACGAAGGTGACCTTCGCGCCGGTGCGCTTCTCGAACTCGGCCAGCACCTTCTTGAAGTTGGCCTGCTCCGGGCCCGTCCAGACGGCCGCGACCTCCAGTGTCGTGCCGTCCAGCTTCGGGAGGGCGAGGGCGCTGCCGGACGCCTTGCTGCCGGTGCCCTCGCCGCCGTCGTTCTTGTCGTCGTCGCTGCCGCACGCGGTGAGCGAGAGCGCGAGTGCTCCCGCTAAGACGCCGGCGGCCGCCTTCACGGTCCCGCGTATGCGGATGGTGCTGCTCGTGCTGCGCATCACTGCCCCGTTCTTCGTTCCTCGTCGAACGTTGAGCGCTGTCCCGTTGCACTGGTCTACGCCGGGCGCCCGTGGGTCGGCAAGTACGCGTGCCGTGTCAAGTGAGCGATCGTGACCGCCTCGTGATGCCCCGTCCGAACGCCGGGAGGCCGGGACTTCCGCCATACACCTGGGGCGTGTTTCGAAAGTCCCTCCCCCGGAGGGGGTGCCACCAGCACGCCTAGAGCAGCGAGGGCACCTCCGCCGCCGAGACCTCGCGGGCCGCCCGTTCCAGGGCGCTGGCCAGGAGGGCGAGGTCGGTGGGGCCGTTGCCCAGTTCGCGGACGGGTCTGCGGGCCGGCGGATCGCCCATGCGCTGCCACTCCAGGGGGACGACCGTGGGGCGCAGGGTCGCGGTGCGGGGGATGCGGCCGGTGACCCGGCCGCCCTGGAAGGGGGTCAGCCGGCCGTCCGCGCCCCGGAGCCGGCCGCGGCCGGGTGCCGGTTCGTCGGGGCCCGGGCCCGGTGCGTCGAGGACGATCCGCACGCCGGCCTGCCGGGCGGGCTCGGACTCCGCCGTACGGCCGTCCGGACCGGTGGCGGCCACCAGGTGCACGCCGAGCCGCTCGCCCTCGCGGGCCACCGCCTCCAGCGCGCGCATCACCGACCCGGCGGCGGGACGGCCGGGGGAGCCGAGCGGGGGCGAGACCAGGGCGTCCAGGTCGTCCACCACGACGACCAGGCGGGGCAGCGGCGGGGCCGCCTCCGTCCGTCGGCGGGCCGCCGCGCCGGGGCGCAGCCGCAGGGTCGAGCTGGGCGGGGTGTCCAGGTCCGCGGCGCCGGTCCCCCCGCCGGACGGCTGGCGCTGCGGGACGATACGGCCGGAGACCGCGCGGTGCGTGTGCCACTCGGCGAAGTCCGACCGCCCGAGCAGCTCCGCCCGCCGCTTCAGCTCGGCGGCCAGCGACTGCGCGAACTCCCGCATGCGGACCGGGTCGTTGGCGGTGAGATGCGTGGTGACGTGCGGTACGTCCGTGCAGACCCGCAGGCCCTCGCCGTGGCCGGCGCCCGCCTTGCCGGCGGTGTCCCGGCCGTCCAGCAGGACGATGCCGAGCCGGTCGGGGCGCTCGGCGGCGGCCAGCGAGGCGACGACCGCCCGCAGCAGCTCCGTACGTCCGCTGCCGGGCGGCCCTTCTATCAGCAGGTGCGGGCCCTCGGCGGACAGGTCCACGGCGACCGGGCCGCGCGGGCCCGCGCCCAGCACGGCCGAGGTCCGGCCGCCGAGGGCCTCGGTGTCGTCGGCCGCGTCGGCCCAGCGGGCCATCAGGGAGGCGGGGGTCGCCCGGGCCAGGCCCAGCTCGTCGAGGAGGCGGGCCGACGGGGGCAGCGGGGCGGACACGCGCGCGGGACGGTCACCGCCGCCGGCGGCTGTCTCCGGGCGCAGGGGCGCCAGGGCCCGCGCGAACCGCTCCGCCCAGGCGGCGGAGACCGCGTCGACGGCACCGACCGTCCCGTGGCCCACCGGGCCCGGCCGCTCGGACTCCGACCCGGCGGGGGCGACCCGCAGCAGCCGCAGCGCGGTCGCCACATCGCCGCTGAGCAGCGCCACCGCCCCGCACGCGCGGAAGGCGGGCGCCGCCGCGCAGGCCGCCTCGTACACGTCGGTGACCGGCGCGGCGGGGGAGGCGGCGGCCGTCTCGGCCAGGCACAGGACATGGATACCGGCCCGCGGGCCGGCCGTCGCCAGCCGGGCCGTCGCCTCGCGCAGCGCGGCAGTGCCGGGGTCGCCGTCCACGACGAGGACCGTGTACGGGCCGGGGAAGCCGGCCCCGGCGTCGTCCGTCACCGCCCACGAGGGGCGGCGGGCCGTGCTGCGACGGGCGGGCGCGGGCGCCGCGCCGCCGTCCGCCAGCCGGTCGTCCAGGCGGCGCAGCAGTTCGTCGGCGCGGGCGGTGGCCTGGTCGACGTCGTGGGCGAGGAGGAGACGGCAGTCCTGGCCGTGTCCCGGGCGCAGGTGCGGCAGCCAGCCCAGCCAGGACCACTCGGCGACCCGCTCCTCCTCGGAACGCGCGCGGTCCGTGCTGATCAGGACGATCTCCAGCAGGTCCGGGGAGTGCAGCGCGGCGAGCTGCGCCAGCACCGCGCGGGCCAGTCCGGCCAGCCTCGGGCGCGGCCCGGCCAGCCCCAGGGCGCCGGCCTCGCGCAGGCCCGCCGTCACCGGCACGGCGGGCAGCAGTGAGCCGTCGGGCGCCACCCGGTCGGCCGTGCCCAGCCGGACGGCGAGCGTCTCGGAGTGACCCGGTCCGCGCTCCCACAGGCGCGGGCCGGGGCCGAGCGCGGTCAGCAGCAGGGCGGCCGGGTCCGGCCAGGTGTCCGGGGCGGACCGCGGTCCGGCGGGCCGGTCCGGCTCCGCCACGGCCGGCCGGTCGTCGTAGGCCTCGGGATCGTCCGTCTCCTGCGGGCCGCCCCGGCCGCCGGCCAGCCGGCGGGCCCAGGCGGACAGGCCGCCGCGCCTGCGCAGCCCCTGCGGCACCTCGGTGCCGCGCAGGGGGGTGCCCTTGCGGGAGGTGCTGCCGCCGTCCTCGTCCGGGGAGGGCCGGTACGGGCCGTCCGCCCCGGCAGGGCCGGCGAAGGAGCCGAGGCCCGCGCGGCCGCCGTGGGTGGCGTCGTGGTGCTCGACGGGCGGTGCGCCGCCCTGGCCCGGCACGAGGGACGTCGGCGCCCGCTCGCCACGGGCGGGCGCGGAGCCGTGCCGGTCGACCGTGCCGTAGGCGTGGCCGGTGGGCGCGGCGGGGCCGGCGGGGGTGCCCTCGTCGCTCCCGCGCGGGTGACGGGGGTCCGCGGCGCCGGGACCCCCGCGCGCGGGGGCGGCCGCGGGCTGCGGGCCCGCGCACGGCACCCGGACGTGGCCCTCCCCGTCGGGGGTCGTGGCGACGCGGGCGCCCGGACCGCCGGGCGGCGCCAGCCGCAGGGCCGACTCGCCGACGCGCAGCAGGGCGCCCGGGGCGAACCGGAGCGGACGGCTCTGCACGCGCGCGCCGTCCAGGGTGGTGCCGTTGGTGGAGTCGAGGTCGGCGACGGTGACCCGGCCGTCGGCCAAGAGCGTCACCGCGCAGTGCAGGCGGGAGACGTCGGGGTCGTCGAGCGGCACGTCGGCCTCGGCGGAGCGGCCGACGCGGATCCGGCCGCCGTGCAGCAGGTGGACCCCGCCCGCGTCCGGGCCCGCCACCACGTGCAGCCGGGCCGGGGCGTCGTCGACCTCCGGATGCGGCTCGGGATCGGCCGGGGCGCCGAGGCAGAGCACGGTGCCGTCGATCAGGGGTGGTTCGCCGAGGGTGCAGCGCTGGGCGTCGAGCCGCTGCGCGCCCGCGTAGAGCACGGGCTGTGCTCCCCCGGACGGAGCGGCGCCCCCCTCCCCGGAGACCGCCGCGGCCAGGGCGGACGCCACCGCGGCCAGAGCCGTGCCGGCGGGCGCCGTGACCAGCACGTCGCAGTTCGCGGCGCGGCCCCGTGTCTCCCCGGGCGGGCCCTGCGGGTCTACGACGGTCAGCCGGATCTGCATCGCCGTCAGCGGTCCCTTCTGCCCGGGCGCGGACTTTCCCCCACCCCACACGAGCACGTCGGCCAGTACTCCAGGCATCCTCGCACCTGCCACCGACAATGCGCCCGCCATCGAGGCGCAAGTGATCTTGATTGGTCGGCTCTGCCCGCAAAAGTGCCTGGCCGATGACTCGCCGATGACCGCTTGAGATCGGTCACGTCCGCCTCCGGCAACCAACGGACCGGGGCGCGCGTCTTTCCTTCGAACATGTACGGGGAGGGGCGCGTGACCGTACGCAAGGGCGTGCGGAAGGACCGAAGGACCACAGGAAGACGACAGCCCTCTGCAGGGAGCACGGCACTACAGTGGGTCGGAACACAGGCAAGCAAGCAGCAGGGAGCGCGTGACGTGCGGCCAGTCGGCAGCAAGTACCTGCTCGAGGAGCCGCTCGGACGCGGCGCCACGGGCACCGTCTGGCGAGCCCGCCAGCGCGAGACCGCGGGCGCCGAGGCGGCCGTGGCCGGCCAGCCCGGCGAGACCGTTGCCATCAAGGTCCTCAAGGAAGAACTCGCGAGCGACCCCGACATCGTGATGCGTTTCCTGCGGGAGCGCTCCGTGCTGCTCCGGCTGACCCACCCCAACATCGTCCGGGTCCGCGACCTGGTCGTCGAGGGCGATCTGCTGGCCCTGGTCATGGACCTCGTCGAAGGCCCCGACCTGCACCGCTACCTGCGCGAGAACGGCCCCTTCACGCCCGTCGCCGCCGCTCTGCTCACCGCGCAGGTCGCCGACGCCCTCGCCGCGAGCCACGCCGACGGCGTGGTCCACCGCGACCTGAAGCCGGCCAACGTCCTGCTCCTCCAGAACGCCGGGCAGATGCACCCGCTGCTCACCGACTTCGGCATCGCGCGCCTCGCCGACTCGCCGGGCCTCACCCGCACCAGCGAGTTCGTCGGCACGCCCGCGTACGTGGCGCCGGAGTCCGCCGAGGGCCGCCCGCAGACCTCCGCCGTCGACATCTACGGCGCCGGCATCCTGCTGTACGAGCTCGTCACCGGCCGCCCGCCGTTCTCCGGCAGCTCGGCCCTCGAGGTCCTCCACCAGCACCTGAGCGCCGAACCCCGCCGCCCCTCCACGGTGCCCGAACCGCTGTGGACGGTCATAGAGCGCTGCCTGCGCAAGAACCCCGACGAACGCCCCAGCGCCGAGAACCTCGCGCGCGGGCTGCGCGTCGTCGCCGAGGGCGTCGGCGTGCACGCCAACTCGATGCAGATCGCCGCCGCCGAGGGTGTGGGCCACCTCCTCGCGCCCGACCCGGCGCCCGCACCCGTGCCCGGCGCGCCCGTCGGCGGGTACGACCCGAACGCCGCGACCAGCGTGCTGCCGCACACCACCGGGCCCGGCGGCCCGGCGGGCGCCGCGGACCCCACCGCCGTCCTGCCGCACACCGGCGGCCCGGTGGGCGCCGCCGACCCGACGGCCGTCCTGCCGCCGGTACCGCCGCACCAGAGCGGCGGACCCGGCCCGCAGGGACAGCGGCCGGAGGAGCCGCACCCCTGGCAGAACCAGCTGCGCGCCGCCCGCGACCGCAACGAACAGACCCAGGTCCAGTACCTCGACCCGAACGAGGACCCGCTGCGCCGCCGCCCCCAGCGGCAGGTCGCCCGCCCGCAGCAGCAGCCCCACCCGCAGCAGCAGCCTCAGCAGGGCTACGGCCGGCCCCAGCAGCAGCCCCAGCAGTACGCCCCGCAGCAGCAGCCCCAGCCCCAGCCGCGGCGGTACACCCCGCAGCCCCAGCAGCCGCCGCAGCGGCCCGCGCCGGAGCCCCGCCCGCCGCGGGAGCCCCGTCCGCCGCGCGAGCCGAGGCAGCGCAGCGCCAACCCGATGAAGATCCCCGGACTCGGCTGCCTGAAGGGCTGCCTGTTCACGGTCGTCATCCTCGTCGTGGCCGGCTGGCTGATCTGGGAACTGACCCCGCTCCAGGACTGGATCGGCACCGGCAAGGGCTACTGGGCGCAGCTCGCCGACTGGTTCGACACCGTGAGCGGCTGGATCGGCGACCTCGGAGCGAAGACCGGCGGCGGGGCCTGACGGACGGACCCGTCCCGGGGGAGCCCGACGGCGGCTCTGGCGATTTGTCGACTCCTGCCGGGTGATTTCCGTCTCCGAGGTGAGGATTGCCCTGCGGGGCGCGTAGGTTGGTCGGCCGGAGGGCCGGGGGCCCCGCGGCCCGGCCGCCGGCGTCAGTGCCCCCGGGCGGCGCAGCGTCGGCACCACGCGTCTGTAGGAGCAGCCTTGGCACGGAAGATCGGCAGCCGGTACACCGCCCACCAGATCCTGGGACGGGGCAGTGCCGGCACGGTGTGGCTGGGTGAGGGACCGGACGGTCCCGTCGCCGTCAAGCTGCTGCGCGAGGACCTCGCCTCCGACGAGGAGCTGGTGGGCCGCTTCGTGCAGGAGCGCACCGCCCTGCTCGGTCTGGAACACCCCCACGTCGTCTCCGTACGGGACCTGGTCGTCGACGGCAACGACCTGGCGCTCGTCATGGACCTGGTGCGCGGCACGGACCTGCGGACCCGCCTCGACCGGGACCGCCGGCTCGCGCCCGAGGCCGCGGTGGCGATCGTCGCGGACGTCGCCGAAGGGCTCGCCGCCGCGCACGCGGCCGGGATCGTCCACCGGGACGTCAAACCGGAGAACATCCTCCTCGACATGCAGGGCCCGCTCGGCCCCGGCGGCTCGCACCGGGCCCTGCTCACCGACTTCGGCGTCGCGAAACTGATCGACACCCCCAAACGGACCCGCGCGACGAAGATCATCGGCACGCCGGACTACCTCGCCCCCGAGATCGTCGAGGGCCTCCCGCCGCGGGCCTCGGTGGACATCTACGCGCTGGCCACCGTGCTGTACGAGCTGCTCGCGGGCTTCACGCCGTTCGGCGGCGGGCATCCGGGTGCGGTGCTGCGCCGGCACGTCACCGAGTCCGTCGCCCCGCTGCCCGGCATCCCCGACGAGCTGTGGCAGCTGCTCGTGCAGTGCCTGGCCAAGGCGCCGGCCTCCCGGCTGCGGGCCTCCGAGCTGGCCTCCCGGCTGCGCGAGCAGCTGCCGTCGCTGGCGGGGATGCCGCCGCTGGACGTGGACGAGCCGGACGCCGAGGCGGCGGAGGGCGAGCCGGGGGCGAGCCGGTCCGACGCCCCGCAGGCGCCGGTCGCCTCCGACGCCGACGGGCGGGCCCGGCGGGGGTCGGTGTCCCTGGTGCCCGGCGCCAAGCCGGACTCCAACCGGGACACGCACACCTCGATGCGGGTGCCGGCGCCGGACGAGCTGGCGGGCGGGGCGCACGGGACGGCACGCGTGCCCCGGGCGGCGGGGACGCCGCGGCCGGGGTCGGCGCGCAACCGCGCGGCCACCCGGCGGCGGCGGATCGTCGTGGGGGTGGCCTCGGTGGTGCTGGTCGCCGCGGCGGGCGTGGGGACGTGGGCGGCCACGGCGGGTGACGGCGACGCGGGCGGACCCGGGTCCGGCGAGTCGGGGAACTCGGCGCCGGCGTCGCCCTGAGCGGGGAGTTCCGCCCCGCCGGCCGGTGCTCACAGGCGCGCCCGTGACCGTCGGCGCTCGCCGCTTGGCGGAGCCGTTACGCTGGAGGGGTGGCAGTCGTCGATGTATCCGAAGAGCTCAAGTCCCTCTCCTCGACCATGGAGTCGATCGAGGCCGTTCTGGACCTCGACAAGCTGAGGGCAGACATCGCCGTGCTCGAGGAGCAGGCGGCCGCGCCGTCCCTGTGGGACAACCCGGACGAGGCGCAGAAGATCACCAGCAAGCTGTCCCACCTCCAGGCCGAGGTCAGGAAGGCCGACGCCCTGCGCGGCCGGATCGACGATCTCTCCGTCATGTTCGAGATGGCCGAGGAGGAGGACGACCCGGACGCCCGTGCCGAGGCCGAGGCCGAGCTGGTCGCCGTCCGCAAGGCGCTGGACGAGTTGGAGGTGCGGACGCTGCTCAGCGGGGAGTACGACTCCCGTGAGGCCCTGGTCAACATCCGCGCCGAGGCCGGTGGCGTCGACGCCGCCGACTTCGCCGAGAAGCTCCAGCGGATGTACCTGCGGTGGGCGGAGCAGAAGGGCTACAAGACCGAGGTCTACGAGACGTCGTACGCCGAAGAGGCCGGCATCAAGTCGACCACCTTCGCCGTGCAGATCCCGTACGCCTACGGCACCCTCTCCGTCGAGCAGGGCACGCACCGGCTGGTGCGCATCTCGCCCTTCGACAACCAGGGGCGCCGGCAGACCTCCTTCGCGGGCGTCGAGGTCCTCCCGGTGGTCGAGAAGACCGACCACATCGAGATCGACGAGTCCGAGCTGCGCGTGGACGTCTACCGCTCCTCCGGCCCCGGCGGCCAGGGCGTGAACACCACCGACTCCGCGGTGCGCCTCACCCACCTCCCCACCGGCATCGTCGTCTCCTGCCAGAACGAGCGGTCGCAGATCCAGAACAAGGCGACCGCGATGAACGTCCTCCAGGCCAAGCTGCTCGAGCGGCGCCGCCAGGAGGAGCAGGAGAAGATGAACGCCCTCAAGGGCGACGGCGGCAACTCCTGGGGCAACCAGATGCGTTCGTACGTCCTGCACCCGTACCAGATGGTCAAGGACCTGCGCACCGACTTCGAGGTCGGCAACCCCGAGGCCGTTTTCAACGGTGAGATCGACGGGTTCCTGGAGGCCGGCATTCGCTGGCGCAAGCAGCAGGAGAAGTAACCTTGTCGACAAGGCAACTGCCCCCGCGACGGGGGTGGTTGCCTTTTCTCTTGCTTGCGTTTCCCGGCATGTCTGGGTTTTACGTCACACTCACATCTTCAACGTCCGGCAAAGCGTGCCGAGTTGGACATTGCGTGCGCAACGGCCTTGACGATGCTGTCGAAAATCGTAAGGGTGAACGGTGGCATGCGTATCTCTGGGGCGCATGTGAACCGGGGGGCCTCGCCAGTTCCGGCTACCCCCGTCGATCACCGCCCCGACGCGGCCTCATCGACGATTTCGGCTACTGGGGGTAGCAACCTTATGACCAAGAAGACGCGCGTCCGCATCGCGCGCATCGCCGCGGGCGCAGTGATCGCCGCGGGCGCCTCGCTGACGGTGGCGGGTGCGGCTTCGGCCGCCGGCGACGAGGGTGGCCTCAGCGGCCTGGTCTCGACGGACGACAACACCGAAGTCTCCACGCAGGACGGCGAAGAGCCCTGCCCGATCGGGATCTGCCCCGGTACGACGGGTGAGACCACCACCACCGGTGAGACCACCACGACGGGCGAGACCACGGGCGAGACCTCGACGACCGGTGAGACCTCCACCACGGGCGAGACCTCCACGACCGGTGAGACCTCCACCACGGGCGAGACCTCGACGACCGGTGAGACCTCCACGACCGGTGAGACCTCGACCACGGGCGAGACGTCCACGACGGGCGAGACCTCGACCACGGGTGAGACGTCCACCACCGGCGAGACCTCGAACTCCGGCGGCAACTCCAGCAACGGGACCTCCGGCAACGGCGGCTCCAACGGCAACTCCGGCGGTAACGGCGGCTCGAACGGCAACTCCGGCGGCAACGGCGGTTCGAGCAGCACCGGTGGCTCCGGCAGCACCGGCGGCTCCACCTCGGGCGGCTCGGCGACCGGCGGTTCCACCACCGGCGGTACCGGCACCACGCCCGACGGCACCGCCGCTCAGGAGGTCGGCAGCTCCGCGCTGACCGACACCTCGGACGCCACCTCCGACAACGTCGCCCAGGGCGGCGGCAAGGAGCTGGCCGAGACCGGCGCCGGGCAGACCACCTTCCTGATCATCGGTGCCGCCACGATGATCGTCGGCGGCGTCGGCTTCCGCGTGCTTCCGCGCCTCGTGGAGGGCCGCGGCGGAGCCGCTGCCTGACGGTGGGTAGCCGCACCGGCACGTGACGTACGCGCGAAGGGCCCGGAGCCTGTCGGCTCCGGGCCCTTCGGCGTCGTACGGGCTAAGCGGTCTGGTGGGCGAGCAGCGCGAGCGCGGCCACCAGTACGGCCAGCAGCGCGATCAACGCCATCGGGTTCAGTCCCGCGAAGAAGTTCTCCTGCTGCAGCCGCTCGCGGTTCGCGCGGCACACCGAGCACCGGCCCTCGCTCACGGGCGCGGCGCAGTTGGCGCACACCAGCCGGTCGTACGTCATGCGCTCGCCCTCCTTGCACCGGTTCCACGTGGACAACGCCCGCCGTGACGCGAACGTTCCCCTCCACTCTGCCAGGTTCCGAGGAATTCAGCGCGGGGTCCCGGCGGGAGCTGCCTCACAGCACGGCGGACGTACAAAAACGCACAAGCCGCACCCAACCGTGACCGCTGCCTGCGCGCGCGTCCCCGGTTCGCGTATGGTCACGCTCATCTACCCCCGGCGACCCGTGGTGCATCCGTGATCCGATTCGACAATGTCTCCAAGGTCTACCCCAAGCAGACCCGCCCCGCACTCAGGGATGTGTCCCTGGAAGTGGAGAAGGGCGAGTTCGTGTTCCTCGTGGGGTCCTCCGGCTCCGGAAAGTCCACCTTCCTGCGGCTGGTCCTCCGCGAGGAGCGGTGCAGCCACGGTCAGGTGCACGTCCTGGGCAAGGACCTCGCACGCCTGTCCAACTGGAAGGTGCCGCAGATGCGCCGCCAGCTGGGCACCGTCTTCCAGGACTTCCGGCTGCTCCCCAACAAGACGGTCGCCGAGAACGTCGCCTTCGCGCAGGAGGTGATCGGCAAGTCCCGCGGCGAGATCCGCAAGTCCGTGCCGCAGGTGCTCGACCTCGTCGGGCTCGGCGGCAAGGAGGACCGGATGCCCGGTGAGCTGTCCGGCGGTGAGCAGCAGCGCGTGGCCATCGCCCGGGCCTTCGTGAACCGCCCCAAGCTGCTGATCGCCGACGAGCCCACCGGCAACCTCGACCCGCAGACCTCCGTCGGCATCATGAAGCTGCTCGACCGGATCAACCGGACGGGCACGACCGTGGTGATGGCGACGCACGACCAGAACATCGTGGACCAGATGCGCAAGCGCGTCATCGAGCTGGAGAAGGGCCGCCTCGTGCGCGACCAGGCCCGCGGCGTCTACGGCTACCAGCACTGACCGCGACCGTCCACGGAAAGGCTTGAACAACCCGCCATGCGCGCCCAGTTCGTACTGTCCGAGATCGGTGTCGGTCTCCGCCGCAACCTGACGATGACCTTCGCCGTCGTCGTCTCCGTCGCCCTGTCGCTCGCCCTGTTCGGCGGGTCGCTCCTGATGAGCGACCAGGTCAACACGATGAAGGGCTACTGGTACGACAAGGTCAACGTCTCGGTCTTCCTCTGCAACAAGAGCGACGCCGAGTCGGACCCCAACTGCGCCAAGGGCGCGGTGACCGACGACCAGAAGAAGCAGATCAAGTCCGACCTCGGCAAGATGGCGGTCGTCGACTCGGTGACCTACGAGTCGCAGGACGACGCCTACAAGCACTACAAGGAGCAGTTCGGGGACTCCCCGCTGGCCAGCTCCCTCACGCCGGACCAGATGCAGGAGTCGTACCGGATCAAGCTGAAGGACCCGCAGAAGTACGCGGTCATCGCGACCGCCTTCGACGGGCGGGACGGCGTGCAGTCGGTGCAGGACCAGAAGGGCATCCTCGACAACCTCTTCGGACTGCTCAACGGCATGAACTGGGCGGCGCGGGCGGTGATGGCGCTGATGCTCGTCGTCGCGCTGATGCTGATCGTCAACACCGTGCGCGTCTCGGCGTTCAGCCGACGGCGGGAGACCGGGATCATGCGCCTGGTCGGCGCCTCCGGCTTCTACATCCAGGCGCCGTTCATCGCGGAGGCCGCGGTCGCCGGGCTCATCGGCGGCGGCGTCGCGTGCGGATTCCTCGTGCTCGCCCGGTACTTCATCATCGACAACGGCCTGGCCCTGTCCGAGAAGCTGAACCTGATCAACTTCATCGGCTGGGACGCCGTGCTGACGAAGCTTCCGCTGATCCTCGCCACCAGCCTGCTGATGCCCGCGTTGGCGGCGTTCTTCGCGCTGCGCAAGTACCTGAAGGTGTGACGCATGCCAAGGGGGTCGTACGGTCAAGGGACCGTGCGGCCCCTTCGCGTTCCCCTAGACTCACCGCCATGTCAGGCCGCGACCCGCTCTGTTCGCCCCGCCGCTTCGGCCGCGGGGCCGCCCTGACCTTCGTGTTCGCCGGCGTGCTGGTGGCGGGCGCGGCGACCGGCTCGCTGCCCGGGGACGGCGGCCGGGCCGCCGCCGACGCGGCCCGCTCCGCCGGACCCACCCGTCCCGTCAGCCCTCCCGAGGCCGTGACCAGGGCCGCCGAGGAGGCGATGGCCGACGGGAAATCGCCCCTGGAGGCCGCCGAGCGCGCCGTCAGCCGCAGCGGGGACCGCTGGGCGGCGGTGTACTCCGAGCGCGAGTACGAGGAGTTCGCGGAGTCCCTCGACGGCCAGTACACCGGTGTCGGCCTGGAGGCGCGGCGCGAGCGGGACGGCCGGATCGAGGTCACGAAGGTGCAGGCCGGATCGCCGGCGGCCGCCGCCGGGATCCGGGCGGGCGACCGGCTGCGGGCCGTCGACGGCCGGGCCGTCGACGGACGTCCGGTCACCGAGGTCGTCTCCCTGCTGCGCGGTGACGCGACGGACGCGCCCGCCGGCACCACCGTCCGTCTCGGAGTGGAACGCGGCACGCGCGCGTGGACCCAGACGCTGCGCCGGGCCCGCCTGTCCACCGACTCGGTCACCGTGCGCACCCTCGCCGGGGGCGTCACCGTCATCAGGATCACCGCGTTCACCAAGGGGTCCGGCGACGCCGTCCGCACCGCCGTCGACACGGCCCCGGCCGGCACCGGCATCGTCCTGGACCTGCGCGGCAACTCCGGCGGGCTGGTCACCGAGGCCGTCTCCACCGCCTCGGCCTTCCTCGACGGCGGCCTCGTCGCCACCTACGACGTCGACGGCGAGCAGCGCGCCCTGCACGCCGACTCCGGCGGCGACACCACGCGCCCCCTGGTGGCGCTCGTCGACGGCGGCACCATGAGCGCGGCCGAGCTGCTCACCGGCGCCCTGCGGGACCGCGGCCGGGCGGTCGTCGTCGGCTCGCGCACCTTCGGCAAGGGCTCGGTCCAGATGCCGAGCCGGCTGCCCGACGGCTCGGTCGCCGAACTGACCGTCGGCCACTACCGCACCCCGTCCGGCCGGACCGTCGACGGCACCGGCGTCACCCCGGACCTGGACGCCGACGACGGCGCGCTGGAGCGGGCGCAGACCGTGCTGAGCGGGCTGGGGGACGCTCCGTGAGCGTCCGTCCGCGCTCCCGGTAATCGGCTTTCCCCCACGGCCCCCTCAGGTGCGAAAATGGCCGCACTATGAACAAGGCAATGTACGTACCCAAGGAGTCCCAGCCGAAGCAGCGCAAGCCGGCCGAGGACAAGACCAAGGGCCAGCGCAAGATCGTCGCGCAGAACAAGAAGGCCCGGCACGACTACGCGATCATCGACGTCTACGAGGCCGGCCTGGTGCTCACCGGCACCGAGGTGAAGTCGCTGCGCCAGGGCCGCGCCTCGCTGACCGACGGCTTCGTGCAGATCGACGGCAACGAGGCGTGGCTGCACAACGCGCACATCCCGGAGTACAGCCAGGGCAGCTGGACCAACCACTCCGCGCGCCGCAAGCGCAAGCTGCTGCTGCACCGCGAGGAGATCGACAAGCTGGCGTCGAAGTCGGAGGACACGGGGCACACGATCGTGCCGCTCGTCCTGTACTTCAAGGACGGCCGCGCTAAGGCCGAGATCGCGCTGGCGCGGGGCAAGAAGGAGTACGACAAGCGGCAGACCCTGCGCGAGAAGCAGGACCGCCGGGAGTCGGACCGCGCGATCGCGGCGGCCAAGCGGAAGCAGCGGGCAGCCCAGTAGCGGTCCCGCTGAGACCGGTGGCGGCCGGTGGCGGACCCGGTGACCGGCCGGCCGGCGGGAATGGGCTGGCATCGCGGTGCGTTGGTCACGTACGATGGCGACAGTCCCTCACAGCGGGACGAGCCGCCCCCTCGGGGGCATTGAAAAATCAACATGGGGATGATCGGTTTCGACAGCGGCTGTTGAAGCAGGGGAAGCGTGTCGAGGAAGCGGCAATGATCTCGTTAACCATATGTCGCAAAAAATAATCGCCAATTCTAAGCGCGATTCCCAGTCCTTCGCCCTCGCTGCCTGATAAGCAGTGAGTGAAGGACCCTTAATGGGTGTCAGCCCGGGAGTGTTCCCGGCCCGGATCCTGGCATAATCTAGGGGACTAAACCATCGAGCCCGGTCACGGGGTTCGATGGGAAACCAAACAGTGACTGGGCCGGTCGGCGACTTGTTCGCGTGATCGCCGGGGCCGAGAAAATCGCAGCGAACTGCACACGGAGAAGCCCTGATTTAGCACCGTTGGACGCGGGTTCGATTCCCGCCATCTCCACCACCCCATGTGAACGGAGAACCCCGCCCCCTCAGGGGAGCGGGGTTTTCTGCTGTCCGTCCTCTCCTTCCCGTCACCCGGCCGCCGGCTCCAGCGTGAGGACCGCGATTCCGGCCGCCGCCCGCACCACCCGCTCCCCGGCCGCCAGCGCCCACGGCTTCGAGGGATCACTGGACGAGGCCCGCAGAGTGTCGCCCTCCCGTACGACGGTGAAGGTCACGTCACCGGCCCGTACGGTGACCTGCGCGCCCCGCTCGAGGCCGTACGCCCGCAGGGTCACCCCGTCCGCGTGGGCGTAGTCCGGCCGGTCGTCCACCGCCCCCACCGGGATCACCGCCCCCGGCCTGACCAGCAGCGGCACGCTCGAGAACCCGTGGCGTTCGCGCACCCAGCGCGGCCCGGTGACCGTCCGGCCGCTCAGGTACTGCGTCCAGGTGCCCTCCGGCACGTAGTACGTCACGTCCCCCTCGTCGTCGAACACCGGCGCCACCAGCAGGTCCGGACCGAGCATGTACTGCCGCTCCAGGTGCGCGCACCCGGGGTCGTCCGGGAACTCCAGCACCATCGCCCGCATCACCGGCAGGCCCTCGGCGTGCGCGGTGCGGGCCGCCTCGTACAGGTAGGGCATCAGGGTCAGCTTCAGCCGGGTGAACAGCCGCAGCACGTCGACCGACTCCTCGTCGAACAGCCACGGCACGCGGTACGTCGAGGACCCGTGCAGCCGGCTGTGCGAGGACAGCAGCCCGAAGGCCAGCCACCGCTTGAACAGCGCGGGCGTCGGCGTGCCCTCGAAGCCGCCGATGTCGTGGCTCCAGTACCCGAACCCGGACAGGCCGAGCGACAGTCCGCCGCGCAGCGACTCGGCCATCGACTCGTACGTCGCCTCGCAGTCACCGCCCCAGTGCACGGGGAACTGCTGGCCGCCGGCCGTCGCCGAGCGGGCGAAGAGCACCGCCTCGCCCTCGCCCCGGTGCTTGCGGAGCACCTCGAAGACGGTGCGGTTGTAGAGGTGGGTGTAGTAGTTGTGCATCCGTTCCGGATCGGAGCCGTCCGCCCAGGCCACGTCGACCGGGACGCGCTCGCCGAAGTCGGTCTTGAAGCAGTCGACGCCCTGCGCGAGGAGGGCTTCCAGCTTCGCCGCGTACCAGTCGCGGGCGGCCGGGCTGGTGAAGTCGACCAGGGCCATGCCCGGCTGCCACAGGTCCCACTGCCACACGCTGCCGTCGGGGCGCCTGAGCAGGTGCCCGAGCGCCTTGCCCTCGGCGAACAGCGGGGAGCGCTGGGCGATGTAGGGGTTGATCCACACACAGATGTGCAGCCCCTTCTCCTTCAGCCGCGCCAGCATCCCCTCCGGGTCGGGGAACACCCGGGGGTCCCACCGGAAGTCGCACCACTGGAACTCGCGCATCCAGAAGCAGTCGAAGTGGAAGACGGAGAGCGGGAGTTCGCGCTCCCGCATGCCGTCGATGAACGAGGTCACCGTCTCCTCGTCGTAGGAGGTGGTGAACGACGTCGACAGCCACAGCCCGAAGGACCAGGCGGGCGGGAGGGCCGGCCGCCCGGTGAGGGCGGTGTACTTGCGCAGGATCTCCTTCGGGGTCGGCCCGTGGACGACGTAGTACGTCAACCGCTGCGACTCGACGCTGAACTGGACCCTGGACACCGTCTCCGAGCCGACCTCGAAGGACACCTTGCCCGGATGGTCGACGAAGACGCCGTAGCCGGCGTCGGTGAGGTAGAAGGGCACGTTCTTGTAGGCCTGCTCGGTCGCCGTGCCGCCGTCGGCGTTCCAGATGTCGACGACCTGCCCGTTCTTCACCAGCGGCCCGAACCGCTCGCCGAGCCCGTACACGCTGGTGCCCACGCCGAGGCCCAGTTGCTCACGCAGGTAGTGGGCGCCGGTCCCGTCCCGCATGATGCCCATGCCCTTGGGGCCGCTGGAGGTCAGGACCCGGCCGTCGGCCAGGAAGTCGACGCGCCACGGCCCGGTCCGGGCCACCCTGACCGACAGCGCGCCGGAGGTGAGGGTGGCGTGCTCGTCGTCGTACTCGGTGCGGGCGGCGGTCTCCTGCCCGGTGAGCTCGAACTCCGGCCCGAGCGGCTGCCCGCCCTCGAAGTGGGTGAGGGTCACCCCGATGACGTCCGGGGCCGGGGCGTGCGCGGTGATCGTCACGACCGGTCCCTTCAGCAGGTCGCCGCGGTGGCGGACGGGCCGGGTCGGCGCGTGGATCTCCAGCGTGCCTTCCCCGGGCGCGTCGACGTCGAGGACCTCCACCGGGTGCGCCGAGGTGACGCCCTCGCGCAGCAGCCAGTAGCCGTCGGTGAACTTCACGCGCGCACCCCTTTACTTGACCGCGCCCACGGCGATGCCGCGGGTCAGCGTCCGCTGGAAGACGAGGAAGAAGACGATCGCGGGCAGCACGCCCAGCAGGGCGGCCGCGTTGGTCATCGTGGCGTCCATGAGGCGCTGGCCCTGGAGGACGCCGAGCGCCACCGACACGGTCTGGTTGTCGTTGGAGATCAGCATGACCAGCGGGAGCAGGAACTCGTTCCAGGTCCAGATGAAGAAGAACACCAGGAGGACCCCGAGGGTGGGGCGGCTGACCGGGACCACGATCCGCCACAGCACCTGCCACTTGTTCGCGCCGTCGATGCGCGCGGCCTCGATGATCTCGCGGGGGAAATGCCCGAGCACCGAGGACAGGAGATAGGTGCCGAAGGCCGCCTGGACGACCGTGAACACGATGATCACGCTCAGCCGGGTGTCGTAGAGGCCCACCTGCTTGCTCAGGTAGTAGACCGGGTAGACCAGCGCCTCCTGCGGCAGCATGTTGGCCAGCACGAAGAAGGCGAGCACCCAGGTGCGGCCCCTGATCCGGCCGATGCCGATCGCGTACGCGTTGAGCACCGACAGGGCCGCGGCGAGCACCGCCACCGAGCCGCTGATCAGCACCGAGTTGAACAGCTTCTGTCCGTAGTCGACCCGCTGCCAGAAGTCCTTCAGGCCGTCCAGGTAGAGGCCGTCGGGCAGGCTGAGCGGGCCGTGCGCGGAGTACTCGGCCGGTGACTTGACCGCGTTCACGGCCACGATCGCGAACGGCACCACCATGAACAGGGCGGCCAGGCACAGGGCTACCAGTACCGGGTAGCGGCGTAGGGCGGCGGTCACGCGCGGATCCCCTCCTCGGCGTCCTCGGCACGGGTCTGGAGTTTCAGGCCGATCAGGGAGACCGCCAGGATGATCACCGTCAGGACGGTGGAGATCGCGGCGCCGTAGCCGACCTGCGTCTTCTCGAAGAAGGTGGCGAAGGAGAAGTACGACGGCACGTTCGTCGCGCCGCCCGGCCCGCCCTTGGTCAGCACGTACACCGCGCCGAACACCTTGAGCGCGGCGATCGTGCACCAGGTCAGCACGACGTAGGTCTCCGGGCGGATCTGCGGCAGCGTGACGTGCCAGAAGCGCCGCCACCAGCCGGCGCCGTCCAGCTCGGCCGCCTCGTACAGCTGCGGGTCGACGCGCTGCAGGCCCGCCATGAAGACGACCAGCGGGAAACCGATCTGCACCCACACCATCACGCCCATCACGCTGTACAGCGCGATGTCCGGGTCGCCGAGCCAGTCCTGCTGCCAGGAGCCCAGCCCGACCGCCCTCAGCAGTGCGTTGAGGGAGCCGTTCTCGGGGGCGAGGATCCAGCTCCAGACGATGCCGGCCACCGCGATCGGCAGCACCTGCGGGAGGTAGAAGCAGGCCCGCAGCACCGCGGCCCATCTCGGCCCGAAGTGCTTGCCGACGAAGTCGAACAGGGCGGCGGCCAGCACGAGACCGATCACGGTCGGTACGGCCGCCATGGCGAGGACCATGAACAGGCTGTGCCGGAAGGACGCCCAGAACTCCGAGTCGTCCATCAGTGCACGGTAGTTGGCGAGTCCCGACCACGAGGGGCTGCCGACCCCCTGCCAGTCGGTGAAGCTGACGCCCGTGTTCATCAGGAACGGCACGCCGACGACCGCCAGGAAGGCCAGGGTCCCGGGGAGCAGGAAGAGCGCGTAGGACTCGCGGGTACGGGGGCGGCGCGGGCCGGCGCCGGGGCGCTTGCCGACGGCCCGCGCGCCCCGTTCGACGGTGACCGTCATCGCTTCGGCGCGCCCTTGTCGTAGGCCTGCTGCAGGGCGCTGAGATAGTCGTCCGGTTTCTCCGCGCCCGTCATCAGCTTCTGCGTCTCGGAGACCAGGACGTCGTAGAAGCCGTTCACCGGCCAGTCCGGGTAGAAGGCCAGGCCGTCCCGCCCGCTCAGCGTGTTGAAGTCGGAGATGAGCTTCTTGGACTTCGGGTCCGTGACGGCGCTCGCGTCGGCCGCGACCGGGACGCCGCCCTTGTTGCCGAGCAGGTTCTGGATCTTCTTCGACAGGGTGATGTCGATGAAGTCGTAGGCGAGGTCCTTGTTCGCGGCGTTCTTCGGGACCACCCAGAGGTTGCCGCCGGAGCCGAGGGTCAGGTCGGAGCCGGGCCACAGGGTGGTGTCCCAGGCGAACTTCGCCTCCGCCTGGAAGCGGCCGTACCACCAGCTGCCGGAGAACAGGATCGGCGCCTTGCCCTGGATGAAGGAGACGCCCGCGTCCTCGGCCTTGGCGCTGGTCGACTTCTCGCTGATGTAGCCCTTCTCCACCCAGTCCGCGAAGGTGTTCGCCGCGTACGTCCAGGCCGCGTCGTGGAAGTCGGTCTTCCCCTTGTACAGCTCGTACGTGTCGACCCAGGAGCGGTCGGCCCGGGAGAGGGCGAGCTGGTAGAGGTACTGCTGGGCGACGTACTCGGCGCCGCCGTTGGCGAGCGGGGTGACGCCCTTCCCGGCGAAGGCGTCCATGGCCGCCGTGAGCTGGTCGAACGTCTTCGGCTCGGCGATCTTGTACTTCGCGAAGAGGTCCTTGTTGTAGTAGACCATCGTGTACTCGGCGTAGTTCGGCACGCCGTACCACTTGCCGGAGCCCATGACGCCGTCGGTGTCGTACCTGCTGGTCGTGCTCACGCCGGCGCTGAGCTTCTTGTCCCAGCCGCGCTTCGTCGTCTCGGCCGTCAGATCGGTCAGCAGGCCCTGCTTCGACAGCAGGCCCGCGGTCGCGTTGCCCTTGTTGTACTCCATGAGGTCCGGCGCGTCCGAGGAGTTGAGGACCATGGACGCCGTCTTCTGGATCTGTTCGAAGCCCTTCTCCTCGACCTTCACCGTCACGCCCGGATGCGTGGCCTCGAACTCCTTGACGGCCTCCTTCCAGGCCTGGCCCATCGCGCTGTCGGGTCCCTCGTAGTGCCAGAGCCGGAGCGTCTTGCCGTCGGACGCGCCGCTGTCCGAGTCGCCGCAGGAGGTCAGGAGAAGCGATCCGGAAAGGATCACCGCCGCGGCCGCCACACGCCTTCGTGTCGTCAACATCGAGTGCCTCCAGGGGACTCGGATGGTTCTGGGTGATGCCACGCGGCGCGCGTGCGATCGATGCGACGCGTGGTGTCGAAGCGCTTCGACGTGGAAGGTATGCGGGGGCCGCCGGAGCGTCAATGGGTGCGGTCGGAGTTGGTGCAAGCGTTTCGACGACGCGAGCCGACACCGTGGGTCAGGGTGTGGATCAGCAGCGCGGTGCCGGCGGCCGCGACCGGCACCGCGAAGGCGACTGCGGCCGAGCCGTGCTCCACCGCCCAGCCCCCGGACGCCGATCCGCAGGCCAGGCCGGCGAGCAGGGCGGTGACGACCAGGCTCATGCCCTCGTTGAGGCGGTCGCGCGGGGTGCGGTCCTGGACCAGGGCCATCGCGGTCACCATCGTCGGCGCGGTCGCCGTGCCCGCCACCAGCAGGGCCGCCGCCAGCACGGGAAGCTTTCCGGCGGTACGGGCGGCGAGCAGCGGCAGGGACATCAGCACCGCCATCGCCAGCAGGCACCACGCCAGCCGGCGGTCCACCGGGCCGCTCGGTCCGCGCGCCCCGTACACCAGGCCCGCCGCGCACGACCCCGCCGCCTGGAGCGCCAGCACCACCCCGGCCGCCGAGCGGTGGCCCTCCGCGTCCGCGTAGGCGATCGTGACGACCTCCATCGAGCCGAACACCGCGCCGGTGGCGACGAAGCAGGCGAGCAGCGGCGGTACACCGGGGGTGCGCAGCGGTGACGCGGAGGTCGTGCGGGCGACGGGCGGCGGCTCGGTCGCCCGCTGGGCGGTGAACAGCAGCACCCCGGTCACCAGCAGTGCCACGCCGGCCAGCGTGCCCGCCTCCGGGAAGAACGTGCCGCACAGGAAGGCCGCGAGCACCGGGCCCAGCATGAAGCACAGCTCGTCGGCGGCCTGTTCGAAGGAGTTCGCCGTGTGCAGGCCGGCCGGGTCGCCCCGGAGCAGATGGCTCCAGCGGGCGCGGGACATGCCGCCGGTGTTGGGCGTGGTCGCGGTGGCGGCGTACGCGGCGAACAGCGTCCAGTCGGGGGCGCCCCCGCGCACGCACAGCACCAGCGCGAGACTGCCGAGCGCCGCGAACAGCGTGGCCGGCACGGCGATCCGGGCCTGCCCGTGCCGGTCGACGAGCCGCGCCGTCCAGGGCGCGACCAGCGCGGTCGCGGCCAGTCCGGTCGCGGTGACGGCACCGGCGAGGGCGTACGAGCCGCGGGTGCCGGCGATCATCACGACCGCGCTCACGCCGAACATGCCCATGGGCAGGCGGGCCATGAGGTTCCCGGCGGTGAAGGCGCGGGCGCCGGGGACGGCGAAGAGACGGCGGTAGGGGGTGGGCTGCGGCATGCGCCCACCGTCGCCCGCGGCCGGTCGCGGGGTCCAACACCTGTTCGGAGCCGATTCACGCACCCCCGTTGTAAATTCGCCGGATGCCCGCCCACGTCGATCCCCGCCTGCTGCGCGGCTTCCTGGCCGTCGCCGAGGAACTCCACTTCACGCGCGCCGCGGCCCGTCTCCACGTCGCCCAGCAGGCCCTCAGCCGGGACGTGCGGCGGCTGGAGCGCGAACTGGGCGCCGAACTCCTCCTGCGGACCACCCGGCAGGTGACGCTCACCGCCGAGGGCGAGCGGCTGGTGCCCCACGCGCGCGCGGTCCTGCGCGCGCTGGACGACCTGCGCGCCGCGTTCGGCCCGGCCCGGCCGCTGCTGGTCGACCTGAACTCCCCGGGGCTGGCCACCGGCCGCCGGGTACTGCACCGGGCCCGTGAACTGGCCCCCGAACACGAGCTGATGGCCCGCTTCGAGAGCGGTCTGACCGGTGCGGCCGTGGAGATCGCCGCGGGCCGGCTGGACGTGTCGTTCGGCCGGTACGCGGGCCTGAGCCCGGTGCTGCGGGCCCAGTTGGACCACCAGCTCGTGCGCTACGAGCCGATGGCGGTCCTGCTGCCCGAGGGGCACCCGCTGGCGTCGGCGGCCCGGGTGCCGCTGTCCGCGCTGGCGGGGGAGCGGGTGTACGCGGGCGCGGGCAACCCGCGGACCCCGGAGTGGACCGACCTCGCCCGAATCCTGTTCGAGGGGCGCGGCATCGAGATCGCGCCGCCCGTCCCGCTCGCCGTGGGGGAGGAGGAGTTCCGCCGGATCATGGCCAAGGAGCCGTCGCCGATCCTCGCGGTAGTGGGTTTTCCGGCCATGCCTGGAGCGGTGCTGCGGCCGCTCGTCGACCCGGTCCCGCTGTCCCCCGTGTCGCTGGTGTGGCGAAAGGGGCTGGTCCATCCGGCGCTCGGAACACTGCGCCGGGCGGCGGTCGAACTCGGGTTCGTGGAGGGGTGGTTGGAGTGTCCCGCTGATGGATGGATTCCAGCCATGGACATGGACATGGCGTGTACCCATAAAAGAGACATCGCACACATCGACCCCGCTGCTGCGCTAGATTCGTCGCCCTGAGCACGCGGGGGTCACAGGAGCGCGCTGACCGGGTGGGGGCCCGGTTCCGTCGGCATGTGCTCGTCGTCTCGGACGCGTCCAGCAAGTGACCCGTGGTGTCCCGTGGGGGGAAACGCGCACGTGAAGAATTGGCGGGAAGATGCCCAACCGGACTGGCCGGGAACGGCATCGCCGACCGGAGGCGTACCGGCCGTGAAGGGAGACGCCCCGGAGTTTCCGGGTGATGCGCGACAGCCCGTGAGGGAGGGAACAGGGCACGGCGACCGGGGGGTCCTCCCGGGTGCCGGCCTCGGGGTGGGCGACCGGGCAGCGGCCGGATACCGGGATGAATCGGCACATACCGGCAAGTCGTCGACCTCGAACGGGCTTTCCGAAAACGAACGGTCGAGCGGCGGGCTCCGGGACCCCTGGCAGGAGACCGCGGACCTGTCCGTCCCCCTGCCCGGCGCGGACGCGGAGGACCACGACCCCCACGAGGTGACCGTCCAGCTCGACTCCCCGCACCGGGGGGCGGGCCCGCGCGGCGGCGGCCCGGACGCCTCCGACGCACCCGTGTTCGTCGACGAGTCGGGCCGCCGCAGCCGTACCTTCCGCCGGATCGGCATCGCCGTCGGACTCGGCTGCGCCACCTACGCCGTCGTCATCGTCGCCACGCTCCTGTCCGGGAACGCCGGCGCGCCCTGGCTGCCGGTGCCGGACCGGAACGACGACGAGCCGGCCGCCCGGGTCGAGACCTCCGACGAGCCCAGCTCCTCGCTCGCCCCGACGCCGCCCGGCTTCGCCGCGCCCGGCCGCCCCGGCTACACCGCCTCCGGACCCGCCGTACTTCCGACGGGTACGGTCGCGGCACCCAGCGCCTCGGGCAGCGCCGTCGTGCTGCCGAGCAGGTCCGCCGCCGCGCCGCGGCCCCTGCCCAGCGGTTCCGGCCGGCCCAGCCCGGCCCTCACCAGCGAGCCCCCGGCCCCGGCCCCGGCGCCCAGCAGCCCGGCCGCGCCCCCGCCGCCGCCCGAGCCGTCCCCGTCCGCCACCGCGGAACCCACCCCGCCGCCCTCGCCCTCCCCGGCGGGAGGCGCGGGGACCACGGTGGCCGGGGGTGCGGCGGATCCGGTGGTCGCCGGGTCGGAACCCGGGGGCGGTTCCGGATCGGGTTCGGGGTCCGGCTCCGGATCGGGTTCGGGGTCCGGCTCCGGATCGGGTTCCGGGTCCGGCTCCGGATCGGGTTCGGGGTCCGGCTCCGGCTCCGCATTGGGGTCCGGGTCCGGGTCCGGTGAGGGGGCCGGTACGGCCGCGGCCTCGGGTGCCGATCCGGGAACCGGCTCCTCACCCGAGCCGGATCCGTCCCCGTCGTCGTCCTCCGGGCCCGACGGCACCTCCGACCAGGTCACGGTGTCCCTCACCCTCTCCTGATCCTCCGTCCTGCCTCATCCGACGTCGTCCGAACCCGCCGGTCGTCACCGCGCATCCCATCCGTGCAGCGGCCGGCGGATCCGGCACGCCGTCCGGTCCGTCCGGTTCATCCGGTCCGTCCGGTCCGTCCGGTCCGTCCGGTCCGTCCGGTCCGGCCGCGCCGGATCCGCCGGCCCGCGGCCCCACCCCGCAAGGCCGCCGTCGCCCGGCACCGACGTGCCTTCGGCGCCGGCCCACCCGTGCGGCCGTCGGGTCCGGAACCACGGTCCGGCTTCCGCGGACCCGGCAGAGCCTCCCGGCCCACCGGCCCGCCGACCCGCCGGTCCACCGATCCGCCGGTCCACCGATCCGCCGGTCCACCGATCCGCCGGCCCATCGGCACCGCCGTGCCCGGCACCGCCGTCACACCCGGCACCGCCGCCTCCGTCCTCGTCCCCGTCCCTTTCCGGCATCCGGCCGGCCCGTCCTCGTCCCCGAAAGAACGTCCCTCATGGCTCCACGCAGCAGCCGGCCCACGACCCGAAGGTCCGCCGGACACCCCGCCCACCCCGCGCACGACCCGACCCCACCCGCCTCCGACCACGACGACGAGCGGGGCGGCGCACCGCGGCCGCCCGCGGCCGGACGCCGTGGCGGCCGGGGCCGCTCCCGCGGTCGCCGGACACCGGCAGGCGGCCGGGCCCCCGCCGGGGGCGGCTCCCCGGCGGGCGCCGCCCGCAGACGCCTGCGGCCACCCCTGCGCCTGCGCCATCTGCTGCCCCTCGTGGTGCTGTTCGCGATGATGGCGATGCTCCTGCTGCGCGGCTACGTGCACAGCGAGATCCTCGCCGACCACCGCGTCCGCCCGGACGCCGCCGCCGACCGGGTGCCGCGGGCGATCCTCGACGGCGGCCCCGTCGTCGACACCCGCGGCGGCCGGGCCACCAGCATCGACGTCCCGGACCACCGGATCGTCCTCACCTTCGACGACGGCCCCGACCCCCGCTGGACGCCGCAGGTCCTCGACGTCCTGAAGAAGCACCGCGCGCACGCCGTCTTCTTCATCACCGGCACGATGGCCAGCCGCCACCCGGACCTCGTGCGGCGCATGGTCGACGAGGGCCACGAGATCGGGCTGCACACCTTCAACCACCCCGACCTCTCCTACCAGTCGAAGAAGCGCATCGACTGGGAGCTGACCCAGAACCAGCTCGCCCTCGCCGGCGCCGCGGGCATCCGCACCTCGCTGTTCCGCCCGCCGTACTCCTCCACCGCCTCCGCCCTGGACAACAACACCTGGCCGGTGACCCGGTACGTCGGCAGCCGCGGCTACCTCACCGTCCTGACCGGCGCCGACAGCGAGGACTGGCGCAGGCCGGGCGTCGCGCGGATCATCCGCAACGCCACACCCGCCGACGGCAGGGGCGCGATCGTCCTGATGCACGACTCCGGCGGCGACCGCAGCCAGACGGTCCGGGCCCTCGACACCTACCTCCCCCGGCTCAAGGGGGAGGGCTACGCGTTCGAGAACCTCACCGAGGCCCTCGACGCACCCAGTGCGCACACCGAGGTCGGCGGCCTCGACCTGTGGAAGGGACGCGCCTGGACCGCCCTGGTCACCGCCGCCGACGACCTCACCGGCGTGCTCGCCGTCGGCCTCGCCGTCATCGGCTTCCTCGTCTTCGCCCGCTTCGGCCTGATGCTGCTGCTGTCCGCCGTCCACACCCGTCGCACCCGCCGCGCCGACTTCGCGTGGGGCCCCGACGCGCCGGTCACCGAACCGGTGTCGGTGCTGGTCCCGGCGTACAACGAGGCCAAGTGCATCGAGAACACGGTCCGTTCCCTGGTCAGGAGCGAGCACCCGGTGGAGATCCTCGTCGTCGACGACGGCTCCTCCGACGGCACCGCCCGCATCGTGGAGGACCTCGGCCTGCCCGGCGTACGCGTCGTCCGCCAGCTCAACGCGGGCAAGCCCGCCGCCCTCAACCGGGGCATCGCGGGCGCCCGGCACGACATCGTCGTGATGATGGACGGCGACACCGTCTTCGAGCCGTCCACCGTCCGCGAGCTGGTGCAGCCCTTCGCCGACCCGCGCGTCGGCGCCGTCGCCGGCAACGCCAAGGTCGGCAACAAGGACACCCTCATCGGCGCCTGGCAGCACATCGAGTACGTGATGGGCTTCAACCTCGACCGCCGCATGTACGACGTCCTGGGCTGCATGCCCACCATCCCCGGCGCGGTGGGCGCGTTCCGCCGCACCGCCCTGGAGCGGGTCGGCGGCATGAGCGACGACACCCTCGCCGAGGACACCGACATCACCATGGCGCTGCACCGCGACGGCTGGAAGGTGGTCTACGCGGAGAAGGCCCGCGCCTGGACCGAGGCCCCGGAGTCGGTGCAGCAGCTGTGGTCCCAGCGCTACCGCTGGTGCTACGGCACCATGCAGGCCATCTGGAAGCACCGCCGCGCCCTGCTGGAACGCGGCCCCTCGGGCCGCTTCGGCCGGGTCGGCCTGCCCCTGGTCTCCCTGTTCATGGTCGTCGCCCCGCTGCTGGCGCCCCTGATCGACCTGTTCCTGGTCTACGGACTGCTGTTCGGCCCGACGGGGAGGACGATCGCGGCCTGGTGCGGCGTGCTCGCCGTCCAGGCGGCCTGCGCGGCCTACGCCTTCGTCCTGGACCGGGAGCGCCTGACCCCGCTGATCTCCCTGCCCCTGCAACAGCTCCTCTACCGCCAGCTGATGTACATCGTCCTGCTCCAGTCCTGGATCACCGCCCTCACCGGCGGCCGGCTGCGCTGGCAGAAACTGCGCCGGATGGGCCAGGTGGCGGCCCCGCCCGCCGAGGAGACGCGGCCCGTCGTGGAGCAGGGGGCGGCCCGATGAGCACCCGGTCCTCCGACCCGATGGGCACCCGGTCCTCCGGCCCGATGAGCACCCGTCCCGCCGGCCTCCCCACGCAGACGCGGACACCGGCCGAGACGGACCGCAAGGCACAGGCGTCACAAGAAGTACGCGAGACACCGCGCGGACCGGCGTCCCGCGACCGCTACTTCGACCTCCTGCGCGCCGTCGCCCTGTTCCGCGTCGTCTTCTACCACCTCATGGGCTGGGCCTGGCTGCCCGTCGTCTTCCCCTCCATGGGCGTGATGTTCGCCCTGGCCGGCAACCTCATGGCCCGGTCCCTGCGCCGTCGCCCCGCGACCGACGTCGTCCGCGGCCGGCTCCGCCGCCTCCTGCCGCCCCTGTGGCTGCTCGGCGCGGTGGGCGTCACGGGCATGCTGCTGGGCGGCTGGGGCCCGGGCGAGGAGGGCCACCCCGGCTGGTGGTGGCTCCACCTCTCCTTCTGGATCCTCCCGCTGAGCGACCCGCCCTACGGCGAGGGCCTGCCCGGCGTCCCCGGGCTGATCGGCGGGGACTGGGCGGTCGCCGTGGGCGTACCCCTGTGGTACCTGCGCGCCTACCTCTGGTTCGTGCTGCTGTCCCCGCTGCTGCTGCGCGCCCTGCGGGCCGCGCCCTGGCCGACGGTCCTCGCGCCGGTCGCGCTGTCGGCCGCCCTGGAGTTCGGCCCGCAGGCCGTCCCCGGCTGGCGGCTGGAGTCGGTGCTCAGCGACCTCGGCGCGTTCGGCGCGTGCTGGCTGCTCGGCATGGCCCACCAGGAGGGTGTCCTGCGCCGGCTGCCGCGGTACGTCGTCCCCTCCCTCGCGCCGGTGGTGGCGGGCGCCGGCCTCTGGTACGCCCTCACCCAGGACCTCAGGACGGGGCACGACCTCGACGACATGCCGTTCGCGCAGGCCCTGTGGTCCTCCGCGGCCGTTCTCCTCCTCCTGCACCTCAGCCCCGCCTGGCAGGAGTGGCCCCGTCGCCTGCGCCGCTGGGACCGGCCGATCACCCTGCTCAACGCACGTGCCGTGACGGTCTACCTCTGGCACAACGTGTGCATCGTGGTCGTGGAGACGCTCTGGGACCACCTGTGGAACATCGGCGTCCTGGAGACGGACGCCCACTGGATCCTGGTGAGCCCCTGGGCCCAGCTGCCGGCCGTCTGGCTGCTCACCGCGGGCTGCGTCGTCTGTTTCGGCTGGGTGGAGGACCTGGCGGCCGGGAGACGCCCGCGGATCTGGCCGGACGGACGCCCGGGAGTCCACCGGGCCTGAGCCGTCGTGCCGCACCTCTCATGACGCCTTCGCGCAAGGTGAGAGCAACGTTCCCTTCCGGTCACCCACAGCCACAGACCGGAAACGCGCCCTCCCTACCTTCGGGACTCATCACCGCTCATCCCCGCGAACCACCCGAGCCCCGGAGCACGTGGAGGCGTCATGACAGCCCCTGGTACAGCCCCCGCACCCCCGACCGACCCGAGCACCGCCTCGGCCCCCGCCAAGAAGGGGAGCCGCTGGATCGAGGAGTGGGACCCGGAGAACGAGGCCTTCTGGAACGCCAAGGGCGAGAAGATCGCCCGGCGCAACCTCCTCTTCTCCGTCCTCTCCGAGCACATCGGGTTCTCGATCTGGACCCTGTGGTCGGTGCTGGTGCTCTTCATGGGCCCGGAGTACGGCCTCACCCCCGCCGACAAGTTCCTGCTCACCTCGATGGTGACCCTCGTCGGCGCCGTCGTCCGCGTGCCGTACACCTTCGCCGTCGCGGTGTTCGGCGGGCGGAACTGGACGATCATCTCCGCCACCCTGCTGCTCGTCCCCGCCGTCGCGGCGTTCACGGTGATGGAGCCGGGCACCTCGTTCGGCACCTTCCTCCTCGTGGGCCTGCTGGCCGGCGTCGGCGGCGGCAACTTCGCCTCCTCGATGACCAACATCAACGCCTTCTTCCCGCTCCGCAAGAAGGGCTGGGCGCTCGGCCTCAACGCGGGCGGCGGCAACATCGGCGTGCCGGTGATCCAGCTGGTCGCCCTCGCCGTCATCGGCGCGAGCGGCGGGCCCCGCGTGCTGCTCGGCATCTACATCCCGCTGATCCTCGTCGCCGCGACCCTCGCCGCCCTGTACATGGACAACCTGGCATCCGTGAAGAACGACACCGGCGCCGCGATCGACGCCGCGAAGGACGGGCACACCTGGATCATGTCCTTCCTCTACGTCGGGACGTTCGGGTCGTTCATCGGGTACTCCTTCGCCTTCGGGCAGGTGCTCACCAACCAGTTCGGCCGCACGCCCCTCCAGGCCGCCTACCTCACCTTCATCGGCCCGCTCCTCGGCTCCCTGATCCGCCCCGTCGGCGGCTGGCTCGCCGACCGCTACGGCGGGGCCCGCATCACCCTCTACAACTACGTCGGCATGGCCGCCGCCACCGCCGTCCTGGTCTTCGCCAGCATGCAGAAGTCGCTGCCGCTGTTCGTCTGCGTCTTCGTCGTCCTGTTCGTCCTCACCGGCCTCGGCAACGGGTCGACGTACAAGATGATCCCCGGCATCTTCCAGGCGAAGGCCGTCGCGAAGGGGCTCGTGGGCGAAGAGGCGGCCGCCCACGGACGCCGGCTCTCCGGCGCCTCCATGGGGCTCATCGGAGCCGTCGGCGCGCTGGGCGGCGTCGCCATCAACCTCGCCTTCCGGCAGTCCTTCCTCTCCTACGGCACCGGCACCGGCGCCTTCGTCGCCTTCCTCGCCTTCTACGGCGTGTGCTTCGTGGTCACCTGGGCCGTATACCTTCGCCGCCCGGCCGGCCGGATCACCGCCACCGGGACCGCGTCCGGGACGAAGACGCAGCTCAGCTACGCCGAGGTGTGACGTAACACCGGCGACACGAAGCCGAACCGAGCCTGTCACGCACCATTGGCAGGCTCGCTCGGCATGTAGGTCCATACGACTCCACCGCGGGACGAGAGTGATGTACGAGCACCAGCAGCAGCGACCGGACCACGACCCGGACGGCCGGGCCGCCGAGCAGCACGGGCCCCTCGCCGGCTTCACGGTGGGGGTGACCGCCGCGCGCCGCGCCGACGAGCTCGGGGCGCTGCTCCGGCGGCGCGGGGCGGCGGTGCTGCACGCGCCCGCCCTGCGGATCGTGCCGCTCGCCGACGACGGCGAACTCCTCGCCGCCACCAAGGACCTCCTCGACCAGGCACCCGACGTCGTGGTCGCCACCACCGCCATCGGCTTCCGCGGCTGGGTGGAGGCCGCCGACGGCTGGGGGCTCGGCGAACAGCTGATCGCCCGCCTCGACGGCGTCGAACTCCTCGCCCGCGGCCCCAAGGTCAAGGGCGCGATCCGCGCCGCCGGACTCACCGAGGAGTGGTCGCCGTCCAGCGAGTCGATGGCCGAGGTCCTCGACCGGCTGCTGGAGGAGGGCGTCGAAGGCCGCCGCGTCGCCGTCCAGTTGCACGGCGAACCGCTGCCCGGCTTCGTGGAGGCGCTGCGGGCCGGGGGAGCGGAGGTCGTGGGCGTGCCCGTGTACCGGTGGATGCCGCCGGAGGACATCTCGCCCCTCGACCGGCTGCTGGACGCCACCGTCTCGCGCGGCCTGGACGCGGTGACCTTCACCAGCGCGCCCGCCGCCGCCTCCCTGCTGTCCCGCGCCGAGGAACGCGGGCTGCTCCCCGAACTCCTCGCCGCCCTGAACCACGACGTCCTGCCGGCCTGCGTCGGCCCGGTCACCGCGCTGCCCCTGCAGGCGCGCGGGGTGGACACCGTCTCGCCCGAGCGGTTCCGGCTCGGACCCCTCGTGCAACTGCTGTGCACCGAACTGCCGGGCCGGGCCCGCACACTGCCCGTCGCCGGCCACCGGATGGAGATCCGGGGCCACGCCGTGCTGGTCGACGGCTGTCTCCGGCCCGTACCGCCCGCCGGGATGTCCCTGCTGCGGGCGCTGGCACGGCGGCCGGGCTGGGTCGTCCCGCGCGCCGACCTGCTGCGGGCGCTGCCCGGGACGGGGAAGGACGAGCACGCCGTGGAGACGGCGATGGCCCGGCTCCGGACCGCCCTCGGGGCGCCGAAGCTGATCCAGACGGTGGTCAAGCGGGGGTACCGGCTGGCGCTGGACCCCGCGGCCGATGCGAAGTACGCGGACGGGTGAGGGGTGAACCGGGGTTCGGGTGACCGTCACGGGGGCTGCGCCCCCGGACCCCCGTCACGGGGGCTGCCGCCCCCGGACCCCCGCTTCGGCCTGAACGGCCTCGTCCTCAATCGCCGGACGGGCTGGGATGTCCGGACCGGCGTCGGGAGGGGACCCCGGACGGGCCGGGTTGTCCGGACCGGCGTCGGGAGGTGCCCCGGACGGGCTGGGATGTCCGGACCGGCGTCGGGAGGTGCCCCGGACGGGCTGGGATGTCCGGACCGGCGTCGGGAGGTGCCCCGGACGGGCTGGGATGTCCGGACCGGCGTCGGGAGGTGCCCCGGACGGGCCGGGTTGTCCGGACCGGGGTCTTCCAGTGGCCCGCCCCCACCCCCCACTGTGAAAGGTGACGCTTCCTCCGGCAGCCTCTCCTCGGTGGTGACAGGCACATGGCACTGGGTACGGGCACGTCCCCCTACGACCTCCGCTTCGACGCCGGGCGGATCTGCCTGGACCTGCTCGCCACCGCCCACCCCCTCGAACGGCTCGACGCCGTGGCGCCGTTGTGCGCCTGGATCGGCGGGTCCGGTCTCGTGCCGCCCGGCACGCCGCTGACCCACGCCGGCCCCTCCTGGCCGCCCGCCTTCCGGGAACTGCGCTCCGGCGTCGGTCACTTGGTGTCCGGGTGGCTCACCGGCGAGACGCGGCCGGCGTACGGCGCCGCCCTCGCGCACGTCAACGCCGTCGCCCGTGCCGCGCCCCCGGCCCCCCGTGCCGTCCGCGCGCAGGACGGCGGGCTGGTGCGGGAGTTGGACGGGGAGCCGGAGTGCGCGGCGCTGCTCGCGGTGGTCGCCCGCGACGCGGTGTCGCTGCTGACCGATCCCGCCGCGCGGGCGGACCTGCGGCAGTGCGCGGGGGACAACTGCCCGATCGTGTACGTCGACACGTCCCGCGGGCGGCGCAGGCGCTGGTGTTCCAGCGAGGTCTGCGGGAACCGCGAACGGGTCGCCCGGCACCGCCGGCGCGCGGCGCTCGCGCGCGCCTGACCGTCGTCGAGCGACAAGTGAGCCGTCCGCTACGGGGTGTTCATGCCCATACCGTCGAAGTGTCGTCGAAGTGATTTCGATTACACGCCGTTTACCTTCGCGTGTCGCCGGGCAGCCCGCCGCCGCGTCGTTCGTGTGGGGGAAATGTAAAGAAAGAGGGGCGGGAATGTGCCTCCATGTTCCTCTTGTCATGTCACCCCGCAGAAATCTGTCACTCCGGTTTGAACACCCGCCGGACCGCATCCGTACCGGTGGGGGAGCGACCGACTCGGGGGAACCCCCGGACACCGGAGGTGGGCGTGCGCAAGGATGCGGCCGTGGCCAATGAACGTGGATCGAGGGCCCGACATCGCATGTCCCAGCCCTCGGAACCTGACGAGGAGCTGATGCGTGCTCTGTATCGGGAGCATGCCGGACCCCTCCTCGCGTACGTCCTGCGACTGGTTGCCGGTGACCGGCAGCGCGCCGAGGACGTCGTGCAGGAGACACTCATCCGTGCCTGGAAGAACGCCGGTCAGCTCAACCGGGCGACCGGATCGGTACGCCCCTGGCTGGTGACGGTCGCACGTCGCATCGTCATCGACGGCCACCGCAGCCGGCAGGCCCGGCCGCAGGAGGTCGACCCGTCGCCGCTGGAGGTCATCCCCGCGGAGGACGAGATCGACAAGGCGCTGTGGCTGATGACGCTGTCGGACGCTCTCGACGACCTGACCCCGGCCCACCGGGAGGTGCTCGTCGAGACGTATTTCAAGGGGCGTACCGTCAATGAGGCGGCCGAGACGCTGGGCATACCCAGCGGCACCGTGCGCTCACGGGTCTTCTACGCCCTGCGGTCGATGAAGCTGGCTCTCGAGGAGCGGGGGGTGACGGCGTGATGAGTGTTTACGGGGGATTCGGAACGGGTGGTTCGGGTATGTCTGGCCCCATGCAGGGACCTGTGCAGGGATCTCCGAGCCCGAGCGAACACGAGACCGTGGGCGCCTACGCCCTCGGGATTCTCGACGACGCCGAGGCAACCGCTTTCGAGGCGCATCTCGCCGGGTGCGAGTGGTGCGCCCAGCAGCTCGACGAACTCGCGGGGATGGAACCGATGCTGGCCGCGCTCGCGGACCTGCCGGGCGCCGGGACCCCCGCGATCGGCGAGTCCCTGTCCGCGAAGCCGGGCCCGCGACTGGCCGAGAAGCTCGTCGTCGAGGTCTCCGACCGCCGCGCCCGGAAGCGTCGGCGCAGCATGTACATGATCGCGGCCGGCGTCGCGCTGATCATCGGCGGCCCGCTCGTGGCGGTGGCGGCCGGCGGCGGCGACGACAGCGGCGGCACCGGCGTCGAGGCGGGCGCGAGCCCCGCGAAGTCGGTCTTCGAGACGCTCTCCGACAAGGTCACGGGCACCGACCCGGGCACCAAGGTCACCGCGACCGTCGCCATGGGCGAGAAGGCCTGGGGCACCGAGGCCGTCGTCGAACTGAAGAACGTGGCGGGACCCAACAAGTGCTCGCTCATCGCCGTCGGCAAGAACGGCGAACGCGAGACCGTCTCGTCGTGGTCCGTCCCGGAGTGGGGCTACGGCCTGCCCAACGCCAAGACCGAGCAGGCCAAGAACCCGCTCTACGTCCAGGGCGGCGCCGCGTTCACCCCGAACGAGATCGACCACTTCGAGGTCATGACCTTCGACGGGAAGAAGCTCGTCGAGGTCGACGCGCCGTAGCCCCCGGTGGCCCCCTTCGCGTACGGTTGACGGCTGCCCAGCACGTCAGAAGGGGGCCCGGTGGCCGCTCAGGCTCAGCAGGAAACCGCGGTCGACTCGGTTCAGGACTCAGTTCGTGACCGTGAGATCAGCGTCGAACAGGAACACCTGGACCGGGTGTACCGGCGCCTCGAGGAGAAGATCCACGAGGCCGAGTTCCTCATGCACGACGCGGCCCGCCGCGGCCAGGTCGGCACGCCCGGCGCCCTGGCCGAGCGGGACGCCCAGGTCTTCCGGGCGGGGGTCCACCTCAACCGGCTCAACAACGAGTTCGAGGACTTCCTCTTCGGCCGGATCGACCTGCTCCCCGGCAAGGACGGGAAGAAGGGGCCCGACGGCGCCTACACCGCCGTCGAACCCGCCGACGGCGCGATCCGCGACGACAACACCGCCGACATCGCCGAGACCCTCCACATCGGGCGCATCGGGGTCCTCGACGAGGACTACGCCCCGCTCGTCATCGACTGGCGGGCCCCGGCCGCCGCCCCGTTCTACCGGTCCACGCCGGTCGACCCCGGCCGGGTCGTACGCCGCCGGGTCATCCGCTCCAAGGGGCGCCGCGTCCTCGGCGTCGAGGACGACCTGATGCGGCCGCAGCTCACGGCCCGCCTCGACGGCCGGGAACTGCCCGTCATCGGCGACGGCGCCCTCATGGCCGCCCTCGGCCAGGCCCGCAGCCACACCATGCGCGACATCGTCGCCTCCATCCAGGCCGAGCAGGACATGGTCATCCGTGCCCCCGCCGCCTCCGTCACCTACGTCGAGGGCGGCCCCGGCACCGGGAAGACGGCCGTCGCCCTGCACCGGGCCGCCTACCTCCTCTACCAGGACCGGCGCCGCTACGCGGGCGGCATCCTGATCGTCTCCCCGACCCCGCTGCTCGTCGCGTACACCGAGGGCGTCCTGCCCTCCCTCGGCGAGGAGGGCCAGGTCGCGATCCGCGCCATCGGCTCCCTCGTCGACGGAGTGGAGGCCACCCTGTACGACTCCCCGGCGGTGGCCCGCGCCAAGGGGTCGTACCGGATGCTCAAGGTGCTGCGGAAGGCCGCGCGCGGGGCGCTCGAAGGGGGAGGACGGCCGGGCGGCGGCCCGCCGGCCGGGCAGCTCGCGTTCGGGGAGCACGCCGACGCCGAGGACACCGACACCGGCGGCGCCCGTCCGCAGACCCCCGCGGGCACGCCCGACCGGCTGCGCGTGGTCGCCTTCGGGCGGCGCCTGGAGCTGGAGGCCGGCGACCTCGACCGGATCCGGCAGAGCGCCCTCGGCGGCACCGCGCCGGTCAACCTGCTGCGCCCGCGCGCCCGCAAGCTCCTGCTGGACGCCCTGTGGGAGCGCTCCGGAGCGTCCGGCCGGCACAGCGACCCCGAACTGGCCGCCGAACTGCGCTCCTCCTTCGACGAGGACGTCACCGGCGAGGACTCCTTCATCGCGTTCCTCGACGCATGGTGGCCCGAGCTGACCCCGAAGTCCGTCCTCGCCGCCATGGCCGACGAACGCCGGCTCGGCCGCTGGGCCCGCCGCGTCCTCAACCCCGGCGAGGTCCGCAGGGTCGCCCGCTCGCTGAAGCGCGAGGGCCACTCGGTGCACGACATCGCGATGCTCGACGAGCTGCAGGCGATCCTCGGCGCCCCCGCCCGCCCCCGCAGGAGACGCGAACTCGACCCGCTGGACCAGCTCACCGGCCTGGAGGAGCTGATGCCGGTGCGCGAGGAGTCGCAGCGCGAGCGGGCCGAGCGCCTCGCCCAGGAGCGCACCGAGTACGCGCACGTCATCGTCGACGAGGCCCAGGACCTCACGCCGATGCAGTGGCGCATGGTCGGCCGCCGCGGCCGGCACGCCACCTGGACGGTCGTCGGCGACCCGGCCCAGTCCTCCTGGTCCGACCCCGACGAGGCCGCCCAGGCCCGCGACGAGGCCCTCGGCAGCCGCCCGCGCCGCCGCTTCCAGCTCACCGTGAACTACCGCAACCCGGCGGAGATCGCCGAGCTGGCCGCGAAGGTGCTGGCCCTGGCGATGCCCGGCGCCGAGTCCCCGGCGGCGGTGCGCTCCACCGGAGTGGTCCCGCGCTTCAGCGCGGTGGCGGACACCCTGGGCGCGACCGTCCGCGCCGAGGCCGAACGCCTCCTGGAACGGGTCGACGGCACCGTCGGCGTCGTCGTCGCCATGAACCGCCGCGAGGAGGCCCGCCGCTGGCTCACCGGACTCGGCGACCGCGTGGTGGCCCTCGGCAGCCTGGAGGCCAAGGGCCTGGAGTACGACGCGACGGTGGTCGTCTCCCCGGCCGAGATCGCCGACGAGTCCCCGGCCGGCCTGCGGGTGCTGTACGTGGCGCTGACCAGGGCGACCCAGCAGCTGACGGTCGTCTCCGCGGACCGCGACGAACCCGACGGGGACGGGGTGCCCGATCTGCTGAGGGACTGATTCCTGTGAAGTCCCCGCACGGGAATGGTGTTCCGGGATCCGTTTGTTAGCCTGGACGTGACACCGGCTCGATCCAAGCCCCCGGGCCCAACCTTCGTCGCCACGAGCGACCACTTGCCGCGAGGCGAGCATGGCGGGTCGGTGTCATAGACAGACGAAAGAGGCCCACGTCCATGTGACGTGGGCCTCTTTCGCTGTGAACTCAACGTTCGCAACCCGGGGCGGCTAACGCCTACCCGACAGTAGGTGCGACGATCGAACGGCATCCAGCGTCACAGGTGAAAGCAGAGGAAGTCGGCCATGGCAACGGCGCCCAGCGTCTCCTACTCGATGACGGTCCGGCTGGAGGTGCCCGCGAGCGGAACCGCGGTCTCCCAGCTCACCGGGGCCGTCGAGTCCCACGGAGGCTCGGTGACCGGCCTCGACGTCACGGCTTCCGGCCACGAGAAGCTCCGCATCGACGTGACGATCGCGGCCACCTCCACGGCGCACGCCGACGAGATCGTCGAACAGCTCCGCGGCATCGAGGGCGTCACCCTGGGCAAGGTCTCGGACCGTACCTTCCTGATGCACCTCGGCGGCAAGATCGAGATGCAGTCCAAGCACCCGATCCGCAACCGCGACGACCTCTCCATGATCTACACGCCGGGCGTGGCCCGCGTCTGCATGGCGATCGCCGAGAATCCCGAGGACGCCCGCCGCCTCACCATCAAGCGCAACTCCGTTGCGGTCGTGACGGACGGCTCGGCCGTGCTGGGCCTGGGCAACATCGGCCCCAAGGCCGCGCTGCCGGTCATGGAGGGCAAGGCGGCCCTGTTCAAGCGGTTCGCCGGCATCGACGCCTGGCCGATCTGCCTGGACACCCAGGACACCGACGCGATCGTCGAGATCGTCAAGGCCATCGCGCCGGGCTTCGCCGGCATCAACCTCGAGGACATCTCCGCCCCCCGCTGCTTCGAGATCGAGGCCCGGCTGCGCGAGGCCCTCGACATCCCCGTCTTCCACGACGACCAGCACGGCACCGCGATCGTCGTCCTGGCCGCCCTGACGAACGCCCTGCGTGTCGCGGGGAAGGCCATCGAGAACATCCGCGTCGTCATGTCCGGCGCGGGCGCCGCCGGCACGGCCATCCTCAAGCTGCTGCTCGCGGCCGGCGTGAAGAACGCCGTCGTCGCCGACATCCACGGCGTGGTGCACGCCGGCCGCGAGGACCTCGTCGACGCGGCCCCCGGCTCGGCGCTGCGCTGGATCGCCGACAACACCAACCCCGAGGGCCTCACCGGCACGCTGAAGGAGGCCGTGCACGACGCGGACGTCTTCATCGGCGTCTCCGCCCCGAACGTCATCGACGGCGACGACGTGGCCGCCATGGCCGACGACGCGATCGTGTTCGCGCTCGCGAATCCGGACCCCGAGGTCGACCCGGCGGTCGCCCGCCGCACGGCCGCCGTGGTGGCCACCGGCCGCTCCGACTTCCCGAACCAGATCAACAACGTGCTGGTCTTCCCGGGTGTGTTCCGCGGCCTGCTGGACGCCCAGTCCCGCACCGTCAACACGGAGATGATGCTCGCGGCCGCGAAGGCCCTCGCCGACGTGGTGACCGAGGACGAGCTGAACGCCAACTACATCATCCCGTCCGTCTTCAACGACAAGGTCGCCGGCGCGGTGGCCGGGGCCGTGCGGGAGGCCGCGAAGGCCGCCGGGGTCACCGCCTGAGGCCCCGTGGGGTGCGGCGGCTGTGAGGATCGCCACGACGTGTCATGAAACCGGCGCGTCGTGGAACCCGGTCCACTCGACCGCCCTCTAGGGTCTGTCCGGCGGGTCAGGTCGGAGAAAACCGGCTACACCTCGAAGGCCGGGTGAGTGGGGTCTGGCGCGTCCGGCTGCAAGGCGGAGGAGGGCGTCGACGCGGAGCGTCGGCAACCGACGACAACGCCGCAGACGGGCGTGTCGGACCCCGCGTCTCCGACAAGATCCGCCGGACAGGCCCTAGGGTGGGCGGCCAGTCAGTGGGCCTCTCCGTGTGACTCCCAAGGGTGTTCTCACGACTCCTGCGGGTGCCGGATTGGCTTTCCCGCCGCAGGTGGGGGCAGGATGCGTCTCTGGGCGCGAGGGTCCGACAAGGGACCCGGGTCCGGGGACTGTCCGAAGACCCTGGCAGCATCGGCTTCGCTGTGCCCAACATGCGGCTCCGCCGCGTGGCACGCCGCAACGGCAAGAAGAACACGGGAGTAAGAACATGAACCGCAGTGAGCTGGTGGCCGCGCTGGCCGACCGCGCCGAGGTGACCCGCAAGGACGCCGACGCCGTGCTGGCCGCGTTCGCCGAGGTCGTCGGCGAGATCGTCTCCAAGGGCGACGAGAAGGTCACCGTCCCCGGCTTCCTGACCTTCGAGCGCACCCACCGTGCCGCTCGCACCGCGCGCAACCCGCAGACCGGCGACCCGATCCAGATCCCGGCCGGCTACAGCGTCAAGGTCTCCGCGGGCAGCAAGCTCAAGGAAGCCGCCAAGGGCAAGTGACGCTCCGCTGAGAGCGCCGTGGGGCGTCTGCGTGCCGTCTGTCGCCGGTCACGCAGTGCCCCGCGCTCCTTCGAGCGCGTCGACACACGCCGATGGGGCGGCACCCGGACCGGGTGCCGCCCCATCGGCGTGTGCGCGGGACGGGGCTATCCGAGTGCCTTGCCCGGCAGTTCCACCTTCGCGCCGAGCTCCATCAGCTTGTCCATGAAGTTCTCGTAGCCGCGGTTGATCAGGTCGATGCCGTGGACGCGGGACGTGCCCTGGGCCGCGAGGGCGGCGATCAGGTAGGAGAAGCCGCCGCGCAGGTCGGGGATGACCAGGTCCGCGCCCTGGAGCTTGGTCGGACCGGACACGACCGCCGAGTGCAGGAAGTTGCGCTGGCCGAAGCGGCAGTCCGAACCGCCCAGGCACTCGCGGTACAGCTGGATGTGGGCGCCCATCTGGTTGAGCGCGGACGTGAAGCCCAGCCGCGACTCGTAGACCGTCTCGTGGACGATGGACAGGCCCGTGGCCTGGGTGAGGGCGACGACGAGCGGCTGCTGCCAGTCCGTCTGGAAGCCCGGGTGGACGTCCGTCTCCAGCGCGATCGACTTCAGCTGCCCGCCGGGGTGCCAGAAGCGGATGCCCTCGTCGTCGATCCGGAAGGCGCCGCCCACCTTGCGGTAGGTGTTCAGGAACGTCATCATCGAGCGCTGCTGGGCGCCGCGGACGTAGATGTCGCCCTCGGTCGCCAGCGCCGCGGACGCCCAGGAGGCGGCCTCCAGACGGTCCGACAGGGCGCGGTGGTCGTAGCCGCCGAGCTTGTCCACGCCGGTGATGCGGATCGTGCGGTCGGTGTCCATCGCGATGATGGCGCCCATTTTCTGCAGGACGCAGATCAGGTCCTCGATCTCCGGCTCGACGGCCGCGTTCGCGAGTTCCGTGACGCCCTCGGCGAGGACGGCCGTCAGCAGCACCTGCTCGGTCGCGCCGACGGACGGGTACGGCAGCACGATCTTCGTGCCGCGCAGCCGCTGCGGGGCCTCCAGGTACTGGCCGTCCGCCCGCTTCTCGATCTTCGCGCCGAACTGCCGCAGCACGTCGAAGTGGAAGTCGATGGGCCGGCCGCCGATGTCGCAGCCGCCCAGGCCCGGGATGAAGGCGTGGCCGAGGCGGTGCAGCAGCGGGCCGCAGAACAGGATCGGGATGCGGCTGGAGCCCGCGTGGGCATCGATGTCGGCGACGTTGGCGCTCTCGACGTAGGTCGGGTCGAGCACCAGCTCGCCCGGCTCCTCACCCGGACGGACCGTGACCCCGTGCAGTTGCAGCAGGCCGCGTACGACCCGCACGTCACGGATGTCCGGAACGTTGCGCAGTCGGCTCGGCTCACTGCCCAGCAGGGCGGCGACCATGGCCTTGGGTACGAGGTTCTTCGCACCGCGGACCCGGATCTCGCCCTGAAGCGGGGTTCCGCCGTGGACAAGCAGGACGTCGTCTGAGCCGTTGACGGTCATGTATCTCGCGTTCCGTGGAGTGGGGCAGGGCCGAGAGGACAGAGTAATCGCCGTGGACCCCGGTCCCGTAAGCCCGAGGAGCACTCAGCAGGGTCATGGCTGTGTCACAACACGAACCGTTTCCCGCCGGGCACATGGGGTCACCGCGGGCCGGGTCGCGGCGGCCGGGAGCCCGTCCCGCACGCGTGCGCCCGTCCCGCACCCCTCCTCGTGCCCCGGTTGCCTCCCCACACGCGGGGAAGATGGGGGATCATGTCTGGCATGACCGAGGTGTCCTCGCTCACAGGGCGGCTGCTCGTGGCAACCCCCGCCCTGGCGGACCCGAACTTCGACCGCGCGGTGGTGCTCCTCCTCGACCACGACGAGGAGGGCTCGCTCGGTGTCGTCCTCAACCGCCCGACACCGGTGGGCGTCGGGGACATCCTCGAGGACTGGGCGGACCTCACCGGTGAACCGGGTGTCGTCTTCCAGGGCGGTCCGGTCTCCCTCGACTCGGCGCTCGGCGTCGCCGTGATCCCCGGCGGCGCCGCCGTCGACGGCGCGCCGCTGGGCTGGCGGCGGGTGCACGGCGCGATCGGCCTCGTCGACCTGGAGGCCCCGCCGGAGCTGCTCGCCTCGGCCCTCGGCTCCCTGCGGATCTTCGCCGGGTACGCCGGATGGGGCCCCGGCCAGCTGGAGGACGAGCTGGTGGAGGGCGCCTGGTACGTGGTGGAGTCCGAGCCCGGTGACGTGTCCTCGCCCTCGCCGGAGACCCTCTGGCGCGAGGTCCTGCGCCGGCAGCGCAACGAGCTGGCGATGGTGGCGACGTACCCGGACGACCCTTCGCTCAACTGACGCGTGTGACCTTCAGTACCCTTGGCCGTATGAGCACTCTTGAGCCCGAGCGCGGCACCGGAACGGGGACCCTCGTAGAGCCGACGCCGCAGGTGTCGCACGGCGACGGTGACCACGAGCGCTTCGCGCACTACGTCCAGAAGGACAAGATCATGGCGAGCGCGCTCGACGGGACTCCCGTCGTGGCGCTCTGCGGCAAGGTGTGGGTGCCCGGCCGGGACCCGAAGAAGTACCCCGTGTGTCCCATGTGCAAGGAGATCTACGAGTCCATGGGTTCCGGTGGCGACGACGACAAGGGCAAGGGCGACAAGTGACCTGCCCCTCGGGCTGAGGCCCGGGGATTCCCGTGTTCCGTGCCGTGCCGTGCCGCCGCACGGCACGGCCTCGGCGGGGAGGCCGTGAAGTCCCTGGCCCTTGCACCTTGTTCCCGGCCCGGATTCCTTCCGGCGCGTCTTCGGGTGGCGGGAATTCGGCGGTCGATTCCCCGGCGGTGCGGTCGTCGCGGTCGCCTCGGTGCTCGTCCCGGCGGCCGTCGCGTCTCCCGCCGCGGCCGCCGCCACACGATTCCGGTTCCGCTTCCGGGTCACCCCGCCGGTCGTGTTCCCGGTGGCCTTCGGCATTCGGTATTCGGGATCCGTGTGCCGAGGGGTTTCGGGAAAGGCGTCCCCGAGGCGCCGAAAGGGGGGCCGCGCACCTCGACGGGGCGAGCCGTGCGCGATTCCCGCGGCGGATCCCTTTCCCTCTCGCGCCGCCGGTGTTCTTCCCCCGCGTGTGCTCTTCCCACGCGGGCAGCGACGATTCGTCTCCGGGCCCGGCGGAGCGGTGAAGGACCGACGTGACTTCTGGCAACGAGATCATTCCGGCGCCGCGCGCCGTCGAGGGCCCCGCACGGTGCGGGGTGCTGCTGGACGACCGCACCACCCTGTGGGCCGCGCCCGGCACGGAGACCACCGAACGCTGGCTGCGGGCCACCCTCGGCGCCGCGCTCGGCCTGCCGCTGCGGACCGGCCCCGAGCAGGCCCGCGACGGCGTACGGCTGCTGCTCGACGACACGATGGAGCCGGAGACGTACCGGCTGGGCGTCGGTGTCCGGGAGGGCGTCGAGATCCGCGGCGGTGACCCGGCCGGCGTCTTCTGGGGCGCGCAGACCCTGCGTCAGCTCCTCGGCCCGGAGGCTTTCCGGCGTGCTCCGGTGCGGCCCGGAACGCGTCACGGCATCCCGCACCAGATCATCGAGGACGGCCCGCGTTTCCGCTGGCGCGGTCTTCTCCTCGACGTGGCCCGGCACTTCATGCCCAAGGAAGGCGTCCTGCGCCAGCTGGACCTGATGGCCGCGCACAAACTCAACGTCCTCCACTTCCATCTGACCGACGACCAGGGCTGGCGCATCGAGATCGAACGCCACCCGCGGCTGACCGAGGTCGGCTCCTGGCGCTCCCGCACGAAATTCGGCCACCGCGCCTCACCGCTGTGGGACGACAGGCCGCACGGCGGCTTCTACACCCGGGACGACATCCGGGAGATCGTGGCCTACGCCGCCGACCGGCACATCACCGTCGTCCCCGAGATCGATGTCCCCGGACACTCGCAGGCCGCCATCGCCGCCTATCCGGAACTCGGCAACACCGACGTCGTCGACACCCGGGCGCTCTCCGTCTGGGACACCTGGGGGATCAGCCCGAACGTCCTCGCCCCCACCGACCGCACCCTGCGTTTCTACGAGGGGGTCCTCGAGGAGGTCCTCGACCTCTTCCCGTCGGAGTTCATCCACGTCGGCGGCGACGAATGCCCCAAGGACCAGTGGCGCGCCTCGCCCACCGCGCAGGCCCGCATCGAGGAACTCGGCCTCGCCGGCGAGGACGGACTGCAGGCCTGGTTCATCGGCCACTTCGGCACCTGGCTCGCCGCGCGCGGACGGCGGCTCATCGGCTGGGACGAGATCCTCGAGGGCGGCCTCGCCGAGGGCGCCGCCGTGTCGTCCTGGCGGGGCCGCGCGGGCGGGATCGCCGCCGCGCGCGCGGGGCACGACGTCGTCATGTGCCCCGAGCAGCAGGTGTACCTGGACCACCGGCAGGACGGCGGCGCCGACGAGCCCGTGCCGATCGGCTACGTGCGCGGCCTGGAGGACGTCTACCGGTTCGAGCCGGTGCCGCCCGAGTTGACGCCCGACGAGGCGCGGCACGTGCTGGGCGCGCAGGCCAACGTGTGGACCGAGACGATGGAGGACGCCGCGCGCGTGGACTACCAGGTCTTCCCCCGGCTCGCGGCCTTCGCCGAGGTCGCCTGGAGCCCGCTGCCCGCCCCGGAGCGGCGTGACTTCGCCGGCTTCGAGCGGCGGATGGCGGCCCACTACGAGCGCCTGGACGCCCTGGGCGTCGCCTACCGGCCACCGGGCGGCCCGAAGCCCTGGCAGAAGCGGCCCGGCGTGCTCGGCCGCCCGATCGAGGGGCCGCCTCCGGATTGTTGAGCCCGGACCGCTGAGCCCGGATTGCTGAGCCCGGACCAGGGCTCCGGTAACGGAAAAAACCCGGCAGGATCGCCGAAGGGTGGCAATTCACGCACACCGGTGATGTCGTCCGGAAAAGGACCGTCTCCCGGGTGAGGTGGGCGAATGCCTCCTGGCGGACCCCCGCGTTCAGGCCTTGCGAAGATGTGCCAGAGTTGCCACGTCCGCCCTGTCAGCACGTACCGTACGGCAGCACAGGTGGGACCAGGTGGGGCAGCGGGAAGGGGCAGCCGGTTTTGACCACGCACGCACCGCAGGCGGGGCAGGCCGTCACGCTGCCCGCGACACTGGACGAAGCCGTGGCGGCACTCGCCGTCACGCCGGCCGCCGTCCCCGTGGCGGGCGGCACCGACCTGATGGCCGCCGTCAACTCCGGCCAGCTCAGGCCCGCGGCCCTGGTCGGCCTCGGCCGCATCAGCGAGATCCGCGGCTGGCAGTACCAGGACGGGCACGCCCTGCTCGGCGCCGGACTCACCCACGCGCGCATGGGCCGCCCCGACTTCGCCGCCCTCATCCCGGCGCTCGCCGCCGCCGCGCGCGCCGCGGGCCCGCCGCACATCCGCAACGCGGGCACCCTGGGCGGCAACATCGCCTCCGCCTCCCCCACCGGTGACGCGCTGCCCGTGCTGGCCGCGCTGGAGGCGACCCTGATCATCGCGGGCCCGGGCGGCGCCCGCCGCGAGATCCCGGTGTCGCACCTCCTGGCAGGCATGGACATGCTGCGCGGCGGCGAACTCATCGGGTACGTGCGCGTGCCGCTGCTGCACGCCCCCCAGGTCTTCCTGAAGGCCACCGGCCGCACCGGCCCCGGACGGGCCGTCGCCTCCGTCGCCCTCGTCCTCGACCCCGCCCGGCGCGGAGTCCGGTGCGCCGTCGGCGCCATAGCCCCGATGCCGCTGCGGCCCCTGGAGGCCGAGCAGTGGGTCGCCCGGCTCATCGACTGGGACAACAACCGCGCGCTCGTCCCGGAGGCGCTCAACGCCTTCGGCGAGTACGTCGCCGCCGCCTGCATCCCGGACCCGGTCCCCGCCGAGGACGGCTCCGTGCAACCGCTACCGCCCGCCGTACTGCACCTGCGGCGCATCGTCGCCGCACTGGCCCGACGAGCACTGGGGAGGGCACTGTCATGACCGACGACCAGCACGGACAGGGCACGCCGCCGGGCGGCGGCCGCTGGGACCCGCTGCCCCAGGGCGACTACGACGACGGCGCCACCGCCTTCGTGAAGCTCCCCGAGGGCGGCATCGACGCGCTGTTGGCGGCCCGCGGCGACGGCAGCCCGCTCGCGGCGCCCGGCCACGGCTACGTGCCCCCGCCGATCGAGGCGACGCACGACGGGACCGACCCGGCGGCCGGCGACGGCACCTGGGCGGACCCCGCCGCCGGCGCCGACTGGCCCGCGCCGGCGGGCGGGACGGCCGGCGGCGACCGGTTCACGTACCACCCCGGGGCCACCGGCCAGTGGACCTTCGACGACGCGGGCGCGCCCGCCGAGCCCGCCCCGGCGCCCGGCCACGACGTGACCGGCCAGTGGTCGATCCCCGTCGCGGGCGGCGATCTGCCCGACGAGTCGGGCGAGTTCACCACCTCGGCACTGGTCGAACAGTGGGGCGGCGGCACGCCCCCGGCCACCCTGCCGGGCGGCGCCTCCGCGCCCTGGGCGCCGGAGCCCGCACCGGACGAGCGGTCCTGGGGCGACGGCACCGACGGGGCCGGCGTCCCGCTCGCCGAGGCCGCCGGCGCCCGCCCGGAAGCCACCGCCTTCGGGTACCCCCCGCGGTACGACACGGACCCCGCGTCCCACGAGCACCCCGGCGCGCACCCCGCGCCCGGGCAGCCGTACGAGGCCGCGCCCGGTCCCGTGGCGGCCCATCAGGCGCCTCCGGAGGCTCCCGGGGACCTCGGCGGCACGGAAGGCGCTCACGAGCCCGCAGAGGCCGCCGAGCCCACCCGGCCGGCAGCCGCACCGGCCCCGGACCCGGACGCCCGCCCGGACGGGCACGTCGAACACGGCGGGTACGGCGAACACCGCGAGCACGACGAACGCCGCGAGTACGACGAACGCCGCGAGTACGACGAGGGCTACGGACGCGGCGAGCACGGCGAGCAGACCGAACCCGCCGGACAGGCCGAACCCGCCGGACAGGCCCACGCCGCCGAACCCCCCGCGCCCGCCGAACCCCCTGCACCCGCCGAATCGGCCGGCCCCGGCGCCGCGTCCACGCGCGTGGACGACGGCGCGGAGGCCGGGCCCGCGCCGGGGGCGGCCCACCACGACGACCACCCCCTCGCCTCCTACGCCCTGCGCGTCAACGGCTCCGACCGGCCCGTCACCGACGCCTGGATCGGCGAGTCGCTGCTCTACGTCCTGCGGGAGCGGCTCGGACTCGCCGGCGCCAAGGACGGCTGCTCCCAGGGCGAGTGCGGCGCCTGCAACGTCCAGGTGGACGGGCGCCTCGTCGCCTCCTGCCTGGTCCCCGCCGTCACCACCGCCGGCAGCGAGATCCGTACCGTCGAAGGTCTCGCCGTCGACGGGCCCTCCGACGTGCAGCGGGCGCTCGCCCGGTGCGGGGCCGTGCAGTGCGGTTTCTGCGTGCCCGGCATGGCGATGACCGTGCACGACCTGCTGGAGGGCAACCCCGCCCCCACCGAACTGGAGGCCCGCCAGGCGCTCTGCGGCAACCTGTGCCGCTGCTCCGGCTACCGGGGCGTCCTCCAGGCCGTCCAGGACGTCGTCGCCGAACGCGAGGCGCACTCCTCGGCGGACACCGAGCCGGACGGCGACGAGGCACGTATCCCGCACCAGGCGGGCCCCGGCGCCGGAGGCATCCACGCGTCGGCGTTCGACAACCCCGCGCAGCCCCACCCGCACGACCCGGCGTACGGCCAGGACGGAGGCCAGGCGTGACCGACGAAGCAGCCACCGCGACAAGCCCCGCGGAGGCCGCCCCGGCCCCCGAGCCGATCCCGCACGGCCTCGGCGCCTCCCTGCCGGCCGCCGACACCCGCGCCAAGACCGAGGGCACCTTCCCGTACGCGGCCGACCTGTGGGCCGAGGGCCTGCTCTGGGCGGCCGTGCTGCGCTCCCCGCACGCCCACGCGCGCATCGTCTCCATCGACACCACCCACGCGCGGGAGATGCCCGGCGTACGGGCCGTCGTCACGCACGAGGACGTGCCCGGCGGACCGCTGCACGGACGCGGCCGGGCCGACCGCCCGGTGTTCGCCTCCGAGGTCGTGCGCCACCAGGGCGAGCCCATCGCGGCCGTCGCCGCGGACCACCCCGACACCGCGCGGATGGCCGCCGCGGCCGTCATCGTCGAGTACGAGGTGCTCGACCCGGTCACCGACCCCGAACTCGCCTTCGAGGCCGAGCCGCTGCACCCCGACGGCAACCTGATCCGGCACATCCCGCTGCATCACGGCGACCCGGCCGTGGCCGGCGAGATCGTCGTCGAGGGCCAGTACCGCATCGGCCGCGCCGACCCCGCGCCCATCGGCGCCGAGGCCGGCCTCGCCGTCCCCAGGCCCGACGGCGGCGTCGAGCTGTACCTGGCCTCCACCGACCCGCACAGCGACCGGGACACCGCCGCGGCCTGCTTCGGCCTGTCATCCGATCAGGTGAAGATCGTCGTCACCGGTGTGCCCGGTGCCACCGCCGACCGCGAGGACCAGGGCTTCCAGCTCCCGCTCGGCCTGCTCGCGCTGCGGACCGGCTGCCCGGTCAAACTCACCGCCACCCGCGAGGAGTCCTTCCTCGGCCACGCCCACCGCCACCCCACCCTGCTGCGGTACCGCCACCACGCGGACGCCGAGGGCCGGCTGGTCAAGGTGGAGGCGCAGATCCTCCTCGACGCCGGCGCCTACGCCGACACCTCCGCCGAGGCCCTGGCCGCCGCCGTCTCCTTCGCCTGCGGCCCCTACGTCGTCCCCAACGCCTTCATCGAGGGCTGGGCCGTCCGCACCAACAACCCGCCCTCCGGTCATGTCCGCGGCGAAGGGGCGATGCAGGTCTGCGCCGCCTACGAGGCGCAGATGGACAAACTGGCCAAGAAGCTCGGCGTGGACCCGGCGGAGCTGCGGCTGCGCAACGCCATGGCCACCGGCGACGTCCTGCCGACCGGCCAGACGGTGACCTGCCCGGCGCCCGTCGCCGAACTCCTCCAGGCCGTCCAGGACTTCCCGCTGCCCGCCCTGCCGAAGGACACCCCCGAGGAGGACTGGCTGCTGCCCGGCGGCCCCGAGGGCGCGGGCGAGCCGGGCGCGGTGCGCCGGGGCGTCGGCTACGGCCTCGGCATGGTCCACATGCTCGGCGCGGAAGGCACGGACGAGGTCTCCACCGCCACCGTCAAGGTCCAGGACGGCGTCGCGACCGTCCTGTGCGCGGCCGTCGAGACGGGGCAGGGCTTCACCACCCTCGCCCGCCAGATCGTCCAGGAGACCCTCGGCGTCGACGAGGTGCACGTCGCGCCCGTCGACACCGACCAGCCCCCGGCCGGCCCCGGCTGCCGCGGCCGGCACACCTGGGTCTCCGGCGGCGCGGTGGAACGCGCGGCCAAGATGGTCCGCACCCAGCTCCTCCAGCCCCTGGCCCACAAGTTCGGCATGTCCACCGAACTCCTCCAGATCACCGACGGCAAGATCACCTCGTACGACGGCGTCCTGTCGACGACCGTCGCCGAGGAACTGCACGGCAAGGAGCTGTGGGCCACCGCGCAGTGCCGCCCGCACCCCACCGAGCCGCTGGACGGGGCCGGCCAGGGCGACGCGTTCGTCGGCCTCGCCTTCTGCGCGATCCGCGCGGTCGTCGACGTCGACATCGAGCTGGGCTCGGTGCGGGTCGTCGAACTGGCGGTCGCCCAGGACGTCGGCCGGGTGCTCAACCCGGCACAGCTCGCCGCCCGGATCGAGGCCGGCGTCACCCAGGGCGTCGGCATCGCCCTCACCGAGAACCTGCGCACCCCGCGCGGCCTGATCCGCCACCCCGACCTCACCGGCTACGCCCTGCCCACGGCCCTGGACGCGCCGGACATCCGGATCGTCAAACTGGTCGAGGAGCGGGACGTGGTCGCGCCGTTCGGCGCGAAGGCGGCCAGCGCGGTCCCGGTCGTGACCTCCCCGGCGGCGATCGCCTCCGCCGTGCGGGCCGCGACCGGCCGCCCGGTGAACCGGCTGCCGATAAGGCCGCAGGCGGCCGTCGTCACGAGCCAGTGAGCCCCGCCCCCGCGTGACGGGGTGCGGGAGTACGCCCCCGGTGTCGGCGGGGGAGGCCCGCGGCTGCGGCTGCGGCACCGGCACCGGTTGTCGGCGCGGGCCGCCGCGGGCAGGGACGCGCGCGTGGGACGGATGTCTGGCACCTGACGCCCGACGCACGTCGGGCGGGACGCGCCGCCCGGCGTCCGTCCGACGACGGCGTTCACCGGACCGGACCGGCCTGACCCGACCGAACCGAAGTGGACCGGCCTGACCGGACCCGACCGGACCGCACGCGCACGTCACGCACCGGACTCCGGCCGTAAACCGCGGAGTCGTCCGCGGGGGAGAGGGCGGTGCGATCCTCGCGGGGAGGGAACGCGCGCGCGTGGCCCGACGTCCTTCCTGCCGAGGGCCGTTGTCAGTGGTGCCGCGTAGGGTGCGGAGCAGTGGGACGGCGAACTTCACGCACGGGGGACCGATGAGCACGACCAGCACCACCGCCGGCACGCCGGTGATCACCCTCTCCGAGGCCGAGCTGGATCCGTACGTCACCCACGTGCCGAGCCGCCGCTGGCTGACCGGCCCCGGACTGCCCGACGTCGGCGCGCTGGTGACGTTCGAGGCGCTGCGCGCGGACGGCCTGCGCCCGCTCGCCGACTCCACCGCCGACCCCGACCACCTGCTCCCCGAGGACCTGCGCGGCCAGCTGGTCATCGGCGGACTCCTGGGCCAGGCGGGCCCCGAGACCGAGTCCGTGCTCCTCGACGGTGCGACCGGCGAGATCACGACGACGTACTTCCTCCACGACCGTCCCGACCTGATGGACCGCCGGCCGCTCGCGCCCTCCCTGGAGAAGCTCGTCCGGTTCGCCACGGCCGCCGACGAACTCGCGGCGCTCAGAGGCCAGTTCGCGGCCTACGCCGGGCGTTTCGGGCCCGACGCGGTGGCCGAGGCCTCCGGACAGCTCCTCGCGCTGTACGAGTCGGGCGCGGACGGCGAGGTGCCCCCGTTCTGGCGGCTGGCCGCCGTGATCCGTCCCCTGGCGCTGGTCGCGGGCCCCGGCACCCGCTCCGGGCTCGCCCTGGACCTGCCGCCCCGGCTGCTGGACGAGGAGTTCGACACCGGCGCGATCGTCCGCTTCGAGGAGGTCGACTTCCCGGCCGCCCTCTCCCACGAGCCGACCCGCCGCTTCCTGCGGGAGACGGGACTGCCCGAGGAGTGCGTCTGGTTCTCCCTCGACCTGGACGTCCCGCTGCCCACCCTCGCCGAGCACTGGGCCGACGAGCCGCACACCGAACTCCCCGAGGAGGCCGACCGGCTGATCCGCCTCGGCCACCTCGTGGAGGACACCAGCCTCGTCCTCGACGGCACCACCGGCGCGGTGCTGGCCTGGAGCGAGACGGAGTCCAGGCTCCGCCCGCTGAACGCCGACATCTCGACGCTGGCGTTCACCCTCTGGCTCGTCCACCGCGAGCACACCCTCGACGCCGAACACGAACTGACCGAGGCCTACGACCAGTTGGCCGCCACCATGACCCGCACCCTGGCCGCCCTCGACCCGGTCGCCTGCGACCCGACCCCGAGGACGCCCACCGACGACGGCTGGCGCTACTGGCCGGGCATGTTCGAGGACGAGGCGGGCGGCGGACTCTACGCATAGCCGTTGCTCAGAGCCTCAGTGGCTCTCAGCGTTCCGGGCGTTTCGGCCCGGAAGGTCCGTCGCGTCACCAAAGCGTGAGGGCTTCGGTTTGGGTACGGTCTCTCGTTTCCTCCTGCCGCTGGTGCGGCAGGGCTGCGCCACCTGCCCGCCCCGCCTCCGCCTTGCGGCGGGGGCGGGTGGCGCGGGTCTTCCGGTCGGCTCCACGAGGTTTCGACACCGCCGGGGCGGTGTCCTGGTCTCCGGCCACTCCGGTACCAGTCACGCAGGCTGCCGCGAGAGCGGCGAGGTTGAGCGCGGCGTTGTCGTCCCGGTCGATGACCAGACCGCATGCGTCGCATTCGTAGGTCCGCATGTGCAGCGGCAGCTTGGCTTTCACCGCGCCGCACCCGGAGCAGGTTTTGGATGAGGGGTACCAGCGGTTGGCGACCACGAGGCGGGTGGCGTGGCGCCGGCGGGTCTTGTAGTCGAGCTGGCGTCGGATCTCGCCGAATCCGGCATCGGCGATCCGGCGGGCCAGACGCCGGTTACGGAGCATCCCGGCGACGTTGAGGTCCTCGACCACAACGGTGCCGTACTCGGCGGCCACGCTCGTGGTGAGTTTGTGCAGGGCGTCTTCGCGGAGGTTCGCCACGCGATGGTGGACCTTGTTCCGCTGGGCGTTGGCCTTCTCCCACCGTCTGGACGGCTTCTGCCCGGTGCGCCGGTCGGGGCCCTGGCGGCGGGACACGATGCGGGAGGCGCGCCGCAGCTGCCTGCGCGCCCGGTTGTAGTGCCCGGGGTTGGCGACGGTGCGGATCTCGCCCGTCGAGTCGGCCATCACCGCCAGGGTCTTCACGCCCAGATCGATCCCGACCGCCGTGTCCGGCCGGGCGACCCGTGTGAGGTCGCGCTTGACCTCGGCCTGGAAGGAGACGAACCAGCGTCCGCGTTCGTTCCGGACGGTCGCCGACAGGATCCGCGCCGTCCCGGCCTGCACCCGGGCAAGGAGGCTGTTGGTGGGCTCGTGGGTGCGGATCGTCCCCAGCCTCGGCAGCGTGACGTGCCGGCCGTCGGTGTCGACGCGGATCGTGCCGGTGGTGAAGCGGCAGGACAGGCGCGCTTTCCGCTTCGACTTGAACCGCGGCGTACCCATCCGCTTGCCACGCCGTGTGCCGCTCTTCGACTTGACGTAGTTGTCGAACGCGGCCGACGCGTTCGCCAGGCCGGTGGAGTACGCCTCCTTGGAGTTCTCCTCCCACCAGCCGCAGAACCGCGGGTCGGTCGTCTTGGCCTGGTTGAACGCCTTGCGTAGCGATGGCAGCGACCACGGCCGCCACTCGGTCAGTTCCGCCTCGGCGATGCCGTACGTTTCCTCGGCCCTGCGCTGCCACCAGCAGGCGGTGACCCAGCCGACAGCCCAGTTGTACGCGGCACGCGCGGCACCGCAGTGCGAGCGCAACGCGTGCTCCTGGACGGCGTTCGGGTCCAGGGCGAACCGGTACGCCTGCACCACGAAACCAGGCTGCGGCCTGAATTTCTTCACTCGGCGGCCTCCCCGGTCGCCACCGCGACCGCGCGGGCGGCCCGGTTCTTCGCCGCGCGCCGCCCGTACAGACGCGCGCACATCGACGTGAGCACATCGGTGATGTCTCGCACCAGGTCATCAGCGGTCTCGGCGGGGTCGAGGACGACCAGGCGCCGCCCGGACGCAGTGAGGACGGCCTCCAGATGCTCGACGCCGAACCGGGCCAGCCGGTCACGGTGCTCCACCACGATCACCGCCGCCTGTGGGTCGGACAGAACCCGGTGCAGCTTGCGGCGCCGCCCGTTCAGTCCCGAGCCGACCTCGGTGACGACCTCGGCGACTGCCAGACCCAGCCCGTTCGCACCGGCCACCACCCGGGCCACCTGCCGGTCAAGGTCACTCTTCTGGTCCGCCGACGACACACGGCAGTACGCCACGACACGGCCGGACATCTCCGCAGCGGGTTCATCGACCAGCCACGTACCGGACGGGGTCTGGCGCACCGGGACCGGCATACGGCCCTCTTTCGCCCACGTCCACGCGGTCTGGTAGTGCACGCCATTGCGCACCGCCCACTCGGAAAGTTTCACACGGTCAAGATAACAGTTGAGAAAAGCTGAGGTTCACTGATGAACTACGCAGCAGTTGTCACCCCCGGTCCGCGCCGTAAGGTCCCCCGCATGGACTGGCCGGCCCCCGTGAACACCCTGACCGGCGCGGCGATCGGCATCGGATCGACCCTGCTCGCCGACCGTCTCCGCTGGCGCCGCGACCGCGAAACCCTCGACCGGGACACCCGCCGGCAGGCGTACGCGGCGTTCATGGCCGCGCTGTCCGACGCGTACACCCGCCTGCACGAGACCGCCGGCGAGCCGCTCCCCCCGGCGGAGGCCCGCGCGGCCGCCCACGGGGTCTTCACCTCCAGCAACCTGTACCCGCTGCGCTACGAACTGGCCCTGATCGCCCCGTGGGACGTCATGGCCCCGGTCAACGAGGCCTTCTGGAAGGTGCGGGCCCTGCGCGACCTGGTGGCGACGGGCACCGCCACGGACGCCCCGGAGTTCCGGACCCACGTGCGCGACTACCTGACGGCCACGGAAGCGGCCCAGGCGGCGATGCGCGAGGACCTCGGCACGTCGTGGCCACAGGGCGCAGGACGGGAACCGTAGAGCGCGCACGCCCGCGGCGGTGGACGGTGTCGGAGGCCGTGGCGGGATTCGAACCCACGTAACTCGCTTTGCAGGCGAGCCCCTGAACCACTCGGGCACACGGCCGTGTCACCACTCTTTTCCGCACGGCCGTGGCGGGAATCGAACCCGCGTAAGTCCCCGCGAGCGGAGCTCGCTGATGAGTGCGGCGCAGGCGACTCCCTGAACCACTCGGGCACACGGCCGTTCGGCGGGTTCTTCGGGGAGTGCCTCCCTTCGAACCGCTCGGTCATGACCGTAGGCGCCGGGAACCGGGCGGCTCAAGGGAACCGCGGGGGCTGCAATACGACTGCCATGTGCCGTTCACGAACGGGGGCCCCGTACCGTTCGTGAACGGGGACGATCCGGCGGCGGTCGGGAGTGGCGTAGGACCAACGGACGAGGGCCGGTCCCGCCTCCCGACAGGGGTCATTGTCGGTTGTGGGCCTTACTCTGGCCGTCATGGCCGTCCATGAACCTCGCGACACCGGTGTCGCAGACGTACCCGGGAAGTCCAGCCCACGCAGGTCGGAGGGGAGCGTCCTCGGGCGGGACCACCGGGCCCTGAGCATCGGGATCGTGTCCGTCGTGCTGCTGATCGCCTTCGAGGCGACCGCCGTCGGGACGGCCATGCCGGTGGCCGCGCGGGAGCTGGACGGACTGTCCCTGTACGCCTTCGCCTTCTCGGGATACTTCACGACCAGCCTGTCCGGCATGGTGCTGGCCGGTCAGTGGTCCGACCGGCGAGGCCCGCTCGGTGCGCTGACCTGCGGGATCGCCGCCTTCGCCGCGGGCCTTCTGCTGTCGGGGACCGCCGGGGTCATGTGGCTGTTCATCCTCGGGCGGGCCGTGCAGGGGTTCGGCGGCGGGCTGGTGATCGTCGCCCTGTACGTCGTCGTGGGGCGGGCCTACCCGGAACGGCTGCGGCCCGCGATCATGGCGGCGTTCGCGGCGAGCTGGGTCGTGCCGTCGGTCGTGGGTCCGCTGGCGTCCGGCGCGGTGACCGAGCACCTCGGCTGGCGGTGGGTGTTCCTCGGCATCCCCGCGCTGGTCCTCCTGCCGCTGGCCCTCGCGCTGCCGCAGATACGGCGACGGGCCGCGGGCCCGGTCGACGGTGCCGCGGGCGCCTCCTCCGACCGGCGCCGCATCCGCCTCGCCCTCGGCATCTCCCTCGGCGCGGGCCTGCTCCAGTACGCCGCCCAGGACCTGCGCCCGCTCTCCCTCCTGCCGGCCGCCGCGGGCGTCGCCCTGCTGGTGCCGGCCGTCCTCGGACTGCTCCCGCACGGCACCTGGCGGGCGGCCCGCGGCCTGCCCTCGGTGGTGCTGCTGCGCGGGGTGGCCGCCGGGTCGTTCATCGCCGCCGAGTCCTTCGTGCCGCTGATGCTGGTCACCCAGCGCGGCCTCAGCCCGACCCTCGCGGGGTTCTCCCTCGCGGCCGGCGGGGCGACCTGGGCGCTGGGCTCCTGGGTGCAGTCCCGGCCGCGCGTGGAGCCGTACCGGGACCGGCTGACGACCGGCGGGATGGTGCTCGTGGCCGCCGCCATCGCCGCCGCGCCGAGCGTCCTGATCGACGCGGTGCCCGCCTGGACGGTGGCCGTCGCCTGGGGCTTCGGCTGCTTCGGGATGGGCCTGGTGATCTCCTCGACCAGTGTGCTCCTGCTCCAGCTGTCCGCCCCCGAGGAGGCCGGTACCAACTCGGCCGCCCTCCAGATCTCCGACGGCCTGTCCAACGTGCTGCTGCTGTCCGCGGGCGGTGCCGCCTTCGCGGCGCTCGGCGGCGGAACCGTGTCGCACGCCGTCGGCGAGGCCTCCGGTGCCTCCCATCCGGCCGCCTTCGCCGCCGTCTTCCTGCCGATGGCGGCGGTGGCTCTGGCGGGGGTGTGGGTGACGACGAGGCTGCGACAGACGGTGGGCGACGGTACGGCTGTGACGTGAGTCCCACCCGGGGCGCCCCGGCGTCGTTCGCACGGTGACGGCCGGGGCCCGCCGGTAGGGTGGCCCGGTTGTCATACGTGGCGTGCCGCACGACGCACGAAGCCGAACGGCCCACGAACCGAACGACCCACGAACCGGAGACCGTGACTACTACAGCCGCCTCCACCTCGCACCACCTCTCTCCCGCCTTCCCCGGCCGGGCCCCCTGGGGTACCGCCAGCAAGCTGCGTGCCTGGCAGCAGGGGGCGATGGAGAAGTACCTCCAGGAGCAGCCGCGCGACTTCCTCGCCGTCGCCACCCCCGGCGCCGGCAAGACGACCTTCGCGCTGACGCTCGCCTCCTGGCTGCTGCACCACCACGTCGTGCAGCAGGTGACCGTGGTGGCACCCACCGAGCACCTGAAGAAGCAGTGGGCGGAGGCGGCCGCGCGGATAGGGATCCGGCTGGACCCCGAGTACAGCGCCGGGCCGCTCAGCAAGGACTACCACGGCGTCGCCGTGACGTACGCGGGCGTCGGCGTACGGCCGATGCTGCACCGCAACCGCGCCGAGCAGCGCAAGACCCTCGTCATCCTCGACGAGATCCACCACGCCGGTGACTCCAAGTCCTGGGGCGAGGCCTGCCTGGAGGCGTTCGAGCCGGCCACGCGGCGGCTCGCGCTCACCGGTACGCCGTTCCGCTCCGACACCAACCCGATCCCCTTCGTGACGTACGAGGAGGGCAACGACGGCATCCGGCGCTCGTCCGCCGACTACACGTACGGCTACGGCTCCGCCCTCGCGGACAACGTCGTGCGGCCCGTCATCTTCCTCTCCTACAGCGGCAACATGCGCTGGCGCACGAAGGCCGGCGACGAGATCGCCGCACGGCTCGGCGAGCCGATGACGAAGGACGCGATCAGCCAGGCCTGGCGTACGGCGCTCGACCCGCGCGGCGAGTGGATGCCGAGCGTGCTGCGCGCCGCCGACCAGCGGCTCACCGAGGTCCGCAAGGCCATACCCGACGCGGGCGCGCTGGTCATCGCCTCCGACCAGGAGTCGGCCCGCGCCTACGCCAAGCTGATCCGGGAGATCACCGGATCGAAGGCGACCCTCGTCCTGTCCGACGACGCCGGCGCGTCCGACCGGATCGACGAGTTCAGTCACAGCACCGACCGGTGGATGGTCGCGGTGCGGATGGTGTCGGAAGGCGTCGACGTGCCGCGCCTCGCGGTCGGCGTGTACGCCACCACCATCTCCACGCCGTTGTTCTTCGCCCAGGCCGTCGGCCGTTTCGTACGGTCGCGGCGGCGCGGCGAGACCGCCTCCGTGTTCCTGCCGACCGTGCCCGACCTTCTCGGTTTCGCCAACGAGATGGAACGCGAGCGCGACCACGTCCTCGACAAGCCGAAGAAGGACGGGGACGAGGAGGATCCGTACGCCGAGTCCGAGAAGGAGATGGACGAGGCGAACCGGGAGCAGGACGAGGACACCGGCGAGCAGGACATGCTGCCCTTCGAGGCGCTGGAGTCCGACGCCGTCTTCGACCGGGTCATGTACAACGGCGCCGAGTTCGGCATGCAGGCCCACCCCGGGAGCGAGGAGGAGCAGGACTACCTCGGCATCCCCGGACTGCTGGAGCCCGAGCAGGTGCAACTGCTCCTGCAGAAGCGGCAGGCCAAGCAGATCGCGCACAGCCGCAAAAAGCCGGACACCGAGGCCGACCTGCTGGAGCTGCCGGCCGAGCGGCGGCCGGTGGTCTCCCACAAGGAGCTGATGGAGCTGCGCAAGCAGCTCAACACGATGGTCGGCGCGTACGTCCACCAGAGCGGCAAGCCGCACGGGGTCATCCACACCGAGCTGCGGCGGGTGTGCGGCGGGCCGCCGAGCGCGGAGGCGACGGCGGGGCAGCTGCGGCAGCGCATCGCCAAGGTGCAGGAGTGGGCCACCCGCATGAAGTGACGCCCGCGGGCGGAGGTGACGTCCTTACGCGGAGGTGACGTCTGCGGGCGTCCACCGCACGCCCGAGGGCGCTCGACACCGGATCGGCACCGTACGTATGGGGACAAACACAGGTAGTCCCTACCGGCCACTGCCCGGATTCTGGACGGAGCCTTCCGCTGAGCGAACCTGCTTCGCTACTGTCCCGCTACGCACACGCCCCGTGGCAGCGCCGCCGCGGAGCGCAGCCGTGAAGCGACCGGGTCCGGACACGCCGGACCCCTCTGCCGATCGGCGGCCTCTGACGCGCGTCGCTGACGGGACTCGGCGACGCATCCGCCGCTGTGGAGGCCGCCGACCTCACCACTAAGGAGTGGGCGTCGTGACCGCGGAGACCTCTCAGACGCTCGACAGGGGACTACGGGTCCTCAAGCTGCTGGCCGACACGGACCACGGGCTGACCGTCACCGAGCTTTCCCACAAACTGGGCGTGAACCGCACCGTCGTGTACCGGCTGCTCGCCACGCTGGAACAGCACGCCCTCGTACGGCGTGACCTGGGCGGCCGGGCCCGGGTCGGACTCGGGGTGCTGAGGCTGGGCCGGCAGGTGCACCCGCTGGTGCGGGAAGCCGCGCTGCCCGCGCTGCGGTCGCTGGCCGAGGACATCGGGGCCACCGCGCACCTCACGCTCGTCGACGGGGCCGAGGCGCTGGCCGTCGCCGTGGTCGAACCGACGTGGACCGACTACCACGTGGCCTACCGGGCCGGCTTCCGGCATCCCCTGGAGCGCGGCGCGGCGGGCAAGGCGATCCTGTCCGCCCGGCAGCGGACGGCTTCCGGGGATCCGGGGTACACCCTGACCCACGGCGAGCTGGAGGCCGGCGCGAGCGGGGCCGCGGCGCCGCTGCTGGGCGTGACGGGCGTGGAGGGCAGCGTAGGGGTCGTGATGCTGGCCGACGCGGTGCCGGAGCGGGTCGGCCAGCGGGTGATGGAAGCGGCCCGAGAGGTGGCGGAGGCGTTGCGCTGACCCCCGGACCGCCGGCTCTCGGACCGCCGGCTCTGGGATTGCCGACCCCCCGGACCGCCGGCTCTCGGACCGCCGGCTCTGGGACCGCCGGCTCTGGGACCGTCGGCCCTCGGACCGCCGCCCCGCCGGTCGCCGTTCCCCTCGTCGCTGCCCGGCCGATCGCCGGCCGCCGGGCCGGGCACCGGCGCGTGGCCGGGGTCGGGGCTCGCGTTAGATTGGGCGCGTGCTCTCACGCCTCACACGTCCCCAAGCCCTCGCCGTCTGCGCCCTTCCGCTCGTGGCGCTGCTCGCCACCGTGGGGTTCGCGCCGCTGCCGTTCTCGGTGGCGCAGCCGGGGATGACGGCGAACGTCCTCGGCGACAACAAGGGCACCCCCGTCATCACGATCTCCGGCGCGCCCACCCGTGACACCACCGGGCAACTGCGGATGACGACCATCGAGGCGACCGGCCCCGACGCGCACGTCACCCTGGGCGAGGTGATCGACGGCTGGTTCCGCACCGACCAGGCCGTGATGCCGCGCGACTCGGTCTACCCCGCGGGGGACAGCACGAAGGAGATCGAGCGGTACAACACCGAGCAGATGGAGAAGTCCCAGGACACCGCGACCGAGGCCGCGCTGAGGTACCTCGACCGCACCGACGACGGCATCGAGGTCACGCTGAGGCTCGCCGACGTCGGCGGCCCCAGCGCGGGCCTGCTGTTCTCCCTGGGGATCGTCGACCGGCTCGACGGCGACGGCAGCGGCGGCGACCTCACGGGCGGCCGTACGATCGCCGGCACCGGGACCATCGACGCGGACGGCAAGGTCGGCGCGGTCGGCGGAGTGGCGCTGAAGACGCAGGCCGCCCGCCGGGACGGCGCGACCGTCTTCCTGGTGCCCAAGGCGGAGTGCTCCGAGGCCAAGTCCGAGCTGCCCGCGGGACTGCGCCTGATCCCGGTGACCACCCTCAAGGGCGCCGTCGACTCCCTCGTCAAGCTGGAGAAGGACCAGGGCTCGGTGCCGAGTTGCTAGTGCTGTGACCGGAAAGGTTCACCGGCTCGCGACGCCCGGCACGGCTCCCCCACGCTCGGCTTCGCTCGCGCGGGAGGGGCCCCCACCGCCGCGTTGTCGCATCACCCGAGTACATCCAGTACGCGGGTAATGCTCCGCCTTGCGATGCTCCCCCACTGCCCGAACGGCGTGGGAGGTGCCCCCAGCACCGGACGCCGCGAGCTTTCCGGCAAACCTTTCCGGTCACAGTACTGGCCGTCGTACGGCAACGCTTTTCGGCCAAGGATCGTCCATCGTTGAACAGCTGGCCTGGACGGGCTGTCCCGGCCGTCGGATGATCAATAACCTTGTGCGGTAAGCCTGTTACCGGTCCCAGGGAGATCCATGTCCACCGCTCAGCAGGTCCCCGACATCCTCTCGCCCGAGTTCGCCGCGGATCCCTACCGGGCCTATCGCGTGATGCGTGAGAGCGCCCCCCTCTTCTGGCACGAACCCACGCAGAGCTACGTCATCTCCCGTTACGAGGACGTGGAGCGCGTCTTCAAGGACAAGAGCGGCGAGTTCACCACCGACAACTACACCTGGCAGATCGAGCCCGTGCACGGCAGGACGATCCTCCAGCTCAGCGGGCGCGAGCACGCCGTGCGGCGGGCCCTGGTCGCCCCCGCCTTCCGCGGCAGCGACCTGCAGGAGAAGTTCCTGCCGGTGATCGAACGCAACTCCCGTGAGCTGATCGACGCCTTCCGCTCCACCGGCTCCGCCGACCTGGTGGCCGACTACGCGACCCGCTTCCCCGTCAACGTGATCGCGGACATGCTGGGCCTGGACAAGGCCGACCACGCCCGGTTCCACCGCTGGTACACGTCGGTCATCGCCTTCCTCGGCAACCTCTCGGGCGACCCCGAGGTGGCGGCGGCGGGGGAGCGGACCCGCGTGGAGTTCGCCGAGTACATGGTGCCGATCATCCGGGAACGCCGCGACAACCTCGGCGACGACCTGCTGTCGACGCTGTGCGCCGCCGAGGTCGACGGCGTGCGGATGAGCGACGAGGACATCAAGGCCTTCTGCAGCCTGCTGCTCGCCGCGGGCGGCGAGACCACCGACAAGGCGATCGCGGGCATCTTCGCCAACCTGCTGCAGCACCCCGAGCAGTTGGCGGCCGTCCGGGAGGACCGCGGCCTCATCGCCCGCGCCTTCGCCGAGACGCTGCGCCACACGCCTCCGGTGCACATGATCATGCGGCAGTCGGCCACCGAGGTCACGCTCAGCTGCGGTGTCGTACCGGCCGGCGCCACGGTCACCTGTCTGATCGGCGCCGCCAACCGGGACGAGAACCGCTACCGGGATCCGGACCGGTTCGACATCTTCCGCGACGACCTGACCACCACCACCGCCTTCTCGGCCGCCGCCGACCACCTCTCCTTCGCGCTCGGCCGCCACTTCTGCGTCGGTGCCCTGCTCGCGAAGGCCGAGGTCGAGATCGGGGTCGGCCAGCTCCTCGACGCCATGCCGGACCTCCGCCTCGCCGACGGCGCCGAACTCGTGGAACAGGGCGTCTTCACGCGGGGACCGCAGACGCTGCCCGTGCGTTTCACCCCCGTCGCCGGCTGACCCCGGACCCGGGCCGCACGCGGGCCGGGGCGGCAGGGACCCGCGCCCCGGCCCGCCCCGCTACCGCACCACCGGGGTGAACTCCACCGGCAACGAGTGGAGACCGCGCATCCAGATGGACGGGCGCCAGGTGAGCTGCTCCGGCTCCACCGTGAGGACCAGGTCGGGCAGCCGTTCCAGCAGGGTCTCCACCGCGGTGCGGGCGATGACGTCGGCCAGCAGCGGAGCCGGGTAGGGGCACCGGTGCTCCCCGCTGCTGAACGACAGGTGCGCGGAACTCTCCGCCCCGACGTGCGACTCGGGCCAGATCTGCGGGTCGGTGTTGGCCGCGGCGAGTCCCAGCACCAGGCAGTCGCCCGCCCGGATCAGCCGTCCGCCGAGCTGGGTGTCGCGCACGGCCCAGCGGCCGATGAAGTTCTGTGTCGGGGTGTCGAGCCAGAGGACCTCGTTGAGCGCCTCGCCCACGCTGAGCCTGCCCCCCGACACGCTGACGGCGAAGCGCTCGTCGGTGAGCAGCAGCCGCAGCGTGTTGCAGATCCAGTTGGCGGTCGGCTGCTGCGCGGCGGCGATGACGGAGATCAGGTCCTGCACGATCTCCTCGTCGGTCAGTCCGGCCGGATGCTGCAGCATGCGCGAGGTGACGTCCGGCCCCGGACGCTCGCGCTTGTCCTTGACCAGTTGCTGGATCCGTTCGCCCACGCGCGTGTACGCGGCCACCGGGTCGTCGCCCTCCGCGGCGTCGAGGGAGATCCGCAGGTCCTCGACGAGCTGCTGGGTGGCCTCACCCGTGTGCGGCATCCCGCACATCTGGACCGCGGCGCGCATCGGCAGCGCGTGCGCGTACATGCTCATCAGCTCGGCCTGGCCGCTGCCGGCGAACGACGCGATGAGCCGGTCGGCGAGCTGCCGGCAGTCACGCGACAGCTGGAACTGGTCGACGCCCTCCAGCGCCTCGGTGATGACCCCGGCCCGCCGCCGGTGCTCCTCGCCCTCGGTGAACAGCACCGAGGGCTGGTACCCGACGAACGGCAGCAGCGGCCAGTCCGCGGGGATGTTCTCCCACTGGTTCCAGCGCCGCGAGTCGCGGGCGAACAGCTCGTCGTGACCGGTCACGTAGCTGACCTCGGCGTAACCGAGGACCAGCCAGGCGGGGACGTCCCCGTCGAGCAGCACGGGCGCCACCGCGCCGTGCTCCCGGCGCAGGGACCGGTACAGGTCCGCCGGTGTCTGCTGGTACTCCAGACCGCCCAGTCGCACGGCGCCCGCGTGCGCGGGGCACCCCGCGCCGGGCGCGTGCGGGGAACGGGATCCGGTGTCGGTCACGGTGTCATCTCCTGGGCCATGGCCATTTCGTAGAGGTGGTCCACGAGGGTGATCAGTACGTCTTTGCCCGACGACCGGACCCGCGCGTCGCAGTCGACGAGCGGCACGTGCGCGGGCAGGGCGAGCGCCTGGCGGATCTCGTCGAGGGAGTACCGGTCGGGTTCGTCGTCGAACCGGTTGACGGCCACCACGAACGGCGTCCTGTGGTGTTCCAGCCGGTCGATCGCGTACCAGGACTCGTCCATCCGGCGCGTGTCGACCAGGACGACCGCGCCGAGGGTGCCGGAGAAGAGCCGGTCCCACAGGAACCAGAACCGTTCCTGGCCCGGTGCGCCGAACAGGTACAGCACCATGCGCTTGTTGAGGCTGATCCGGCCGAAGTCGAAGGCGACCGTCGTGGTGGTCTTCGCGGCCACCTGCCGGGTCTCGTCGACACCGACCCCCGCCTGCGTCATCACCTCCTCGGTGTTGAGCGGACGGATCTCGCTGACCGAGCGGACCAGGGTCGTCTTGCCGACCCCGAAGCCGCCCACGACGACGATCTTCAGGCCGGTCTCGGCGGCATCGGACAGGGGCGTACGCAGGGAGGGCAGGTCAGAGGTTGCGGAGCCCATGCAGCACTTCCATGAGTAGAGCGGAGTCGGGGAGCGCGGCGAGGGACCGCGGCGCGGGTGGGTGACGGGCGGTGATACGGCCCATGGCGAGCAGGTCGCCGAGGAGGATGCGCACCACCGTGATCGGCAGCTTCATCTCCGCGGCGACCTCGACGAGGGCCGTCGGATGCCGGCACAGATCCAGGATCCGCGCGTGCTCCGACTGCATCCCGGCGGTGGGCGCGCTCTCACTGACGATCAGGGTGACCAGGTCGAATGCGTCGTCCGCACGGCTGCGCCCGCCCGTGATCGTGTAGAGGCGGTCGGGATCGCCGGTGTCCACGGGCCGACGCGTCACGACGAGGCGCTCCCCTGCGCGCCCCCGCGGGGCTCGGCCCGCAGGTGCTCACCGATCTGCTCGACCAGCTCGGTCATCTGGTGACCCACCACTCCGGGGTCGGCGCTCTCCGCGCAGAGGAGCGCCAGATGCGCGCCGTCGCCCGCCTGCACGATGAAGAGCTGACCGCCGTGGAACTCGGTCATGGAGTGGCGGACACCACCGCTCCCGTCGCCGAACTCGACGGACGCGCCCTGGGCGAGGGCCTGCATGCCCGAGCAGATGGCTGCCAGCTGGTCGGCCTGGTCGAGCGCCAGGTGTTCGGTCCAGCACAGCTTCAGGCCGTCCCGGGACAGGACCAGGGCGTGCCGGGCGCCGGGAACGCGCTCCAGAAGGCCCTGCAGAAGCCAGGTGAGGCTGTTGTCGGTGGTCTGCATGGTAGGTGTGGGGACGGTAGGGCCCAAAAGCCCAGGTCACCGGCCCGTTCCTCCAATCTCACGAGCTGAAGCGGGGAAGGGGGCGCCGTGGCTCCGGCGCCGGAGGGGGAAGGACGTGGGGTTACCGGGCGGCCGGCGGCTCGGGCGCGGTGCCGGTCCCGGACGGGCCGGCTTCGCCGGCGGAGGCGCGCCCGCTGTGGAAGGCGCCGAAGCGGGTGCCCGCGTCGCGTGCGCCGGGAGGGGTCTGTCCCGGTGTTCCGCCCGGCGCGGGGGAGTCGGCCGCCGTCCTGCGCTGCTGCCGTTCCTGCTCGGCCTCGGCCATGGTGCGGCCGGGGGCGCGGACGGGCAGGCCGTTCGGCGTGGCCGCCGCCGGACGGCGGGACGCGTCACGACCGCGGACCTCCGACGAAGCCGGAGCCGGAGCCGCGGCCGGTGTCGAGGCCGCAGCCGCAGCCGGTGCCGGTGCCGCGGGAGGGGTGGCGGCGGCCGGTCGCACGGCGGGAGCGGGCACTCCGCCCGTCCCCGAAACCCCGCCCGGTACGGACTCTTCACCCGGCATGGACACTCCGCCCGTCGTCGGCTGTGCGGTGCCCGTCGTGGCCCGCGCGGGCGTCGCCGCGGCAGGCCGGTGTGCCGTCTCCTGCGGTGCCGCGTCACGCCGCTGGGCGAGCAGCTGCCGGGGCAGCAGGACGACGACGCCGGTGCCGCCGCGGGACGAGGGCCGGTAGTTGACGCTGATGCCGTACTTGACGGACAGCCCGCCGACCACGGCCAGGCCGAGCCGGGTGCCGGGCAGCGAGGCGAGGTCGGTCATGTGCCCCGCCACGGCCTCCTCGGCGTGCCGCATCGCCGCGTCCGCCATCTTCAGACCGCTGTCCTCGATCGTGACGACGAGCCCGGCGCTGTGCTCGTCGACGTACACGTGGACCTCGTCGATGGGCGGCGAGAAGTTGGCCGCGTTGTCCATGAGTTCGGCGATCAGGTGCATCACGCCTTCCGCGGCGAAACCGGAGATCGCGGCGTTCGTGGAACAGTGCAGCCGTACGCGCTGGTACGCCGCGATCCGGCCGGCCGCGCCGCGCAGGATGCTCTCCATCACGATCGGCTTGTTCCAGGCGCGGCTGGACCGGCCGCCCATGAGGAGGGCCAGCCGGTCGGTCATGAGGCCCAGCTGGGAGGTGCTGTGATCCAGTTTCAGCAGGTCTCCGAAGATCTCCTCGCCGTGCCGCTCCTGCATCTCGCGCAGATCGGCGAGCATGCTGACGGTCTTGGCCTGGACCCGGCTCAGGGCCTTCGCGGAGGCGGCCTGTGCGGCGGCGGCCCGCCGCTCGCTGCGGGCGAGTTCCCGCACGAACGCCTCGACGGGTGCCCGCAGCAGGGAGGAGGGCGGCCACTCCCACCCGGCCAGCACGGTGTCGGCGGAGTTGCCCTCCCGCAGCTGCCCGACCATGTCGGGCAGGACGGTCCGCGTCACCTGTGCCACCTCTTCGGTGACCTGCGCCAACTCCTCGCGTGCGCGCAGCCGTTCGGTGTCCGTGGCCGCCGCGTACTGCACGACCTGCTCCACCGCGGAGCTGAAGGCCTCCACGGTGCGGCGCAGTTGCGCGTCGGAGGGCAGCGTCACCTGGTCCAGGGCGTCCTTCGCCCGCGTGCCGTCGCGGAGCCGGCTCACGAGGGCGGGCACGGTGACGTTCACCAGGTGCGCCGACTCGGCCGACTGCTGCGCCGACAGCGCGGTCAGCCGGGCGACCTCGGCGTCCGTCGCGGCGGTGGCCCGGCGGGCCCGCCGCAGCAGCAGGCCGCAGACGAGGACGGTGGCCGCCACGCAGCACCAGGCGGCCACGGCCGTGACCACCGCCCAGGTGCGGGCCGTGGCGGGGGCCGTCGCGACGGCCGTGCCCGCGGCTGCGGCACTCAGCAGCAGCACCGTCACGGGTACGGCCGACGAGGTGGGGGGGAGTTCAGCTGACCGACGCTGACGGGGTGGTGCAGGCAGAGGCATTCCGCGGTTCCTCGGTCCTCGAGAGCAGGAAGAACGGATCGACCGACACGACGGCCGCAGGCCCGGAAGCGAGAAAGATGTGATTTTCCGATCCGGGTACCGGCTCATGCTAGTCATTGCGCGGAGGGTGTTGATCTCACCGCTCGCCCAGCCTGCCGGTGAGCCGATTTCGTCGCAAAGCCGCTGCTGGAAACGGGCACCGTGGTAGCCGCGAGATGGTGTTTTTCTCCCGATGTCCTTCCCGCGCGACAGGCGGGCGCGGGCGTCAAGTGCCTTGATTCCCTTGCCCGGAGGGTGGGGTGGGCGAGGCGGAGCGTCGGTTTCCGGTCAATTCTGAAAGTTCCCCGCGCGGTATGAGTCGAAAATCGTGCAGGCCGCTCACAGATTCCCCACGAAATCCGCCACAGGAACGGAAGGCGCCCCCTACTTCACGAATCCCTCCGCCTTCATCCAGTCCAGCGCGACCTGATGGGGATCCTCCCCGTCCACGTCCACCTTCGCGTTCAGCTCCTGCGCCACCGCGTTGTCCAGTTTGGCGGTCACCGGGTCGACGACCTCGGCGATGGCCGGCCACTTCTCGAAGGTCTCGGTGTTGATCACGGGCGCCGCGTTGTAGTTGGGGAAGAACTTCTTGTCGTCGGCCATCACCACCAGGTTCATGGACTTGATGCGGCCGTCGGTGGTGAACACCTCCCCGTAGGTGCAACTCCCCTTCGCCGTCTGCGTGTAGATGATCCCGGTGTCCATCTGCGTGATCCGGTCCGCCGGCACGTCCATGCCGTACGCCTTCTGCATGCCCGGCAGCCCGTCCGCGCGGTTGGCGAACTCGCCCTCCACGCACAGCGTGACGGCCTCGGGGTCGGACCGGGACAGCGCGGCCACCTCCGACAGCGTCTTCGTGCCGTACTTCTTGTGGTTGGCCTGGTTCATCGCCAGCGCGTAGGTGTTGTTCAGCCGGGACTGCGGCAGCCAGGTCACCCCGTTGCGCACGTCGGCGTCCCGCACCGCCTCCCACTGCCGCCGCGGGTCGGTGATGGGCTCGCTGTTGCCCTGGTACGTGATCCAGGCGGTGCCCGTGTACTCGTACATGGCGTCGGCGTCGCCCTTGCGGATCGCCTCGCGGCCGCCGATGGACCCCTGGATGCCGGTGCGGTCCAGGACGTCCGCGCCCGCCGCCTCGAAGGCGATGCCCAGCATCGCGCCGAGGATGAGGCTCTCGGTGAACGACTTCGACGTCACGGTGAGATCGGCGCCCTTGAGCGGCTCCCCCTTGCCGATCGAGCCGGGGGAGACGTCGTCGACCATGGGGGAGCCGCTGGTCAGCCCGCAGCCGGAGGCCAGCACCAGCAGCACCGCGAGGGCGCACGGCGTCCTTCTCACTGTCCCGCCTCCAGACCGCGCGGCCGCAGCAGCACCTCGGCCAGTGAGGCCAGCCAGTCGACGAGCAGGGCCAGCGCCACGGTCAGGACGGAACCCAGCACCAGCACCGGCATGCGCTGGTTGGTGATGCCGGCGGTGATCAGCACGCCCAGTCCGCCGCCCCCGCCGAAGGTCGCCAGGGTGGCCGTGCCGACGTTCAGGACGAGCGCCGTACGGACACCGGCGAGGATGAGCGGCACCGCCAGCGGCAGTTCCACGCGGGTGAGCACCCCGAGCGGGGACATGCCGATGCCGCGGGCGGCCTCCAGCAGCGTCGGGTCGTTCGCCTTCAGGCCGGCGATGGTGTTGGAGAGCACCGGCAGGACGGCGTAGGCGATGATCCCGATCAGGGCCGCCCGGCGGCCGATGCCCAGCCAGATCACCAGCAGGGCGAGCAGGCCGATCGCGGGGGTGGCCTGGCCCATGTTGGCGAAGGCCATCGCGACCGGGGTGGCCCTGCGGAAGGCCGGCCGGGTCAGCAGGATGCCCAGCGGGATCGCGATGATCAGGACGAAGAAGGTCGAGATCACCGTCAACTGGATGTGCTGCCACAGCGCCTTGGACACCTGCCGGCCGGCCAGCGCGTTCTCGGAGACGGTGTCCAGGTCCGCCTGCGCGAACCACAGCCAGGTGGCGAGCAGCATCGCGACCACGAACGCGGGCACGAGGGTCAGCTTCGGCCAGCCGATGCGGCGGCGCGCGGGAGCGGGCGGCGGAGCCGGGGGCTCCTCCCGGACCGGCCGGTCCTCCAGCCCGGAGGCGCTCGTGCCGTCGTCCGGCCCGGAGGTGCTCACGTCGTCGCCTCCCCGCCGGGGCCCTCCTGCTCCGCGTGCGTCTGCGCGGCTCGGGCCTCCTCCAGTTCGTGCTGGGCCTCCAGCGCCTCCAGCCGGTCGGCCTCCAGCAGTTCGTGCACCGAGTTCATCAGCGTCTCCATGTCGACGACCCCGGTGTACTCGCCGCGCCGCCCGGTCACCGCGACCCGCCCGGTGTTGTCGGTGAGGACCGCCTCCAGGGCGTCCCGCAGCGTCGCGTCCCGCGTCACCGTGTCGGTCACCAGCGTGCCGGCGCGGGCCAGCGAGCCCTTGGCACGCATCAGGTCGCCGCGCCGCAGCCACTTGTAGGGCCGGCCGCGCTTGTCCAGCAGCAGGATCTCGTTCGTCCCGCTGGAGCGGATCCGGTTGAAGACGGTCTGCAGCGGGTCGTCGACGGTCACCGTCGGACACCCGGTGATCTCCACGTCCCGTACGCGCGTGAGGTTGAGCCGCTTCAGCGCCGCGCCGGCGCCCACGAACCCGGACACGAAGTCGTCCGCCGGATTGGTGAGGATCGCCTCCGGGGTGTCGAACTGGGCGATGTGCGAGCGCTCGCGCAGCACCGCGATCCGGTCGCCCAGCTTGATCGCCTCGTCGAAGTCGTGGGTGACGAACACGATCGTCTTGTGCAGCTCGTGCTGGAGCCGGATCAGCTCGTCCTGGAGGTGGTCGCGGGTGATGGGGTCCACGGCGCCGAACGGCTCGTCCATCAGCAGCACCGGCGGATCGGCCGCCAGCGCGCGTGCCACGCCGACCCGCTGCTGCTGACCACCGGACAGCTGGCGCGGATACCGGTGGCGGAACTCCCCGGGGTCCAGACCGACCAGGTCGAGCATCTCCTCCACCCGGTCCCTGATCCGCCCCTTCGGCCAGCCGGTCATCCTCGGCACCAGCGCGATGTTCTGCGCGACCGTCATGTGCGGGAACAGCCCCGAAGCCTGGATGGCGTAACCGACCTTGCGGCGCAGCTTCACCGGGTCGATGTCGGTGACGTCCTCGCCGCCGATGCGGATCCGGCCGCCGCTCGGCTCGATCAGCCGGTTGATCATCTTCAGGGTCGTCGACTTCCCGCAGCCGGACGGCCCGACGAAGATGACGATCTCGCCCGCCTTGATCTCCATGTTGACGTTGTCCACGGCGGGAGCCGCACCGCCCGGGTAGCGCTTGGTGAGGTTCTCCAGCTCGATCGCGGCGCCGTGGGACTCAGGCACGGATCCCCCTCGGAATCGTCAGCCGGCCGACGACGACGTAGGCGGCGTCGAACAGCAGGGCCAGCACGATGATCCCGAGCGTGCCCGCGAGGACCTGGTTGAGCGCGTTCTTGCTGCCCAGGGAGGCCAGGCCGCGGAAGATCTCGTTGCCCAGGCCCGGCCCGGAGGCGTAGGCGGCGATGGCGGCGATGCCCATCAGCATCTGGGTGGAGACCCGGATGCCGGTCAGGATCGGCGGCCACGCCAGCGGCAGTTCGACCCGCGCCAGCCGCATCACGCCCGACATCCCGATGCCCCTGGCCGCGTCCACCAGGGACGGGTCGACGCCCCGCAGCCCCACGACGCAGTTCCGCACGATCGGCAGCAGCCCGTACAGCGTCAGCGCGATCACCGTCGGCGGCACGCCCAGGCCCACCACCGGGATCAGCAGACCGATCATGGCCAGGGACGGGACGGTGAGGATGGTGGAGGTGGCCGTGGTGGCGAGGGTGCCGGCCCAGTCGCTGCGGTAGGTGGCGACCCCCAGCAGCACGCCGATCAGGGTGGCCAGGACCATGCACTGGAAGACGACGCTGGCGTGCTGGTAGGCGTCGGTGAGCAGCTGCTGGTGTCGGTTGCCCAGGTACTCCCAGAAGCTCACACGCCCTCACCCCGTCGTCCGGCCCGGTCCTTCCCGATCGTCCGCGGCCTGCTCCACCAGCGGGATGATCCGCAGCGGCACGGGGTTCTCCATCACGATCGCGGTGGAGGCCCGGACAATGCCATCAAAGCCGACAACCCGGTCGATGACCCGTTGGAGATCGGCGTTGGAGCGGGCCACCAGACGGCACAGCATGTCCCCGGTGCCGGTGGTGGTGTGCAGCTCCAGCACCTCCGGAACGGACGCCAAGTGGGCCCGTACGTCGGCGCCTTGGCCCTGCCTGATCTGCAGCGTGGCGAACGCGGTGACCGGGTAGCCGAGTGCCGCCGGGTCCACCTCGGGGCCGAATCCGCGGATGACTCCGTTCGACTGAAGCCGGTCCAGCCGCGCCTGTGCCGTCCCCCGGGCGACACCCAGCCGCCGCGACATCTCCAGCACGCCGATCCGCGGCTCCCGCGCCAGCAGCACGATGATCCGCCCGTCCAGATGATCGATCGCCACGCCCGCCTCCGAGATGGTCACCCTGTACAGAAAAGCCGCCACGACCGCCGTACCACTGGGCAGACTGACCAGCGGTGTGACGAACTATTGCGCACCTTGCAGGGTGGCGCGACGCTTCGGCCATGACGCAGACCACACACCACACTCCCGACACCGCCCGGCAGGCCGACCCCTTCCCGGTGAAGGGAATGGACGCGGTCGTCTTCGCCGTGGGCAACGCCAAGCAGGCCGCGCACTACTACTCCACCGCCTTCGGCATGAAGCTGGTCGCCTACTCCGGACCGGAGAACGGCAGCCGCGAGACCGCCTCCTACGTCCTGGAGAACGGCTCCGCCCGCTTCGTCCTGACCTCGGTGATCAAGCCCGCCACCGCCTGGGGCCACTTCCTCGACCGGCACGTGGCCGAGCACGGCGACGGCGTCGTCGACCTCGCCATCGAGGTCCCGGACGCCCGCGCCGCCTACGCCTACGCCCTCGAACACGGCGCCCGCTCGGTGGCCGAACCGTACGAGCTGAAGGACGAGCACGGCACCGTGGTGCTGGCCGCGATCGCCACCTACGGCGAGACCCGCCACACCCTCGTCGAGCGCGTCGGCTACGACGGCCCCTACCTGCCCGGCTACGTGGCCGCGGACCCGATCGTCGAGCCGCCCGCCCACCGCACCTTCCAGGCGATCGACCACTGCGTCGGCAACGTCGAACTCGGCCGGATGAACGAGTGGGTGGGCTTCTACAACGACGTCATGGGCTTCACCAACATGAAGGAGTTCGTGGGCGACGACATCGCCACCGAGTACAGCGCCCTCATGTCGAAGGTCGTCGCCGACGGCACGCTCAAGGTCAAGTTCCCGATCAACGAGCCCGCGATCGCGAAGAAGAAGTCGCAGATCGACGAGTACCTGGAGTTCTACGGCGGCGCGGGCGTCCAGCACATCGCGCTCAACACGGGCGACATCGTCCAGACGGTCCGCACCATGCGCGCCGCCGGCGTCCAGTTCCTCGACACCCCCGACTCGTACTACGACACCCTCGGCGAGTGGGTCGGCGACACCCGCGTCCCCGTCGAGACCCTGCGCGAGCTGAAGATCCTCGCCGACCGCGACGAGGACGGCTACCTGCTCCAGATCTTCACCAAGCCGGTCCAGGACAAGCCGACCGTCTTCTTCGAGATCATCGAACGCCACGGCTCGATGGGCTTCGGCAAGGGCAACTTCAAGGCCCTCTTCGAGGCGATCGAACGCGAACAGGCCAAGCGCGGCAACCTCTAGAGGCCGCCGCCCACCGGCCGCCGGTGGTGACCGGTCACCACCGGCGGCCGGTCACGAGAAGTCCGGCACCCGCGCCACCGACGGCTCGCCCAGCGCCACCAGCGCCGTGCGGGCCGTCCGCGCGTGCAGCGGGGAGAAGTACGGGTTGATCCGCAGCGCCTCCTCCAGATGCCGTCGCGCCGCCCCCTCCCGCCGCAACTGCCGCTCGATCATGCCCCGGTGCCAGAGGTACGACGCGCTGCGCACCGTGCCCTGGTGCGCCCGGTCGGTGGCGATCACGGCGTACCGCAGCCCCTCCTCGTGCCGCCCGGCCCGGTGCAGGGCCCAGCCCAGCGCGTCGGCGACCTCGATCCCCGGCTGGCGCCGCCACTGTGCGAGCAGTTGCCGCACGGCCGCCGCCGGATCGCCGTGGTCGGCCTCGAACCGGCCCAGCACCAGCGCCCCGTCCACCCCGCCGGCCGCCTCCCGCCGGACCAGCTCGCGCAGCAGGTCGTACCGCACGCGCGCCGCCCGGGGCCTCCCCAGCGACTCGTACAGCTCGCCCAGCTCCAGCGCGTACTGCGGCAGCGGCTGCCCGGCCAGGGCCGCCCGGTACGCGTCCAGCGCCTCCGAGGTCCGGCCCAGCGCCGCCAGCGCCCGCCCCCGCCCGGCCTGCGCGGCCCACTGGTCGGGATCGAGCCGCACCGCCTCCCGGAAGTACCGCAGCGCCGGCTCCCGGTCACCGCGCTCGAAGGCGAGCTGCCCGGCCCGCTCCAGCCAGGCCGCCCGTTCGGCGGGAGCGGCCGCCCCGGCCGCCGCGTCCGACAGCGCGGCCGCCGCGTCCTCGCGCCGGCCCTCGTCGCGGTAGACGGCCGCCGCCCGTCCCAGCGCCGCCGGTCCCGAGCGCAGCTCCAGCAGGCGGTCCAGCGCGGCCCTCGCCCTCTTGTGGTCGCCGAGCCCGGTGTAGGCGTCGATCAGCTGCGGATACACCGTCCAGCGCTTCGGAGCCCGCTTGCGCGCGGTCTCGCCCCAGGACCGCGCGGCCGGGAAGTCCCGACGGGCGTTGGCCAGGGCGGCCAGCCCGACCAGGGCCTCGGTGTTCCCCGCGGGACGCACCGACAGGGAGGTCCGCAGCGCCCGTTCGGCCTGGGGGTAGAGGGCGGCCGCGTCGGCGGTGCGCCGGCCGTGCTCGACGTAGGCCGCGCCGAGGACGGCCCAGGAGCGGGCGTCCTGCGGACGGGCGCGCACCCGCGCCTCGCGCTCGCCGATCAGCACCGCCAGATCGGGCAGCGCGGCCGCCGCCCCGGTCCGGACCGCCGCCTGCGCCCGCGCCCCCGGACCGGGCCCCGGCGCCGGCCGGCCCGCCTCCTCGCCGGGCAGGCAGAGCAGGACCCCGCCCAGCACGAGGCCGCCGGCCAGCGCGCCGGCCAGCACCCGCCGGCGCGGCCGGGAGCGGCCCTTCCCCGCCCCGGACCGAGTCCCGGGGGCTGCGGCGTCGGTGTCGGCGGGGGCTCGGGCAGCGGCGTCGGCGGTCTCGGTAGCGCTCTCCATGGCGCTCACTGTGCGCCAGGGCGACGACCGCGTGCCGGTATCGGCCGGGTGCCGCAGACGGGGTTCACACCGATGGCGGCGGGTGCGACGCTGTGATCATGAGCCGCATCGAAGCCCCTCGCGACGAGGTGACCGGCAACCTCCTCGACCGACTGCTCGACGGCCTGCCCGCCGAGGCGGTCCTCACCGACCCCGACGTCACGGCCGCCTACGCCCACGACATGGCGAGCTTCTGCCCGGCCGGCACCCCGGCCGCCGTCGTCCTGCCGCGCACGGTCGAACAGGTCCAGCACGTCCTGCGCACCGCCACCGAGCTGCGCGTCCCGGTCGTCCCGCAGGGCGCCCGCACCGGTCTGTCGGGCGCCGCCAACGCCTCCGACGGCTGCCTGGTCCTCTCCCTGACGAAGATGGACCGCATCCTGGAGATCAACCCCGTCGACCGGGTCGCCGTCGTCGAACCGGGAGTCGTCAACGCCGTGCTCTCCCGCGCGGTGGGCGAACACGGCCTGTGCTACCCGCCGGACCCCTCCAGCTGGGAGACGTGCACGATCGGCGGCAACATCGGCACCGCCTCCGGCGGCCTGTGCTGCGTGAAGTACGGCGTCACCGCCGAGTACGTCCTCGGCCTGGACGTCGTCCTCGCCGACGGACGGCTGATGTCCACCGGCCGCCGCACCGCGAAGGGCGTCGCCGGGTACGACCTCACCCGCCTGTTCGTCGGCTCGGAGGGTTCCCTCGGCGTCGTCGTCCGCGCCACCCTGGCCCTGAAGCCGCAGCCGCCGCGGCAACTGGTCCTGGCCGCCGAGTTCGCCTCCGCCGGCGCCGCCTGCGACGCCGTCTGCCGCATCATGGCCGGCGGCCACGTCCCCTCCCTCCTCGAACTGATGGACCGTACGACGGTCAGGGCGGTCAACGAGCTGACCCGCATGGGCCTGCCGGAGACCACCGAGGCCCTCCTCCTGGCCGCCTTCGACACCCCGGACCCGGCCGCCGACCTCGCCGCCGTCGGCGCGCTGTGCGAGGCCGCCGGCGCCACCCAGGTCGTCCCCGCCGAGGACGCCGCCGAGTCCGAGCTCCTCCTCCAGGCCCGGCGGTCCGCGCTGGTGGCCCTCGAGGCGGTCAAGGGCACGACGATGATCGACGACGTGTGCGTGCCCCGCTCCCGCCTCGGCGACCTGCTCGAAGGCGTCGAGCGCATTGCGCAGAAGCACGGCCTCACCATCGGGGTCTGCGCCCACGCGGGCGACGGCAACACCCACCCCACCGTCTGCTTCGACGCGGCCGACCCCGACGAGGCGCGGCGCGCCCGCGAGTCCTTCGACGAGATCATGGCGCTCGGCCTGGAACTGGGCGGCACCATCACCGGCGAGCATGGCGTGGGCGTGCTGAAGAAGGAGTGGCTGGCGCGCGAACTGGGCCCCGTCGGAGTGGAGATGCAGCGGCGGATCAAGCAGGTCTTCGACCCGCTGGGCATCCTCAACCCCGGCAAGCTGTTCTGAGCCGCGCGCCGTCATTCACCGTCCTCCGACTCGTCCGACGGCCACGGGTCGCACGGCCACAGGTCGTCCACCGGAAGGGGCGCGAGCAGCTCGGCCAGCGCCTCGTCGACGCCGGGCCGCCCGTCCTCGGTCCCCGGCGGCACCGCCTCCAGCGTCCGCTCCAGCCAGGCCGACACCTGGGCCGCGGGCGCCTCGAGCAGGGCGTCGCCCTCGGGTGAACTGAGCGCCATCAGGACGACGCCGCGCCCGTCCGCCTTCGTCGGCCACACCCGCACGTCCCCGTACCCGCAGGGCCGGAACACGCCCTCCACGAGGAGTTCGCGGGCGAACGTCCAGTGGACGGGGCACTCCGAGTCGATGTGGAAGCTGACGTGGACGGCGAAGGGGTCGTCGCTGCGGTAGCCGAGCCGCGCCGGGACCGCGACACTGCGCTCCGGCGACAGGATCAGCCGCAGTTCCAGCTCCCGTTCCACCACGGTGTGGTGCATGTCCGTTCTCCTCTCGCTCCTGATGCGTACGTGAGGGAGAGCGGCTTCGGATTCGACCGTTACGCGGGTTCGGGAACTTTTTCGTGAACGGTCCGAACGTGCGCGTCGCGTGCACACCGTTGCCCGGAAAGGAGTGGGTCCGGCCGGACCGGCGATGGGGGTTGCGCCCGTCTGATAGATGTGGAGGCCCCCATCCCACCCCCGAGCAGATACGGGACGACGGACATGAGCGCCCCAACCCCGGCACCAGGCGACGACAGCCCCCGCGAGGGGTACTACCCGGACCCGTCCATCCCCGGCTACGTCCGGTACTGGAACGGCGCCTCCTGGGTGCCCGGCACCAGCCGGCCGGCGCCGTCCGGCGGCGAACCGCTCGCCGCTCCGGGAGCGTCTCCCGCCCCGGCTTCGTCCCCCGCCCCGGCATCGGCTCCGGCCTCCGCCTCCGTCGAGGAGACGGGCCCGCACTTCTTCGACGAGGACCCGCAGCAGTACGGCAGCCGGCCCGAACCGGCCTCCGCGTGGGGCGCCGACCGCTCCCACCAGTCCGGCTTCGGCGGCGACCAGGACCGCCGCGTCTCCTGGGGCGGCGCCCGGACCCCGGACCCCCGCACGGCACCGCCCGGCGCCGCGCCGGACGCCACCTTCATGTCCCGCCGCCCGACCGTGGGTCCCGCGGCCACGGACGAGGGCACGATGACCTTCCGCACGCCGTCCCCGCGCACCCCGGACCAGGCGGGCGCCGGCCCCCAGGGTCCCGTGGGCATGGCCGGCGCGAGCGGCCCCGCCGGTGTCACCGGTGCGCCCGGTGCACCCGGTGCGGGAGCCGGCGCCGGGGTCTTCGGCCCGCCGGGCTCCGGGGGGCCGGGCGATGCCGGTGCCGGTCCCGGCGCGGCGGGTTCGCTCGCGGCGGGTGCGCTCGACGCGCCCGGCAAGCCCGGATTCGGCGCGGGCAAGGCCGCCGCCGACCGTGCCGCGGCGGCTCAGGCCGCGCCCGCACAGAGCGCCCCCGCCGCGCAGGCCGCCCCCGTCCCCCCTGCCGCCCCCGCCGCGCAGGCCGCTCCCGCCCCACAGGTCGCCCCCGCACAAGGCGCCCAGCCCCTCTCCGGCCCCCAGCGGGCCACCCCCGGCGTCCCCGCAGCGTCTGTCCCCGGCGCCCCGCACCCGGCCGGCGCCCCGGTCGCCCCCGGCCTTCCCGAGCAGGCCGAGGGGGGCCGGGCGGCCGGGCCGGGCGGCGGCGCCGCGCCCATGGCCGCGGGGCCCGGAGGCGGACAGCAGTCCTGGGCGCAGCAGGTGCACCGGCTCGCGGGTGCCGGGGACGACCAGCCCGTGACACCGTGGAAGCCGCCGGTGGACGACGTGTTCCAGGCCGCCGCCCGCCGGCAGGCGGCGGCGCGTCCCGCCGGACTCGGCAGGAGGCTGGGCGCGCGGCTCGTCGACACGCTCGTCCTCGCGGCCGTCACCGGCGCGGCGGCGGTCCCGCTCGGCCTGAAGGCGGTCGAGCACGTCAACGACAAGATCGACGCGGCCGAACTCACCGGCGAGACCGTCACGGTCTGGCTGCTGGACGGCACCACGTCGGCGTACCTCGGCGTGGTCCTGGCCGTCCTGCTCTGCTTCGGCGTCGTGTACGAGGCGCTGCCGACCGCCAGGTGGGGCCGGACCCTGGGCAAGAAGCTGTTCGGGCTGGAGGTGCGGGACATCGAGGGCCACCAGCCCCCGTCGTTCGGCCGCGCCCTGCGCCGCTGGCTCGTCTACAGCGTCCCGGGTCTCCTCGCCGTCGGGATCGTCGGCATCGTGTGGGGCCTGTTCGACAGGCCGTGGCGCCAGTGCTGGCACGACAAGGCGGCGCACACGTTCGTGGCGGCGGGGTAGGCCCCGTCGGAACGGCCCGCGGATGCCGTACCCCCGGACGGCCGCTCGCCGGATGCGGAGGCGGGCGGTTCGCGTTCGACTCGGGCCATGACGACCGAACCGCCCCCCGGTTCCGGCGGCGAGCCGCCGGAGGACGATCCGTTCAGGAAGCAGCCCCCGCAGCAGCCGCCGCACGGGCCGGGGCAGGGCCCGCAGGGTTCGCCGTACGACAGCCCGCCCGGCGGTGCGGGCGGGCAGCCGCCGCCGTACGGGGGTGGGCAGCAGCCGCCGTTCGGCGGCGGCGGGCCCTACGGCGGTGACCCCTACGGCGGTTACCCCGCGGACCCGCTCTCCGGGATGCCCCCGCTCGCCGACAGCGGCAGACGCACGCTGGCCCGGATCATCGACATGATCCTGGTGGCGGTCGTCGTGTGGCTGCTGACGTGGGGCTTCGGGGTCAACGAGTACGGCGCGGGCGACGTCCGGGTCGGCAAGTCCCTCGCCCAGTCCGTCGTGGCCGCCGTGCTGTACGTCGCCTACGACACCTTCATGACCGCCAGGTCCGGCCGCACCCTGGGCAAGAAGTGGCTGGGCCTGCGCGTGGCCAACCTCGACGACGGCTCCACGCCCTCCGTGCAGACCTCGCTGGTGCGCGCCCTCGTGCTGTGGGTGCCGTTCGCGTTCTGCTGCGCCTGCCTGTGGACGGCGATCTGCGGCGGCTGGAGCTTCTTCGACAAGCCCTACAAGCAGGGGCTGCACGACAAGGCCGCCAAGACGGTGGTGGTCAGCACCGGCTGACGGTGCGTCAGGACGGCGGGAAGGCCCCGCTCCTCATGGGTGCGAGGCCCTTCCTGTCGCGCCGTTCAACGGGTCGACGGCTCCCGGACCGGCTCGGGTGCCGCGGCGACCGGGGCGGGTGCGGGCCCGTCCACGGTGGAGCGCGCCACGGTGACGGTGGCCTGGCGACGCGGCGCCGGGAGCGTCATGGCGACGAGCACGCCGAGGGCGAGCGAGGTGACGGCGACGACCACGACGAGCGAGCCCGAACTCGCCTGTGACAGCAGCAGCATGGCGAGCGTCGAGAGGATGACGGTGCAGGAACCGTACGTGAGCTGTGCGACGGTCGGACGAGGCATGGCAATCGTGTCCTCGGAAGCGGGGGCGGTCTCGACTCTATTCGGCTGCATGCCCGACGGGAACGAGCGGTAAGCGTGAGCTGACACACGGTGCCGGTGCACGGGGGGCGCACGGAGTCATGGCGTCCACCTGCCGGACGGGACCGCGCGCCCGTCACGTGATCGTCACATGTCCGCAATGCGAACGTGGGCTTCCAATAATGCGTTGACCTGTTCAAGTCAAGGTCTGTCTTTTCCGGTGAAGCAGTAGTCAAATGGCGTCACTTGACTACACGCGTATAACCGCGCGCGGACATCCCTTGACATGGATCCCCCTTCCGCGTGTCCGGCACGCGTCAGGGGAGGCAATCAAGTGACCAGCAGATCCTGGACGTTCAGGACGGCCGCCACGGTCGTCGCCCTCGCGGCGGCCTCGGCGACGTTCTCGACGTTCACCGTGGCGCAGGCGGCCGTCGACGCGCCGTCCGGCACCCCGGCGGTGGACCGGCACGACCCGCAGCCGGCCAAGACCCGCGAACACGACTTCGACGGGCCGCTCAGCAAGACGCAGGAGGCCCAGCGCGAGGAAGCCCTCGAGCAGGTCATATCCGGCGAATCCGCGGTGAAGGACCGGGACGGCTCCAAGGTCGTCCAGCTCGACAGCCGCAAGGGCAAGAGCAAGTACGTCGAGCTCGGCCGCGAGAAGACCGACAAGATCTTCACGATCCTCGTCGAGTTCGGCGACCAGGTGGACAGCCGCTACGGCGGCACCCCCGGCCCGCTGCACAACCAGATCGCGCAGCCGGACCGCGCCAAGGACAACAGCACCGCCTGGCAGGCGGACTACGACCAGAAGCACTTCCAGGACCTGTACTTCGGCACCGCCAAGGGCACCGAGTCGCTGAAGAAGTACTACGAGAAGCAGTCCTCGGGCCGCTACTCGGTCGACGGCGAAGTCACCGACTGGGTCAAGGTCCCCTACAACGAGGCCCGTTACGGCTCCAACGACGCCTCCACCGGCGCCTGGTACGCCGTGCAGGACGGCGTCAACGCCTGGGTCGCCGAGCGCGAGGCCGCCGGTGACACCGCCGCCGAGATCAAGGCCGAACTGGCCGAGTACGACCAGTGGGACCGCTACGACCACGACGGCGACGGCGACTTCAACGAGTCCGACGGCTACATCGACCACTTCCAGATCGTGCACGCCGGCGAGGACGAGTCCGCGGGCGGCGGCGCCCAGGGCGAGGACGCCATCTGGGCCCACCGCTGGTACGCCTTCGGCACCGACGCCGGCTCCACCGGCCCGGACACCAACAAGCTCGGCGGCACCCAGATCGGCGACACCGGCATCTGGGTCGGCGACTACACCATCCAGCCGGAGAACGGCGGCCTGGGCGTCTTCGCCCACGAGTACGGCCACGACCTCGGCCTGCCCGACGAGTACGACACCGCGGGCGGCGAGAACTCCACCGGCTTCTGGACGCTGATGTCCTCCGGTTCCTGGCTCGGCACCGGCAAGGACTCCATCGGTGACCTGCCCGGCGACATGAACTCCTGGGACAAGCTCCAGCTCGGCTGGCTGGACTACGAGGTCGCCAAGGCGGGCGTGAAGTCCAGGCACACGCTGGGCGTCGCGGAGTACAACACCAAGAACCCGCAGGCCCTCATCGTCTCCCTGCCGGAGAAGACGGTCACCACCGAGGTCGTCACGCCGGCCCAGGGCGCCACGCAGTGGTGGAGCGGCAGCGGTGACGACCTGCGCAACACCCTGACCCGCTCGGTCGACCTGACCGGCAGGTCGACGGCGGCGCTGTCGCTGGACGGCTGGTGGGACATCGAGACCGACTACGACTACCTCTACACCGAGGTGTCCACGGACGGCTCCAACTGGACGCCGATCGACGGCAAGCTGGCCGACGGCTCGGCCGTCCCGCGGGACGGCAGCGGCAAGCCCGCCCTCACCGGCACGGTCGACGCCCACCAGAAGCTGACGTACTCCCTGGACGCCTACGCGGGCCAGAAGGTCGACGTCCGCTTCCGCTACGCCACCGACGGCGGCGTGGCCCAGAAGGGCTTCGCGGCCGACGAGATCACGGTGACCGCGGACGGCGCCACCCTGTTCTCCGACGACGCGGAGAGCGCGGACGCCGCGTGGACGGCCAACGGCTTCACCCGCATAGGCGCGGCCATCACGGACGAATACGCGCAGTACTACATCGCCGAGAACCGCCAGTACGTCTCGTACGACAAGGTCCTCAAGGTCGGCCCGTACAACTACGGCTTCTCGACGACCCGTCCGGACTGGGTGGAGCACTACCCGTACCAGAACGGCCTGTTGATCTGGAAGTGGGACACCTCCCAGGCCGACGACAACACCAGCCAGCACCCGGGTGAGGGCCTGATCCTCCCGGTCGACTCGCACCCGACCCCGCTGAAGTGGTCCGACGGCACCCTGATGCGCAACCGCGTCCAGGCCTTCGACTCCCCCTTCAGCTGGTACCCGACCGACGCGATCACGCTGCACAAGGCCGACGTCGCCACGAAGATCAAGGCCCGTCCGGGCGTCCCGGTCTTCGACGACGGCAGGTCGACCTACTACGACGCGTCGAACCCGCTGGCCGGCGTCAAGATCACTGACACCAACACCTCGATCAAGATCGTCAGCGAGCCCCTGAGCGGCTCGACGGTCACCGTGAAGGTGGGTCCGTCGACCAAGTAGTCGACGTTCTGGCAGGTCAGAACCGTATCGGCGGCAACCCTCTGGCGGGTTGCCGCCGATCGTGTTTAGGTGCCTCCTGTGCCCTTCTTATTGACAGTCCCGGGGACGACCGCCTCGACACCGACACGCACGGGGGTGTGACCGCATGGCCGCAGGAGGTTTCTGCAAGCTACCGAACGGCTCGGTGGTGGTGGCGCTGAACCTGCCCAGCCCCGCCGCCGACGGTGCCGCCGCCGTCCGCGTCCTCGTCCTCGCCCAGAACCGCGCCCGAGCCCTGACCAGGCTCCGCAACCTGGGCCTGCGCGCCGTCTACCTGCGGGGCAACGCGGCCCCGCCCAGCCCGGACGAGATCACCGCGGTCCTGCACCACCCCGACGGCCTGATATGGCGTGCGGCCCCCGACAACGCTGTCACCACGCTGCTCGGCGTCCCGGAACCGTGGCGCCCGATCCGCGCGCTGCTGCGCCGCCCGGCGGCCACCGGGACGTAGCGCCGCCGCTCCCCGGCCGGGACCGGCCCGGCCGGAGGACCCCGGGGGCCGCCCGGAAGCGGCCGGGATCACTGCACGACCGGCTTGCCCGACAGCTCCACGCCCGCCCCGCGCAGTTCCTCGAGCGCCCGCTCGGTGGTCTCCGGGGCGACCCCGGCGGTCAGGTCGAGCAGGACGTGGGTGCGGAAACCCTCCCGGGCCGCGTCCAGGGCCGTGGCCCGCACGCAGTGGTCGGTGGCGATGCCGACCACGTCCACCTCGTCGATCCCGCGGGCGCGCAGCCAGTCGCCCAGCGTGACGCCGTTCTCGTCGGCGCCCTCGAACCCGCTGTACGCGGCGGCGTAGGCGCCCTTGTCGAAGACCGCGTCGACGGCGCCGGAGGCGACCGCCGGGGCGAAGTTCGGGTGGAAGCCGACGCCCTCGGTGCCCGCGACGCAGTGCGCGGGCCAGGAACGCACGTAGTCGGGGTTGTCGGCGAAGTGGCCGCCGGGGGCGATGTGGTGGTCGCGGGTGGCCACCACGTGGCGGTATCCGGCGGGGGCCTGCCCGATCAGCTCGGTGATGGCGGCGGCGACGTCGGCACCGCCGGACACCGCGAGGCTGCCCCCCTCGCAGAAGTCGTTCTGCACGTCTACGACGATCAAGGCGCGGCGCATGGTGGGTGTCCTTCGATGGGAGTCCCCCGGTTCTCTCGAGCCCGGGAGAGGGTGAAGTAATCGAGCCTAGAGACTTCGGCGGCGGTAGGGGAGGGGTGCGGCCCGCCCCTTCCCAGGGACACGCCCCCTAGTGCCGCGGCAGGCAGCGTTTGCCCGTCGCGACGGGGCGAACGTTGCCTGTTGCGGCACTAGCTACCCGAGCGGCCCTGGACGTACTCCGTCGCAAGGACGGGTTCCCCGCGCGAGAGCTGCGTAGCGGACAACGGCAGCCCTGCGCGGGCGGCCGCGTGCCGGTCGCGGACCACGTCCAGGGGCTCGCGGGCGACGACCTCGCCGCCCTTGACCAGCTCGACCTGCAGCTGGTGGTCGGCCAGCTCGGCGGGCACCTGGCCGGTGCCGACGACCTCGGCCTCGGCGACGCCGTCCGTGTCCGGGCGGCGCGCGGCCCACTTGCGGCCGCCGATCGACGTCTTGCCGCCGGACGACTTCTTCGCCACCGGCACCAGGGGGGCCTTCGGGTCGGCGGACTCGGCGCGGGCGACCAGTTTGTAGACCATCGAGCAGGTCGGGTGCCCGGACCCGGTCACCAGTTGCGTCCCGACGCCGTACGCGTCCACGGGCGCCGCGGCCAGGGAGGCGATGGCGTACTCGTCGAGGTCCGAGGTCACGACGATCTTCGTGTCGGTCGCGCCCAGCTCGTCCAGCTGCTGGCGCACCCGGTGCGCGACGAGCAGCAGGTCGCCGGAGTCGATGCGCACCGCGCCCAGCTCGGGCCCGGCGACCTCCACGGCGGCCCGGACGGCCTCGGTGACGTCGTAGGTGTCCACGAGGAGGGTGGTGCCGCGGCCCAGCGACTCCACCTGGGCGCGGAAGGCGTCGCGCTCGGTGTCGTGCAGGAGGGTGAAGGCGTGCGCGCTGGTGCCCACCGTGGGGATGCCGTAGCGGAAACCGGCCGCCAGGTCGGAGGTGGTGGCGAAGCCGCCGACGTACGCGGCGCGGGACGCGGCCACCGCCGCCAGCTCGTGGGTGCGGCGGGCGCCCATCTCGATCAGCGGGCGCCCCCCGGCCGCCGAGGACATCCGGGAGGCGGCGGCCGCGATCGCGGAGTCGTGGTTGAGGATGGACAGGATCACGGTCTCCAGCAGCACGCACTCGGCGAAGGAGCCCTCGACCCGCATGACGGGCGAGCCGGGGAAGTACACCTCGCCCTCCGGGTAGCCCCAGACGTCACCCGAGAAGCGGTAGGAGGCCAGCCATTCCAGGGTGGCCTCGTCGACGATCTTCCGCTCCCGCAGGAAGCCGAGGACGCCCGCGTCGAAGCGGAAGTTCTCGACGGCGTCCAGGACGCGTCCGGTGCCGGCCACCACGCCGTAGCGCCGGCCCTCGGGCAGGCGCCGGGTGAAGACCTCGAAGACGCTGCGCCGCTCGGCGGTGCCCGCCTTCAGCGCGGCCTGCAGCATCGTCAGCTCGTACTGGTCCGTGAAGAGCGCCGTCGAGGGAACATCCACCGGCAGCCCGAGATCCGCTACGTCCACTTGTCTCACCTAGTCCGTACTCTCCGGGTGCCCCGGCCAGGCCGGGGGTCCGGGGGGCGTGCCCCCGGAGCGCGTCGCACGGCAGGGATCGTACTCCCTTTTCGTCGGTGTGACGATTTCCGGGGCGCATGGCAGCATGGGCACTGTGACGTCACCCGCTCCCCTTGAGATCGAACGCACCGAGTCGGCGGAGGAGGTCTTCGCCGTACCGGAGCCGGACGTCCCCTGGGTCACGATCGTCCACAACGACCCGGTCAACCTCATGAGCTACGTGACGTACGTCTTCCAGACGTACTTCGGCTACTCCAAGGACAAGGCCACCAAGCTCATGCTCGACGTCCACCACAAGGGCCGGGCGGTCGTCTCCAGCGGAAGCCGCGAGGAGATGGAACGCGACGTGCAGGCGATGCACGGTTACGGACTGTGGGCCACCCTCCAGCAGGACCGGAAGTAGTCACCTCACCGATGCCAGGACACTTCGAACCGATGCCCGGCGGCGGCGCGGCCGTCGCCCTCGACGACGTCGAGATCTCCATCATCCGGTCGCTGGCCGTCCAGCTCCTGGAGCTGATCGGCCCCGGCCCCGCCGAGGACGCCTCCGCCGACCCGCTCGCGGAACTGTTCGCCGAGGGCCCGAGCGAACCGCCCTCCGACCCCGTCCTCCGGCGCCTCTTCCCCGACGCCTACGTCGACCCCGAGGCCGCCCCCGGCCCCCGGGAGGAGGAGGAACGGCGGTCCCGTTCCGCCGAGTTCCGCCGCTTCACCGAGAACGACCTCAGGGCCGGCAAACGCGAGAACGCGCTCGCGGTCGTGCGCTCCCTGGACGCGCTGGCCGAGCTGGACGCCGAGGGCGACGGCGTGTCGGTCCTGGAGCTGTCGCCCGAGGAGTCCCGGCAGTGGCTCGGCGCGCTCAACGACCTCCGTCTGGCGATCGGCTCCCGGCTGGACATCACCGCCGAGGACGACACCGACCTCCTGTACCGGCTGCCGGACGAGGACCCGCGCAAGCCGATGGTGATGGCGTACCTGTGGCTCGGCGGCCTCCAGGAGACGCTCGTGACCACCCTCATGGGCTGAGGCCCGCCGAGGCCCGACCGAGGCCCGCCGGAGCCCCCCGGGGGGCGCGTGCCGAAGAGCCGAGGACGCGCCCCGCGGGCCGAGGGGTGGAGGACGCGCCCCGCGGGCCGAGGGGCGGAGAATGTGCCCCGCGTGCTGCGGAACGAACCGTTATGACCTGATGTGCGGCGTTCGCGCGTTCGCTCAGAGGACGCTCAAATCCGGATAACGATCACGTCACCGGTGCGGCCGACTGTGCCCCTTTTGTGCCCAGTTTGGCCGCTTCTCCTTGTGGGGTGCGCCACACGCCGCCCGGACGATCAGGATGACGGGCGTGGTAAATCTTCACGACCGCCCGACGGACACCACCCGTACGTCCGCCGGGTGCGCCACCGAGCCGGCGGATCGCCGGCCAGGCACAACGCTCCATCAGTCCGGGGGGATCGAGAACCGGTCCGCGGCCGACGAAGGCCCGGTCCGGTATGGAGAAAGGCGCACCACACATGACCTCCGCTCAGGTCGACACGGAGAAAACCCCAGAGGGTCCGGAGGAGGGCTACGAGCGCGGACTCGGCAGCCGCCAGGTCCAGATGATCGCGATCGGCGGCGCCATCGGCGTCGGCCTCTTCCTGGGCGCCGGGGCGAACATCGCCAAGGCCGGTCCCAGCCTCATCCTCATGTACGCCCTCGCGGGCGTGATCATCTTCTTCATCATGCGGGCGCTCGGCGAGCTGCTCCTCTACCGCCCGGTCTCCGGGTCCTTCGCGGAGTACTCCCGCGAGTTCCTCGGCCCCTTCTTCGGCTACTTCACCGGCTGGACGTACTGGCTGATGTGGGTCGTGACCGGCATGGCCGAACTGACGGCCGCCGCGATCTACGTCAACTACTGGTTCCCGTCCATCCCCCAGTGGGTGACGGCCCTGGTCTTCCTGGTGGTCCTCTTCGGGGTCAACCTGATCTCCGTGAAGCTCTTCGGTGAGCTGGAGTTCTGGTTCTCGATGGTCAAGGTCACCGCGCTCATCGGCATGATCGTCATCGGCCTCGGCGTCCTCACCTTCGGCTTCAGCTCGGCCGGCGACACCGCCGCCGTCTCCAACCTGTGGGCCTTCGACGGCTTCTTCCCCAAGGGTGTCGGCTCCTCCCTCATGACCCTCCAGGGCGTCATGTTCGCCTACCTCGCCGTCGAACTGGTCGGCGTCACCGCGGGCGAGTCCGAGGACCCCGAGAAGACCCTCCCCAAGGCCATCAACACGCTTCCGTGGCGCATCGCGCTCTTCTACGTCGGCGCCCTCACCGTCATCCTCTGCGTCGTCAGGTGGACCGAGTTCGCGCCCGGCGTGAGCCCCTTCGTCGCCGCCTTCGCCAAGATCGGCATCCCGGCCGGCGCCGCCATCGTCAACTTCGTCGTGCTCACCGCCGCCCTGTCCTCCTGCAACTCGGGCATGTACTCCACCGGCCGCATGCTGCGCAACCTCGCCGACAGCGGCGAGGCCCCCGCCGCCTTCCGCAAGCTGTCCGCGACCAAGACGCCCGCCCTCGGCATCGCCGTCTCCGTCGCCTTCATGGGCATCGGCGTCGTCCTCAACTACGTCGTCCCCGAGAAGGCCTTCGGCTACGTCACCTCCGTCGCCACCGCGGCCGGCATCTGGACCTGGCTGATGATCCTGATCAGCCACGTCCTCTACCGCCGCGCGGTCGACGCGGGCCGCCTGCCCGCCTCGCCCTTCCCGGCGCCCGGCGGCGCGAAGTGCAGCTACGTCGCCATCGCCTTCCTCCTCTTCGTCACCGGCCTCATCGCCTACGACGCCGACTCCCGCGTCTGCCTCTACGTGATGGCCGGCTGGGCCGCCGCCCTCGGCGTCGGCTGGGCCGTGCTGAAGTCCCGCAGCCCGCAGATCACCCGGGACCGCCGGCCGGAACCCGAGGAATTCGACAAGGTGGGCTGACCTGCGAGGACGTCCGGCCGCAGGGAGCACTCGTGGCGCCCCCCGCGGCCGCCGCCCAGGACGTCCGGCATACGGGCCGCGCCGTACCGCCCTTCGGTACGGCGCGGCCCCTCTGCTTATCCTGGCGACCATGCTGACCCTCACCCAGGCCCTGTTCGACCAGATCGTCGCCCACGCGCGCGAGGACCACCCCGACGAGGCGTGCGGCGTGGTCGCGGGCCCCGCCGGCTCGGGCCGCCCCGAGCGGTTCATCCCCATGCTCAACGCGGCCCGCTCGCCCACCTTCTACGAGTTCGACTCGCAGGACCTGCTCAAGCTCTACCGCGAGATGGACGACCGCGACGAGGAGCCGGTGATCATCTACCACTCCCACACGGCCACCGAGGCCTACCCCTCCCGCACCGACATCTCCTACGCCAACGAGCCCGGCGCCCACTACGTCCTCGTCTCCACCGCCGACACCGACGACGCCGGCCCCTTCCAGTTCCGCTCCTACCGGATCGTGGACGGCCAGGTCACGGAGGAGGAGGTCGAGGTCGTCGAGGCGTACTGATCCCGGCATCCGGTCGCAGACCATCCATCATGTGGGATAACACTCCAGGAGCCGGACCGGGAATCGATACGATGAGCCCATGGTTTCCCATGACGTGAGCGAGAAGACGCCGGGCGCACTGCTCGTGGCGCGGCTGCACGTCGACCTGTGCAGGCTCGCCAGCGCCATCTGTTGACGCCGGCCCCGCCGCCGTACGGCCGTGCGCCGCGGCGCCCCCGCACGCACACACCCGCTGAAACCGCGCTGCCCACACCTTCCGACAGGAGCCCTGAGCCATGGCCATCGAGGTCCGCATCCCCACCATCCTCCGCCAGTACACCGACGGTCAGAAGGCGGTGGAGGGCAGCGGTGAGACCCTCGCCGACCTGTTCGCCGACCTCGAGGCCCGGCACACGGGCATCCAGGCCCGCATCGTGGACAACGGCCAGCTGCGCCGCTTCGTCAACGTGTACCTGAACGACGAGGACGTCCGCTTCGTCGACGGCATCGACACCAAGCTGACCGACGGCGACACCGTCACGATCCTGCCGGCCGTGGCCGGCGGCATGGCCTGAGTCGATCCCGATGCGCTACGACTCCCCCCTCGCCGCGGTGGGCAACACCCCTCTGGTGCGCCTGCCGCGGCTCTCGCCGTCCGCCGACGTCCGCATCTGGGCCAAGCTGGAGGACCGCAACCCCACCGGCTCCGTCAAGGACCGCCCCGCCCTGCACATGATCGAGCAGGCCGAGAAGGACGGCCGGCTCACCCCCGGCTGCACCATCCTGGAGCCGACCTCCGGCAACACCGGCATCTCCCTCGCCATGGCCGCCAAGCTCAAGGGCTACCGCATGGTGTGCGTGATGCCCGAGAACACCTCGCAGGAGCGCCGCGACCTGCTGGGCATGTGGGGCGCCGAGATCATCCCGTCCCCGGCCGCGGGCGGCTCCAACACCGCCGTACGCGTCGCCAAGGAGCTGTCCGCCGAGCACCCCGACTGGGTGATGCTCTACCAGTACGGCAACGCGGACAACGCCGGCGCCCACTACGCCACGACCGGTCCGGAGATCCTCGCCGACCTCCCCTCCGTCACCCACTTCGTCGCCGGACTCGGCACCACCGGCACCCTCATGGGCGTCGGCCGCTACCTGCGCGAACACAAGCCCGACGTCAGGATCGTCGCCGCCGAGCCGCGCTACGACGACCTGGTCTACGGCCTGCGCAACCTCGACGAGGGCTTCGTCCCCGAGCTGTACGACGCCTCCGTCCTCACCACCCGCTTCTCCGTCGGCTCCGCCGACGCCGTCACCCGCACCCGCGAGCTGCTCCAGCAGGAGGGCATCTTCGCGGGCGTCTCCACGGGCGCCGCCCTGCACGCCGCGATCGGCGTCGGCAACAAGGCCGTCAAGGCGGGCGAGAGCGCCGACATCGTCTTCGTCGTCGCCGACGGCGGCTGGAAGTACCTCTCCACCGGCGTCTACACGGCCGCCACCACCGAAGAGGCCATCGAGACGCTCCAGGGCCAGCTCTGGGCGTGAGGCGGCCCCGCCCGCCGACAGCTACGTCGTCAGGTGACGGACCTGGTCCCACAGGGCCGGGTCCACCACACCCACCCGGCGCCGGAAGTCGCCCAGCGGCACCTGGCGCAGCTCGTCCGTCTCCAGGAAACTCGCCCGGCCCCGCGCGTCCCCGACCGAGCCCGGCGGCAACGGGATCACCCCGGCCCGCTCCTCGTGGCGCCTGCTGGTGATCTTCGCGACGGTCACCCGGTTCCCCCGCACCGTCAGCACCAGGCACGGCCGGTCCTTCGCGCCCGGCCCGTCCTCGAACGGCACGTTCGCCCACCAGATCTCCGCCGGCCGCGGCCGCCCGGCACCCCGCCCGCGCTCCCGGTCCCGCTCCGGCCGTCCCGGCGGCCGGGACCTGCGCCCCGCCGGACGCCGGCCGCGCCCCCAGCCGTCGACGAGCGTGGCGACCAGTGCGAGCAGCACCACCGCCACGAGAGCCAGCCACCAGGACGTGTCCATACGCACGACCGTACCGGGGCGCGTTCCCCGGTGCGCGCCCTTCCGCACGCCCCCGTGCTCCGGGTCCAGCCGAACCGGTGACAGCACAGGTGAGTTCCCCCACAACAGCCCCTGGTGGAGGAGCGACCGAAGGTTTCGCGCCTTACGCTCGACGGACCGCACGACCTCTGTCGCCCCCTTGTCACGACCGTCCGTCTTCCGACCTTTCCCGGTACTTCCCGGTCCCCGCCACCGGAGGTTTCTGCTCTATGAAGCTCACCGTCGTCGGCTGCTCGGGGTCGTTCCCGTCCGCGGAATCGGCCTGCTCGAGCTACCTCGTCGAGGCCGACGGCTTCCGGCTGCTTCTCGACATGGGCAACGGCGCCCTGGGCGAGCTGCAGCGCCACTGCGGTCTCTACGACCTCGACGCGATCTTCCTGAGCCATCTGCACGCCGACCACTGCATCGACATGTGCGCGTACTTCGTGGCCCGCTACTACCGCCACGACGGCGGCCGCTGCGCCCCGATCCCGGTCTACGGCCCCGAGGGCACCGAACACCGCCTCACCACGGCCTACGCCGACACCCCCTCGGCCTCCTCCATGAGCGAGGTCTTCGACTTCCACACCGTCAAGCCCTCCACCTTCGACATCGGCCCGTTCACGGTCCACACCGAACGCGTGGCCCACCCGGTGGAGGCGTACGGCATCCGCATCGAGCACGGCGGGCGGACGCTCACCTACTCCGGCGACACCGGAGTCAGCCCGGCCCTCGACGAACTCGCCCGCGACAGCGACCTGTTCCTGTGCGAGGCCGCGTTCACGTACGGCAAGGAAGACATCCCCGACCTGCACCTCAACGGCCGCGAGGCGGGACAGACGGCGGCCCGGGCAGGCGCCCGCCGCCTCGTCCTCACCCACATCCCCCCGTGGACCGACCCGCAGGCCAACCTCGCGGACGCCCGCGCGGCGTTCGACGGACCGGTGGAAGTGGCGGCACCGGGAGCGACGTACCAGATCTGACGTCCCCGCCACGCGAGCGGGACGCGACGAAGGCCCCCGGAGCGGTTCAGGGCTCCGGGGGCCTTCGTCAGGTGTCGGGCGGGACTCACGCCTTGGTGAGGTCCTCGACCTCCTCCTCCGGCTCGCGGCCGGGGGTGGTGAGGTTGAACTTGGTGATGGCGAAGCGGAAGACCACGTAGTAGATCACCGCGAAGACCAGGCCGATCGGGATGATCAGCCACGGCTTGGTCGCCAGGTTCCAGTTGAGGAAGTAGTCGATCGCGCCGGCCGAGAAACTGAACCCGTGGTGGACGCCCAGGCCCCAGGTGACGGCCATCGACACGGCCGTCAGCACGGCGTGGATGACGTACAGCAGCGGCGCGATGAACATGAAGGCGAACTCGATCGGCTCGGTGATGCCGGTGACGAACGAGGTCAGCGCCAGCGAGACCATCATGCCGCCGACCGCCTTGCGGCGCTCCGGACGCGCGGTGTGCGTGATGGCGAGAGCGGCGGCGGGCAGCGCGAACATCATGATCGGGAAGAAGCCGGTCATGAACTGGCCCGCGGTCGGGTCGCCGTGGAAGAAGCGCGGCAGGTCACCGTGCCAGACGGCACCGGAGGCGTCCTTGAAGGAGCCGATCTCCTGCCAGGCCACCGTGTTGACGAACTGGTGCATGCCCACCGGGAGCAGCGCGCGGTTGATCGCGCCGAAGATGCCCGCGCCGACCGCGCCGAGACCGGTCATCCACTCGCCGAAGTCGGTGATGACGCCACCGACCGGCTCCCACACCAGCCCGAAGAAGACGCCCACGGCGGTGCCGATGAAGGCCATCAGGATCGGGACCAGGCGGCGGCCGTTGAAGAAGCCCAGCCAGTCGGGGAGCTTGGTGCGGTGGAAGCGCTGCCAGGTGACCGCGGCTATCAGGCCCATGATGATGCCGCCGAAGACCTTGGGGTCGTTGTAGGTGGCGGCCACGTCCGCGCCCTTGGTGACCTTGGCGTCGGTGATCGGGAACGCGGTCAGGACGTTCTTGTAGACGAGGAAGCCCACGAGCGCGGCGAGGGCGGTCGAGCCGTCGGCCTTCTTGGCGAAGCCGATGGCGATGCCGACGCAGAACAGCAGCGGCAGGTTCGCGAAGACGGCGTCACCGGCGGTGGCGAAGACGTCCGCGACCTTGCCCCAGCCCAGGCCGTCCTTGCCGAAGACGTCGGGCTGGCCGAGCCGCAGCAGGATGCCCGCGGCCGGCAGCACGGCGATGGGCAACTGGAGGCTGCGGCCGACCTTCTGAAGGCCCTGGAACAGGCCGGATCCCCACTTCTTCGTGGGGGCCGCCGCTGGCGAGGTGGCGGTGCTCATAGACTTCCTCCATCGGTGGTGGTCTACACCACTCAGTGGTGTAGACCTGTTTCTAGCACGATGAAGGCGATATAAGGAACCCGTCAAAACTGCAACCGGAGCACTACGCACCGCACCCGCCGAAGCGCCCTCCGCGCGACATGACGAAGGGCCCCCGGACCAGCGGTCCGAAGGCCCACGACCCTTGCCCCGCAAGGCCCTTCTCAGGCCTTGGTGATGTCCTCCCGCTCCTCCTCCGGCTCCCGCCCCGGCGTCTTCAGATCGAACCGGGTGATCGCGAAGCGGAAGACCACGTAGTAGACGAGGGCGAAGCACAGGCCGATCGGAATGATCGCCCACGGCCGCGTCGCCAGACCCCAGTTGATGACGTAGTCGATGAGACCCGCCGAGAAGCTGAAACCGTCGTGCACCCCCAGCCCCCACGTCACCGCCATCGACACACCCGTCAGCACCGCGTGGACCGCGTACAGCACCGGCGCCACGAACAGGAACGAGTACTCGATCGGCTCCGTGATGCCCGTCACGAACGACGTCAGCGCCACCGACAGCATCAGGCCCCCGACCTCCTTGCGACGGCCCGGTCGCGCGCAGTGCGTGATCGCCAGGGCCGCCGCCGGCAGCGCGAACATCATGATCGGGAAGAAGCCCGAGGTGAACTGCCCCGCGTCCGGGTCGCCCGCCAGGAACATGTTGATGTCACCGTGCACCGTCGTCCCGTCCGGCTTGGTGTACGAACCGAACTGGAACCAGATGGGCACGTTCAGGAACTGGTGCAGACCGATCACCAGCAACGCCCGGTTCGCCACCCCGAAGATGCCCGCGCCCCAGGCGTCCAGACCGTCCAGCCAGTCGCTGAAGCTCTCCAGCGCGTCACCGATCGGCGGCCAGACCCACAGGCACAACGCCGCGAACGCGATCGCCACGAACGCCATCACGATCGGCACCAGCCGGCGCCCGTTGAAGAAGCCCAGCCAGTCCACCAGCTTCGTACGGTGGAAACGCTGCCAGAAGTAGGCCGCCAGCAGACCGATCACGATGCCGCCGAAGACACCCGGATTCTGGTAGGTGAACGCCACCACCGTGCCGTCCTCCACCCCCTGGCAGCCGATGCCCGGCACGGCCTTCAACCCCTCGCCGCAGTCCTCCGGGAACTGCCGCAGCACGTTGTAGTAGACGAGGAAACCCGCCACCGCCGCCAACGCCGTCGAGCCGTCGGACTTCTTCGCCATCCCGATGGCCACACCGACGCAGAACAGCAGCGGCAGACCCAGCTGACCGTCGAGCAGGGCGCCGCCCGCGCCCGCCATCACCTTCGAGACGTCCGTCCAGCCAAGCCCGTCGGCCCCGAACACATCGGGCTGGCCGAGCCTGTTGAGGATGCCGGCGGCCGGCAGCACCGCGATCGGCAGCTGAAGGCTGCGCCCCATCTTCTGCAGCCCCTGGAACAGATGGTTCCAGCGGGCCCGCCCGGGGCCGACCGTGATGTCAGCGCTCTCGGCACTCATGGTTTGGCGACCGCCTGTCAGGTGGTGTAGACCAGCTACGGACGATTTCGTGGCTGTGGCGTCATCCTTCGACACATCCGGCGCAATCGCTCGCAAAGATGGGCCAACTGTGGGTTACTGCGACAAGGCGGTCCCGACCGGATCGCACCACGTCGACCAGGCAACCCGGGCAACCCAGGCACTCCAACGGCTTCAGGGACTTCAGGGAGAAGGACATGGCCAGCAAGGCTGAGAAGATCGTCGCCGGGCTCGGCGGCATCGACAACATCGAGGAAGTCGAAGGCTGCATCACCCGCCTGCGCACCGAGGTCATCGACGCGAGCAAGGTCGACGAAGCCGCCCTGAAGGCCGCCGGCGCCCACGGCGTCGTCAAGATGGGCACCGCCATCCAGGTCGTCATCGGCACCGACGCCGACCCCATCGCCGGGGAGATCGAAGACATGATGTGAGCCGTGGCGCGAACCCCACCGCTCACCCGAAGGGGCCCCTCCGCACCCGCGGCAGGGGCCCCTTCCGCACCTGCCGCCAGGCCCTGTCGTCAAGTTCCCGCCCTCCCCCAGCCCGGCGGGCGCCGGGGACATGTAGACAGGGGGGAGGCGCGACGCCCAGTCAAGCCACGACCGCCCCACCCCCGCCAAACACCG
>NZ_JBIRNP010000018.1:0-140856 GCF_044331705.1 Streptomyces sp. NPDC017202 | reverse complement strand
ACACCCGCGAACCACCCAACAACCCCACCGCCATCCCCACCCACTGCGAACCCTGCCCCGGAAACACGAACACCGGACGCACACCCCGCACGGCGACACCGCGTACGAGAAGGTCGTCGGAGCCGCCGTTCGCGAGGGCGCGCAGGGCGCGCAGGGTGTTCTCGTGGCCGGTGGCGGTGACGATCGCGCGGTGTTCGAACCGGGTGCGGCCGTCGGCCAGTGTCTGGGCGATGCCGACCGGGTCGGCCGTGGTGTCGGTGGCCAGCAGTTCGGCGAGCCGGCCCGCTTGCTCGCGGAGCGCCGTCTCGTCGCGGGCGCTCAGCAGCCAGGGCACGGGGGTGCCGGAGGGGTTGGCGGACGGGGTGCGGGGTGTCGAGGGTGCGGGGTGCTCCTCCAGGATGAGGTGGGCGTTGGTGCCGCTGATGCCGAACGAGGAGACGGCGGCCCGGCGCGGGCGTTCGTCCCGCTCCCACGGCATCGCCTCGCGGAGCAGGGTGACGGCGCCGCTGTTCCAGTCCACGTGCGGGGTGGCGCTGTCCACGTGGAGGGTCTTGGGCAGCGTCCCGTTCCGGAGTGCCATCACCGTCTTGATCACGCCGCCGACGCCCGCAGCGGCCTGGGCGTGGCCGATGTTGGACTTCAACGAGCCCAGCCACAGCGGTTTTTCGGGGTTGCGGTGCTGTCCGTAGGTGGCGAGCAGGGCGCGGGCCTCGATGGGGTCGCCGAGGGTGGTGCCCGTGCCGTGCGCCTCCACGGCGTCCACGTCGGCGGTGGTGAGTCCTGCGGCGGCCAGTGCCTGGCGGATGACCCGCTCCTGGGCCGGGCCGCTGGGTGCGGACAGGCCGTTGCTGGCGCCGTCCTGGTTGATCGCGGAGCCGCGGATCAGGGCGAGCACGGGGTGGCCGCGCCGCTCGGCCTCGGACTGCCGCATCAGCAGGATCATGCCCACGCCCTCGGCCCAGGCGGTGCCGTCGGCGGCCTGCGCGAACGGCTTGCACCGGCCGTCGGGGGCCAGTCCGCGCTGGCGGCTGAACTCGACGAACATGCCGGGCGAGCTCATGACGGTGGCGCCGCCGGCGAGGGCCATGTCGCACTCGCCGCGCAGCAGGGACTGGGCGGCCATGTGCAGCGCCACCAGCGACGACGAGCACGCCGTGTCCACGGTGATCGCCGGGCCCTGCAGGCCGAGTGTGTAGGCCACGCGGCCGGAGGCCACACTGGAGGTGCTGCCGGTCAGCAGATAGCCGTCGAAGCCCTGGGCTCCCTGGTGGAGCCGGGGGCCGTACTCGGGGGCGACGGCGCCGACGAACACGCCGGTCTGGCTGCCGCGCAGCGTGGTCGGGTCGATCCCGGCCCGTTCCAGCGCCTCCCAGGAGGTCTCCAGGAGCAGCCGCTGCTGCGGGTCCATGGCGGCCGCCTCGCGCGGGCTGATGCCGAAGAATTCCGGGTCGAAGCGGTCGGCGTCGTGGAGGAAACCGCCGGCGTCGACGTAGGAGCGGCCGGCCCGGCCGGGGTCGGAGTCGAAGAGGGTGTCGAGGTTCCAGCCCCGGTTGTCGGGGAAGCCGCTGATCGCGTCGGTCCCGGAGGCCACCAGCCGCCACAGGTCCTCCGGTGAGGTGACACCGCCCGGGTAGCGGCAGGCCATGGCGACGACGGCGACGGGCTCCTCGGCGGCCGCGGCACGGGCCGGGACGTCGGTGTCCGGGCCGGTGTCGCCGTGCAGGCGTTCGTGCAGGTGCCGGCTCAGGGCGAGCGGGCTCGGGTGGTCGTAGAGCAGGGTCGTGGGCAGTTCGAGGCCGGTGGCGAGGGAGAGCCGCTCGCACAGGTCGACCGACATCAGCGAGTCGAGGCCGAGGTCCCGGAAGACCCCGGTGGGATCGACCTCGTGCGCGGACGAGTGGCCGAGGACGGCGGCGACCTCCGTGCGGACCAGGGCGAGGGCTCCGGCGGAGCGGTCGGGGGTGACGGGCGTGGGGTCCGCGTGGTCCGGGACGGACGGCGGCGCGGTCCGGGGGATGCTCGGCGCGTCGGTGGGCGCGGTGAGGTCGGGCCAGAAGCGGCGGCGCTGGAAGGCGTACGTCGGCAGCGGTACGAGGCGTGCGGCGCTGTGGGCGAAGAAGGCGGCCCAGTCCACCTCGGCGCCCATGGTGTGCAGGTGGGCCAGGGCGCGGACGAAGGTCTCCTCCTCGGGCCGGTCCCGCCGCTGCACGGCCGCCAGCAGCGGGCGCGGCGCGTCGGCCGGCAGGCTCTGGCGGATCATGTGCACGAGGACGGAGTCCGGGCCGATCTCCAGGTAGCGGGTGACGCCCAGCTCGTGGAGAGTGCGTACGCCGTCGCTGAACCGGACCGCCTTTCGGGCGTGCGCGGCCCAGTAGTCGGGGGAGGCGAGTTCCTCGGCCGTCGCCGGGCGGCCGCTCACGTTGGAGATCACGGGTATGGCGGGAGCGGCGAACTCCGCGTCGCGGGCGGCCGAGCGCAGGGATTCCAGCGCGGGTTCCATCAGCCGGGAGTGGAAGGCGTGGCTGACGTGCAGCCGGCGGGTTCTGCGGCCCCGTCCGGCGAAGAGCTCCATGACGGCGAGCACGGCCTCTTCCGGTCCGGATACGACGGTGGAGTCGAGCCCGTTGAGCGCCGCGATCTCGGCGTCGCTGCGCTCTTCGGCCAGCACCTGTGCCACTTCGGCTTCGGTCGCCTCGACGGCGGCCATCGCGCCGCCGCCGGGCAGCGACTCCATGAGGGCGCCCCTGCTCGCCACCAGTCTGCAGGCGTCGCCGCGGGAGAGGACGCCGGCGACGTGCGCGGCCGCCAGCTCACCGATCGAGTGTCCGATGAGATAGTCGGGGCGGACGCCGAAGGATTCGAGCAGACGGTGCAGCGACACCTCGAAGGTGAACAGGGCGGGCTGTGTCCAGGCGGTCTGGTCGAGCAGGTGGGCCTCGGGCGTACCGGCGTCGGCGAACATCACGGTGCGCAGCGGACGGTCCAGCAGGCCGTCGAACTCCGCGCAGAGTTCGTCGACGGAGTCGCGGAAGGTCTCGAAGGCCGCGTACAGCTCGCGTCCCATTCCGGGGCGTTGCGCGCCCTGCCCGGAGAAGACGACCGCGAGCGGACCGGGGGTTTCGGCGGTGCCGGTCAGCGCGGCGGGGGCCGGCTGCCCCTCGGCGAGCGCGGACAGGGACCCGAGCAGTGTGTCGCGGTCGCGTCCCAGGAGGGCGGCCCGGTGCCGGAAGGCGGTGCGTGTGGTGGCCAGCGAGAATCCGATGTCGGCTGTCCCGGCGTCGGCTCCGGACACGAGGTGCTCGTGCAGCCGCCGCGCCTGTGCCTGGAGGGCGGCCCGGGTCGTGCCGGAGAGCAGCCAGGGGACCACCGGCCGCGGTACGGCGGGCGTGGTGCCGGCATCTCGCGGCGCGGGGTGCGCGCCGTCGACGACCGGCTCGTGCCGGTGCTGGGCGAGGACGAGGTGGCAGTTGGTGCCGCCCATGCCGAAGGAACTCACGCCGGCCACGAGGCGGTCCTGCGGACGCGGCCAGCTCTCATGGCGGGTCTGCACCCGAAGGCGGAGCTCGTCCAGGGGGATGTCGGGGTGCGGCGTCTCGAAGTGCAGGCTGGCCGGGAGTTCGCCGTGGGCGATGCTGAGAGCGGTCTTGATCAGGCCGGCGACCCCCGCGGCTGCCTCCAGGTGACCGATGTTGGTCTTGACGGAGCCCACCCGCAGGGGGGCGTCCGCGCCACGGCCCGGCGCGAACACCGTTCCGAGGGCGGCGGCCTCGATCGGGTCGCCCACCCGGGTGCCGGTGCCGTGCAGCTCGACGTACTGCACCTCGTCGGGTGTGACCCCGGCCGCCAGCTGTGCCCGCCGGATGGCCTCGGCCTGGTACTCGGAGCCGGGCACGGTCAGGCCGTCGGTGCGCCCGTCGTGGGTGACGGCGCTGCCGAGGATCACGCAGTGGACGGGGTCGCCGTCGCGCACCGCATGCTCCAGCGGCTTGAGCAGGACCACACCGGCGCCCTCACCGCGTACGTAGCCGTCGGCGGCGGCGTCGAAGGTGCGGCAGCGGCCGGTCGGGGACAGCGCGCCGAACTTGGCGGAAACCGCGGTGGTCTCGGCCAGCAGGTCGAGGTTGACACCGCCGGCGATGGCCATCTCCGACTCGCCCGCTCGCAGGCTCTCGCAGGCGAGGTGGATCGCGACGAGCGACGAGGACTGGCCGGCGTCCACGGCGAGGCTCGGGCCGTGGAGCCCCAGGACGTAGGAGAGGCGGTTGGCGATGATGCTGCGGTGAGTGCCGGTGACCGTGTGGCCGGTGCTGTCGTCCGGGCCGCGCCGCGCGAGGAGGTCGGCGTAGTCGTCCCAGATGGCGCCGATGAAGACGCCGGTGCGGGAGTCGCGGATGCGCTCGGGGACGATTCCGGCGTTCTCCAGGACCTCCCAGCCGAGTTCGAGGACCACCCGCTGCTGCGGGTCCGTCTCGACGGCCTCGCGTGGGGAGATCCCGAAGAACGCCGCGTCGAACTCGTCCACGTGGTCGAGGAACGCGCCGTACCAGCGCGGGCCTCCGCCGGCGCCGACCGCCCCCCAGCGGTGCTCGGGGGCGGGGACGACCGTGTCCCGGCCGTCGCGCAGGAGCTTCCAGAAGGCCTGCGGGCCGTCCGCCTGCGGCAGTCGGCAGGCCATGCCGATGACCGCTACGGCGTCCTGGCGCCGCACCGCGGACTCGTTCGCGTTCATGTCCGGGGTTCCTGCAAACACCTGCTGACTCCTCTGTTGCGCCGGGGCTGGCGTGCGTCGCTGTGGGCAGCTCAGTTCTTGCGGGCGAGCCCCGCGTAGATGACCATGTCGCTCACCTTGCGGGGGGCCGTCTCCTCCGCCCGCCACTCGGTGGTCTCCACCAGACCGGGCTCCACGAGGGTGAGGCCTTCGAAGAATCGCGCGATCTGCGCCTTGGTCCGGTTGGCGTTGAGCTCGATGCTCCGCTTCTCGAAGGCCCGGTCGGTGGTGGCCGCGAGTTCGTCGAGCTCGGCCAGGGAGACGTGGGAGAGCACCAGGTGGCTGCCGGAGGGAAGGGCGTCGAGGAGCAGGCCCACAGCGGCCCAGGGGTCCTCGGTGTCGGGTACGAAGTGCAGGACCGCGACAAGCAGCAGGGCCACCGGCTCGTCGAAGTCGATCAGCCGGCGCACCCCGGGGGCGTCCAGGATCTCCTGGGGGCGGCCGAGGTCGCCGAGGACCACCTCGATGTTCTTCTCGGCGCGCACGAGGGACTCCGCGTGCACGGTGATGGTGGGGTCGTTGTCGACGTACACGACGCGTGCCTCGGGGGCGACGGCCTGCGCGACGGCGTGCACGTTGTCCTGGGTGGGCAGGCCGGAGCCGATGTCGAGGAACTGCCGGATGCCCACCTCCTCGGTCAGGAAACGGACCGCGCGGATCAGGAAGTCGCGGTTGGCTCGGGCCGCGGCGAAGACACCGGGATCGGTCGCGGCGATCTCGTCGACCAGCGCGCGGTCGACCGGGTGGTTCTCGGTGCCGCCGAGGAGGTAGTCGTACATGCGGGCCAGGCCCGGCCGCGTGGTGTCGATCTCGACGGGGGTCTCGCTCAAAGGAATCGTCCTTTCCCGAAGGTGATGTACCGAGGTGTCAGGCGGTCGGTCGAGGCCGGCGCGCCCCGGCCAGGGCGCCGGTCAGTCGTCGCCGCAGGGCGAGCAGACCGGCCGCGGCGGCGAGCAGGGCGGTGCGCGGGCCGCCGACGCGGCGCATGCGCAGCAGGGACAGGAAGATCCACAGCCGGGTCTCCAGGGCGTTGCCCGGTCCTGCGTGCTCGTCGCGGTACTCCAGGACCCTGGTGCCGGGGACCGCGTTCCTGAGCAGGTGGACGTCGTCACCAGGGATGATCGCGTCCTCGCGGGTGGCCAGGTAGTGGACCGGGATGCCGACGGCGGCGAGTTCCGTGTCGGTGAGCGCCCAGGAACTCATGTCGCCGGTGATGTCGTCCGGGGTCGTGCGGGTCAGCCGGGCCAGCGTGTCGACGGTGATCCGGGGCAGGCCGCGACGCCAGTCCGGGTCGGTGAAGAAGGTGGCGACCGGAGCGGCGATGGTGACGACACCCTTGATGCGCCGGTCGTGCGCCGCGCAGCGCAGGGCGGCGTGCCCGCTGAAGCTCAGGGTCAGCCCGTAGGTGTGCTCGACGTCGGCCCGGTCGCTCACGGCGTCGAGGAGTCGGGAGAGCATCCGCCAGCTGTCGGCGGAGTAGGGCAGCGGATTCTCGCCGACGCCCGGCAACTCGGCCACCAGCACGGCCATGCCCAGCCGGGACGCCTGCGCGAGCAGGGTCATCCACTGCTCCTTGATGCTGATGATGCCGCCCATCACGAGCAGCAGCGGGCGCCGCTCCGCGGCAGACAGGCCGCTCGCCCAGCAGGGCACGGTATCGCCGAGTACGGGGATGTCGAGGCGGGTCACCGCGTGGTCCGCCGCCCAGGCGGCGCAGGCCTCGACGCACTTCTTCTGCGCCCGTTCCCGGGCCGGGCCGTCCACGGCCGGGAACCGCGCCAGGTTGTAGTGGGCACAGGCCTCCAGCAGCCGGCCCTCGGCCTCCAGCCGGGCCGCGGCTCGGGTCCACTCCCCCGTCCACGACCCCGGCCGGTCCCCGTCGTCGGAGTCGATCCGGTCGCAGATTTCCTGGTAGGCGGCCTGGGTGACGTTCTGGGCGCGCGCGTGGGCGAGTCCGAACAGTTTCAGTTCCGCCACGTCGTTCATACGGCGTCCTCCAGAGCCGCGGCACGGCCGTCGGTGTCCTGCGCCGAGGGGTGCCGGAAATCCTCGAGTCCGGTCCTGATGTCCGAGAGCAGGTCGGCGGCCTCGGCGCCGTCCACCACACGGTGGTCGAAGGCGAGGTTGAGCCGCATGACGGGTGCGGAGACCACCCGGCCGTCGCGGACGACCGGGCGCTCGGCGATCTGCCCGAGACCGAGGGTGATGGTGGTACCGCCGACGGAGTGGAATCCATCGACCGGTCGGTGGCCGAGCGAGGACACGGCGAGCGTGCCCATGACCTGGTGCCGGCCCGAGAGCGGGCGCACGACCCGCCGGAAGGCGCGGGACCCCACGGGTACGGGCAGCCGTTGGAGGCGGCGGACGGGCGCGAATTCGGGCATGGCGTCCGCGTCGCCTTGGCGGTAGTGCTCCAGTTGCTCCTGGATCTCGTCCAGGCCGGCCGCGTCCGCGCCTTTGAGCAAGGCCGACAGGACGACCCGCTCGCCGTCCAGCGTCTTGTCCAGGGCGACCTTCACGTCGACGTGGTCGTAGGCGACGATCCGGGGACGCAGGGTGCCGAGGATCGCGGCGTTGGCCTGCGGATGGGCGGCGAGCGCCCGTGCGGCGGCCAGGATGACGCACGCCACCGCGGAGTACCGGCGCCCGCCGTCCCGGGCGGCCTCGCGGACCTGCTGGACCCGGGTCATGTCGACGTCCGTGTCCAGGAAGACCGGGGAGAAGCCGCGGATCGTCTGAAGGAAGTAGAAGGTGTGGCGGCGCTGCCGCGCCAGGGGCCGGACCGTCACGGGGCCACCGCCAGTTCGTAGACGTGGGCGAGCGTGGGGGCTTCGATCACGTCGGGGAGTGACAGGCGCCGCCCGGTCTCCCGCTCCAGCACGGTCAGCAGCCACATCACGTGGAGCGAGTCCCAGCCAGGCACCTCGTCCACGTTGCGACGCAGGTCCTCACCAGTGACCGGTATCCCGACGTGGTCACTGATCAACTCGGCGAATTCGTCCAGGCTGTTCACTTGCCGGCCCCCCGGGAGCGGTCGATCAGACGGATGTGGTCGGGTACGTCCGGCAGCTGCTCCAGCCGGTGGCGGAAGGTCGTCGACGTGGTGTCGCCACCCGTCTCCTCGAAGCCGGCGGACGGGTACAGGTGCCGTACCTTGGCGTTCTTCGCGGTCGGACGGTATGCGGCCTCCACGGCGTCGGCGCCCTGTGCCTTGGCGTGGTGCAGCACGGCTGCCAGGCAGGCCTGTTCCACGCCGCGGGCCAGCACCCGGCAGCTGAGGAGGAAGTTGTCGACCGTCAGCACGTCGGCCGTGCGCCGCAGGAACAACGCGCCGGTCAGGCCGCTGCTGCCGAAGCGGTCGCTGACGTGGACCGCCAGCACACTCGCGTCCGGGTCGTCGGCACGCCGCCGGACCGCCGCGGGCTGGAGCCGCTCCGTGGTGAGGTTGAACTGATTGGTGCGCAGGGTGAGTTGGGAAACCCGGGCGATCTCGTCCGGTTGCACCGGGCCGATGGTGACGGTGATCCCCAGGTCCTGCAGGTAGTCGTCGAGGTCGATGTGCGCCGTGCGCAACTCGCCCCGTGCGGCCTCCGCCCGATACAGGGCGGTGCGTTCGGCGTCCTCCGCGGTGACCGACCGCACGGTGAACCAGCCATCGGCCAGAAGCTTGTCCACATGCAGCGCGGGTTCCCCGTCGAGGGCGACGACGTCGACCTGCGGGCAGTGGGCGCGGACGAGGCCGCACTCGTGCGGGCTGTCGTCGACGAAGACGAAGCTGTCGAGGCCGATCCCGATCGTGTCCGCGATCTCCCGCAGGTGCCCGGGCTTGGCCGACCAGTCGGCCCTGATCTGTACGAAGTCGTCCTCGCGCAGGGTCATGCCGGGGTGGTCGCGCAGCACCTCGCGCACCGGTGCCAGGTCGTTCTTGCTGACGGCCGACAGCAGGACGCCCTGCGAGGAGAGCTGGGCGAGGACGCGCTGGAAGGCGGTGAACGCCTTGCCGCGCAGGCTGTCCCCCACCTCGATGCCCTCACGGCCGTCCTCGCTCAGCACCCCTCCCCACAGGGTTTGGTCCAGGTCGACCGCCAGGCACTTCTTCGTCCGTCCGACGAGGTGCCGAGCAAGATGGGCGATCTCCCTGGCGTAGGCGGCGAGCAGCTGCGCCGACAGGTGGGCACCGGTGTACGCGCCGAGCCGGGGGTCCGAGGCGGGCACGCCGTCGGCCAGCAGCGGGTCGAGGTCGAGCGCCACGACCTGGGGCAGGCTGTCGCCGAGCCTCAGCAGCCGTGCGTTGGCCTCCCGCCACAGCATGCCGAGCCGGGCGCGCGAGCGGTAGTCGATCAGCTGAGCTGTCAACTGCCTAGGCAGGGGAAGGGAGTTGACGACCAGGGTGGCGTCGCTGCGGGCGACGAAGCGTTCCGCCAGGCCTTCGATCAGCGTGATCCGGTGCTCTGCGGCCGCGCGTACCGCGTCGAGGGTCCAGGGCGTGGGCAGGTCGTCGAGCACCACCATCGGGTCGAGGACCAGCAGGACCAGGTCGGGGCGTGCCGAGTGCAGTTCACCGGCCGGGTCGGAGAGTTCCCGAACGTAGCTGTCGAAGTCGGTGAGCGTCGGACGCAGCAGCAGCCCGTGCCGGGCGAGTTCGGCGGTGAGCGCGGGCGTCAGCATGGCCAGGTTCCCGTGTCCGGTCACCGCTGTCCGTACCTGGGGGGTGTCCCCGTGGTGCCGCAGCACCTCGTCCGGGTCGAGACGGCACAGGAGGTGACCGACCTGCTGGAGTTCGGCCTCGGTGGCCTCGGCGAGCAGTGAACGCACCCGTGGGTAGTCGGCGGCCAGACGGCCGGCGCGGAAGAGATCCAGCAGCGTTCCGGGGCTGGACGCGTCCATCACGTCACACCCGCTCGATCGCGAAACCGGCCCGGATCCACTTGCTCGACTCCACCGAGATCCCGACCGCCCGGTCTCCGGGGGCCATGAGCTGCAGCGCCCGCTCGACCTGGAAGAACGGCGTGGCGTTCCCGGTGTTGCCGATCCGGGTGACGCAGCTGACCTCCTCGGCGCCCGGCAGGTCCAGTTCGTCGACGACCCGGCGGGTCATCCGGCCGGACAGCTGCGGCGGCAGGACGTAGGCGACGTCCTCGCGCTTCCAGCCGACATCGGCCAGCACCTGGTCCAGGATCTCGCGGCTCATCCGTGGCACGGACTCCTCGATGGCCTTGTAGTCCTCCGCCGCGGGGACCCGGTCCGACATGCGGTCGGCGGGGCCGAACCACTCCAGGATCTGCCCCGGTTCACGGCCATGTCCCGTGAGCCGGGACGAGGTGAGGCACACCGTGGCGAGCGCGTCCTCGGGCTCGGTGCTGAGGACCAGCGCGCCGGCGCCGTCACCGAACAGCACGTAGTTGATGAGCTGTTCGGGGCGCAACGCGGAGAAGTCCTGACCGAGGTCGAAGTACTTCTCGTTCAGCTCGCCGCCGATCACCAGCGCCCTGCGGTACGCGCCCGTGGTGAGCAGCCGGTGGGCGAGGTCCAGCGCCTGGAACGCGCCGGTGCATCCTGACTGCAGCTGGAAGACGGGGATGCCGTCGATGCCAAGCCGGTCCGCCACCACGGAGGCCGTCGTCGGCAGGAGCCGGTCCGGGGTGGCGGTGCCCATGACCACCAGATCGATGTCGGCCGCGGCCGTCGCGGCGCCGTCGAGCGCGCGCCTCGCGGCGAGTTCGCACAGGTCGGCAAGAGTGTTGCGCCGCTCGCCCGTGTCCAGGTCGACCGTGAGGTGCCGGGTCTCCGTGGCGATGAAGACCCCGATCCACTCCTCCCATTGGTCGCTCATGCCGAAGCGCCGGGTGAGCGCGGCGTTGTCGACGGGCGCGCCCGGAAGGGCGGTACCCGCGGACGCGACATGGATTCGTTGGGGTTGCATCTGGTCCCTCCGTCTGGTCGCAGCCCTCGCCGGTCCGGACCGGGGCATCGACCGGCTCGAAGCGGGGCGGTGCACCGGACAGGCCGTCCGGCAGGCCCGGCAGCAGAGATCCTGGAAGGGAGCGCTTAAGCGGGCTTAAGGCCCCGCTCTAGCCGGTCGCGTGCCCTCCGCGTGCGGAACACGTCGACCGTTCGAGCACGGCGCCGGCTTTAGAGCCGGTCAATGTGCCACGGCGACGATGGGCGAAAACTCTCGAGGAGGCTCAGACGTGCGCGAGTGGAAAGGCACCGTATCCGGTGGCGGGCCGACGGCTCCGCCGACCCAGTACCTGACGACGACTCCCGTGCCCGAAGCGCCGCTTCGGCTGTTCTGCTTCCACCACGCCGGTGGCAGCGCCTCGGCGTTCACGGCGGTGCGCAACGCGCTCGCACCGCGCGTCGACGTCCTGCCCGTGCAACTGCCGGGCCGGGAGGGCCGTCTGCGGGAATCGCTTCCGCGGTCCATGGCCGACCTGGTGGCCGAGCTCGACGAGCAGCTGGGCCCGTACCTCACGGGGCGGTACGCCTGCTACGGCCACAGCATGGGCGCCCTGGTGGCGCACGACCTCGTCGTCCGCAGGCAGGCCCGCGGCGACGTGCTCCCGGTGCGTCTCGTCGCGGGAGCCGCGCGTGCGCCGCAGCTGCCGCCCGCGTTCGCCTCGTCGTACGCCGACTCCGACGACGAACTCATCGCGAAGATCGTCGGTATCGGCGGCATGTCCGCCGAACTCCTGGGTTATCCGGACTGGGTGCGTCCGGCGCTGGAACTGACCCGGGCGGATCTGCGCCTGTGCTCGACCCGCGGCTTCTCGGCCACGCCGCCGCTGGACTGTCCGGTCGACGTGTTCCACGCAGTCGCAGACCCTGTGGTCTCCGAGAAGGAGGCCCGCGAGTGGGCGGCGCGCAGCCGGGCGGCGAGCACCTTCCACTCTTTCGAGGGCGGGCACTTCTTCTTCCTGCGGGAGTCGCCCACCCTGTTCGCCGCCTGTCTGGCGGGCCTCCTCGTCCCGGCCGGGGGTCTGGTGCCGGGGCACTGAGACCGACCCCCGGCAGGGCGGGCGGACGGACGGCGGGCGGTGAGCCCGTCGCTCAGCTCGCCATCAGGAAATCCAGGCCGCGATCCGACGTGAGGATGGCCTGGTGCAGCTGCCTCAGGGCACGGCAGGGCTCCAGTCCGAGTTCGGCGCGGAGCACCCGCTGGGCGGTGCGGTAGACCTCCAGCGCCTCGACCTGGCGTTCGGAACGGTAGAGCACCAGCATCAGCTGCCGGTAGAACGACTCACGCAACGGGTACTCGCTCGTCAGCCCGTACAGCAGCCCGATGACCTCGCGGTGCCGGCCGAGAGCGAGCCGAGCCTCCACGGACATCTCGAGGCACTGCAGGCGCTCCTCCTCGACCCAGGCGGCGAAGGAGCTCAGGATCGGCCCCTCGGCCAAGCCGTCCAGGACCTGTCCGCGGACCACTGACAGTGCCCGTTCGAACTCCGCCAGCGCCGCCTCGTAGCAGGCGGCCTGTTGGTGGGCGTGCCCCCTGCGCACCGCGTCCTGGAAGTCCTGGACGTCGAAGCCCGCGTCGTCGGTCTTCAGGAGGTAGCCGGCCGGCTTGGTGACGATGGCCTGTCCCTTGGTGTCCCCCGCCGACACCAGGAACTTGCGCAGTTGGGAAATGTACACGTGGACGGTGGCCGAGGCGCGGCGGGGCGGATTGCTCACCCACAGTTCCCCGATGAGCTGGTCCTTGTTGACAAATCCGCCCGATTCGACGAGCAGCGCGGCAAGGACCATCTCGATTTTCGGGGCACTGAGCGCAAAGTGCCGTGAACCGTCGGTTATTCGGAGCGAACCGAGTATTTCATACCGCATTCACACCTCACGGGTTCGATCTGGTCGAATGATTCCTTGATCACCAGCCTGATCAGTCTGGCCCATGACGTGGCGAACGCACATCCGAGGAACTGCGTACGTACCCGACAATGTCCGAACCCTGCTCTTACCCCCCGCTCCCACGAGCACCCTCCTCCTCCGGTTCGCGGACGCGACCACCCGACTCTCCTGCCCCCACGGGGGCACCACGGGTGCCGGCGCGTCGCGGCCGCGACGGCCGCCGCCCTTCCGAAGCACCTCACCGACGACATCCGGCCGCGCCTCATGAGCGGACCACGTAGGTAGATTGGTCAACGAAAAGCAAATACATAAAATGCGCGCAAACAACCGGCACGGCGCACCGCAAACGTGCGGGCCGACATTTCCGGTGACAAATCGATGTGTTACCGGAGGCCATCGGGGCATCCGCGGAAACACCTCTACGGACGACGCGGAGGCAGTGGTCGCGCGGCACTCTCGCCATCGCCCTCGAGGAAGACCTTGCGCATCAGCTCGGCACGCGAATGGACTCCTATTTTGCTGTATATCCGGGCCAAATGCGTGTCTATGGTGCGCGGGCTGACGCCGAGCGAGTTGGCAATGTCCTTCGTCCTCATGCCCTCGCCGACCAGCTGCGCGACCTGGCGTTCCCTCGTGGTCAGCAGGGCCAGGGGCAGCGGGCCCTCCTCGGCCGTCCGCCCCGGCACGGAGACACCGGCGCCGTCCGCCTCGTGCTGCGCGGGCCCGCTCCGCTCCTCCACCCGTGCGGCGTCCGCCCCGCCCTGCCCCGCCCTGGGCCCGCCGGACACCTTGCGCCGCCCTGGGGGAAAACGTGTGGCCTTCGCCGCCAGCTTCCTCCAGTGTCCCGCCTTGGCCTCGTCCCCGAGGCCCTCCGCCGCGGCGGCGAGCAGGTCGTACACCCTCGCCTGGTGCACCTTCGCGGGGCCGGGGCTCTCCCACATGTTCTGCTGCGCGGCCAGCAGCTCCAGCACGCCGACGTTGTCGCCGACGGACAGGGACGCCTCCGCGTAGAGGATCAGGGCGACCGGCGCCCAGAAGTTTCCCTCGCCCGGCACGTGACGGAACCGCACTGCCGAGGACGCCGGACGGCGATGCCACGCTCGACCCGCGGCGGCCGCCGCGAACGCGTCCGCCACAGCGGCGTAGTCGTTCCGGCCGAGCTGCCGGGCCGCAGCCTCGGCCCGCTTGGCCGCGTCGTACGCCTCGGGCAGCTGGCCCGAACCGTAGTGGATGCCGCTCAGCAGGAGCAGCAGCAGAGGCAGTTGGTGCTTCCCGCCGGTCCTGTGCATGGACTCGTGGGCCGCCCGGGCATGGCGCTGGGCCGCCTCGTGCTCCCCCACCAGCACCTCTGCCCAGCCCATCACGATCAGGAACTCCGCGAACCCCGGCGCCTCCGCGTCCGCCTCGGAGCAGTTCGCCAGCGCCTGCGCACACCCGGCCAGCAGGCGCTGCCCCTCCGTGCGGTCGCCCTCGAAGATCACACACAGCGCGCGCACGGCCTCGGAGCCGAAGACGTGGACGGAGTGCACCCGCCCGGCCCACGAGCCCAGGGCGTCCAACTCGGCGCGGCCGGGCACCGTGCCCGTGAGCAGCTTGACCAGCACTCCCGAGAGGTCCGTCACCGCACGCACCGCGGGGTCGACGCGGCCGAGCCTGGCGGTCTCCTGACCGAGCAGGGCCTGCCCGCGTTCGGCGTCACCGAGCCAGGCGTGCAGGCAGGCCAGCGTGGCTGCGGCGGTGGTCCGCTTCTGGCTGGAGTCGTCCAGCAGGGACAGCAGTTCGCCGCCCAGCTGGATCAGCCGCTCGCGGTCGCCTTCCGCAGCGACCGCCTGCACCACCCGGCGCCAGACAGCGGCGTCCACCAGCCCGTGCCGCGGCCCTCCGCCGTGTATGCGCTGGGCACGCAACGCCACGACCAGCCAGCGGGCGGCAAGGTGGGACCGGCCGGAGTGCAGTGCCGCGGTCGCGGCTGCGACCAGTGTCCGCACGGCCGACGGGTCGTCGGCGCCGATCGCCTCGATGTGCAGGGCGAGCACCGTCGCGGGTTCGCCGCGCTCGGTCAGGTACTCCAGGGCGCGCCGGTGGAGGTCGTGCCGCCACCACGTGCTGGTACAGCCGTAGATGCAGTACCGCAGGAGGGAGTGACGGAACATCATCATGCCGCCGCCGAACATCCGCACGACGTCGTGCCGACGCAGCTCGCTCAGCGCCCTGGACGCCGACGACACCTTCATCTGGGCGACGGCCGCCACCGCCGACACATCGAACGGGTCTCCGAGCACCGCCGCCACATGCGCCACCGACCGAGCCTCGCTGTCGAGCCGGGACACCTCGGTGAGCAGTCGGGCGCCGAGAGGGCTCTGCGCCCAGGTCTCGGCGTTCTCCAGGCGCGGGCTGTCCCTGCCGGCCAGTGCGGTCACGTACAGCGGAAGGCCGTCGCCCTCCCGGTGCAGACGGGCCAGGTCCGGGGAGGCCGGGTCCTCGTCCAGAAGGGCGCCGCTCTGCGAGACGGTGAGCGGGTCGAGGTGCACCTGCTCGACGAACCCCATGTCGATGCCTTCCTGCAGCGCCGCCCGCAGTGCCACCGGACTCTGCCGGGGCCGGTGCGCGACGGCAAGGGCGAGCCGCTCCTCCACCGGCCAGCGGATCAGGATCTCCAGGAACCTGATCGACCAGGCGTCCGCCCACTGCATGTCGTCCAACACCAGCAGGCAGCCGGCCGGCGCGAGGGCCAGACACTCGGCCAGCGCGCCGCGCTGTTCGAAGAACCAGTCCCATGACGGCACCGGCTGGTCCGAACCGGTCGGCTGGGTCAGGGCCCGAGCCAGCTCCCGCGCCCTCTCGGCGCGCTTGGGACCACTGCCCGGCGCGCCGTCGGCTGAGGCCACCCAGGCGTTGAGCGCCTGGAGGAAGGGGTGGAGCGGCACGTTCGCCTCCGCCATCGAACACCGTGCCCGCAGCACCCACATACCTCGATGGCGCGCTTCACGTGCGGCCGCGTCGAGAAGCCACGTCTTGCCGCTGCCGGGATCCCCCAGTATCTCCACGACGCCGTGACCGCGTGTTCTCACCAGCTGAATGAAATCGGCCAGCCGGGCGAACTCGGATGTTCGGATGAGCCGATCAGGCAAGCACACCCCCACGCTCATACCCACAGCTTCTCCCCCCGAGCAGTCAGCGCCTTCGTCTGCATGCATGTCCACCTCAATTGAGGCACATGCCCCGGCGTCCCGGACTGTCCCCTGCACATCACTCGCACACCCGACAGGTGCCCGCCCTGATGCGACCGACCGGGCAACCGTCACGCCGGGCCCGGAGGCCGGCGGCCCTCGAGCGCGTCCCGGACCGGATCCTGTACGGGTGCGGGCGGCGGGTCGGTCGGGAGCGACCGCACTCCTCGGAGAACGGCACCGTCCCGCGGGCGAGCTGTCGAGCCGCGCGTCGGGCCTTCCGCGCAGGGCGCCGGGCGGCGCGGGAGGTCGCCGCCTCGGATGCGGGTGGCCAGGCCGGACACCGTCCGGCCTGGCCGGGGCAGGGGATGTTCTTCGAGCCCGCAGCGGCGCCCCGCCCGACGGGGGGAGTGATCCTTGCGCGTGGTCCTTGTGCGTGGTTGACATGTGGATGGTCGCCACCCTCTGGCACATCGCCGTGACCATCGTGTTCGGTGCGGGACAGTTCTCCGTCGAGCGCCCCTACGCGCGCGGCTCCGCACGTGCCCTGCCGTCCACGCCTCCGCGAAGGCTCGGGCTCCGTCTCGCCGCACTTCGCGCCCGGTCGGCAAGGGCGACCGCACCCGAGGCCCGCCCGGCGGTGGACGGCGGCCGGTGAGCCCGGTGAGCCCGCCGACGGTGTTGCGTTCCCTATATTTCCTATCGATTTACTGGGGAAGTATTGACCGGCCACCCCGCGGGTGCGCAGGATGATGCCCATGTCCCCCACGCAGCAACGACTCGTTCGTCGTCGGCATGTCGACTTTGGTCACGTCGTCAGCGCCGCCTGCTGTCGCGGGTGAAGCACGCGCCTCACTCCCCGCGCGTGCCACGCCGCTCCTTCTTCCTCATCCCAGGTGCTCAGGCGCGTCCCCTCCCGCCGCGCCTGACGACCCGACATCCTCCTGAAGGACGACCGCCATGACCACGGCACTTCCGGCCCAGGCCACCCCGTCCGGTCCGTCACTCGCCGACCCCCGTCACCTCCGCCTCGTGGGCGACATCGCGCAGGACGGCGGCGGGGGACACGGTTCCGCTCCGCTCGTCGGCTATCTCCTGCTCGTCCCCGAGGGCACCGATCCCGCCGGGCTCTTCGCCGAGGGCGTGACACGACCGGAGATCCGGCCGGTCGCCCACACGGACTCATCCACCGTCCGGCAGAAGGGGGACGAGGCCGTCCGGCGGACGGGAGACGACGCCGTCCGGATCGATCCCGCGCGTCACGTCACGAAGGTGGACGGAGCCGAACTCGACCTCACCTACCTGGAGTTCGCGCTGCTGGCCCACCTGGTCCAGCAGCCCCACCAGGTGCACTCGCGCGAGCGGCTGATGGCCGGCATATGGGGCTACGACCACATCGGCGACGGGCGCACCGTCGACGTGCACATCGCGCGTCTGCGCCGCAAGCTCGGCGCGGCACACCGGCACCGCATCGTCACCGTCCGGCGGGTGGGATACAAGTACGTGCCCGCCCGGCAGGACGACACCACCACCGCACCGTGCCGTCGACCTTAGAGGAGACCGCTTCCATGGGCGTTGCCCCCGCGCCGGCCGACCCCGCTCAGGAAGGCGACCGGACCGGGCCCGGCCGGGCGCACTGGCTGCGCGTGGCCCGGGAGACGGCGGACGACCTGGCCACGGACGCGTCGGCCCGGGAACAGGCGGGCAAGGCCCCGTTCGACGAGGTGTCCCGGCTGCGTGAGGCGGGCCTGCTGACCCTCCTGGTACCGGCCGGGTTCGGGGGAGGCGGCGCGGACTGGCCCACGGCCTACGCCGTGATCCGGGAGATCGCCGCGGCCGACGGTGCGATCGGTCAACTGCTCGGCTGTCACTACTTCCTGTCGTGGAGCGCGCGGTTCTTGACTCAGCCCTCCTCCGCCGACCGGCTCGAGCGGCAGTCCGCGGCGGAGCAGTGGTGCTGGGGCGGCGGTCTCGCCCGTCAGGAGAGCCCGCTGACGCTGACCGGGACGGGCGGCGGCCATGTGCTCGACGGCCGCCAGAGCTACGTCACCGGGGTCCTGGTCGCCGACCGCCTCGCCGTGCGGGCCGTGCGGGCCGACACCGGCGAACCCCTCGCCGTCGTCGTCGATCCGACCCGTCACGGCGTGGGGATCGACGGCGACGCCGACACCTTCGGCCAACGGCTCGCGGCCGGCGGGAGCGTCGAGTTCGACGCCGTGGGCGTCGCCGCCGACGACGTGCTCGGTTCCCTGTCCGCGGACGAGGACGTCCTGTCGCCCCTGACCGCCCTGGTGTCGCCGGTCGGACGGCTGCTGTCCGTCCAGCTCCGTCTCGGCATGGCCGAGGGGGTGCTCGCCGAAGCCCGTGAGTACAGCCGGGCGGCGCACTCCGCCTGGCAGACCGCCTGGCCGGCCGGCTCCCCCCGGGACCCGCACGTGCTGTCCGTCTACGGAGAACTCACCGTCCTCACGCGCTCGGCCTCCGCGCTCGCCGATCAGGCGCTGCAGGCCGTGCACGACGGGCTGGCGCGCGGGGAAGACCTGACCTTCGACGACTGCGCGGAGATCTCGGTCCTCGTGGCCCTGGCCGAAGCCGCCGCCTCCCGGGCCGCGCAGGAGTCCGCCGCGCGCGCCCTCGACATCGTCGGCACCCGCTCGGCCTCCTCACGGCTGGGCTTCGACCGCTTCTGGCGCAATGCCCGGACCCACACCCTCTACGAGCCGGTCACCCACCGGATCCGCGAAGTCGGCGACTACTTCCTCAACGGTGAGCACCCTCCGTTCGTCCTGCCCATCTGAACGTACGGGCGCGGCCCCGCCGGCACCCCGAAACGTTCCCCGTGCGCGACGCCGTGGCCGGCCGCGCCCCGAACCCGGGACGCCGGACCGGCGAGGAGGGCACCGGACCGGGACCGAGTGGGCACGGTCCTCCTCCCGCCGCATCAGGGTGATCCGGATCCACCGGAGAACGCGGCGTCCAGGTCATTGTGAACACCGTGCTTCACCAGCGTGTCGGCCGATTGAGAACATGAGACGGAGACGCGGACGACGTTGACCCGGCCGGTTTTCGCGGCAACCCTCTTGGGTGTGAGCACGTCCGAGTACCTCGCCGCGCGCCTGCACGTCGACCTGCGACGTCAGGCCAGCGCCATCTGTGCCGTCGGCCGCCGCGTCCGCTGACCGCGCCGCTCCCCCTCCGCTCCCCCTTCCGCTCCTTTTCGCAGTCGGCCACCACGCGCCCGACGCTGTCGGGACGAGGGGAAGGATCCCTCGCAGTCGCTGCTGCCGAGGCCTCTTTCCCGCCATGGGGCGCATGCCCCGTCCGCGCCCGCCAGGGCGTCCCGCACTTCCTCCCGCGGGGCCCGGTCACGCCGGCCGATCCGTTCGGACGCCCTTTCTCGTCATGGCCGGAAGCGCCTCCTTCCTCCGGTCCCGGTTCCGACGGCCGCTTTCGGCCACCGCTTCCGGCCGCTTTCCGCCGGCGCGGAAACCCGCTCCAGCCACTCCTCGATCTTGAACAGGACCTTCCATGGCCACGACGGCATCGACCCGACGCCAGTTCCTCACCCTGCTGGGCCTCTCGACCGTGGCCGTGGGCTGCGGCACCGCGACCGGAGCCACATCCGGCAAGGGCCGGACCAAGACCCTCCGGTACCAGGGCTGGGCGGGCCAGGTCACCCTGCCGGAACTGGCCGAGGATCTCGGCCATCTGGGCGACGTGAAGCTGGAGTGGGTCGGCAACACGATCAGCGGGCCGCAGGACATCCAGTCCGCGGCCACCGGCCAGGTCGACTTCGGCGGCGCGTTCAACGGCGCGGTCGTCAAACTCGCCGCGAACGGCGCCCCCGTCAAGGCGGTCATCAGCTACTACGGCTCCGACAAGTACGCCTACAACGGCTTCTACGTCCTCCAGGACAGCCCGATCCGCTCGGCCAGGGACCTGATCGGCAAGAAGATCGGGATGAACACCCTCGGCGCCCACTCCGAGGCCATGCTCGACATCTACCTGCGGCGAGGCGGTCTGTCCCGGACGGAGACCGGCAAGGCCGAGCCCCTGGTGGTGCCCCCGGTCAACACCGAGCAGGCGCTGCGGAAGAAGCAGATCGACGTGGCCGTGCTCGGCGGCATCCTGCGCGACAAGGCCCTGGCCGCCGGGGGCATCCGCCCGCTGTTCACCGACCACCAGCTGCTCGGCGCGTTCAGTGCCGGCACCTACGTGATGACGGACCGCTTCCTGAAGCAGAACCCCGACACCGCCCGGGTCTTCGTCACCGGCGTCGGAAAGGCCATCGAGTGGGCCCGTTCCACCCCGCACGACGAAGTCGTCGCCCGGATGACCGGCATCGTCAGGAAGCGCGGCCGCAACGAGGACACCGCACCGCTGAAGTACTGGCGCTCCTTCGGCGTCGCCGAGACGGCGGGCCGGATCACCGACGAGGAATTCCAGCTGTGGATCGACTGGCTCGCCGAGCGCGGCGACATCAAGAAGGGCCAGGTCACGCCGGCGGACCTCTACACCAATCAGTTCAACGACGCGGGCGGGGCCGGCGCCGCGGCTTCCCCGGCGGCTTCCTCCTCACCGACGAACGGGAGCTGACCCCATGCCCGGATCCATCACACCCAAGCTGGTGCTCGAGCAGGTGCGGAAGGACTTCACCGTCAAGGACCGGACGCGGAAGGACCGGACGCGGAAGGACCGGACGCGGAAGGGCCGAGCAGCGGGCACGGACCGTGCGGGGACTGGGCAGGACACCCGGTTCACCGCCCTCGACACCGTCGATCTGGAGATAGCGGCCGGCGAGTTCTTCGTCCTGGTCGGCCCCAGCGGCTGCGGGAAGTCGACGCTGCTCGACCTCCTCGGCGGCCTCGTACAGCCCACCGCGGGACGGATCCTCCTGGACGGCGAACCCGTCACCGGCCCAGGTCTGGACCGCGGCGTCGTGTTCCAGCAGTACGCGCTGCTGCCGTGGCGCACCGCGCAGGGCAACGTCGAGTTCGGCTTGGAGGCCACCGGCGTCCCGCGACGCCGACGGGCCGCGCGGGCACGGGAGTTCCTCGACCTGGTCGGCCTGTCCGGGTTCGAGGACCGCCACCCGCACGAGCTGTCGGGCGGAATGCGGCAGCGGGTGGCGATCGCCCGCAGCCTCGCCTACGACCCCGACGTGCTCCTGATGGACGAGCCGTTCGCCGCGCTGGACGCCCAGACCCGGGAGTCGCTCCAGGACGAACTGCTGCACATCTGGCAGCGCACCGGCAAGACCGTCGTCTTCATCACCCACGGCATCGACGAGGCCGTCTACCTGGGACAGCGCGTCGCCGTCATGACGTCGAGGCCGGGCCGCGTCAAGCAGATCGTGCCGGTCGCCCTCGGCTCCCGCACGGCGACCGACGACCCGCGCTCCAGCCCCGAGTTCGCGCGCCACCGGCACGAGATCTGGTCACTGCTGCACGACGAGGTCGCCAGGGCACAGCAGTTGGAGAAGGAGGAGGCTTCCGTATGAGCACCACGACCGGCACGACCACCGGCACAGCCACCGGCACGACCCCGACGCCGGGCTCCGCGAGCGCCGCCGGGCCCGTCCCGCCCCCTCCCCCTGCGGCGTCCTCGCCGTCCACGTCGTCCGCGCCGTCCGCGCCACCCGGGACATCGCCGTCGGGCGTGCGCCGTGTTCCCGCCACGGCGGCCCTGGCCCGCCGGGCCGCGCGCCGGCTGCCGTACCTGGCGGTGAAGGGGGCGACCAGGTCCGCGGCGATCGTGGCCCTGGTGCTGCTGTGGGAGACCGCGCCGCGGCTCGGCCTGGTAGACCGGACCTTCCTGCCGCCGTTCAGTGAGGTCGCCCGCGCCTGGTGGGGGCTGGCGGCCGACGGGCAGCTCGCCGACAACACGCGCGCCAGCCTGGTGCGCTCGTTCAGCGGATTCGGCATCGCCGTGGTCGTCGCCGTGCCGCTCGGTCTGCTGATCGGCTGGTACCGGCCGGTGGCCGACCTCCTCGGCCCCCTGCTGGAGGTCTTCCGCAACACCGCGGCGCTCGCCCTGCTGCCGGTGTTCGTGCTGCTGCTGGGCATCGGCGAGACCTCGAAGATCTCCATCGTGGTGTACGCGTGCACCTGGCCGATCCTGCTCAACACCATCAGCGCGGTCCGCAACGTCGACCCGACCCTGCTGAAGCTGGCGAAGTCGATGGACCTGTCCGCTCCCCGGCTGTTCCAGAAGGTCATCCTGCCGTCGTCGGTACCGGTGGTCTTCACCGGCGTCCGGCTGGCCGGAGCGGCTGCCGTCCTGGTGCTGGTCGCCGCCGAGATGATCGGCGCGAAGGCGGGCCTCGGCTATCTGATCAACGCCTCGCAGTACAACTTCGCGATCCCGCAGATGTACGCGGGCATCCTCACGATCTCCCTCATCGGCGTGGCCTTCAACCAGCTCCTGGTGGCCGTGGAGCGGCGGCTCAGTTCCTGGCGCGTCTCCCCGGCCGGCTGACCCGGTCCGCCGGATGCCTCACCGTCACCGCGATCGCCGCTCCCGGCCGTCTCACCGCCTTCCGACCCGAGGAACCCCATGACCGCGACCGGACCCCGTCAGCTCCACCTCAACGCCTTCCTGATGAACGCCGGCCACCACGACGCCGCCTGGCGGCACCCCCGTACCCAGCCCGAACGCGTCACCGATCTGCGCTACTTCCAGCAGCTCGCGCGGACCGCCGAACGCGGCCTGCTCGACTCGGTCTTCCTCGCCGACGGCCTCGCCCTGTGGGGCAAGGTCCGGCACAACGCGCTCGGCGGCCTCGAACCGCTCACCCTGCTGTCCGCCCTGGCCGCGGTCACCGAGCACGTGGGTCTGATCGCCACCGTCTCCACCACCTTCAACGAGCCCTTCCACACCGCCCGCAAGTTCGCCTCCCTGGACCACATCAGCGGCGGCCGGGCCGGCTGGAACATCGTCACCTCCGGCACCGTGAACGAGGCCCGCAACTTCGGGCAGGCCGAGCACCTGGAACACCGGCTGCGCTACGAGCGGGCGCGGGAGTTCCTCGAGGTCGCCACCAAGCTCTGGGACAGCTGGGAGGACGACGCCGTCGTGCTCGACCGGGAGCGCGGTGTCTACGCCGACACCGACAAGGTGCGGGAGATCAACCACCGCGGGGAGTACTTCGGCGTGCAGGGCCCGCTGAACGTGCCGCGCACCCCGCAGGGGTACCCGCTGCTGGTGCAGGCCGGCTCGTCGGAGGACGGCAAGGAGTTCGCCGCCCGGTACGCCGAAGCCGTCTTCACCGCCCAGCAGACCCTCGCCGACGGCCAGGCCTTCTACAAGGACCTCAAGGCCCGGCTGTCCCGCCACGGCCGCAGCGAGGACCACCTGCTCGTCCTGCCCGGCATCGCCCCCGTCCTCGGCTCCACCGAAGCCGAGGCCCGCGCCCTGGAACGGGAACTGACGGAACTGCAGGTCCCCGAGTACGGGCTCGCACAGCTGTCGGGGATGCTCGGCACCGACCTGACCGGGCTCCCGCTGGACGGCCCGCTGCCCGACCTGCCCGAGGAACGGGACATCAACGGCAACAAGAGCCGCTTCACGCTCGTCGCCGAACTCGCCCGCCGCGACGGCCTCACCCTGCGCGAGCTCATCGCCCGCCTCGGCGCCGGACGCGGCCACCGCGTCTTCGCCGGCACGCCCGAACAGGTGGCCGACCAGCTCGAGGAGTGGTTCACCCAGGGCGCCGCCGACGGCTTCAACATCATGCCGCCCCATCTGCCGGGCGGCCTGGAGGACTTCGTCGACCACGTCGTGCCGATCCTGCAGCGGCGCGGCCTGTTCCGCACCGAGTACACCGGCCGCACCCTGCGCGAGCACTACGGCCTGCCCCGCCCCGCCAACCGGCTGGCCACGACGACCGCGGGAGAAGGACGACCGGCATGAGCGGGCCGGACCTCCGGGCCTGCCGGCCGATGTCCTCCCCCGGACCCTCGGGGCCCGAACCCCCGGACCCCCGAGGCCCCGAGGCCCCGAGGCCCCAAGGTCCGGACCCCGGGGTGCGGGGAACCTCCCTGCCCTTCACTCCCTGATCACCTCACCCTCTGATCACCTCACCCCCTGATCACCTCGCGACCGGTCGCCTCCCGGCCGGTCGCCTCCCGGAAGGACACCCGCCCGCATGACCACCAGCACCGGCTTCGACATCCGCAGGATCGGCGGCCGCATCGGCGCCGAGATCCTCGGCGTGGATCTCTCCACCGACCTCGCCCCCGCCGTCGTCATCGAGATCAACTCCGCGCTCCTGGAGCACAAGGCGCTCGTCTTCCGCGACCAGCGGCTCGACGACGCCGGCCAGCTCCGCTTCGCCTCGCTCTTCGGTGAGCTCACCACCGCGCACCCCACGGTGCCCTCGGTGGAGGGACAGCCCCGGATCCTGCCCGTCGACGGCGAGGAGGGCGTCCGGGCCAACCACTGGCACACGGACGTCACCTTCGTCCGGACTCCCCCGAAGGCGTCCACGCTGCGCGGCATCGTGGTCCCGCCCTACGGCGGCAACACCCTGATCGCCAACGCTGCCGCCGCGTACCGCGACCTGCCCGAACCGCTGCGGGAGCTGGCCGACAAGCTGTGGGCGGTGCACACCAACGACCACGACTACGCCGCCCCCAGGACCGAGAAGGCGGCCGAGCACCGCAGGAGGTTCGTCTCCCGGAAGTACCGCACCGCCCACCCGGTCGTCCGCGTCCACCCCGAGACCGGGGAGCGCGGCCTGTTCATCGGCGGCTTCGCCCAGAGCATCATCGGTCTCGGCCCCTCCGACTCCCGTGACCTCCTGCGCCTCTTCCAGTCGTACGTCACCCGCCCCGAGAACATCGTGCGCGTGGCCTGGACGCCCGGTGACCTGGTCCTGTTCGACAACCGCATCACCCAGCACCACGCCCCCGACGACTACGGCGACCTGCCCCGCCTGCTGCACCGGGTGACCGTCGCCGGCGACGTCCCCGCCGGTGTCGACGGCACCCTCAGCCACGTCATCGAGGGCGACGACGCCTCCCACTACACCTCCGCCGCGGCCTGAGTCCGCCGGCCGCCGGGCGGGGACGCCTCCCCCGCCCGGCGGCCCTCCCGCAGCGGACACCGGCCACAGCCGTACGGGATAATGGGCGCATGCGGATCTCAGCCAGGGCGGACTACGCGGTACGTGCCGCACTGCAACTCGCCGCGTCACGGGACGACGGGCCACTGAAGGCCGAGGCCATCGCCTCCGCCCAGGACATCCCGCACAAATTCCTCGAGGGCATCCTGAACGACATGCGCCGGGGCGGTCTCGTGCTCAGTCAACGCGGCGGCAACGGCGGCTACCGCCTGGCCAAGCCCGCCGAGTCCATCAGCATCGCCGACGTCATCCGCGTCGTGGACGGGCCGCTGGTCTCCGTGCGCGGGGTCCGCCCCCCGGAGCTGTCCTACACCGGCCCCGCCGAGTCGCTGCTCCCCCTGTGGATCGCACTGCGGTCCAACGTGCGCGAGATCCTCGACGGCGTGTCGCTCGCCGACGTCGCGTCCGCCCGGCTCCCCGCGAATGTGTCCGCGCTGACGGAGACGCCGGACGCCTGGGTCAACCCCTGACCCTCCCCTGACCCTCCCGGGCCGCTCCCGTGCCCCTCCCGGCAGTTCATCCATCTCATTTTTCGAGACGGGCCGGTCCGCATCGCGAACACCCTCTTGGGGCGGGCGTCTTCTTCTGCCACGATCCCTAGCAGTCAGGTAGGAAAACTAGGGAACACCGGGGGTGCGGCGATGGGAACGCTCGACCGCGGCGTCCGGTTGCCGCCTCGCCTGACCTCGCGCCGCCACATCGACTTCGGCCGTGTGTCCAGCGCCATCTGTCGGCCCGTCCGATAGCGCCCTCGCGCCCTCCTGACCCACGTCCCGGGCGTGGCACGACGACGCCGTGGGCGCGACCTCCACCCCCCGCGATCCGCTCCTCCCCGAGACGGCATGCCTGCCGACGAGGGGGCGAGTGGCACGCCGGTGCACACCCGCGGGCCCCGCCCCCCACGTTCGCGTACCTCCCTGATCACCCATCCCCTGAGAGGACACCTCCGTGTCTGCCGCAAGACCGCTCACGACCCTGCGCGTCCTCGCCGTCATGACGGCGCTCCCCGTCCTGCTGACCGCCTGCGGGTACGGATCCGAGTCGACCGACGACGGCAAGAAGACCGCGGTCGCGGCCGACGCCGAGAAGCTCTCCGCCGACGAGGTGAAGATCGGCTACTTCCCGAACCTCACGCACGCCACCGCCCTCGTGGGTGTCCAGGAGGGGCTGCTCCAGAAGGAGCTCGGCGGCACCACGATCAAGGCCTCGACCTTCAACGCCGGTCCCTCCGAGATCGAGGCGCTCAACGCCGGCTCCATCGACATCGGCTGGATCGGCCCCTCCCCCGCCATCAACGGCTACACCAAGTCGAACGGCAAGAACCTGCGCATCATCGGCGGTTCCGCCTCCGGCGGCGTGAAGCTCGTCGTCGACCCGAAGAAGATCAAGTCCCTGAAGGACGTCAAGGGCAAGAAGATCGCGACCCCGCAGCTCGGCAACACCCAGGACGTCGCGTTCCTCAACTGGATCACCGAGCAGGGCTGGAAGGTCGACGCGGAGAGCGGCAAGGGCGACGTCTCCGTCGTCCGCACCGACAACAAGATCACCCCCGACGCCTACAGGTCCGGCTCCGTCGACGGCGCCTGGGTGCCCGAACCGACCGCGTCCAAGCTGGTCGCCGAGGGCGCGAAGGTGCTCCTGGACGAGTCCGACCTGTGGCCCGACAAGAAGTTCGTGATCACGAACATCATCGTGTCGCAGAAGTTCCTCAAGGAGCACCCGGACGTCGTCGAGGCCGTACTGCGCGGCTCGGTGAAGACCAACGAGTGGATCAACGCCAACCCGGACAAGGCGAAGGCGTCCGCCAACACGGCGCTGGCGGCGCTGTCCGGAAAGGCGCTGCCCGCCGAGATCATCGACCCGGCCTGGAAGTCCGTCACCTTCCTCGACGACCCGCTGGCCTCGACCCTCGACACGGAGGCGGAGCACGCGGTGAAGGCCGGTCTGCTGGACGAGCCCGACCTGAAGGGCATCTACGACCTCACACTGCTCAACAAGGTCCTGAAGGCCGAGGGCAAGGGCGAGGTCGACGACGCCGGTCTGGGTGCCCGGTAACGACGAGCCGACCCGGATGCCCGGCAACGACGAGCCGGTCCGGGCACCCGGCAACGACGAGAGGACCGGGGAGTTCCCGGAGGGTGACGTCCCCGGCGGCCACGATCTGCGGGGCCGCCGGGCCCGAGGAGCCGTTCGGCGCCCCAGGCACCGGCCACGCCGGCCTCACCGGCCACGCCGTCACTCCTTCGTCCCGACGGCCTCCACCGGACGGGCCCTCAGCAGCAGGCGTGCGGGCACCATCGCGCCGGCCACGGTCAGCGCGGCGGTCAGGCCGACGATCGCCAGGTACCCGGGCACGGAGACGGACGGCCACACCGTTCCGTTCACGGCCGTCGCGACCAGCGCCAGGGGGAAGGCCGACAGAGCGGTTCCGAGCAGGACTCCCACCACGGCCACCGTGAGGCTCTCGCGGCGCATCATGGCCATCACCTGACGGCGGGTGGTTCCGCTCAGCCGGAGCAGGGCGAACTCACGGCGCCTGGTGGCGGTGTTCATGGCCTGGGTGTTGACCACCGTGATCGCGGTGTAGGCGATGATCACGGCGACGACGAGGTAGTTGACCCAGGCCGTCGCGCGCTGCTCGGCCACCTGCGCGTCGGTCGTCGGTCCGTCGTCCAGTGAGGTGCCGGGATAGTCGGCGGCGAGCGCCGAGAGCGCTCCGGCCGGGTCCGGCCCCGCGGACGCCGACCGGACCAGCACGGACCGGTCGAGGCGGTCGGTGGTGTGCGCCAGCAGCAGGTCGTGGTCGAAGGTGACGTCCGCGAAGCCGAATCCCCGCTCGTAGACGGCGATCACCCGGCCGGTGAAGGCCGTGCCGTCCCCGAGATGCAGCCGCGCCCGGTCTCCGACGCCGAGGCCCAGCCAGGAGGCGGTGGTGGTGCTGACGGCCACCGTGCCGGAGGACAGCTCCGCAAGGTCGCCCCGCGTCACTCCCAGGTCCATGGTGGCGGCCGCGGCCCGCGGCTCGACGCCCTGAGCGCTCAGGGAGACCGCTTCCTCCTCCCCGAGCAGGGAGCCCACTCCCACCACCTTGGAGCGCACGATCCCCGTGGCCGCGCGCACGCCCGGCAACCGGCCCGCCCGCCGGGCCAGTTCGGGGGAAACGCCGGACGGCGCGGTCAGGACGTGGTCGGCGACGGTGCCGGCGTGGAGCTGGTCGGCGGACTCCTTCAGCTGCGTGGTCTGGGTGAAGACCACCGTGGCCGCGAAGGCGACGACCAGCACGAGAGGGGTGACGGCCCCCGCGGTGCGGGTGGCCTGACTGCGCGCGTTCGCCGTGGCCAGCCAGCCGGTGACGCCGGTCCCGCGCAGGGCGGGGGCCAGGATCCGGATCGCCGTGCGGGTGAGGGCCGGGCCGAGTACCGCCACCGCGATCACGAGCACGAGGACCAGGGAGTTGGCCAGCCCGACGAGGGTGAGGAAGTCGGTGCGCGTGCCGAGACCGAGGCCGGTGGCGGCGGCCGCCAGGGCCAGCAGCACGCAGCCGGTGACGGTGCGTCCGCGCCCCAGGCGCGTGGGCTCGGCCGCGGCCTCGCCGAGAGCTTCCGTCGGACGGATGCGGGTGGTGCGGCGCGAGGCGAAGAACACCGCGGTCAGCGCGGTCAGGACGGTCACGGCGATCGCGGCGAGGAACGGCAGCGGCCCCGGCGTCGGCCGGAAGTCGGGAGGCACGATGCCGTGCCCGGCGAACCGGGCGCCGAGCCAGTGGACCGCTCCGGCGCCGGCCGGGCACCCGGCGACTCCCGCGGCCAGGGCGACCGCGACCGTCTCGGCGACGAGCATGCGGCGCAGCTGACGCGGGGTGGTGCCGACGGCCCGCAGGAGCGCCAGTTCCCGGCGCCGGTGCAGGATCGCCAGCGAGATGGTGGCGTACAGGACGAAGACCGCCACGAGCAGTACGTTGCCGCCGATCGCGGTGGCGAGTTCGACGAGGTTGGCGGCGCCGACGGCGACGTCGTCGAACTCCGCCCTGCCGCGTCCCGCGCCGGTCTCGACGACGGCAGGCTGTGCGGCGAGGGCCTTCTCGACGGCCGAGGCCACCTGCTCCGGGGAAGCGCCCGGCGAGGTCAGGACCCCGAAGGCGCGGACGCCGTCGGAGGCGCTGTCGTCGAGGCGGTCCATGGCGGCGTCGGTGACGAACAGCACCGACTGGCGGGGGGTGCGTCCGTCGCCGAGCGCGACCAGCCCGGCGACGCCGTACGTGCGCGGGGTGGAGGAGGTCATGAGCCTGACGGTGCCGCCGGACCGGACGCCGGCCCTGGCGGCGAGGTCGGTGTCCAGCACGACCTCCCGGCTGCCTCGCGGCGCGCGTCCCTCGGTGAGGCGGAAGCCGCCCAGCGCGAGGCCGGCCCAGGTGTGCGCCTGGGGCACGCGACCGTTGCGGCCCGTGACGGCGTGTCCGCCGGCGAGTACGCGGACCGTGGCCCCGCGGTCCGCGACGACCGACCCGACCCCGTCGACGGCGGCTATCCGTTCCGCCGTCGACCGCGGGAGCAGGGCTCGCTCGGACAGCGGCTGCCCGCTCCCGTGGGCCGATCCGTCGGCGGACCGCACGTCGAGCACGACCTCCTGCTCGCCGGAGACGACGACCGCGGCCCTCGCGTACCGTTCGGGCGGCAGGGTGGAGCGGAGTCCGGACTCCAGGAGCACGCCGCAGGCACTGATCACCGTGGCGCCCAGGAACAGGGCGAGGAAGGTGGCGGCGAACGCTCCCCGGCGCGCCCGCAGGCTCGACAGTCCCAGGCGCAGCATCACGAGGTCCCCCGCAGTCCGGACATGATGTGCCTGACCTGCTCCGCGGTCGGCCGGTCCAGATGCCGCACGATGCGTCCCTCCCGCAGGAACAGCACGTGGTCGCCGTGCTCCGCCGCCACGGGGTCGTGGGTGACCATGACGACCGTCTGGTGCAGGTCGGTGACCGTCTGCCGCAGGAGCGCCAGGATCTCCAGGGCGGTGTCGGGGTCCAGGGCGCCGGTCGGCTCGTCCGCGAACAGCACCTCCGGCCGGGTGACCAGGGCCCGTGCGACGGCCACGCGCTGCTGCTGCCCTCCGGACAGTTCCGCGGGCCTGCGCTCGAGCAGCCCGGACAGCCCCGTTCTCCCGGTGACGTCACGCACCCAGCCGTCGTCCGCGCGCGTGCCCGCCAGCCGGAGGGGGAGGGTGATGTTCTCGGCCGCGGTGAGGGAGGGCAGCAGGTTGAACGCCTGGAAGACGAATCCGACGCGGGTCCGGCGCAGTTCCGTCAGCCGTGTCTCGTCGAGCCGGGCCAGGTCCTGCCCGCCCAGGTGCACCGTGCCGGACGTGGGCCGGTCGAGACCGGCGGCGCAGTGCAGGAACGTGCTCTTGCCGGAGCCGGAGGGCCCCATGACGGACGTGAAGGTCCCGGGCGTGATGCCGACGCTGACCTGGTCCAGAGCCGCCACGCCGGAGGCCGCGCTCCCGTAGTACTTGGTGACCTTCGTCAGTCGTACGGCGCTCGTGGTGGTGACCGGGGCGGCGGCCGGTTCGTCGCGGCTGTGCAGCCTGGCCATGGAGTCCTCGCAGGTCGGTGGGGTGTGAGAACTCCACTTCAGCCGAGGTGTGGGCCCGTGGCCTCCTCCCCCGCGGCGAAGTCCGCGCTCCTTCGCGCGGGCGAGGCGGGCGGAGGGGTCCTGCGTCCGGACGAGCGGACGCGGCGGGGCGACGGCACCGTCGCGCGCGGGTCTCCTCCTCGCGGAGGAGGTGGCGGGGAGGAGGTCTGCCGGGGCATGTCCGCCTCCAGGCAGAGCCGCGGCCCGCGAAGGCCCGTCTACGGTGGGGTCATGAAACTGGTGGGGTCATGAAACTGATGGACTCGTTCGCGGGGCTCCGCGTACCTGCCGCCCTGACCGACACGAGTCTGGCGGCGGTGGTGGCCGCGGGCTGTCTGGCCCTGCCCGGTGTGATTCCCCCGGGCGGACCGGAGCTGCGCGGCCCGGACGCCCGGTGGTTCGCGCTCGTCCTGCTCTCGACCCTGCCCATCGCCCTGCACCACCGCTTCTTGTGGGCGAGTCCGCTGATCGTGGCGGCCGCCACCAGCACCCTTCAGGGGCTGTCGTACATTCCCGACCTCTCCGGCCCGGAAGGCACCTCGATCGGCCCGGCCTACCTCGGCGTGGCCGTGGCCGTCTTCCTCACCTCCGTACGGTGCGAGCCGCGGATCACGACGCCGACGGCCCTGCTCATTCCGGTGCACGCGTTCGTCGAGGCGCTGCTCGCCTCCGCCGGGAACCGCATCGCCACCTTCCTGACGGACGCCCTGCTCCTGCTGGCGGCGTGGGCCCTGGGGCTCCTGATGCGGGCCCGGACGGCGATGCGCAACGAGGCGGTGGAACGCGCCGCCGCCCTGGAACGGGAGCAGACGGCCAACGCCCGCGCGGCCGTGATGGCGGAACGGGCCCGCATCGCCAGGGAGATGCACGACATCGTGGCGCACAACGTCAGCCTGATGGTCGTCCAGACCATCGCGGCCGACCGGGTCCAGAACCGCTCCCCCGAGAAGGCCCACGAACTGCACGCGACGATCGAGCAGACGGGGCGGGACACCGTCACCGAGCTGCGCCGGCTGCTGAGTGTGCTGCGCACCGACGAGGACGCCGACGACGACCCCACGCGCCAACCGCCCCAGCCGACCGTCGACGCCCTTCCCGAGCTGATCGACTCGGTCCGCGCCACCGGCCTGGACGTCGACCACCGCACCGCCGGGACCCCGGTCGTCCTGCCGGCGGGCGCGCACCTCACGGTGTACCGGGTGGTCCAGGAGGCACTGACCAACACCCTCAAGCACGCCGGTCCCACCCGCACCGGTGTGAGCCTCGACTGGGACGGGGACGGCGGCCGGCTCGTCGTGCGGGTCTGCGACGACGGCCCCCGCGACGACGCCCGTCCGCACCGGCCGCCGACGGCGCCGACCGGCACCGGTCACGGCCTGCTGGGGATGCGTGAGCGCGTCTCCGCGGTCGGCGGCACCCTGTACACGGGCGCGCGGCCGGGAGGCGGCTACTGCGTGCACGCCACGCTGCCCCTGCCCGAGCCGGACGAGACCACCGCACAGCACGAGGGAAGCCCACGGTATGCAGCCCATTAGCGTCCTGCTGGTCGACGACCAGCCCATGATCCGGACGGGGTTCCGGCTCATCCTCGAGGCGGAGCCCGACATCACCGTCCTCGGGGAGGCGTCCGACGGCCACGGCGCCGTCGAGGAGGCCCGTCGGCTGTCCCCCGACATCGTGCTCATGGACATCCGGATGCCGCACATGGACGGTGTGGAGGCCACCCGGCTGCTGTCGGAGTCGGGGTCGCCCAGCCGGGTCATCGTCCTGACCACGTTCGACCTCGACGCGCACGTCGTGGACGCGCTGCGGGCGGGCGCGAGCGGTTTCCTCGTCAAGGACGGCCCGGCGGACTCGCTGGTGAGCGCCATCCGTACGGTGGCGGCGGGCGACGCCGTGCTCGCCCCCCGGGTCACCCGACGGCTGCTGACGCGGTTCGCCGCGATGTCCCCGGAAGCCGAGTCGGCGGTGCCGGCCCGCCTGGACGCCCTGACCTCCCGGGAGCTCGACGTGCTGCGTGCCCTGAGCCGGGGCCTGTCGAACGCGGAGATCGCCCAGGCCCTGGGCATCGGGGACACGACCGTCAAGACCCACGTGGCCCACATCCTGGCCAAGTACGGCCTGCGCGACCGGATCCAGGCGGTGATCCTCGCCTACGACTGCGGCCTCGTGACCCCGGGCACGACGGGGAGGGCGTGAACCAGGGGCCGGGCGGGGAGGGCCGGCAGTGCGTCCGGCGCCGTACGCCCCTGCCGGCACGGGCGACGCAGCGGCAGGGGTGGGGGCAGGTGCCCGGGCCGACGATCGTCGGGGCCCTGCGGCAGCTCGGCTTCACCGGCGGGGACACCCTCGTGCCGGAGCGCCCGTCCGCCCTCGACGACGCCGGACGCGGCTGACTCCGCCGTGCGACGGCGCGTCACGGACCTGTACGCCCCTGTACGGCAGCGGCCCGGCCGCGCTCCGACGGCACTTCGCCGCCTCCCGGACGGCCGACCGGACGTCCACCCTGACCCGGCCCGCCGTTCTGCGGCCGGGCGGACGCGTTCGGGAAGCCCTGCCGCAGACCCGGCTCCACCGACACGGCATTCTGGACCGGTACCGCTGAACTCCTGCCCGGGGAAGGAGAGTTCCCCGGGGAAATCGATCGATCGGACAGCACCAGTGGATGTTCTCGTTCTCCTCGTCATCGTCATGACCGGCGTCACCACGATCGTGACGGTGGAGAGCAGGGCCAGTCGGCTCGACAAGCGGATCCGGGGCCTGGAACGCAAACTCGACGTGCTGTTGGACCACTGGGGCCTGGAGGCCGGCGATGCCGCACTGGCCGAAGTGGTGGCGCTGGCACGTGCCGGGAACGACGTCGCCGCGATCCGGAAGTACCGGGAGGTCACCGGTGCCGGCCTCCTGGAGGCCAAGCAGGCCGTCGACCGGATGAGCCGCTGACACGGGCGGGGCCGCACCGGTCTGCTTCGCGCGGGCAGCGGCGGCCGGGTCGGCTTCAGAGTCGGAGCGGCCTCAAGATCCCCAGCCGCTGCAGTTCGACGATGTGTTCCGCCGCTCGTCTCGGCGCTTCACCACCGCTCACCAGAACGCCCGCCTCGATGTTGCGGTGAGCCGCGGACTCGGTCAGGTTGGCGCTGCCCAGGAAGAGCGTCCGCCGATCGGCCACCGCGAGTTTGGCGTGCTGACGCGAACGCGCTTCGTCGGCCCGGTCCCGCGCCCAGTGCCACAGGTTCAGGCCGGGAACGGAGGTGAACGCCTCGGCCGGCTCACGGCCCTTGAGGAGCCCTCTCGCACCGGCCAGCGTCTCGACCACCACGTGGATCTTCACGCCGCGTTCTGCGGCTGCCTCGAGAGCCCGCGACAGAGCCGGGTACGGGCGGGCCGCGTAGGTCATGGCCAGCAGTTCGGCAGTGGCCTCGTCGATGACGTCGATGAGCACTTGGGCGGTCGCCCGCACCGGCACGGCGGGAGTCGACGGGCCGGTCCACACGGTGCGGACCCGCACCCGGTCCCGGGCCCGCAGCATGGCCGCGACGTAACCCCGCACATAAGCCGCGGCCTCGGTGGGCGGGACCGATTCCCTCTCCATGGCCTCGTACAGCTCGGCGACCGCTTCGCCGGTTCCCGGGCCGGTCAGTTCGGTGCGGGCACGTTCCTTGCTGCCTCGCCGCGACAGCAGCCCGGCGAGGTCCTTCCCCCGGGAGAGGCCGAGGACCGCGACGGCGGCGGCCGCCGCGGCCTCGAAGTCACGCCGGCTCACGGCAGCAGACCCGCGGGCGTCAGTATCTGGTCCTCGTCCCCGGACAGCGGCACGAGGAAGCGACGGTCGAGGAACCGGTTGGCACGCTCACAGGTGGTCTCGGAGACGAAGAGACAGACGTGGCAGGCCGCCCCGTGGAGGTAGTCGCCCGGGTCGTGGGGAAGACGCTCCGAGCACAGTGGATCGGCCGAGCAGTGCCCGGCGTCGGCCAGGGCCCTGCGGACGATCCGGCCGAAATGACGCTCCTCGGCGAGGGAGACCAGGCCGCCGAGCGTGCCCTCGGAGTCCGGAACGGCGGTGTAGATCAAGATGCCCGTCCGCGGGTTCTGTCCGTCACCGGCGTAGATCCGTTCGGCCAGAGAGGCCGAGCTGTAGCCGCACTCCAGGGCGATGGTGCGGATCAGCAGGTGGGAGAGGGTGTGCAGGGCGATGTAGCGGGCACCGGGCCAGCCGTGGAAGGGGTCGAAGTCGCTCGTCTTGCGGTCCGACTTCCGGTTGGTGCGGAAACGGCCGTAGGCCTCCCGGTGCGCCTCCATCTGCGGCGACTTCTCCATGCGCGCCACCCACTCCGCCATGAGGTCGTCGCGCACGCGCAGGAAGATCCCCTCTCCGCGGACCTCGCTGGCCGGCACCCAGTTCTGTGTGCCCCGCGACAGGTCCACGCGGGTGGCGATCTCCGGGGACTCGGGATCGGGGGCGTCCAGCCGGGTGAAGCCGATGAGGGCCCGCGCCTCGCGCAGTCGCTCGACCTGGCGGACGTCCGAGAAGAGCTCGTCCAGCGGAGCGGGAACGGACACCGCTCTGAGGGCGAAGTCGTCACTGGGCAGCGGGACGGGCCCCGACAGGGCGTCCCATTCGGGGCGGAAGAGGTCGGCCTGGACGTCGGGAGCGGAAGGTGCCGGACCGGCACTGCCCTGCTTGCGGGCCACGACGGCCGCGAAGACGGCGTCCGCGTCGAATTCCTGGAGGAACCCGAACTGCGGCAGGGTCGCCATGAAGGTGAGCTGGCTCCGGTCCTGGACCTTCTCGAGTTCCGGCCAGTGGTCGTCGAGCAGCTTGTCGACGTCCCCGCCCTGGCCCTTGGGCAGCGCGAGCGCGCTGAGGGTGAGCGGGAACCACTGGTTGGAGGCGCCCGCGACCATCAGCACCGAACTCTGGTCACAGCCGTCCGGCGCGTAGGTGCCCAGGTGCGGGTGGCGACCACGGCACCGGGGCAGGTGACGGCGTCCGCGTTCGCCCATGGCCTCGCGGATGTTGCGCTTGGCACCACAGGCGACGCACTCGATGGTGACGTTGGCCGCCTGGTTGCCGCCGTGGTCCTTCATGCGCAGCTTGGGGCGCGGCATCCTGCCGCAGGCCTGCCCGTGGTGGACGTACGGGGTGTAGGGAAACTCGTCCAGATGGCCTGCCGTGCACACGAGGGTGAAGCGGGCGGCCACGGCGAGCGGGGGCTTGCCCCGCTTGCAGTCGTGGACGAACTTGGCCTCGTGGGGCGCGCGCGGGTTGGCGTTGACGAAGGTGAACTCGTCGGAGTCGACGGCGGCGAGGACGTTGCAGGCGGTGCAGCGCAGCCACTGCGGGAACGGCGCGACGGGCACGCCGACTCCCTGCGCCGCCCAGCCCCTGGGATCCGCGTCCGCCCCTTCGAGCCAGGGGGCGGCGCGCAACTGCTCGATCTGTCCGCGCCCGTGGCGCTGGAGCGAGCGGTTGACGGCGGCGCGCAGCCGGGGTTCGTCGATGTCGTAGTCGGTGATGCCGGAGTAGCTCCAGGCGTCGGTTCCCCTGACGAGGACGGAGAAGTTCGGCAGGTCGACGAGGGAGCCGACGCCGGCGGTGAACATGAGGTGGCTGGGGCGGACGGCTCCGACCCTGCGGTTGCTCCACGTGGTCATCGCTGTGCCTTCCTGGGGGTGTCCGCGGTGGTGGGTCCGTACTCGTCGCTGTCCACGGTGGCCGCCAGGTCGCGGTCGGCGCCGTCGTCGGCGCCGGCCGTCCCGAAGCTCCAGTCCGGGCCGCCGCCCGAGGGGTCTTCGAGGAAGGCTCCGCCGCCGGGCAGGAGCAGGTTGATCTCGTTCTCCGTCTCGCGCATCGACATGCCGACGGTCAGTTCGGTCCAGCGGGATCCGTCCGCCCGCCGGAGCAGTCCGTTCACGACGGTGGTCTTGTGCTTCTCCTTGCGGTAGCCGAGGGCCGCGCTGTTCTCGTCCCGTTTGCGGCGCCACTCGTCCTTGAGCCGGTCCAGCCGTTCGCTCAGGTACTGACGGGGGAGGTCGCCCCCCACCCGTTCCGCGCGCTCCAGCAGTCGGCGCTCGACGTCGCGGGCCAGCGGACCGTCGAGGTCCACCTGGTGGGCGTCCAGGTTGCGCGAGGTGTCGTAGGCCGCCTGGCGCAGCGCCGCCACGTAGGTGGCGGCGACGCCCCGGTCGAGGGCGCGGCGGGTGAACGGGGTGACGGAGAGGGCCTCGACCTGGCGGTAGAACGTGGCGTGGTAGTGCTCGAAGTCCTCGTAGTGGGCGAGGTCCCGGGGGCGCGACCAGTTGTAGAGGGTCACCACGAGGCCGGGGCGCGAGGCGTCACGGCCGACGCGTGAGGACGCCTGGATGTACTCGGCGGTGTTCTTGGGCTGACCGACGACCAGCATCAGGCCGAACCGGGAGACGTCGACGCCCACTTGGAGCATGGAGGTGGCGAGGACGACGTCCACTGCCTGCCTGGCCATCGGCGTCATCGCGGCACGGGGTTCGCGTTTCTCCTTCGCGGCGACCGCGTACTCCCGCAGGAAGGCGCGTCGCCGCTCGGAGGTGTCCCGCTCGGGGTCGAACCCGGTCTCCAGGCGTTTGAGGGCGGCGCCGATGTCGGAGGAGGAGATGCGCGAGGTCAGTTCCTGGAGGTTGAGCATGCCGGTCCGGCTCACGATGCGGTCGGCCAGGGTGTCCCGGCCCCGGCGGCTGCCGTTGGAGCGGACCCTGGTCGTGATGTCGTCGTCCATGTACCGCCGCATGCCGGCGAGTTCACGCGTGGCGTTGAAGTAGCCGACCAGCGTCATGTACGGGTCGGCCGGCTTGCCGTAGTCGTCGAAGAGCTGCTGCCCGGCCAGGAGCAGGATCTCCGCGACCCGGATCTCGGCGGCCTTGAGGCGGGTGCCGTGGGCGCACACTCCGAGGTAGCGCCGGCCCGGATCGGCGCGGCTCAGTTCGACCTGCCGGGAGAAGAAGGTGTCCCCGACGTCGAGGACCTGGGGCGGGAAGACGGCCACCTTGCGTCCGAAGACGCCCAGGACCTGGTCGGCGGCCCGTTTGGTCGTCGCCGTGGAGGCGACGATCTTGGGTCCGGTCTCGTGGCGTCGCCCCTCGGCGTCGGTGACGCTCCAGGTGCACAACTGGTCCACGGCGGATTCGAAGAGACCGACGGTGGTGCCGAGGGCTCCGGAGATCAGGTGCAGCTCGTCCTGGATGACCAGGTCCGGGGGACGCAGGCGCGTCACCGGCTGCGCGGTGACGCCGGGCAGGTCTCCCCTGGCGTTGTGGCGGCTGCCGCACCCGGTCTTGGCGTCGAGGTCGTCGTGGCGGTAGCCGTGGCGCGGGCACAGCTCGGTGACCCTGCCGAACAGCAGGCCGGCGTAACCGTTCCAGGGGAGCTGGGCGAACTTGTCCACGGTGGCGATCAGCAGGGACGGTGCGAGCCGGTAGATCTCCTCGTCGACCGTGAGCACCGGGATGCCCTCACCGGGCGACTCGCGCCGGGAGAAGGGGCAGCGGTCCTCGCCCTCCCCGCGCGGGCAGTAGACAAGGACGCGACGCCGTCCTTCGTCGTACTCCATGTGGGAGCGGGCCGTCAGTCCGGTTCCGCACCACGGACAGGTGAGGACCTGGAGGACGCGGGCGTGCTTGTCGCTCGCGTTCTCCCGGGCCTCGGCGATCTGCTCCTTGGCCTCGTCGAACCAGTTGGGCGAGACGGATGTTCCCACCCACAGCCCGATGCGGAAGGGGGTGGCACCCCAGCGGACGTCTCGGGCGAACTCCTCGCGGCGCAGGACTTCGCAGGCAGTGACCAGGGCGGCGGCGCGCTGGAACTGCTGGGCGGTCAGAAGGCGGAGGGTGTAGCGCATGAGGACGCCGACGCCCGCCTCACCGCTTCGTGCCTCCGTGCCCGAGCCGATGGTGCCCTGCAGGCGCCGCAGCGCGAACGTGTAGGCGGCGAGGCCCAGGTAGGCCTCGGTCTTGCCGCCGCCGGTGGGGAAGAAGAGCAGGTCGACGAGGGCTTCCCGGCCGGTGCCGCGGTGGGGGTGTCCGGGCCGGCTGAGGGAGTCGAGGTTGAGCAGGACGAAGGCGAGCTGGAAGGGGCGCCAGCTGGCGCCCGCCTTGCCCTTGGCGTGGATCTCGTCGTAGGCCTCGCGGTAGGAGGCCCGGTCGTCCTCGCGTCCGGCGCGGGCGGCGGCGATCGCGGTGTTGCGGCGCTGGAGGGCCATGGCCCGGTTGGCGAACCGGAAGGCCTCCAGGGCGGTGTCGTCGGCAACGAGCCGGTCGATGCCGAGGGTGATGCGGTCGCAGATGTCCAGTGCCTGGTCGATGGCGACGTCGGCCGATGCCCGCAGGTCGTCCGGGAGCGAACGGGCCTCGGCGCGCTGTTGTGCGAGCCAGGTGCCGTAGCCGTCGGCGAGCGGGGCGAGGGCGGCGCTCAGTTCGGACCGTCGGGCGGGCACCGCGAGGGCCGCGAGTTCGTCCATGCCGAGTTCGAGCCCGCGGAGCAGGTCCTGCTCCCGCACGGTCGGCGCGGTGGTGGCCCGGACGTCGTACTCGGGCAGCCAGGTGGTCGTGAGGCGGTGGGCGTTGCGTTCGCCGTCCCGCACGTGGGCGTGCACGGCGATGTTGCGGCCCTTGGCGTGGCTGAGACTGTCCCGGTAGAGAAGCCGGAGCCTGCGCTCCTCGGCGTCCTCGGTGCCGTAGCCGCCGTGGGCGGGGTCGAGCGGGTCGTCGACCGGGTGGAAGACCGCGGCCTGGTCGTCCGGAAAGGCGGTGACCACGAGCTCCGTCTGGAAGAGCCAGCGGGCGTCGCGGGCCTCGCGGCTGTCCTCCTGCCGGTTCACCAGGGCCAGTTCGACGACCCGGAGATCCTCGGCTCCGGCCCGGCCGGTGTGCCGGCGCACCTGCACGTCGAGGACGACCCCTCCCCCCTCCAGTTCGACGGTGTGGTCCGTGGCACCCGTGACGTCGATGTCCACCGGGTGCTCGACCGGCTCGCGCGACCAGACCCTGCGGGTCGTGCCCCGGTCGGTCGCCTCCTCCGACTGCGTGTAGCGGCCCCAGCGGGCGGTGACGCTGAGCGTGCCGACGGAGGCGGGAACCATGAACGACAGTCCCATGGAGGAGGCCCAGATGTGGCCGGCGGCCTGCGGGGTCAGCCGGTCCTGCAGCTCGGTGTCGTCGCCCTCCTGTTCGTCGCCCGACTCGCCGTCCGCGCTCTGGGCGGCCGCGAGGGCGATCCGGTCGGCGGTGACGGACCGGGGCCGCGGCCCGAGCATGCCCACGAGATACCGGTCCCGCGGTCCGGAGGAGGCACTCGGCAGGGTCTCGGTCCCGCCGTCCCACGGACCCAGCAGATCGCGGCGGACATAGGTCACGAGTCCGTCCCGGACCTCGTAGGAGTCCCCGGCGCGGAACGTCTGGGGCACTTCGTCGAGCGGGTGCGGAACAGCGGCCTGGGCGGGCTGGGCCGGCATGCGGTGGGTCCTTCCGAACGGATCCGATGGAGCACGGGCGGGATCGTACGTGGGGCAGCAGACGAAGAATAGATCGTTGACTCAGTTCACACAATGAATATCCGACGCTCCGTCGCTCCGGCCGGCCGGAGTCTCTAGGCTAATCCCGATCTCCGCCCACCCGTCACCGAGGACCCCGATGCCCCGACTCGCTCTTTCCGACGACTTCGTCGCGGACCTCATCTCGCTGCAGCGACCGGTCCAGAAGGAGGTCAACGACGCGATCCTGATGTTCCGGAGCATGACCGTCCCCCAGCTCCACGCGAGCAAGGGCATCCATCTGGAGAAGCTCGAGCGGGCCCGCGATCCCCGGATCCGCACCATCCGCATCACCAAGTTCCACCGGGGCGTGCTCCTGGCCCCCGACGACGGCAGCGACCTCTTCACCCTGCTGCGGGTCGCGCCGCACGACGAGGCGATCAACTGGGCCTGCAAGCGCGCCTATTCCGTCAACGGCGCGACCGGTGGTCTGGAGGTGCGCAACGTCGAGGCCCTGGAGCAGATGGAGACCTATTTCGAGACGAAGGCGGACACCGCGCCCGCCCGTCTCTTCGCGGGCCACTCCGACACCGTGCTGCGCGACCTCGGCGTCGACGACCAGGTGTTGAGACTGGCCCGCGTCTGCGTCACGGCCGACGACCTGACGGTCATGGCACCGCCCATGATGCCCGCCGACCAGTACGAGGTGCTGTGGTTCCTGGCGCAGGGCGAGTCCCCCGAGGACGTCTGGGAGCAGTTGATCGCCCCGCGGGGCCAGACCGTGCGCACGGCCAAGGACCGGCCCGCGGTCACCCTCACCGAGGCGATCCTCAACACGCCCGACCGCATCGTGGAGGTGACGGGCCCCGGCGAACTGGAGCGCATCCTCACCGAGGACTTCACCCGCTGGCGGATCTTCCTCCACCCCGCCCAGCGCCGCCACGCCTACCACCCCGGTTTCAACGGTCCCGCACAGGTCACCGGCGGTCCGGGCACCGGCAAGACGGTGGTCGCCCTGCACCGCGTACGGCACCTGCTGCGCACCGGCCGCGAGGGGGACCGGATCCTCCTGACCACCTTCACCAACGCCATGGCGGCAGCCCTGCGGGACAGCCTCGCCCTTCTGCTCGGCGACGCGGACGCCCACCTGTTGGAGCGCGTCGACGTCACGACGGTGGACTCCCTCGCCGCACGGGTCATCAGGGAGGCGAGGGGCAGTGCCCCGAAGCCCCTCTCGGCCGCCGCGGAGAAGAGCGCCTGGACCCGTGCCGTCGCACGCGAGGAACTGCCCTGGACGGAAAAGTTCCTGTCCCAGGAGTTCCGCAACGTCGTCCTGGCGCAGGGACTGCGCACGCCCGAGGAGTACCTGCGCTGTGTGCGGCGTGGCCGCGGCACCCAGGTCGGCCGGGTGCAACGCGCCCGGTTGTGGCGGGTGATGGAACGGTTCACGGCGGACCTCGCCTCGCGCGACGCGGCGACGTACACCCAGCTGTGCGACCAGGCGGCCCGCATCCTCGCCGAGGGCTCTCCGCGCTACCGCCACGTCGTCGTGGACGAGGCGCAGGACCTGCATCCCGCCCAGTGGCGCGTACTGCGCGCCTGCGCCGCCGTCCGGGCCGACGACATCTTCCTGGTCGGCGACCCTCATCAGCGCGTCTACGACTCCCGCGTGTCGCTGCGCTCGCTGGGCATCGACGTCCGCGGACGCGCCTCCCGACTGCGGCTCAACTACCGCAGCACGGAGGAGATCCTGCGCTGGTCCGCGTCCCTGCTCGACGGCCGGCCGGTGGGCCGGCTCGGCGAGGACGACGACGAGGACGGCGGGCGGGACTCGCTGCACGGTTACCGGTCCCAGTTGCACGGCCGCGTCCCGGCGGCGCGCGGGTACGGCAGTCAGGACGAGGAACTGCGGGCACTGGTCGAACAGGTGCGGACCTGGATCGAGCAGGACGGGGTGAAGCCGTCCGAGGTGGCGGTGTGCGCCCGGTTCAACACGATGGTGGACGCGATCATCACGCGCCTGCGCCGCGAGCGCATCCCGGCGGTGGCGGTCAAGGACAACCCCGGAGCGGACGTGTCGGGCGTCCGCGTGGCCACCATGCACGCGATGAAGGGACTGGAGTTCCGGTGCGTGGCCGTGGTGGGCGTGAACTCCGGTGTGCTGCCGTTCGCCCCGCAGGTGACACCGGACGACGTCGATCCCGTCCAGCACCAGTCGGATCTGCTGGCCGAGCACTGCCTGCTGTTCGTCGCCTGCACGCGGGCCCGCGACGCGCTGGCGGTCTCGTGGAGCGGTGAGCGCAGCCGGATGCTGGATCCGGTCGTCGGCTGACGCGGGCAGGCTTCGGTGCCCCGTACCCGGGACGGGGTACGGGGCACCGAGGCCGTCACTGCGGGAGCCTGCGCCCCCGCTCCGGTCCACCGGACATCGTCAGACCCGGATCTCCCGGACGACGGCCGTGTGGGTTCGGCCCCGGGAGGCGTCGTACGGGATCTCCCGGCCCCTCGGCTGCCACATCAACGCCTGTCCCAGCGGGGACGACGGGGAGATGACCTCCGCGTCCTCGGTGGGCAGCTCGGCGACGGTGTACAGGGTCGTGTCGTCGACCTTTCCGTCGAACTCGAGGACCAGCAGCGCTCCGGGGAACACCGTTGCCGGTATTCCTTCCTGGCCGACGTGCACGGCGTCGAGGAAGGTGCGCAGGAAGCCGAGCCGCTTCGTACGGCGCTCCCGCTGGTCGGCCCTCGTCCTCCTGAGGAAGACGAGGTTGGCCGGGTCCGCGTCCACGGGTGTCTCGTCGGGAGCGTCGATGGCGGCCTGCAGTCCCTGCATCTCGCGCACCAGCCGCTGGAACGCGGCGGCGGGGATCTCCCGGACGGGGAGGACGTTCCGCGCGACGGGGGACGCCGAACGGGGTGCCGGCTGCGCGGCCGGTTCCTCGGTCGGCTGCGCGGCCGGTTCCTCGGCCGGCTCCTCCCGGAGGGCCGGCCAGGACAGGCGCGGATCCTCGGACCCGACGGCGGAGGGCGGTGCCGTCTCCGGCGCGAGGTCGGGCGCCGGGCCCGGGTCCTGGGGGCGCTCGTCCGCCCGTTCCTCCTCCACCCCGTCGTCCTCGTCCCGGCCGTCGGCCGGCGGCACCGGGGACGCCGTCGCCCCGGGAGCGGCATCGGCGAGCGTCTCGGGGACCTCCGGCCGTTCGGGGAGCGGATCGATGCCGAGCCGCTCCAGTTCCGCCCAGAGCGGGGCGAGGGCCTGCTCGCGGTCGAGGTGGAAGCGGCTGCCGCGGATCCGCACGAAGGTCCAGTCGACGCGCTCCAGGTCCCGCTGGCGGGCGGCGGCGGTGGAGGCGTCCTCGCCCTCGGCGAAGGCGTCGCCGTCGCAGGCGACCGCCAGTCTGCGGGTGCCGCCCTCGACGACCAGGTCGATGGTGTGGCGGCCGACCCGGTAGCCGGGCCGCACCCGGTAGCCGCGGGCCGTCAGCTCCAGGTACACCTTCTGCTGGAACAGGCTGTCGAACGACTCGTGGCGCACGTCGGGCCGCACCTCGCCCTCCACCGCGGTGATGTCCTCCTCCGCGGGCCGGGTGAGGTGGTCGAGCCACCGTCGGCGCAGGTCGTTCTCGTGGAACTGCTCCGGCCGGGCGCTGTGGAACACCCACACCTGGTCCTGGGCGCGGGACGCGGCCACGTTGAGCCGCTGCTCGTACGTCTTGCCGTTGAAGCCGCCCGGTACGGTCCCGGCCGCGGTGGTGGCCGAGTTGACGCAGGAGACGAACAGGACGTGGCGTTCGTCGCCCTGGAAGTCCTCGGCGTCGCCGACCCGGATGCGCCGCTCCTCGCGCTGTTCGTAGTCGAGGCGTTCGGCGAGCAGGTTCTCCAGTTCCGTCAGGTGGCCCTTGGCGCCGCGGAGGCTGACGACGCCCATGGTCTTCCCCTCGTACGCGGGGTCGGCACAGCAGCGCGCGACCGCGTCGACGAGGGCCTCGGCCTCCGCGGTGTTGACCAGCCGGTCGTTGCCGCCGGTGGCCTCCCCGCCGTCGACGTACACGGTGCGGACCGGGGGCAGCCGGTCGGCGCCGTACTGCCGCAGCGGCTGGAGCCGGCCGTTGTAACAGAGGTCGTTGGAGAAGGAGATGATCTCCGGCATGCACCGGAAGTGCTCCTTGAGCATGAGCGTGCCGCGGCCCGCGGACAGCGCCTCGGTGAGGTCGAAGAAGCTGGAGTCGGGACCGAAGAGGCTGCGCACGTCCGGTTCGAGCGCGGTCAGCAGCCGGTCCCGCAGGTGGAAGTACTCGTCCTGCTTGAGGCCGACGTTGGACGGGCTGACCTGCTTGCTGTCACCGACGACCACCATCCGGTCGGCGAGCCAGCTCAGCAGCATGGCCTCCAGGCCCGACTGGCTGGCCTCGTCGACGATGACGACGTCGAACATGCCGGGCCGGTCCATGGGGACGGTCTCGGCCACCTGGTGCAGCGGCATGATCCAGGCCGGCACCGCCGTCTGCGCCTTGCGCAGGGCGGCCTGGGCGTCGCGCCGGTAGCGGTGCTGGTACTTGCCCTTGATGCGGCGGGCAGCCTGCTGGTAGGCACTGAGGGCGCGGGACTGGTCGCCGGTCAGCAGCCCGAGGCAGCGGTGCCAGGCGCGGGCGGCGGCGAGCCGGGCGAGCATGATCCGGGCCTCGTCGTCGGCCTCCGTCAGGCGGCGGCGCAGGGCGCGCTCGGCCTCCGGGTCGGTCAGTCGTTCCATCCGCTCGCGCCACGCGGACCAGGCCCAGGCGGCGGCGAGCAGCGGCAGCCGGACGTCCCACGCGCTGTCCTCCGCGGAGCCGGTGACGCGCTCGGCGAGCGAGGGAAAGGCCTCGCGCACGCGGGTGAGCGCGGCGTGCTCCTCGGCCCGCAGCCGGGCGGCCTCACGCACCTCGGCGATCTCGTCGCTGAACTCCCGGTAGCCCTGCGGGTCCCGGGCACGCACGGCGTCGAGCGCGCGGACGACCGCGGGGGCCACACCGGGCCGTTCGCTCCACGCGCGCAGCAGTTCCTCGGTGTCCGCGATCGCCTTGCGCGACCGCTCGGCGGCCCGCAGCGTGGTCGCGGCGCGCAGCAGGGCGCGTACGGCGTTCTCGACCGGTGCGTCGTGCCAGGTGGCGACGGCGAGTTCGGGCGAGGTGGCGGCGGCGGTCAGCACGTCGGTGCGGGCGGCGACGACGGCGAGCAGGGCCTCCAGGACGTCGGCGTCCTGCCGCAGCCGGGCCAGGCGCGGACCGTGGCCCTGCCACGCTCCGGCCGGAGCGCCCCACTCGGCCTCCACCTGGGCCAGGCACAGTTCGAGCTGGACGCGGGCCACGACGACGGCCGCGGTGGCGGCGTCCTCGGGGGACCGTCCGTCGACCCGCACGGCCTGCACGAATCCGCCGACGGCCTTGGCGAGCCTGGAGCGGGTGCCGAGCGGACCGCGCAGCTTCTGTCCCTGGGCGAGACCGTCGTACAGGGTGGTGGCCTGGCCGAGGGCGGTGGCCGGGTCGTACTGCTCCAGGCCGCTGACCATCGCGGTGCCCAGCGTGGTGAGCGAGGCGTCGAGCGCCGTGAGGGCGTCGGTGACGGCGGCGTGCCGGCTGCGCGTCTGCCAGTCCTGGCCGGCCGTCACCTCCCCCAGGAGTGCCACGGCCCACTCGCCGGCGGCGGCCGCGAGGGACGCGGCACGCGCCCTGGCGCCGGAGAACGCGTCGAGGGCCGTCGTCAGCCGCTGCTGCTCGGTCTCGCTCAGACCACGCACGGCCGCGTCGTACCGCAGGCTCAGCGGATCCTGCCGTACCGCCTCGTGCGCCTCCTCGGCGGAGCGCACCACCTGCACGGCCTCCTCGAAGTCGCCGGGGCCGGGCAGCTCGGAGGGACCGGGCACCTCGGCCGCGAGGGCGCGGTGGTGCGGCGTGAACGCGCGCGTGGTGTGCAGCAACCGCAGCGCGTCGTCGGAGGTCAGGGAGGGCTGCTCCTGGGGCACCGGGCCGAGCCAGTCGTACCGCTCCGTCTCGGCGGTGAGGCGCTCGGCTATCTCCTGGAGGCTGCCGGTGTAGTCGCCGATCTCCGCCTCGAAGCGGTGGGTCTCCTGCTCGCGCAGTACGGCGAGGTCGCGCAGCATGGCCTGCTGGGCCGACCGGGCCGCGGCGAGCCGCGCCTGGAGCGTGCGGATCTCGCTCTGGGACGCCTTGGGGTCGTAACCGGCGTACTCGCCGAGGATCCTCTGCACGGACACCTCGAGTTCGCGCTGGGCGGCGGCGCCGTCCTCGGTGCGGCTCACGCACAGGTCGCGGATGCTCTCGGGCAGCTTGTCCCGCAGGACGCGCAGGGCGCGCGGCGTGTGACTGGTGATGAGGACCCGTTTGCCCTGGGCGAGCAGGTCCGTGACGAGGTTCGCGATGGTGTGCGTCTTGCCGGTGCCGGGCGGGCCCTGCACCACGACGAGCCGGTTGGCGCGCAGGCGTTCGGCGATGGTGCGCTGCTCCTCGTTGGCGGGCAGCGCGAAGTACATCTCGCCGGTGCCGGCGTCGGCACCGTCGCCCTCGGCCGCCGCAAGGTCGGCGGCGGTCAGCGCCCCGTCGCGGCCCGCGATGTAACCGAGCAGCTCGGTGGGGGGCGTGCCGGCGTCGATCTGACGCGCGATGGCCTTGAGGGCGTCCATCGTCGACCGGCGGTTGCGTTCGCGCAGGACGAGCGCGGGGGTGAGTCCCACCTGGGGCACGTCGAGCGTCCGCGGCCGGGCACGCTCCACGGTCGGCGCGTAGCTTCCCGCGCTGTGTGCCGCGTTGACCCAGCTGCGCAGGGCGGTGTGCACGGCGTCGAGGTGTGCGGGGTCGGTGACGTCGGAGCCCTCCTCCAGGACGCCGACGATCTGCTCGCGCACGGGCCCGGGGACGTGCTGGGCCCCCTCCAGCATGCCCTCTTCCAGTTCCAGGCCCGGACCGGTCGGGTCGGGGGCGGCGGTGAGGGTGCCGGTGGCCGGGTCGAGCCGGATGCCGGCCCGATGTGTGACCAGGTGGCGTTCGACGCGCTGGCCGCCGGCCGTCTGCCAGGTGAGCCGGCCGAGCCCGAGGACGAGTTCGTAGGCCTCACCGAGGTTGGCGGCGTCCTCGTGCATCTTGTGCAACCGGTCGTACAGCCTGACGACGGGGTCGATGGCGCGTCGCCGCTCGGCCCAGGCGAGCCACTCCTGCTCCCAGGCGGCGTACAGCTTCTCGATCTTCTCCCGCTTCGGGTGGTCGTCGAGCTCGTGGTACGTCTTGTCGAGGGGGATGCCCTGGGACCAGTCCGGGAATTCCGGCTCGATCCGGCGGCGCAGGTGCGGGGCGCGGGTCTGCTTGAAGTCGCGGACGCGGGTCTCGTCGATCCAGGGCGCGAGGAGGGGCGCGGGGTGCGGGGCGTCCTCGCGTTCGGGGCGTTCGAGGGTCAGCCAGGCCGGTTCGTCGGTGCCGAGGGCTCCGTCGAGCATCACGGCGACCTCGAGGGCGTCCGGCAGTTCCTCGAACCAGACGGTGCCGGCGGCGCCGTCGAGCGTGCGGACGGGGCGTGTCTTCGACTCCTCGGCCTCGGCGAGGAACCGGAAGATCTGGCGGACGCGGGTAGCGTCGAGCTCGTCGGGGGAGAGTTCCTGGTGCCGCGGGGACACGATGGCGGCCTGGGGTTCCGTCGGCCGCGCGGCGGCGGGGGCGCTCGGCCGCTCGGGGGCGGTGGGCTGTGCCGGTACCGCGTCGAGCACGGGCCGGTCGGAGACCGGAGTGGTCCCCGCGTCGAGGAGGCCGTCGCGCTCGTCCACCGGCTCCGGCTCCGTGCCGGCGAACAGGGACGGCTGCTGCTCGCCGAACAGCGCCTCCTGGTCCGGGAGGAGCGCCTGCGCCGTGCGCACGGCCGTCGCACGGGCCGCGGCCGGTACGGGCACGGCGGCCCGCGCCGTGGTGAAGGTGATGCTCTCGCGGTCGTGCGAGTGGGGGAACCTCACCTCGACGTCCAGCTCGTCGGCGGTGCCGGCGGGGATGCTGTAGGCCCAGGTCACGGAGGCCCGGCGGCCCTTGCGCAGGGTGCCCGTGAGCTCGTCGTCGAGCAGCTCGCCCCGATAGTCGTGCACCTGACGCCCCGTCTTGCCGTACGGCCCGCCGCGCACCAGCAGGGTGATGCCGTCGACGTCGAGGGGCCGGGCCGTCCCGTTGCTCAGGTAGAGCGTGCACCGGACGAGGTCGTCGCCCCGCCGGTACCCGTCCGAGTCCTCCGGATCGACCAGCTCGTACGGCACGACGTCGTCGACGCGGACGTGCAGTCCGTCGCCGTACCGGTAGTCGGTACCGACCGGCTGCACACCGTCGCCGAGCTCGCTCTCACTCTGGCTCACGCGCCACCCCACTGCTGTTCAGGGCCACTTGGGTGGCCACTTGACGTCATCCCGCCCGACCCACCGGAGCACGCGCATGACGCGCCCCCCGACGCGTCGACCCAAGTGTGAACTGAGCACACGCGCGAGGGTATCAGCACGATCCGGAGCCGGGACGCAGCGGAACCATGTCGCCACGCACCGCCACCGGACCCCGGGTCGACCCCCGAGCGCACCGGGCACACCCCATGCAATCCCATCCAGAGCAGGAAAACAAGAAAGATTATTCGTTGACTCTGTTCACAGAATTACTTCATGATGTGCACGGGCGCCACGCACGTGACCGCCCGCCACGCCCCGGAGAGAAAGAGGCCACGCGCCATGCGCATGGAAGTGCTGCACGTCAGTCCCGAGTTGGCAGCGGAGTGGCTCACCCGCAACACCAGCAACCGCCCCCTCAGCAAGAGCGCGGTACAGCAGCTGGCCGGCCGGATCCAGCGGGGCGAGTGGCAGTTGACGCACCAGGGCATCGCGTTCGACGAGGACGGTGTACTGATCGACGGACAGCACCGACTGGCGGCCATCGCCAAGGCGGGCATGACGGTACCGCTGACCGTCACGCACGGTGTCCCGCGCACCGCCTTCACGGTGATGGACACCGGGCGCAAGCGCACCGGCCGGGACACGCTCGCGCTGGCGGGAGAGGCCAACTCGACGCATCTGGCAGCAGCCCTGCGCGGCCTCCACCTGTACCTGAACGCACCCAACTCGGCCTGGAGCGGCGGCTCGTCCGTGACCAGCAACGACCAGTTGCTGACCATGCTCGACCAGCACCCCGGCATCCGTGACGCGCTGCATCACGGCATCGCGCTCAACCGCGCGTGCCGCATCACCGTCACGGCGGCGACCATCGGCTGGTACGTGACCACCCAGGCACGGCCCGACATCGATCAGACCCCGTGGAGGGAGGGAATCGTCACGGGCGCGCGACTCGAGCCGGGCGATCCCCGCCTCACCCTGCGCAACACGATGCTCAACCTCGCCACGGGCACGACCCACCGCCGTCGCGACGACTCACGCGAACACCTGCTCTACTACCTCAAGGCGTGGAACGCGTGGGCCGAGGGCCGGTCCATCAAGCTGTTGCGCCGCTCCCCCAACGAGACGATGCCCCGGATCTCCCGGCAGCCGCCTGCGGTTTCGGAAAACGGGGTACTCCGTCTGCCGTGAACGGCCGCAAAACCCCTCAACGTTGACTGAGTTCACTGTAGGTTGAGTGACCGCCGTGGGGCCCTGAGTCGTCGGGCGGACCGCCAGGCCGCCCACCGGGCAAGGAAAGGAAGCGCATGCGCGCGCAGGAGATCACCTTCCTCAAACTCGTCCAGGGAGAGAAGCAGTTTCAGGTCCCCCTCTACCAGCGGACGTACAGCTGGGGCGGGGAACAGCTGAGGCAGCTCTGGGAGGACATGGGCGAACTCGTCGACCAGCACCTGTCCGGCGAGGCCGTCACCCCGCACTTCCTGGGATCCGTGGTGCTCGCCCCCGGCCAGATCCAGGCCGGCGGTGTGCAACGGTGGCTGGTCGTGGACGGCCAGCAGCGGCTGACGACGCTGATGCTGGCGTTCACCGCGTTGCGCGACCATCTCAAGAAGACCGGTGATCCGCGCGGCGCGGACCGGGTGCACCGGCAGATCCTCGTGAACGAGTTCCACGAGGGCCTCGATCACTACCGCCTGCTGCCGACCCAGGCCGACCGCGAGGCGTACACGGCATGCGTGCAGTCCCGTGCGGAGGCGGGCGGAAGCGACAACGTCGGTGCCGCCTACCGGTTCTTCCTCGGCGCGCTCGCCGAGGGACGGGAGGCCGCCGGCGACGACCGGTGGATCACGACGGTCGGGACCGTCCTCAAGGACCTGCTGTCGATCGTGGAGATCACCGCGGAGTCCGGCGACAACGTCTACCGGATCTTCGAGTCGATCAACAACACGGGCGTCGGGCTGAGCCAGAGCGACCTGTTGCGCAACTACGTGTTCATGCTCCTGCCCAAGCGGGGTGAGCGGGTCTACCAGGAGCTGTGGCTGCCCATGCAGCAGAGCCTCGGCCCCAAGAACCTCGAACTCCTGGTCTGGCTGGACCTGGTGGTGCGCGGCCACCACAAGACCAAGCAGAGCGAGATCTACCGGGAGCAGCAGAAGAGGCTCCAGCCGCTGGCCGGCGACGAGGACGCGCTGCAACGCGAGATCTCTCAATTGGCCGAACGAGCGGGTCGGTTCCTCCGCATCATCGAGCCCCGGCGTGAGCAGTCACCCGCACTGCGCGCCGTGCTGGAGCGCCTCGGCACCTGGGGCGGCCAGACCCACTACCCGCTGGCCCTGCACCTGCTGGACCTCGTCGACGGCGGGACCACATCCGCCGAGGACGCGGCGGAGGCGTTGCGGTACGTCGAGTCCTATCTGGTGCGGCGGCTCATCTGCCAGACACCGACCACCAACCTCAACCGCATTTTCATGGAGGCGCCGAAGGAGCTGGAGACCGACCGCCCCGCCGCCGAGGCGGTCCGGCGGTTCCTGTCCGGCCGGCGCCGCCGCTGGCCCAACGACGAGGAGCTGGGCGAGGCGATCCGCGGCAAGCCGTTCTACTGGAGCGGTCGTCCTCCTCAGCGGAGCTACATCCTGCGCCGTCTGGAGGAGAGCTACGGCTCCTCCGAGCCCGTCGACTTCGACAAGGCGTCCCTGAGCGTGGAGCACGTCCTCCCCCAGCGGCCGGCCGCCTCGTGGTTCGACCTGCTCGCCGACGAGACCGAGCCGAACCAGACGCCCCAGGAGCTGCACGACCTGCTGGTGCACACGCTGGGCAACCTCACCCTCACCGGGGACAACGCGAAGCTGTCCAACAGCCCGTTCGAGCGCAAGCAGCAGATCCTCGACTCCAGCGCCCTGCGCATGAACCAGGAGATCGCCGCGGAGAAGCGCTGGGGCAAGGCCGAGATCCTGGCCCGCGCCGACCGTCTGACGGAGCGGGCGGTGGAGCTGTGGCCCGGACCGATCGGCGGGGTCAAGCCGGCCGGCGAGGAGTGGCCGGGCTGGGCCGAACTGCGAGCGGCTCTGGTGGCGATGCCGAGCGGCACGTGGACGACGTACGGCGATGTCGCCGAGCTGATCGGCAGCCACCCGGTGCCGGTCGGCACCTATCTGGGTGCCAACCCGGAAGTCATGGGGGCGTATCGGGTCCTCACCGCGGACGGAAAGGTCTCCCCGGCGTTCCGCTGGGCGGACGGCGGTGACAGGCCGCCGCCGCGGGAACTGCTGACGAGCGAGGGCGTGAAGTTCGACCCGTCGGGCCGGGCCGACAGGTCCCAGCGCCTGACCGCCGCGGAGCTGGCCACCCTGCTCGGCAAGGACGTCGCCCAGCCCGCCTCGCACGCCCCGCTCCCCGAGGGGGAGGACGCGGCGCCCGCCGAGCGGTTCCGCGCGCAGTTGCGGGAGCACTGGCCGGAGGCTTGCGCGGGAGTGCTGGGGACGCTGGACTTCTGGCGCCTGCAGGGTGGTCACGTCACCTACGGCAGGCACGAGGAGACGAGCTGTTTCCCGATGCTCGACGCCGGCACGAGCCGCCACCCTCATCTGATCTGGCCCATGGCGATCTACCCGGTGAGCGGAACGGTCGAGGTCGTCTTCCAGTACCTCAAGGACCGCAGTCCCTTCGACGACTCCGAACAGCGCCGTGAGCTCCTGAACCGCCTCAACAAGATCGAGGGGATCGACCTGCCCGAGGCGAAGCTTGAACTGCGGCCGTCCTTCCCGCTGCGGGTGTTCGCGGAGCACGGGGAGGAGATCTGCGGCGTACTGGACTGGTTCGTGCACACGGCGGCGCTGGATCTGGCGCGGCGGGACTGAGGTGCGCGTGCCCGGGCTCCCGGCCGATCTCCTCGTCCCTCCCCGGGACGAGGTCCTCGGCCTGGCCATCCCCTTCGACCGGAAACGCTGGCTTTCCCATCTTCCCGACGCCACCTGGTGGCCCGCCGAGCTCGACGGGTGTCCGTGCGTCGGCCGGTGGCCGCGGGTGGACCGCCGCACCGTACTGGGCATGGCCGACGGAGTCGGCACCGTCGAGGGACGCAGGCACCTGCTGATCGCCGCGCTGGTCTGGGGCACCGGTACCAAGGCGCGGTCCGTGAACCGGCGGGGACACATCTTCGCGCACACCTCGGCCACGCACATCGACGCCCGGCTCGCCACCGTGCTCACCGTGCTGCGGGAGAGGGGAGCCGTGGCCGCGTACCGCGCCTGCCGCAACGACCAGCGCATCCCTTATCTGGGCCCGGCGTTCTTCACCAAGTTCCTTTACTTCGCCGGTCACGAGGACCCCGTCGGCCCCTTTCGCCCCCTCATCCTGGACGGTGTCGTGTCGCGTGCTCTGAAGGACCGGAAGGCCGTCGCGGAGAACTGGCCGCTCAACGGCTGGACCACGGAGCAGTACGCCCGGTATCTGGACGTCGTCCATGAGCAGGCGGCGTCGGCGGGGGTCATGCCCGACGCCGTGGAGGCCGCCTGGTTCGCCCGGGGCAAGCGGCTCCCGCGCTCCGGCCCCGAGTCGGCGTCCGGCTGATCCGCCACGGTCCGCTGCCGTCCCCCGTCGACGCAGCGGGGGCGGTCACCGGACTGGGGCGGAGCCGCCCCCCGGTCAGCAGTTCTCGCCGAACTTGACGGCCTCGATCGTCACCGGCTGTCCGTCGAGCTCCACCCCGGCGGCCGGGTCGGTCGAGCAGACCTGCCAGTTCGACTCGACGAGCACCATCCGGTCCTGGCCGGAGACGTCGTCGACCGTGATGCTGGTGGAGCCGTCGAGTGCCTGGCGGGCTACCTTGACGGACTTGCCCGTGAAGTCCGGCATGGTGGAGCCGGCCTTCTCCGGTTCACCCTGGTCACCACCGGCGGGGCAGGTCTCCTCCAGCTTGACGGTGCCGAAGTCGACCTTCGTGTCCGTCACGTGCGTGCCGGACGCCGGGGTCTGGGAGCACACCTTCCAGCCCCGGTCGAGGATCTGGTTGCGGCCCCGGCCGAGGGCGTCGTGCGAGGTGAGGTGGTAGAAGCCGGCGGCCTGTGCCTCGTCCTGGGCGCTCTGCAGCCCCTTGCCGACCATGTCCGGCAGCTTCGCGGTGGCCTCGGCGGCGGCCGAGGAGTCCCCGGCGCTCTCGTCGGCGCCGTCGGCAGGCGCTTCGGAGGCAGGAGCCGTGGGAGTGGTGCCGGTGGGCTTGGCGTCCGTGCCGGTTTCGGTGGTCGGACCGCAGGCGGTGAGCGCGGCGAGCAGCAGCGCGGCGGCTGCCGAGGTGCGGGTGGTGCGCATGGTGTCCCCCAAGGACGTCGCGGATGACAGTGGTCCGTCGTGCGGACACGGGCGCGGCTCGCCCCTCCGGTCGAGCGCGGCGAAATGCCCGAGCGGCGATGAACCGGACATCGCTCAACGGCATTTGCCCGGCTCAGTATGCAGTTCGTGGACTGAGTTCACAAATCGATTTCATAAATTTGACGTGCACCCCTGCCCCCTCTCGCTCACGGCCTCTAGGCTCTGATCCGGCTCGAGATCGAGTACCAGGGGTGGGGAGAAGGCGATGAAGAAGGACACGCTGGAGTACGAGCAGGCGCTGGGCGCCGTGGTCGACATCCTGCGGGACCGGGCGCGTGTGGGTGCGGCACCGCTGTCGTACGGCGACCTCAGTGGCGAGTTGGCCCGCCGCGGTCATCAAGTCCCCGCCCACGAAGGGCCCATGCCCCACCTGCTCGAGGACGCCTCGGTCCGGGAGAGTCCGGACGGATCGCTGCCACTGCTCTCCGCCCTGGTGGTCCTGCGGGAGACCGGCCGCCCGTCCGGCGGCTTCTTCAAGCTGGCCCGGCGCGCGCCGTACAAGCGGCCGGGCGACGACATGGAGTTGTGGGTCGAGGAGATCAAGCAGCTCGAACAGCACTACGCCGGCCGCTGAAGGCGCGTCGGCGACGGGCGGGAGCACACCGCCGTAGAACCGCATGAAGGAACAATCTGTGAACGAAAACGGATCCGGTGGAAGAGTCCAGCCGGCTCGTCCCGGCGACCCCTCCCGCATAGGCCCGTACCGGATCGTCGGCCGTCTCGGCGCGGGGGGCATGGGGACCGTCCATGCCGGCCTCGCCCCCGACGGAACGCGCGTCGCGGTGAAGGTGATTCATCCCGAGCAGGCCCAGGACCCGCAGTTCCGGGCCCGTTTCAAGCGGGAGGTGGAGCTCTCCTCGCGCGTCACCGGCCCGTATCTGGTCCCGCTCCTCGCCGCGGACCCCGATACGGAGAGCCCGTGGCTGGTCACCGCCTACGTTCCCGGCCCCACACTGCACCAGCACCTGCTCGACCACGGCCCGCTCACCGGGGGAAGTCTGTACGCGCTCGCGGCCGCCACCGCACGGGCGTTGGAGGCCGTCCACGCCGCGGGCGTGGTGCACCGTGACGTGAAGCCGCAGAACGTCATCCTCACGGCCGGCGGCCCCCGCGTGCTGGACTTCGGGATCGCGCACGCGGCCGACGGCACCAGTGTGACCCGCACCGGTGTCATGACCGGCACCCCCGGCTGGATCAGTCCCGAGCAGTACCGCGCGGGGACCACCGGGCCGGAGGGCGACATGTTCGCCTGGGGCGCGCTGGTGGCCCACGCGGCCACCGGAAGGCTGCCGTTCGGCACCGGCGCACCCGATGTGGTCGCGTTCCGCGTGATGTCCGGGGAGCCCGACCTGGACGGGGTTCCCGCACCGCTGCGCCCGGTCGTGGAGAAGGCGCTGTCCAAGGAGCCGGGGGACCGTCCGCCGGCCACCGGGGCCGCCCGGGAGTGCGCGGAGCTGCTGGCCTCCCAGGTCACCCAGGTGGTGGGTGACGGCGCGGTGCCGGCGACGGCCGTGGACACGGTCACGGCCGTCTGGGACGTGCCGGCCGAGGACGATCCGGCATGGCATCTGCCCCCGGTCCGGAGCCGTTCGGGGAAACGGCTGGTGGGCGCCGTGGCCCTGGTGGCGGCCGTCGTCGGCGGCCTGGCGGGCGGAGTGGCGGCCCTGGCGCCCGGCGGCGCGGGGGACGACGACCGCACCGCGGCCTCCGCGGCCTCGGCGTCCCCCATTGCCTCCGCCGGCTCGGGGCAGCAGTCCGCGAACACCGGGGAGAGCGGCGCGACGGGGATCGAGCAGCCGGAGCAGCGGGCCGCGAGTGACGACGCGGCGAGCGCGGCGAGTTGGCGGCAGGCGCGTACGGCGCAGGGTGAGGGCGAACACGACATCGTGCGCGCCGTCCTGCACGACCAGGGCGTCACCGCCCGGGACCTGAGCCCGATCCGGCTGACTCCGGGAGCCGTGAGGTTCCACGAGTCGCGCCGGGAGGTCTACTTCTCGTACAGCGTCACCTCCGACGAGGAGGGGACGGCGTACGCGGAGACCGAGATCGCGCGGTCGATGTGCCTGACGCTGAGGGATGTCGTCCTCCGCCTCCACCCGGACCTGCCGTACCGCTCGTACGTCACGGTCAGGGAGGAGGCGGGCCGGGAACCGCAGGTGACGTGGCGGGAGGACTTCGTCGGGGACGAACAGTGCCTGTCGGCCGCCGAGGACGACGCGGACCCGGCCTGGGAGCCGGACGAGAACGGCCTCGGGGAGGCCATGGTCCCCAGCACCGACGGCGACGAGATCAGGGTCGCGGACCGCGCCGCCCGGCGGATCATCGAACGGACCAACGGGATGCGCTCGACGCTCGGGACCGACCAGGTGCTCGGCAACGAGGAGATCAAGGTGGGCTTCGACCCCGCCGGGTCGGCCATGTACGTCTGGTCGGAGTACCTGATGTGGAATCAGGGGCAGGTCGAGACGTGGGCGGAGACGGCCGCGGGTGAGGCGTGCCGGGCCCTCGTGGACCAACGGCGGATCGCGGGCGGGGGATGGCCGTACACCCGGTACGCCGTGGCGGAGATCGGCGGGTCCGGCTACCTGATGATCCGCTGGGGCACGGCCACCACCGAGGCCGACTGTCCCGCCTGAGCGGGGTCCGGCCGGCCGGGGTTGACCCTCGACCTGGTGAAGGGCCCAGGGTTGCGGGTGTGGAGAGCGAGATGCACAGCATTGGCGAGATGGCCCGGGACAGCGGACTGGGCGTGAGCACCCTGCGGTTCTACGACAGGGCCGGGGTGCTGGTCCCGGCCCGGGTCGATCCGGTGAGCGGCTACCGCTGGTACGCCGCGGAGCAGGTGGCGGAGGCCCGGCTGCTGGCGCGGCTGCGCCGGGCCGGCATGCCGCTCGCGGACATCCGGCTGGTGCTGGCCGGCTGGTCCAGCGCGGACACCGACCTGGTGCGCAAGCTCCTGCAGACGCATCTGCGCCGCCTCGAACTCGGGCTGTCCGAGGCCCGTGGCGAGTTCTCCACGCTCCGAGCCCTACTCGACCGCAGGGAGAACCCCATGACCTCGCCCCGTACCACCACCGGCACCGCCCGGCTGACCGCCTCCGCCTCCGGACTGGCGGCCGCGCTGGACGCGGTCCGCTTCGCGGTCGGTTCCGATCCGGAGCTGCCGATGCTCGGCGGCGTCCTGTTCGACGCCGAGGACGGCGGGCTCCACGTCGTGGCCACCGACCGCTATCGCATGGCGGTCGCGCGGGCGGACACCGCGGGGCACGGTGGTCCTCGCGTCCAGGTCATCGTGCCGACCCCGCTCGTGGACGCGATGCGGGCACTGCTGGACGCCGAGGAGTCGGTGGAACTCGCGCTGGACGGTGCGCGGGTCACGCTGGAGGCCGGGGACCGCCAGGCGGCCGGCCAGTGCCTCGACCACGACTTCCCCGACTACCGCCGCCTGGTCCGCCTGCCGGCCGGGCGCCGCGCCCTCGTCGACGTACCGGCTTTCCGCAAGGCGGTGGAGACCGGGCCCGTGCGCATCGGCGAGGCACGTGGGGAGGACGGCGTCTCTCCCGAGCTGAGCGTGCTCAGGGTGGTGGACGACGGCACGGTGGCCCTGTGCGAGGACGGCGACGACGGTCCGGACAACGTGGCCGTCAACCGCGCGTTCCTGCTGGACGCCCTCGCCGCCGGAGCCCGGGACCGGCTCGTCCTGGAACTCGGCTCCCCCACGGCACCTCTGGCGGTCCGCCGCCCCGACGACGAGGGGACGTTCTCCCTGCTGATGCCGGTCCGCCTGGAGAACTGACCACGGGGCGGACGGTGCGGCGTACCTCGGCTCCGCAGCCGAGCCGCCCAGGTGGGTCCCTGCCTTGCCCGCGCCCCGCTCGTCCCGCTACGGCCCGGCGCGGCCACTGGCCGTAGCTCCCGGGCGCCTGGGTTCGGGCATCGTCGGCACCGGTTTGAACCCGGTGCAGTCAGCCCGCTGAGCTGGGGTGACAATCAGGGGCGGTGGGCGGCGTGAACCGTCCGCGCTCAGGTGGTGGCGCCGGACGCCGACTCGGCGGCAAGGAGGCCTGTGGTCGCCACGCGGCGGCGACCACAGGACTTCTACAGCCAGTTGCGCCCCCACGAGCAGCGCGACCCGCGGGGCACCATGGACAATATGGCCCGGTTCGTCCGAGGTGCAGGAAACCTGCCGTGATCGACGGTTCCACGGCAGGCCCTGCACGGGGTCGCCGTCGTCACCACCGGGGGAGTTTCTTCGGAAGGTTCCGAGAGTGTCTGCTCAGCGGACGGTGACGGAGGGCGTGGTGGCCGAGCCGTTGGTCCAGCCGTAGCGACGCGCGGTGACCTTCACTGTGATCCTCTGCCCCTTGTCGGCCTTCACCAGGACGTACGTGGACTTGGTGGCACCGGCGATCGAGATGCCGTTGCGCTTCCACTGGTACGTGTAGGAGGTGGCGGCCGGTGACCAGGTGCCGTGCGTAGCCGTCCGTTTGTAGCCGACCTTGGCCGTGCCCGCTGCGGAGGGCGCGGTGGTGGCCTTCAGGGCAGGGCCGACCGCCACCGTGGCGGAGGGCGAGGTGGAGGTGACCGAGCCTGCGCCGGTGCTGACAGTGGCCCGGCAGGAGACCTTGTGGTTGTAGTCGGCGGGGGCGAGGGTGCGGGTCTTGCCGCTGACGCCGGAGACGACCGCGCCGTCGCGCAGCCAGGACCAGGCGACCTTGGTGTGGTAGCCGGTCCAGGCGGCGGAGCAGGTGACGGTGGAGCCGGTGCGGGCGGTTCCGCTCATCGCGGCCCTCGAGGTGATCTGCGGCTTGCTGAGCAGGGTCTGCGACTGGGTCCACACCTGGGAGGTGTAGCTGCCGGGGGACGCGTACACCGCCTTGCGCCACACCACGGTGGCTCGGCCGTCAGGGCCGGCGGCCACCTCGCCGGTGAGGGCGTCGGTGTTGGGGACAGCGGCGACGGGCAGGCTGTCGAGAGCGGTCGCCGTGCTCCACACGCCATCGGTTCGCACCGCCCACTGCAGGTAGTTGTCGTCGCCGTTGTTGATGCTCGGCGTCTGCGGCCACACGACCTGCACCGTTCCGTCGGCACCGACGGAAGCGGACACCTGCCACTTGACGTATCCCGTGGACAGAGTCTTCGGCGGGGACCACACGCCGGTGCCCGCGGACCGGGTGATCGCCCGTACGACCGGCGTTCCGTCGGCGCTGCTCCAGCCGGCCCATACGTAGGTGACATCACCGTTGGGGGCGGCCAGAGGGCCGCTGCTGTCGCTGAAGTTGATCGAGGGGATCGCCGTCTGCGTGGCGCCCCAGGGCCCGGTGGGCGAGGTCCTGGTCGCGGACTTCAGGTCGCCGGTGCCCATGTTCTCGCTGGACGCGGTGTGCCAGAGCACGGTGGTGGCGTCGTGGGCGTCCATGGTCACCTGCACGTTGCCGGACGTCTCGTCGGTGCCGGGCAGGACCGAGGCGCCACCCCAGGTGCCTGCGGCCGAGGGACGGGTGGAGGTGGTGACAGCATGGTCATGAGTGAAAAAGTCGTACGCGTCCCAGGCTGCGGTGGCCGCCCCGTCGGGAGCTACGGCAACCGACAGGTCGTAGATGTATCCGCTGGAAATGGATCCCAGGGACTGCGGGGTGGACCAAGCCGGGGCGCCGGGAGCCCGCGTAGCGCTCATGACCTGGGACTTCAGAGACCCGTCGCCCTGGTTCCACACGGCGGTGACGGTGCCGTCGGCCGCCGGGGCGAGGCGGGGCGTCGACAGTGACATGCCGTCGTAGGACACGATGGGCGCGGGATCCGTCCAACTTCCCGTCGCCGGATCCCAGTCGGCGGCAAGCGCGGTGAGCGAGCCGTCCAGGCCGCTGCCGTCCAGCCAGGTCACCACGGCCCGCCCGCCGACGGTCACGGCCAGCACGGCTTCACCGTCCTTGCCCCGGCCTGTCGCCAGAGTGTGCGGAGCGCTCCACATCCCGCTCCCGGCCGGCTTGACCGCGACCTGGATGTCCCACGTAGTGGCGTCCGACGCCTTGTTGCGCCACAGTGCGAACGCAGTACCGTCACCGGCGGTCCTGACGTCGATCAGGCTCTGCTGATCGCCGGCACCGGTCAAGGCGGCGGCGGTGCTCCACGGACCTGCCACCGCGGTGTAGCCGGCGGCGGTGGCGGGAAGGGCGGACCCCAGCGTGACCGAGGCCAACGCCGCGGTGAACGCCACCACGGCGCCCCTCGGTCTCCATGTGTTCAGTCCCACGACAGCTCCTGTCTCAGACGGGAGCGCGCACCGCACGCCCCGCAACGCTCACGAATCGGCGCGGGGAAGGGCGCATGCCACGAGGGCACTCCCCGCCATGCGGCGGGCTGGATCACGTCGGCGCACACTCCGCAGCATGTCGCGGGAGTCACCCCTGACCGGAGCGGACATCGCGACACTCCCCCAGCGCCGGAACGATCATGACAGCATATGGTCCGGCCCGCCTTGCCCGTTACCGGCAATCTCAGGGCGGCCTTCCTTCCGGCCGGGCACAAGGAAGTGCATCGATCCGTCGCCACCCGCTCCGGCAAACGCCATTACGTCCGCCTCGGCACCGCGACCGCCGCAGCGCTCACCGTCCGGCTCCGCACATGACCGACCGGACAAGTCCTGGTGCCGGGCCCCGTCCTCCAGTGCCGCAACCCGGGGAACGAGGCGGGGCGGCAGTGGGCGGGGCGGACGGACGTGGGCGGCGTGGGCGCGCTCCTGTTCCCGTTTCCAGATCGTCAGCAGGGCTTTGTCCGTCTGCGGAACGGCGAGCCCGGCGGCCGTGAGGATGTCCCTGAAGAAGGCCACCGGGCCGCCCCCGGGGGCCGTGACCAGCGCGGAGAGCAGAGGAGTGTCGGCATCGGCCCCGGCTCGTCTGTCGAGCGTCAGCAGCCAGTGCCGGGAGCCCAGCTCCGACTGCCCGGTGTCCAGGTCGCCGAGCACGATGGTGCCGCCCTGAGAGGCGACTCCGACGAGTTGTCTCCGGAGCCGGTCCACGGGGTCCACGGCGGGCGTGGAACGCCTGGACGGTTCCCTCGACCGCGCCGACCTGGCCCTGCTCTCGGCGGCCTCCAGCCGCGCCTGCCGTTTCGCTTCCTTGTCGGCACGCTGGTTCGTCGCTTTCAGGCTGTCGTTCACGGCCTTCAGTTCGTCCTCGACGAGACGGACGTAGTACCCGGAGCTCCGGTCGGCGACCTTGGCCCGTTGCGCGGCCGGCAGAGGTACTCCGTCGTGGTGCGCGAGCCATGTCTGCGCCTCGCTGAGGGTCTTTCGCGCGCGCTTGCGCGTCGGCTTGTCGAGGAGACGCAGGGGTTCGGTGAGTTCCCGGACGAGGGAACGCAGGCGCTTCACCATGGAGGTGTCGGCGACCGCCCTGCCCATCGGTCCGGCCGTGTTCACGTGGCGGTCGGCGGGGCGCCGTACCTTGGCCGCGGGGGGCGGGCCCGCGTTCTTCCTCGCGAACTGCCGGACCAGTGGCTGTTCGGGCTTCAGGGAAAACCGCGGCGGCATCGTACGCGGGGGTGTCCCGTAGGCGGCGAAGGCCCGTTCCGCCTCGACCGTGGCCCAGCGCTTGATCCTGGACGCCGTGCCGGCGTACGCGACGCCGAGCCGCGAGAGGACGTCGGCCAGGTACGGAAGCGGCGCGTCCCCCTCCCGGATGAGCGCCGACAGGACCGGCGCGTGGTCGCGCAGCGGGCTGTCCAGCTCGACGAGCAGGTGCCGCCGGTCGGTGTGGGAGTACTTCGCCAGTTCGGGGTCCACCGTGCGGGCGAGGGTCTCCCAGGTGGTCGTGGTGTGCAGGCGGGCGTGGTTCGCCAGGGCGTCACGCAGAGCGGTCACCAGCTCGGAGCGGGTCATGGGCGCGGGGGCCGGCGGCGCGTCGTGCGGCGACGGCGGTTCGGTCACCGCGGTCCGTGTCGTCGCCGGGACGGGTGTCGTCGGTGTCGGTGACGCCTGCGCCTGCGCCGTCCGGCTTACGGGCTCCGGGGCGGGCGGGGCTTCCGGGGCGGCGGGCGGGATCCAGAGGCCGGTTCGCTGGGCCTCGTGGGCGTTGAGGCGCGTGTAGCGGTTCGCCTCGACCGCCCAGCCTCCGCCGCTCTCGGTGATGAGCAGTCGGGCGCCGTCGCCGACGCGGTAGACGTGTTCGGCGGGCGGCACGTCGGTGTCCCCCGGAAGGGACACCAGTGCGCGGACGATCGGGCTGTCCACGGGTTTCACGTCGGCGACCAGCAGGTGCCGGTCCTCCACCGCGAACGGGGAGTCGGCCGGCGCGTCGACCTCGGGAGCGAGGGCGAAGACGAGTCCGCCCTGGAGGGGAAACACGGTGGGCCGGGGCCGGGGGCGGGTCAGGTGGATCCGCTCGGTGTCCGGTGTGGTGATGCCGGACGGCGTCAGCACGCACTCGTCCAGGAGTGTCCAGGAAACCGTGCGGTCCCGCGCCTCGGCGCCGATGTGGACGCGGCGCTCACCGCCCACCGTCTCGCAGCGGACCCGGAGGCAGTAGCCGTGGCGGCCGACGAACTGCTGGACGATCGGCCCTTCCGACGAGAAGATCCAGTCGACGCCGTCGGCGTCCGCGGCGAGTTCGTCGTCGGTCCGGCGCCATGTCCGGTAGTCGAGGGCGCTGAGCTGGAAGCGCAGCCGGCGGCGGCTGCCGGGCAGGTGGACGTCCACCGCGTCGCCGGGGCCGCTGCCGAGGTCGCGCGTCTCGACCCGTCCCTTCGTCTTCCGCTTGCCGAGCAGCCGTTGCACCCCTCGCTTGATGAAGAGGTGGTCGGCGCTGGACTCACCGTTGTTCTTGCGGTGGCACACGGGAGCGGTCGCGTGGTGGGCGAAGTGACACACCTTGGTGGTGTACCGCCGGTCGCTCAGTTCCCCGCCGCAGCCGCCGAGTTGCAGCCCGCACCAGTAGCTGTAGGAGGGGTGCGCCTTGCGCCAGCGGTCCAGTTCCCACGCGTCCATCGGCAGGATCACCGGGTGATCGGAGTTCTTGTTCCCGATCACGGCCGTCTGCACGAGGCGGTGGTCGAGCATGGGACCTCGCAGTGGTACTCAGAGGAATGTCCGCCCAGCCGGCGCGGGCGACACGATCCACTTCAGTATGCTTTTCATGCACTGAGTTCACAAGGAATTCGCTAAATCACGCATACACTCTTGCCCTTCTGGTGCGGGTATCGCACACTCACGACGCATACACACCGGCGGCGAGGGCGGGAACTCCGGCCGTGGACGGCCGTACGAGCGCGTGAGCCGGGCGCGCCAACCGATGTACGCGCCCTGCCGTTTGGTTGAAAACTGCCCCATACTGCGCATCAGGAGGGGTCGGCTCCGTGTCACGTCCGGGGCCCGAGGTCTGGGGGGACCATGGCTGACGCACGCCTGCAGTGGTTACAGGACGCCGTCTCGGAGTTCGGCGCGGAGTGCAGGCGCAGTCTGGCGGGGCCGGGTGACCCCGAGGCGGCGATCCGGGGACCGCTGGAGCAGTTGTTCCGCGCCGTGGGGGAACATCACGCCCTGCGCGAGATCAGCTGGCACCCGGAGGCGCGTATACCGCACCTCGGGGTCCGGCCCGACTACGCCGTGCGCGTCGGCGCGGACATCACCGGATACATCGAGGTGAAGCGTCCGGGGAAGAGCATCGACCCCGACGGCTTCACCGGTCACGACAAACGGCAGTGGCAGCGTCTGCGGGATCTCCCGAACCTGCTCTACACCAACGGCACCCACTGGCGCGTCTTCCGGTACGGCGTGCAGATCGGCGAAGAGGTAGTGCTGTCCGGGGCCTTGAAGAGCGCCGGGGGAAAACTGTCCGCCGCGGACCCGGCGGCCTTCGACGCGCTCGTGCGAGTGGTGCTCTTCTGGAAACCGCCGGAGATCCTGCGGGTGTCGGTGCTCGTCCAGCACATCGCACCGCTGTGCCGTCTGCTGCGCGAGGCCGTGCGGGAGCAACTGCGGGCCGAGGCCGGGCTGGACGCCGACGATCCCACCGCCGACCGGCCCTTCACCGGCCTGCGCAGCGACTGGCGCCGCTATCTCTTCCCCACCGCCGACGACGCGACCTTCGCCGACGGCTACGCCCAGACCGTCACCTTCGCCCTGCTCCTCGCCCGCACGGAGGGCATCCGGGTCACCGGCACGAGCTTCCACGAGATCGGCCGGCGGCTCCACGCCGGTCACGCCCTGATGGGCAAGGCCCTCCAACTCCTCACCGACAACGTCAACGAGCGGTTCGAGGTGACCCTGGACCTCCTCGCCCGCACCGTCGAATCCGTCGGATGGGAGACCATCCGGCAGGGCAACCGGGACGCCTACCTCCACCTCTACGAGTCGTTCCTCTCCGTCTACGACGACGACCTGCGCCGGCGCAGCGGCTCCTACTACACCCCGCACCAGGTGGTCGAGGAGATGGTGCGGCTCACCGAGGAGGTCCTGCGCACCCGCCTGGGCAAGGCCCGCGGCTACGGCGACGAAGGCGTCCACATCGTCGACCCCGCGATGGGGACGGGAACCTACCTGCACACGATCATCGAGCGGGTGGCGCGGCAGGCCGCCGCACGTTCCGGCGACGCCATGGCGCGCGACGCGATCGGCCGCCTCGCCGGGCGCCTGTACGGTTTCGAACTGCAGATGGGTCCGTTCGCGGTCGCCGAACTCCGCGCCGCCGACCTGCTCAAGAAGCACGGCGCCGAACTCCCGCCGGGCGGGCTCAACCTCCACGTCACGGACACGCTCGACGACCCCTACGTCCAGGAGGAGCAGCTCGCCTCCACCTACGCGGCCCTGTCGGTCTCCCGTGCCCGCGCCAACCACGTGAAGGCCAACGTCCCCGTCACCGTGGTCATCTCCAACCCGCCCTACGACGACAAGGCCGAGAACCGCGGCGGCTGGATCGAGAAACGCGTCAAGGGCCAGGGCCGCCCTCCCCTGGACGACTTCCGCCACCCCGGGAACGGCCGCTACGAGCACGCCCTGAAGAACCTGTACGTCTACTTCTGGCGCTGGGCCACCTGGAAGGTCTTCGACGCCCACGCGGACGACCGGCACGGCGTCGTCTGCTTCATCACCCCGTCCGCCTTCGCCACCGGCCCCGCGGGACGGGGCATGCGCAACTATCTGCGCCGAACGTGCGACGAGGGGTGGGTCATCAACCTGTCGCCCGAGGGGCAGCGTTCGGACGTGGCCACCCGCGTCTTCCCGCACGTCGCCCAGCCGCTGTCCATCTGCGTCTTCGTCCGGCGCACGGACCACGACGCCACCCGCCCCGCGCGCATCCACTACCGGGCCCTGCACGGCAAGCGTGCCGAGAAGTTCGCTCAGCTCAGGGCGGTGGGTCTGGACGACGACGGCTGGCGGGATGCGCATGGGGAGGGAGTGCGGCCGTTCACTCCGGTCACGTTGTCCGGGTGGGACGACTATCCGGCGTTGGCCGAGTTGTTTCCGTGGGGCAGTCCGGGCATCAAGGCCAACCGATCTTGGGTGACATCCCCACTCGCATCCGTTCTGCAGCGACGGTGGGCGCGCCTCACGAGCGAGGAGGATCCGCAGTGGAAGGCGCGGCTTTTCAAGGAGACCCGCGACCGGCTGCTGGACAGCAGACCTTCCGGTCTACCGGGAATGCCCACTCCCGCTCGCACCGTCAACGAAGAAGCCGGCGCCTGCCCGCCGATCAAGCAGATCGCCCTACGCAGTTTCGACCGTCAATGGCTGATCGCCGACAACCGGGTACTCGATTTCCCCCGCCCCGATCTGTGGGAGTCGCTCCAACCCGGACAGATGTTCCTCAACCAGCAACACACCCACGTGATCAGCACTGGTCCGGCGCTGGTTGCAACAGAACTGCTACCGGACACCGACCACTTCAACGGCCGAGGCGGGAGGGCACACCCCGTTTTCCACCCCGACGGTACAGCCAACACCCCCAAAGGCCTGCTCCGGTATCTGGCGGACGCTCTCGATCTGGACGGGATGACCGTGCATGATCTCGCCGCCTACTCGGTGGCCGTCGCCGGACACAGCGCCTTCACCGAGCACTTCGCCGAGGAACTGCTCACCGCAGGCGTCCGGTTGCCCCTCACCCGCGACCCGGAGCTGTGGCGCGAGGCGGTCCGGGTCGGCCGTGCGTTTCTGTGGGCGGCCACCTACGGCGTGCGGGGCGATCCGCCCGACACGCTTGCGTCCGGCCAGGAGGGCGTCGACTTCCCTCCGGGGGACCCGCGCCAGGTGCGGTACGTGACACCGATCGGCTCCGCCGTGCCCGACACGCTGACGTACGACGAGGAAAGCCGCACCCTCCGTGTGGGGCCGGGAGCCTTCACGGGGGTCCCGCCCGAGGTCTGGAACTACGAGGTCGGCGGCATGCGGATCGTGAAGAAGTGGTTCGGCTACCGGAAGGCCTCCCCCACCAGCCGGAAGACGAGCCCGCTGGACGACCTCCATGTCACGGCGTGGCCGAGCGAGTGGTCGGCGGAGCTGGTCGACCTGTTGTCCGTCCTGCGGCGCCTGGTCGACCTCGCTCCGGCGCAGCAGGCCCTCACCACGAGGATCGTGAACTCCCCGGTCGTCACCGTCACCGACCTCACGTCGGCGGGCGTTCTCCCACCGCAGCCCGGGGCGGCCCGTGCCCGGCGACGCGTCGTGCTGGAGTTCGACCGACCGGCGGACGAAGCGTGAGCCGCCGCTACGCGCCGCCGTCGGCCGTGACGTGGGCCTCGGCCTGCTCCAGGGTCCACGTCCCCTCCGCGAGCCGTCTCAGGGCGTGGCCGGCGGAGCGGGGCGCCGCACCGCGCGCCACGGTGTCGGCGAAGGAGACCACCGCGCTCAGCCGGGCAGCCATCTCGTCGCACTCCGCCGAGCGCAGAGCGGCCGCCCCGGTGGCGGTGAGTCCGAGTGTGCCCCGGTCCTCGTCCCGCTGCTCGACCAGTCCTGCCCACAGCAGCGTGGGCAGGACGTCCCGGACCTCGTCCGTGTCGAGGTCCCGGACGGCATAGGACTCCGGCCCCGCTTCGGGGACCGGGAGGTCGCAGAGATCCAGTTCCCGCAACAGGCGTTGCTGGAGCGGCGAGAGCTGTCCGACGGGATCGAGCATGGCCCCAGTATGGCCCGTGCCGCGTACCGCGAAGGTGACGACGGTCCGAACCGCGTGCCACCGCTCGGTGCCGCCGCTTCCGAAGTCGGGCGTCGCCGGCCCTGGGCACGCACGTGGTCCCGGCGGCAAGCGGGCCGGGCCGTGCGCGTGGTGGACGGGCGGCGCTCGCTCAGCCCTGGCCGTCCCCTTCCGCTTCCGCCTCGCCCCCGCGCCGCCGGCGCACCCGCTCGGCGATCCCGTCGGAGAGCCTGCCCTTGACCGTGCCGGCCCGGTCGAGGGCGACCTTGCCCCGGCTTCTGGCGGCGCCGACGCCCTTCGCTCCGGTCTCGAGCGCCTTGTCCCGCACTTCGGTGGCCGCTTCGACCCATCGTCTCGCCTCCGACGACGGGCCTGCGGACCCGATCCCGAGCCGCTCGTGGAACTCGTGGACGCCGATCGCCACCTGGTTGCTCGACTGGACCACGGCCGGCGACTTGGCGGGGTGCAGCAGCACCTTCGCGTTGGCCGTGCCCGCGACGGCGTCCATCCGGGCCAGCAGCCGCTCGGTGCTCCGCGAGATGAGTTCCCGCCGGTCCTGCCTGGCGGCCTTGAGGCCGAGGCGATGGGCGTCCAGTTCCTCCGGGGACGCGTCCAGCACCCGGTCGAGTTCGAGCACGGCGACGGCGTCCTGCAGCTGGAAGCAGCGGGCCAGGACGGCGAGCCACTCCCGCACCGGGGACTCGGCCTCCCTGACCGTGGTGACGAGGTCACCCATCTTGGACTGCCGCTCCATCTTTTCCGCCGTCGCGTCGAGTTGACGCAACGCGTACACCTGGGTCTCCGCGATCGCCGTCGGCGCGTCCTGCACCTTCGACCACATGACGTCGTCGACCCTGCCCCTCGCCTCGCGGATGGTCATGGTCTCGTCGATGACGAAGCCCACTCCGATCATGCGGGACAGCACCGTGTCCTTCTGGGCGCGCAGCACGTCGTCGACCTTCGCGTCGATCGAGGCGAGGTAGTCGGAGATCTCCTCCATGCTCTGCTGCATCGCGACCTGCGACATGAGCTTCGCGGCGTTGGCGAGGGCCGCCGGGTTGCCCAGGAACGCTCGGGGCCCCCTCGCGAACTCCACGAATCCCTTGATCTGCCCCTTCTGCCCTTTCAGCACACCCGTGCTGAAACCGGTCTTCGCGCTCTCCCTCAGCCCGTACTTCTTGACGAGTTGCGCCGACTTCGGGGTCAGCTTCACCCAGCGCCCGGAGTTCGCGGCGATCTCCGAACCCACCTGCGCGGCCGAGGCCCCGACGCCGAAGACGTGCTTGAGCCAGTGCGGTCCGAGATCCCGTGACGACGACAGTCCCTCCGAGGCGAGGAAGCGGTCGACGTCCGCCGCGTCCCCGACGACCATCAGTCCGTCGTCGTCACTGATCAGCTGGATCTCGTGGTCCATCGCCCGCTCCTGAAGTCGCGTCTCGCAGTGGTGGGTGGCCGGGGTGCGCGGCGATCACCGGGGAGTTCCGAGGTCTTTCGACGGCGGGAGAGCGAGGCGCCGGCCCGAACAGTGCTGAGGCTCGCCCCCTCGCGCCGACGTGGAGCCGGCGTCCGGATCGACACCGGTTCCTCATGGTTCGGAACGCCTTCGACGTCGATACGCCGTCGGGCCGACGGCCACTCGACCCGACCTCGTCTTCCGGGCTGCCGCGTCGTGGAACCCGACAGTCGGCGCCATCACTGCGGAACCGCACGCGCACACGCCGACCGGCCGCGCCCACCCGCTCACTCGTTCCCCCCGGCCACGCGCGCCTGCCCGCCGGAAGGGCGGGCGGCGGTTGACCGGCACCAGGATGGCACTCCATGCACTCAGTTCACAAGAGTCGATCGTTCTGACGGGTCCACCGCCGCCCGGACCTCCTCCGCGGCAGTGCGGAGGAGGGGATGCGACACCGGCGGGGAAGGGAGGGCCACTTCGCCCCAGACGGTCTTCGTGCAGGCGTCCCGGCTCTCCCAGCCCCAGTTCTCGACGTGTGCCCGCACCAGCAGGAGCCCTCGTCCCGAGGAGGCGTCGAGCGCCTGCGAGAGGGCCGAGTCGGGTTCGGGGTGGCGCTCCGGGCGGGTGTCGGTCACCTCGACGCGGACGGTGCCGTGTTCGGGCAGCAGGAGCAGCGTCAGGCGGAAGTCCCGGCCGGGGAGGCGTCCGTGGGTGACGGCGTTGGACGCCAGTTCTGCCGTGACGAGGGCGACGGCCTGCGATGTTTCGGAGTCGTACGGGATCCCCCAGGCCGCGAGCTGCTGGCAGGCGAGGCGGCGCGCGAGACGGGCGCCGCGTGCGGTGCTGCTAAGGCGGACGGTGAACTGCGGTGCGCGAGTGGGTGGTTCGGCACTGACGTTGGATGACTTCACGGAGTGACCGTCTCGTCATGCGGATCGCCTGACGAGGTCGGGCTTCCGTACCTGATCACGCGGTACGGCAGGTGTACGGGTTCGTGCGCGTGGCCGTGACGACGGATCGGCCGTCGCCGGTCACCGCGGAACACTGTGCGGAACAAGGAAGGCGCGATGGACAGGACGCCCCAGAGGGAATGCGGGACCACCGGCCGGCGTGGGCCGGACAAGAAACGTCCGGGAGCGCTTGGCAGGAGAGCCATGGGCATCGGCCGGCGTGTTGAGCAGCCCGGCGGCCTCGCGTGGTTCAAGAGCACCTGCAGCGGAACCGACGGCGGTGGCTGCGTCGAGGTGGCCGCCGCAGAGAGTGCCGTGCACGTACGGGGCTCCAAGGCCGTGGGTGACGGCCCCGTGGTGCGGGTCGGCCGGGGCGAGTGGGCCACGTTCACGGCGCTCCTGGCCATGTAGCGCCACTGGAGTTCCTGGGGGTGGCGGGGGGGGGGGGGGGGGGGGGGGGGGTGGGTGGGGGGCGCGACCCCCCCCCCCCCCCCCCCCCCGCCGGCGGGGGGGGGGGGGGGGGGGGGGGGTGGTTTGTCCCGACTCACCCCCCCCCCCCCCCCCCCCCCCCACCGCCATGCTTCCGGCCCAGAAGACGGAACCCTCGGCGTGCATCGGTGCCGAGCTGTAGTCCTGGCGCTTCAGCACTCCTATCGTGTTGCCACGTTCTCACCACGACGCTCAGGGGGTTCGGTGGATCCTGCGACCTTGGCATCAACCGCGGCGGCAGCGTTGGTCGGGGCCATGGCGACCGATACGTGGCAGCACGCGCGTACCGCCGTTGTGGATTTATGGCGGCGCGCCCTTCCTCGGCGGGCCGACACGATCGAGGCAGAGCTGGTCGAAGTCCGTGAAGAAGTCCGGTTGGCTCGTCAGGCCGGCGACGAAGACGCGGAACAAGGTCTCGCCGAGGACTGGCAACGCAGACTCATGCGTTTGCTGCGAGAGGATCCGGATCTGGCCGCCGAGTTGCAGCGCGTGCTCGACGACGTGCTGGTGCCTTCCCTTTCCGCCTCCGATGAAGAACGTGTCCGTTCCATCGTCATGAATGCGACGGCTTCCGGAAACAGTCGCGTCTACCAGGCCGCCCGGGACATCCATGTCGCCGAAAGCTGAAGAGGTTCCCGAGGGAAGGGCGGGCAGAGAGCAGGAGGAGTCCCGGATCGTTCTCCAGGCGCACGTCGCCGACTCGGGCCGTATCTACCAGGCCGCCAGGGACATCAACGTCTTCGAGGCGGGTTCCGCCGCCGCGTTCACCGATGCCGAAGTGGGCCGGGTGGCAACCGAGTCCATGGTCCGCACGCGGTCGCTCATCGCCTCCATCTCGTCGTACGCACCGGTTGACCTCGCCTATCGGCCCCCTTCGGACGCGATCAGCGTTCTGAGGGCGTTCTTGGACTCGTCGTCCCGCGTTTTCGTCGTCAAGGGACCACCGGGTTCCGGCAAGACCGCCCTGACTTATCATCTGGCGGATCAGATGGGTCTCGACGTCAGTTTCCAACTGCATTCGGCCGATTCCTGGGACTTGCCCCGGTTCGAGCTGGCCGCGGAGATCCTGCGCTACGCGTCGGTACCGCGTTCGGATGACGCGTTGCTCACTCTGGAACAGGCCGGTGTCCGTCTCGACAGGCCGTGCGTGGTGGTCGTCGACGGCATCGCCTCCCAGAGCCGGTTCGATGCGGTGGCCCGGCAGGTGGACCGCATCCTCCGTCAGGTCACCGTGCCCGCTCTGCGTTTCCTCCTGGTCGTTCGAACCCCTCCGGACATCGAGATGTCTGCCTACCCCGTGCTCTCCGCCACGGTCCACGGTCAGTCCGGCGCCCGTCCACGCGGAACGTCCTACGAACTCGTTCCCTGGAGCACGGCCGAGGCGCGAGCGGCCTGGAACCGGTCGCGCAAGCCTGGTGAGGCCTCCTTCAGCGAGCTGCCGGCAGCCGTCCGCCAGCTCGCCCGGCTGCCGCTGTACATGAGATTGATGAAGGCCGCCGGGCTCGACTCGACAGACAGTGAGGTCAACGGTTACCGGCTGGTCGATCACTGTGTGGCCGCTGTGCTGCCGGCCTCCGGGCATGATCCCGTGGATCTCTCGGAGACGTTGGCCGACGCCGCTCATCGGGCGACTCCGGAGCTCGTTCCTTCCGTCCTCCGGTCATCGCAACCACCGCCCTCGTCCACCGCAGACCCCCTCGACGTGGAGGCACCGCCTCTCGTTCACAGAGGAGCGGACGGGGCTCCCGTCTTCATCCACGATGTGGTCCGCGAGTACTTCCTGGCCACCAGGATCTCGGCCCTCTTGGAGGAACAGGGCAGGTCGTCGTCGACGGTTGTCGCTTTCAACGATCTGGCCAAGAAGGCCATGGGGTCCGCGGCGGCCAGAGGTGTCTTCGAGTTCACTGTCTACGGTCTGGACCGGTCGGCGCCCGACCTGCTGGCCGCCCTCGTGGTGTCCCCTGCGGTACACGTAGGTTCCACCCTCCCTCTCGTCCTGGGCCTGGTCGCCCGGGGCGGGGTGCGGTTCGCCGACGAGCACGTCCTGCGGGTGTGCGCCCGAAGGTGCCGACGCGAGGCATCCGCCGAACTGGCCAGGTCACTCCTTGCCGTGCCTGCGGTCGCCGACGCCCTGGGGGCGGATTACGCCCCGTGGCTCGCGGAGTCGCTGAAGCAGTTCGGCCCGGCGGTATGGCCGCAGCTCGTGACCGCCATCGAGCTGTCCCTCGATGCCCAGGGCATCAGGAGGCTGTTGAACGCCTCCGATCTGGGCCATGCGGACGAGGCCACCTTCTTCGCCCGTTACCACTACGTGTTCCTGTCGTCCGAGGCCGAGTCGGGCTCGGAACCGCTCGACACGTTTTTGGAGCATCCCGACTGGCGGGTACGAGCGGCCCTCGCCGACGGCATCCGGGACAAGCAGTCGCCTCGGGCCGAATCGGCGCGGGTCATCATGGACCGGTTGGTCTACGACGCGGACTACAAGGTGCGCGCCGCAGCGGCTCGGGCCATCGGGCAGGCCGAATCGGACCTGGCCGAGCACCATCTCGAAGTGCTGCTCACGGACGACAACTGGCACGTGCGGAGCAGCGTGCTGCAAGGGCTGCTCTCCGGGAGTGGTGGGCCCGTCGATACCCACTCCACCACCGTCATGGCTCTCGACCTGCTCCGTTCCGAGCCCGACTGGCAGTGGTGTCCCGCCCAGATCGCCACCCACTACGAGCGCCTGCTCCTTCTGAGCGGTGTGTCGAGTCCGAGCCCGGGATCGACCGGGCGGACGCGTGCCCTGTTCGAGCTCCTGCGCGAAGCACGCACCGGTTGGACCTCTCTTCCCGGCGATGTGTGTGACGCCCTGGTCACGGAAGGGCTGAGTGTGCCGAGCTGGCTCGTCCGGCGGGAGGCCGAGGCTTTCACCCGGTCGGCCCAGGAGTCGGGTCCGGTCCCGTCCGTCTCCTCGTTGGCCGCCCCGTCGCCTCCTGACGCCTATCGGCGCTTGCGCGGCGGCAGATCCATCCAGATCGCACTGGACCTCCACGATCTGGACCAGGCCATCGAAGTGGCGCAAGCCGTGGCCGCGGCGGGTGCCGATTTCATCGAGGTCGGTGATCCGTTGATCAAGACGGTGGGGGTCATCGCGGTGGAACGGATCAAACGCGCCGTCCCCCATGTCACTGTCGTCGCGGAGATGATGTCGGCCGACTGGGGACGCGACCAGGTGGTGCTGGCAGCCGAGTACGGAGCCGACGTGGTCTTCCTCATAGGGCCGGCCAGCACCGCCAGTGTGGCGGCGGCCGTCGACGCGGGGCGGCGTCTGGGCGTGCCCATTCTGTTGGACGTACCGTCCCACCACGTCTCCGCCCATTGGATCACCGACATGGAACAGGCTGGTGTGGACGGTTTCGCCATCACGACGAACATCGACATCGGAGTCGGCAGCAACCACCCGCTGGCCCGTTCCCAGGCGCTGCGCAGTTGGACAAGACTCCCGGTCGCCGTGTCCGGCGGTTTCAGCTCGACCGACCGGACGGTGCTGCGCAGCCCCGAGTGGGACGTGCTGATCGTCGGCCGCAGCGTCACGGAGGCCACCCACCCCACTACCGCAGCCCGCCTGCTGACCCAGTTGATCAACCAACCGGAGTGAGACCCACCGCCATGCACGTCACCCCCCTTCACCAGAACATGATCCCGGACGTCATCAAGTTGATGGAGCAGGGAGCCCCCTACATCCGGCCGCGTACCGCATCGGACTACTGGCTGTACGCGCGTCTTTTCGCCTCCTCGTGTCCGGTCGCCCTGGTCGACGGAGAAGTCGCAGGAGCGGTCATGGCGTTCCGCAGCCAGGAGGATCCCGCGGAGGTCTACGTCCAAGACGTGGTGACCAGTCCCCGCCATCGGAGACTCGGGGTGGCGAAGGCACTGCTGGAACATGTACGGATGCAAGCCGTCTCCTGGGGCTGCGCCCGTGTCTACTTGACCTCCGAACCCGAGAACACCGCAGCTCAGGCCACCTGGCTCTCGCTCGGTTTCCGGAATGTGCCCGGAGAGATGGAAGTGAACGGCGTATCGGTCCGCAGAGACTTCAAGGGCCCCGGCAAGCATCGGGCCGTCTACCAACTGCTGTTGTCCTGACCCTCCGTGGTGTCCGCGCCGACCACGTGCTCCTCGATTCCGTCGAAGAGCACGTCGGCTGCGGCCAGCACGCCTGTGCCCAGTGGCCTCACTCGTGCGCCCGCCTCACTCGCGATGAGTCGCCCCGCCGCCCAGTCCCAGCGTGAGGCCCGGTCCTCGAAGTAGGCGTCCAGGCGGCCGGCGGCGACCCAGCACAGGGCCAGCGCGGTCGAGCCGAGCATGCGCACACCCGCCACATCGCCCACCAGGTCGGCCAACCGGGCGCCTTGCTCGCTACGGTGAGAGACGTCGTAGGCATAGCCGGTCGCGATCAGCGCGTCGTCCAGGGCACCGGGTAGCGGTCCCCTGAGGCGTTCCTTCCCCAGGAAGGCACCTTGTCCCTCTACCGCGGAGAAGGTCTCGTCGTGCAGCGGGTCGAGGACCACGCCCACGACGGGGGCCCAGCGCCCGTCACGCCACTGTTCGCATGCCACGCTGACACTCCAGAAGGTGTGCCCGCGCAGGTAGTTGACCGTACCGTCGAGTGGATCGACCACCCATCGAAGCCGGCTCTTGCCGATCTCGTCGCTTCCCTCCTCGGCAAGGATGCCGTCCTCGGGGCGATTCCGGCGCAGCCAGCCGGTGATCGCCGCCTCACTCGCGAGGTCGGCGCCGCTCACCGGGTCGGTGTGTGCTTGCTTGTAACGGACGTCGGTGACCGCTCTGAACGAACGCAGCAGTTCGACTGCTCCCGAACAAGCTGCTTGCTGCGCGGCTGCCAGGCAGTCCTGCAACTCCTGCCGGGGCAGTGACGGTTGCTGTTCCAGTTCCACAAGGCTCATGGGTGGGAGGGAACCCGACGGTTCGACGGGACGCAAGTCCATCGATCCCGCCTGCGGTCGCGTGTCGAGGGCCTGACGCGTGGGACGGCGCGATGGAACCGGTCGGGTTGCCGCTTCGCGGGGACTGGGCCGGCCTGGCTTCATGAGGGAGATCCTGTGAGCACGGAGCCAGGCCGGCCAGACCTGGCAGCCGTACCCGGAAGTTCTGTACGGCTCCTGTACGAGCCGACAGTGCAGGTGCCGGGACCCCGGACTCACGCCTCGACGCGCAGCCAGATGTCGCCGGTGCGGAGCCAGAGGGTGCCGTCGCGGCCCTGGCCGCAGCGCATGACGACCCTGCCGGGTACGTCGACTGTCCGGTGGTCGGTGGCTGTCCAGGCGGTGCCGTCGAACTCGGCGCGGGTGAGGGTGACGGTCCGCCGGTCGTGGTCGCGGCGGGTCAGTACCGCCCGGTCGCCGCGGACCGCGAATCCGTCCGGGTCGCGGACGGGGCTGCGGTGACTGGTCACTTCGCCGGTGGACGGGGTGATCCGGGTCAGGAAGGTGCCGGTCCGGCTTCCGGAGTACCAGACCAGCCACACCTGGTCGTCCTCGGTCGCGGCCGTGCAGCCCTCCAGCGGGTGGTCGGGCAGCCGGCCCCGCGGGTGCCATGTCGCGCGGCCGTCGGTGTCCCAGCCCGCGAGGCCGGCCGCGGACTGCGGGTGGCCGCCGTAGACGCCCTCGTCGCCGTAGGCCGTCCAGATCCTTCCGTGGCGGTCGGTGACGAGGGCGGGGATGTCGTCGCCGACGCAGAACTCGCCCTGGGACGTTCCGGAAGCGGAGAACACCACGGCGTTGGGCTCCCAGGTGCCTTCCGTCTCCCCCAGTCGCGTACGGCTGCCCACCAGCAGGAACCGTGACTCCGGGAGAAGGGCGAGGTGGCTGGGCCGGATCCGGACGTCCTCGATCGGGGTACGTCGCTCCCCCTGCCCCGTGAGGGTCACCAGCTCGCCGCCGAACGGACCTTTCAGGCTCCACCCGACCCACCCTTTGACGTGGGGGCTGCGCTTCAGGTACCGCCGGTGGACCAGCACGACCGCCAGTTCCCCGGCCGGCCCCACGGTCCATCACAGGGCCTCGTACCCGCGCGAGGCATCGGCGGCGGGCAGGCTCCACGCCTCCTGCACGACGGCATCGGCGTGGTCGCTCATCTCGTGACGCGTCATCGGGATCGGTCACCTCGGGGACTCCGGGGGCCGACGCCGCCCGAAGATCACCACCTTACGGGTCACGGGGACGGTGTCCCACGGGTTTCTGTACGGGCGTTGTACGGCTCCGGAGGCGTGTCCCCGTGCTCGCGGCCCGCGTTGGACATGGTCCCGGCGGCGGGCGCGGGTTTCGGGACGGAAGGGCGTGAGGGCGGTGCGGGAGACGCGGAACGGTGGCGCGGTGAAGCCGAAGGAGGAGGGCCCGGACCTGCCGGGGGCGTGGTCGGCGTACGGCAGGCTGCTCCAGCACCTGCGCAAGCGGGTCGGGTTGAACCAGCAGGAGCTCGGCGAGGCCATCGGTTACTCGCTGGAGCAGGTCGCCTCGGTCGAGCAGGGACGACGGCCGGCGAAAGCGGCGTTCACACGGGCGGCGGACCGGGTGTTGGAGGCAGGCGGGGTTCTGGAGGTGCTCCAGGACGAGGTGGACCGGGCGAAGTTGCCGAGGTTCTTCCGTAACTTCGCGGTCATCGAGGCGGAGGTGGTGAGCCGCTTCTCGTACGATCCGCTGCTGGTGCCGGGGCTGTTGCAGACGGAGGGGTACGCGCGGGCGGTGTTCGCGGGGCACTGCCCGCCGCTGAGCGAGGAGATCATCGACCAGCACACGGAAGCGCGGTTGAGTCGGCAGAAGCTGCTGACTCGGGTACCGCTGGCGGAGCTGTCGTTCATCGTGAGCGAGGAGGCGTTGCGCGATCCGGTGGGCGGCCCGGAGGTCATGGGCGAGCAGTGGCAACGCCTGCTGGAGGTCAGTGCGTTGCGGAACGTGGAGGTGCAGGTCATGTCCGCCAGGCGGGGGTTCCATCCGGGTAAGAACGGTCCGTTCGTGGTGGTGGAGTCACACGAACACCGGCTCCTCGGGTACTTCGAGTCGCAAGGGGTCGGGTGCGTTGTCACGGATCCCGCCGAGGTCAGCGCCTTCGCGCTGCGCTATGGCAAGCTGCGATCGCAGGCCTTGAACGTCGAAGAGTCTGCGCGGCTCATCGAGCGGATGGTGGGAGAGACATGAGCGTGGAGCAGGTGGCCGACAACGTGAACGCGCTGCGCTGGTTCAAGAGCAGCTACAGCGGGTCAGACGGCGGCGACTGTGTGGAAGTGGCTGTCGGCCTGGACGCCGTGTACGTACGGGACTCAAAGGTCGCGGGTGGCAGGCCAGTGCTGCGGGTAGGCCCAGGAGAGTGGGAAACGTTCGTAGCGCACGCTGAGTAAAGCTGGTGACATAGAGCGGTGGCCTTGATGCAGGAGCAGCTTCAATAGATCGAGGAGGATCCGCCTGGAGGTTGCAACCAGCGTCCAGAGCAACTGAGCGGCCGAAAATCTCAGCCTCACCAGCCGCCTACCCCTGTCACCCATGCAATACCCCAGCGGCATTGACGGCTCAAGGTGTCGGCAACCTGATGCAGTCAGCCGGGTGCTCCGGGCGCAGGGCACCCGGCTGACTGTTATCCCGTTACCGAGTAGAGCTCAACTTCAGTTAGCTTCAGACCACTTCGCGAGGCCAACTACGCCTCCCTGTTCGGCAGCGTCAAGGGCTTCCTTGGCACGGCTCACCGCGCTGGCAAATTTGGCGAACTTCTCACGATTGAACAGCAGAACGGTGGTGGAATCCTCGTACGTCTCCTCATTCTCGCTGTGAGTGAACAGAATCACACGGTTGCCGATTTCCGAATCATTCATGACGCTCAGCTTCACGAAATCGGAGGCAATGACAGGCAGAGTTTCAATATCTATGTTGAACATTTGGGTTATGCTAACTTTCTTGATCCGTTGCCGCATGGACGGCATTTGTTTTTCGATACCCTATGCTCGCATATCGAAAGCTTGCTTCAGAACAGGGCGCCTTCGGCGCCCTCACCGAAATCCGACCCACCTCGCGCGGCGAGCTGCTCTTTGCGCTTACGGATGGCATCCGGGGAGGGTGGAGGCAGGTCGGGATGCTTTTCCCTGGCCTTATCCTCCGTCACTCCTCTGTGCAGACCGAGATGCACCTCGTCGGTGTACGCTTGGTGGTTCAACTGGCGCAGGCGGTCAATGATCTCGGTCCGGGCGAGCAGGCCGATGGTGTAGCGGGGACCCTGGTCGGTCTCGTAGAAACCGTGCTCCAGCGAGAATGTTTCGTGGTTTAGGTCGGCCGGCAAAGTGGCGCCAGACTCGTCGAGAAGATCGTACCAACCATATGCCTCGACCGTAGCCCTATCGATCTCCTCGTGAATACGGCGAAGCTCGACGATGCCTTCGTCCTTACAGTCAGGATCGTGAACCATATTATAGGTTGCCGTTAGACCCACATTTCGTTCCACCATAAAGTTTCGGCGATATTCATGCAACCGCTCACCAGCCACATGAAGGCGATCGGTAAGCGAAGGCCGCACCAAGGTCTCAAATACATCTGTAATATTGTAGCTGAGGTCCGCTTTCAAGGTAGCGCTGCGATCCAAGGCCCACCAATAATGCACGCCACTACTCAGTAGGCCCAGCAGCCCGAAAGAGTCGGAGGCAAAAACACCCAACTTCTGGGAAAACACTTGCCCCGTAGGAACAATGACGGGCATAACCGTTTTACTAACGAGCGTAATGACGATACACGTTTCAAGTCGAGAGATTGCAGCAGTCATCGCCGGACGCTTCTCAGCATAATGCCACCAATAGTCGCGATATGCTTTTCTATTATTCAGCTCACGTTGAGGCTTAACGTCTCTGACAACTTTTGCATACGCTTCCGGATACCCCTTACATCTCCCTTCAGGCCAATCATGGAAGTTTACTACCCAACGCTCCGATCCGTGACCTACGTTAGTATTCACATCCTGTCCATTTACATACCTAAACACTACATCCGCATAACGGGGGTCGGATTCAATCCAAGCGCGAGCCTCCGACTCAGGCATCGTAAAACCAATTGCGTCAATTTTACTGCCAGCGAACATGACGCCAGACATCTGCACGAGCGACTCCGCCCAGGAGGACGTGCGAGTTTCGAGATTCAGTGATGTGGTAATTCCATTCGGCGCCGAATCCCCTCCGAGGACCTTGCTAGCACCCATTTCCATCCGTGCTTTACTAGCCCAAACTACACAATATTCCAGCTGTGCAGACTTTGACGGCCAGGGTGCACTCTTAAGTGCCCGGCGAATAGTCCAGCTACTCTCCAATTGATCCAGCCCCACCTCCCGCGTGTCCCCTTGAGCCAGCGTGTTAGTTGCAATAACCCCTGCCTGCCCAAAAGCATTCAACAAATCGCGCGCACGCAAAGTAAAATAGGCGACCAGATCCGCATTACCGCGCTTTTCGCCAGCTAGATATTCAATCAGATATTCCCTATAGGACTCTCCCATGGCGCCAGTAAGCTTACTACCACCCAAGAATGGCGGATTTCCTACGACGGCATCGAATCCCCCCCTGAGCGAAAACACCTCGGGGAAGATAAGCGGCCAATGCACTGGAAGCCGTCCCAGTGCACCCTGAATCGATTCCGCCGCCAGCCACTCCTCAGCTGTAGCCCGAGCCCCCTGCAACACCTCGGAGTCGTCCTCGACTCCCTCCTCCACAATCTGCCGCACGATCCACGCAGCCCGAGGAAACAGATCCCGAACCCGCTCCCCGCCCTCCTCCTCGTACCAAGGCACCCGCCCAGAAGCACAAGTAGCCAGCGCAGCCCCCGCGATCAGGTCCCCCACCAGCCGCAGCCGCCGCGAGTGCCGGTTGACCTCCTCCAGCCGCTCCCGCTTCTTCTGGAGCGCCGGCAGGTCGACGCCCTTGATCGCGGTGATCGCCAACCGCTCGCGCGTCAGCTGGTCCACCAGCTCCCGCGCCTGTTCGGCCAGGACGTCGGTCTGGCCGCTCGGCTTCATGTGGACGGACTGGAGCTGCTCCATGCTGTGCACGCCCAGCAGCGAGTCGCCGCACACCAACCGGTCGTCCAGGAAGGTGAACGGCCGCTCCGGGTCCATCGACACCAGCCACAGCGACAGCTTGGCCATCTCCACGGCCATCGGGTTGATGTCCACGCCGTACAGGCAGTGTTCGATGACCTGGCGGCGGGCCTCCACCACCACGGGGTCCTGTTCGGCGTCGGCCGCCGTCACGGCGTCGACGGCGCGGCCGGCCCGGTAGACCATCGCGTCGGTGCGGCCCTCGTTCTCCCAGGCCTCGATGAGGCGGTCCGCGAGGTAGCGGCAGGCCGCCACCAGGAACGCCGCCGAGCCCATCGCGATGTCCGCGACCTTCAGGTCCAGGATCTGGTCGGCGGACTTCAGCCGCCACTCCCCCGTGTCCGCCGTCTGGAGCGGGCCCGGCTCGTAGACCAGGGGCTCCAGCGCGTGCAGGACGACCTCCTCGGCGAGGAAGCGGGGCGTGTAGTGCGTGCCCGTGTTCTTGCGGAGCGAGGACTCGGTGACGTACAGGGTGCCGTTGGGGATGACCGTGGGCAGGCCGCGCAGGTCGTCGCGGAGGATGCCGACGAAGGGCAGCAGGCGTTCCGTGAGGGCCGGGTCCTTGGTCACCGCGTTGAGGCGGCGGGTCGCCTCGGCCGTCTCCTCCGCCCCGAGCGGGGCGAGCTTCTTCTCCAACTGGCCCGCCGTCGCCGGGGGCTTGGGGTCCTTCCACTTCTCGTGGACGGCCTTCGCGAGCGCCTTGACCGACGAACCCGCCTTCGCCGCCAGGGACTCCAGCTCCCGCAGCGGGACCTCGTGTTCGAGGCCTTCGGGGCCGATGAGGCCCACCATGTGCTCGGTGGCGCGGCGGCCGTCGAAGGAGAGCAGGCCCTCGTAGACGTAGCCGATCTGCTCGACGTCCAGGGCGCGGAAGCTGAGGGTGCGGACCTCGCGGTCCTTGCCCTTGCCGACGCGGACCTCCTGGACGGACTGGAGCATGTGCAGGACGGTGCGGTCGTCGATGGGGAGGAGCGGGGTGGTCAGCTCCAGCCAGGGGTGCTTCTCGGGGTCGAAGATCGAGCCGTCGTAGGCGGGGAGGCGGAAGCCGGAGCCGGGGTGGTCCACTCCCCCGTGCACGGCGTGGAAGAGGGCGATCAGGCGGTGCCAGGCCGAGGTGGTGTGCTCCAGGGAGGTCTCGCCCTCCTCGTCCGCGCGCGCCTTCAGCTCGTCGCGCAGGAAGCGGGCGGAGTACGAGCGGGCGTACACCTCGTTGTCGGCGGGGAGCAGGCCGCGTTCCTCGGCGAAGAGGAGGAAGACGATGCGCATCATCACCGCGACCGCGCCGCGGTAGACCTCGCCAGCCGACACCCCGGACGCGTGCAGGCCCCGCGCCCCGTGCTCGACCGCGCGCACGTCGGCGCGGCCGATGGCGTCGACGAGGAGTTCGACGGCCTGGCGGACCTGGACGCCGAGCGCCTCGGTGACGTCCTCGCCAGCGGCGAGGCTGGCCTTGAGGAGGCCGACGAGCGTGTCGGGGTCGTCGTACTCGAAGAAGCGGCGGCGGCCCAGCAGGGAGGCGAAGGCGCGGACGACGTTGCGTTCGGCGGCCTCGTTCCAGCTGATGGAGTCGAAGACGGCGGTGGTGGTGACGCCGCCGAGCGGGGCCCAGACCAGGCACCACCAGCGGCCGTCGGTGACGAGGCCGAGGGGGACGCCGTGGTGGCGGAGCAGGCGGGCCAGGCGGTCGGCGGGGGACGCGGCCCAGTCGCCGCCACCGCCCGCGCGGGAGGTGGGCGCGGTGCCCGCCGGCACGGTCACGCCGAGCACGCGGACGCGCTTGGCGGCGGACTCCGCGTCCGGTTCGGCGGCGAGGTCGGCGCCCGGTTCCACCAGCGCGAAGTCGGGGCGGACCTCGGTGCCGTGCTCGGCGACCCGCAGGGTGAGGCGGTCCAGGCCGTGGTGCTCGGCGTCCCCCTGGCGGAAGGCGAGGGCGTCGTCCCAGCCCAGCAGGCGGCGCAGGACGTACGCCACCCACTCGTCGCGGCCGGCGACCGTGTCGGTCTGCCAGTCGGCGTGGCGGGCGCGCAGGCGGGCGCGCTCGTCCTTCTCCAGGGTGTCGAGCTGGGGCCAGGCGCGCAGCAGGACGGGCATCGTGAGGAAGGGGCCGGAGACCTCGGTGAGGTCCAGCCACTCCTGGTGCTGCCGGCGGCCGTCGACGGCCTGGGCCTTGGCGGCGGCTACTCCACGGCTCACGGGGCGGCGGGGGCTCATCGGCGGGCTTCCTTTGCGGGGACGACGAAGACGACGGCGGCGGGGAAGAGGTGCGAGCGGGGCTCGCGGTAGCGGGCGGCGATGGCGGCGAGCTCGCGCTCACGCTCGGCGGGGAGGCCGTCGAGGCGGTACTGCCAGCGCTGGCGGTCCTCCTCGAACTGGCGGCGCTCGTGCCCGGTCAGTTCGTGGGTGGAGAGCAGGGCGAGCTGTTCGCCCTCGCCGTCGCCCTCCTCCTTGAGCTTGGTGCGCAGGGTGTTCTCGAAGCGGTCGAGGGTGGCGGTGATGCGGCGCTCCTCCTCGGCCCGGCGGTCGGCGAGGCGGCTCTCCAGCTGGCGGCCGAGTTCCGCGGCGCGGGCCTCCAGGGAGCGGTAGAGGGGGTCGCGGAGCCTGGGCCAGGCGTCGGTGAGTTCCCTGCGCAGGTGCGGGGCGGCCTCGGTGCCCTCGGTGAGGGCGCGGGACAGGACGCGGCCCTGTTCGTTGACCGACTCCCAGCGGCGGAAGCGGCCGGTGTCGCCGAACCAGCCGCCCGCGTACAGGACCTCCTCGTGCAGGCGGGTGCCGTCCGTGCCGACGAGGACGTAGCGCGCGTACGCGGAGACGAGGGTCGTGGTGACGGCCGGGTCGTCGGAGACGACGGCGGTGACGCGGCTGAGGCCCACCGAGTCGGCGTTCCAGACGGCGGCGGTGAGCAGGCGCGTGGAGAGGGCGACGAGGGGGTGCTTGAGGTGGGCGAGGACCACGTCGTCCCGGCCCCGCGCGGCGACCTGCGGGGAGAAGGTGAGGGGGCGCTGCTCGCCCTCGCGGAGCTTGTGGGCGAGGCCGCGGGTGGCCCGCTCCCAGCTGCCGGACAGGGGCTGCACCTCGAAGAGGTCGCCCGGCTCGAAGTCCTCGGCGCGGACCGTGGAGGGCAGGAGCCGCGGCTGGTGGTCCAGGGCGAGGGCGGTGTCCACGACGCGCTTGACGGTGGCCGGGGTGAGGCCGAGGACGTTGACGGTCTCCTCGTACTGGTCGGCCAGCTTCTTCGTCTGCGCGGTGACGTTCTGCTCGGGGGCGACCTCGCCGCCGGTGCGGCGGCCCTTGATGGGCTTGGGCCTGGCGTTCTCGATGTCGACGGGCGCGGTGTCGCCGGTCATGCGGCGCTGTACGGCGTCGGCGAGGACGGCGTTGACGGAGCCGAGGTCGTGCTCCATGCGGGCGACCTTCTTGGCGACGCGGGAGAGGAACTCCAGGTCGGCCTCGTAGGAGCCGGCCTGGGCCTGCTGCCAGCCGGAGCCGATGAAGTGGGTGATCTCCGGGTCCTTCTTCTGGCCCCAGCGGTCGATGCGGCCGATGCGCTGTTCGAGCTTGTTGGGGTTGAAGGGGATGTCGTAGTTGATCAGGCGGTGGCAGTGGTTCTGGAGGTCGATGCCCTCGCCGGCGGCGTCGGTGGCCAGCAGGATGCGGACCGTGCCCTCGGGGCGCGACGGCTCGGTCTGGAAGCCGAGGCGGATGCGCTCGCGCTCCTCGGTGGCGAGGCCGCCGTGCAGGCGCTCGACGCGGCCGCCGTCGGCGAGTTCCTCCGCCTGGAGGAGGTCGTGGAGCCACTCCTGGGTGTCGCGGTACTCGGTGAAGATCACGACCCGCTCGTTGGTCCACCGCTTGCCGTCGGGGCGGCAGATCGCCTTGATCTCGCGGATCAGGGCCTCGGCCTTGGAGTCGGGGGCGGCCTCGTGGGTGAGCGCCCAGCGCTCCATGTGCTGGAGCAGGTCGAGTTCGCGGCCGTCCTCGGCCGGGGTGAGGGAGGTGGAGCGGGTCAGGGCGTCGTCCTCGGCGTCGACCAGGCCGGTGTCGTCGAGGTCGGCGACCAGGTCGGCGAACTCCTCCAGCCACTCGGGGACTTCGGCGGCGGCCGAGCGCCCGCGGGCGGGACCGGTGTCCTCCAGGTGGGAGAGGTAGACCTGCACGGTGTGCAGGAAGGCCGCCGGGGAGGAGAACAGGCGCTTCTTCAGCAGCAGGGTCACCAGGTCGGCGGCGCGGCGCCCGCCGCGGGCCTTCGGGGTGAGCTTCCCGCGGCGCAGCTCGGCGAACTCCCCGAGGAGCTGGTGGATCTCGCGCTCCTCGGGCGTGTAGTCGACGGGGAGTTCGCGGGTCCTGCGGGTGCGGAAGCGGGGCGTGCCGTCGGCGTTGGTGACCGTCGACTTCAGGCGGCGTACGACGGTGTCCCTGAGCGCCTCCTTGTCGGGGTCGACGCCGCGGGCGAAGCGCTGGTCGTCGATGAGCTCCAGAAGGGCGGTGTAGGACTCGGGGTAGCCGTTGTGCGGGGTGGCGGAGAGGAAGAGGCGGTGCTCGAAGTGCGGGACGAGGCGCCGGATCAGCTTGGTCTGCTGAGAGTCGACGGCGTACACCTGCTTGGGCGCGGCGGGTGCGACGTGGTGGGCCTCGTCGAGGACGAGCAGGTCGAAGAAGCGCTTGTGCTCGCCGTCGGGGCTCTCCTCGGGCGCGCCGACGACCTCGTCGAGGAGGCGCTGGGCCTTCTGGCCGCGCAGCCACGGCAGGGAGACGATGGTGAGCGGGTGGACGCGGAAGGGGTTGGCGGCCGTACCGTGGGTGCGGCGCAGGCGGGCGCAGTGCTCGGAGTCGACGATGGTGAACTCCAGGCCGAACTTCTCGGCCATCTCATCGCGCCACTTGAGGGTGAGGCCCGCCGGGCAGACGACCATGACGCGCCGGGCGCGGCCGCGCAGCAGCAGTTCCTGGACGACGAGTCCGGCCTCGATGGTCTTGCCGAGGCCGACGTCGTCGGCGAGGAGGAGGTTGACGCGGGGGGCGCCGACGGCGCGGGAGACCGGCTCCAGCTGGTACGGCTCGACGGCGACGCCGGAGCGGAACGGGGCCTGGAGGGTCCTGGCGTCGGCGGAGGCGACGGCGGACCAGCGGACGGCGTCGAGGAACGCGGCGAGACGGTTCGGGGGGTCGAAGGAGTCGGTGGCGGCGTCGGGGAGGGAACCGGCGGGCAGCACGCGGCGGCCGGGCTCGACCTCCCAGATGACGGAGAGGGTGTCGCCGAAGCGGCCGTCGGCGACGGACTGGAGGTGGACGAGGGTCGCGGGCCTGCGCGCCTCGCCTGCGTCGTCGCCGTCGCGGGACGGTGACGGGGACGGCTCGACGCGGGCGACCACCCAGGACTGGCCGCGCACCTCGACGAGGTTGCCCTCCTCGGGGAGCTGTTCGGCCCCCGCCGGCTCGGTCTCGCGCTGAGCTGCTGACGTCATGGGCGCTGTTCCCCTCGGTTCTCTCCTGCGGCCGTCCGCAGACAGTGTCCTGTCTCCCCACCGGAGCGGTACGGTCGCAGATTAACACGCAGTGTTGACTGTGAACACAGATTACAAAATCATCATGCGGGGGTGGGGCGCGTCAGGTGATGCGGCGCAGGCGGTTCAGCAGCGTGCGGGACCGGCCGTGCCGGGGGTCGGTGTCGGACAGGACGCGTTCCTCGTCGCCCACCAGGCGGCTCAGCAGCTCGGTCGCCGCGTGGCGCTCACCCGTGCGGGCGAGCAGCACGGCGATCTCGTAGCGCGTGTCCAGCACCTCCGGATCGTCCGGTCCCAGGAGGCCGCGCTGTTCGGCGAGGACGGACCGCAGTTCGTCCAGCGCCTCGCGGGTGCGGCCGAGGGCCCCCACGCACAGGGCGTGTCCGACCCGGGCGGCGAGCACGTCGTCCGGTGCGAGCCCGGCGTCGGCCGTCAGCTCGGCGTACTCCCGCAGGGCGTGTGCCGGCCGGCCCGCCCTGCGGAGACGGTCCGTCTCGGCCAGGCGGGGATGCGGGATCCTCGGCGCCGGGGGGCTCACCCGCGGGGGCGCGCAGGCGGCCGCACGGACGGCCACCTCGGTCGCGGAGACGGGCCGGTCCTCCGGCTCCTTCTCCAGGAGCGCGTACACCAGCTCCCGCAGTGCGGCGGGCACCCCGGAGCGGCGGTCCTCGATCGGCGGCACCGGGTCGTGGGCGTGCCGGTGGTACAGCATGAACGGGCCGCCGGAGGCGAAGGGCGGGACACCGGTCAGCAGCTCGTAGAGCACACAGCCCAGGGAGTACAGGTCGCTGGCGGGCACGGCCTGGCCCACGGCCTGCTCGGGGGCCATGTACACCACCGTGCCCGGGGTGGCGTTCGCCGCGGTGAAGCGCGTCTCGCCGGGCTGCGGGTCGAGGGCCGCGGCGACACCGAAGTCGAGGACCTTGACGTCGCCCCCGGGCGTGATCATCAGGTTCGAGGGCTTGAGGTCGCGGTGCACGACGTTCTGGGCGTGCGCATAGGCGAGCACCTCGGCCGTACGCCCCGCGATGTCCGCGACCCGCTCGACGGGCAGCGGGCCCTCGCCCTTCAGGACGGCGTCGAGGGCGCGGCCGGGGATCAGGTCCATGACGAGGTAGAGCTCGCCCTCGTGGCTGCCGTGGTCGTGGACGGCCGGGATGCCCGGGTGGCGCAGGCGGCTGGTGAGCCGCGCCTCGCGGAGGAAGCGCCGTTCCAGGGAGGTGAACCCCGCGCCTCCCGCGCGAGGGGCGACCAGCTTGACCGCCACCTCGTGGCCGTTGCTCCGGTCCGTCGCCGCCCAGACGACCCCCATGCCGCCGCGGCCCAGCTCCCGGGTGAGCTCGTAGCGTCCAAGGCTTCGCCGCATCGCACCCGTCCCCCGTCCCGGCGCCCCGGCGCCCTCGACATCCCGCGGCCGGGCGGGGTCGCCCACCCGGTCGGCGCGGCCATTTTCTCACCGCTCACACGGGTCCCGGCCCTTGCGGGACCGGAAAGGGACACCGGGGGTCCTCCGGCGCTGCGGGACGCAGTGCCGGCTCGGGGCGCGACGCGGGGAGATGGGGGGCCAGTGCCACGTACACCTCGGTCGCGGAGGAGGGCCGGTCCCGCGGACGCTCGGCGAGCAGAGCGGTGACGAGGTCGCCCAGGGCTCACGGGACGGGGACGGCGGAGTCCGCGACGACGGGGACGGCGAGGAGTTCGGCGGCGACGGTCCTCACGGCCACGGGCCGCTCCAGCCGCAGGTCGCGCCCCTGCCGGACGTGGCCCATCAGACCGTGACCGAGCACCGATGTGAGCCGGTAACGATCAAGGAGCACCGTTCCCGGCGTGAATCTCTGCATTTCTCCCGTCCTCCACATTTCCTGCACACCAAACCCAAATATTTGTACTGTGAACACAGTTAATGGGCGTAGTAGCCTCTCTTGTGAAGCCGCCCGAAGTTCGCCCCCACCGGCCCGTGCAAGAGCCCAGCACCTCGGAGACTGTCGATGAGCACCACCGGTTCCGTACCCGTCAGCCTTGCCGAGATCGCTCGGATCGCCGGCGTGGGCCGGGCCGCGGTCAGCAACTGGCGCCGACGCCACGACTCCTTCCCCACCCGGATCGGCGGCACGGACGTCAGCCCCCAGTTCTCCCTCGCGGAGGTCGAGCGGTGGCTCAGGGAGAACGGCAAGCTCGACACCATCGGCGGGCGCGAGCTGCTGTGGCCCCGGTTCGAGGCACTCGGCAGCCGGGACGAGTCGGGGCTGGCCATCGCCGAGGCGGCCCGCCGTATGCGCTCCCCCCGCTCACGAACCTCGCCGGTGGAACTCACTCCCGGAGCCGAGGAGCTGGTCGACGAGGCGGCGGAGCTGGGACGGACCGAGGGGGCGCGCGAGACGTTCGAGTTCCTGCTCCAGCGATGGCTCGAGACCCATGTGCGCCAGCTGAGCACGACGCCTCCCCCGCTCGCCGCCCTCATGGCCCGGATCGCGCTGGGCGTCCGCGTCGGCTCGGGCGACGGCGACCGCTCGGGCGACGGCAACGGCAACGGCAACGAGGAACTCACGGTCCTCGACCCCGCCTGCGGCACGGGGCACCTGGCTGCCGCGGCCATGCGGGAATGTGCCGGCCCGGGCCTGGCGGTACTGGCCTGCGAACGGGACCCCGCCCTCGCCGCGCTGGCCGCGGCCCGGCTGGCGTTCGTGGCGGACGAGCACGAAGCCCGCACGGAGATCGCCACGGCGGACGCCCTGCGCGAGGACCCCTTCACCGGTCCGCGGGCGGACATCGCGCTCTGCAATCCGCCGTTCAACGAACGCGACTGGGGCTACGAGGAACTCGCCACCGACCAGCGCTGGACACACGGTCTGCCGCCGCGGACCGAGCCGGAACTGGCCTGGGTGCAGCATCTGCTCGCCCATCTCGCACCGGGCGGGGCGGCCGTCGTCGTCCTGCCCCCCGCGGTCGCCTCGCGCAAGGCCGGCCGGCGCATCCGAGGCTCCCTGCTCCGGACCGGCGCGCTCCGGGCCGTGGTGGCGCTGCCCCCGGGGAGCGCGCAGCCGCACAGCGTCTCGCTCCAACTGTGGATCCTCAGGGCCGCACCGGACGGACCGGGCGCGACCCCGCCCGGCCAGGACGCGCTGCTCGTCGACGCGACCCGCTTCGCGAGAGCCGGCACACGCGATTCCGGTCCCGCCTGGGAGGCGCTCGACGCCTTCGTGCTCTCCGCGCTGGAGGCTCTCGACCGCCCCGACACGGACCCGCCGTACGGCGCCGTCCGCGTCCCGCTCATCGACCTCCTGGACGACGAGGTGGACGTCACACCGGGGCGCTACACCTCGCTGAGCACCGAGCCGTCCGGCCTCGAACTCGCGAAGACCTGGAAGGAACTGGGGTCGGTCCTCACCGACCTGGCCCGCGGCGCCCAGCGGCTGGCGGAACTGAGGGTGGAGACCGACAGACCGCAGACCATGGCCACCGTCGGGGACCTCGTCAAGGCCGGTGCGCTGTCGATGCGCGCCGGACAGCAGCCGCCCGACGGCACGACGAAACCCGGCGCCGCCTCCGTGCCCCTGCTCACCGTCTCCGACCTGCTGACGGACGGCACCCCCAGTGGGCTCGTCGCCCCCGGGACGGCGCCGGTGATCGCCGAACCGGGCGACGTCGTGGTCGCCGGAGTGGTGCGCGCGTTCAAGGCGTGGGTGCACGAAGGGCCTCCGACGGCCCTGGGGCCGCAGCTCCACGCGCTCCGGGTCGACCCGGCGAAACTGGACGCCCACTTCCTCGCCGGCTGCCTGCGCGCGCCCTCCAACGGCCGTCAGGCGGGCACCCACGCCTCCAGTTCGTCACGGGTCGACATCCGGCGCCTGCAGGTGCTCCAGCTCCCCCTGGCGGAACAGGCGGCGTACGCCGAGGTCTTCCGCACCCTCGAGACCTTCGAGGAGCAGCTCGTCAGCGCCGACGGCACGGGCAGGGGCCTGGTGAGCGACGTGACCGATCTGCTGGCCGCGGGTGGGCTGGACGTCTGACGTCCGGGCCGCGGCGGACGCACGGTCCTTCAGCCGTCGCGGTACAGCTCCGTCAGAAGGGCGATCGTGACCCGGGCGGCGGGGTGCGGGGGGGGTGACCGGCCCCGACGGGGCGGGCACGGCGGCGGCGGGGCGGGACTGACCGGCGCCGGCCGCGCCCCGGCCGGCCGCGCCGGGCGCGCCGGGCGCCCGTACCGGCAGGCACCGCCCCGTACAGGCACCGCCCCGTACCGGCAGGCCCGCCTCACGCCGTCGTCGCCACCGCCGTCACCGCCGTCACCGTCGCCTCCGTCACCGTCGCCTCCGTCGCCGGCCTCTCGAACTGGGTGCGGTACAGCTGTGCGTACCGGCCGTCCGCCGCCAGCAGGGTCTCGTGCGTGCCGCGTTCCACGATGCGGCCGGACTCCACGACCAGGATCAGGTCGGCGGACCGCACGGTGGACAGGCGGTGGGCGATGACGACGGCGGTACGGCCCTGGAGGGCTTCGGCGAGCGCCTCCTGGACGGCCGCCTCGGAGGTGTTGTCGAGGTGGGCGGTGGCCTCGTCGAGGATGACGACCCGCTGGCGGGCCAGCAGCAGGCGGGCGATGGTCATGCGCTGGCGTTCGCCGCCCGAGAGGCGGTAGCCGCGCTCGCCGACGACCGTGTCCAGGCCGTCGGGCAGGGAACGGACCAGGTCGTCGAGGCGGGCCCGGCGCAGGGCGTCCCACAGGTCGTCCTCGGGAGCCTCGGGCCGGGCGAGGAGCAGGTTGGCGCGGACGGTGTCGTGGAAGAGGTGGCCGTCCTGGGTGACCATGCCGAGCGTCGCCCGCAGGGAACCGGCGCTCAGGTCGCGGACGTCGACCCCGCCGATGCGGACGGCGCCCTCGTCGACGTCGTACAGGCGCGGCAGCAGCTGGGCGATCGTCGACTTGCCGGCGCCGGAGGAGCCGACGAGGGCGACGGTCTGGCCGGGTTCGGCGCGGAAGGAGACGCCGTGCAGGACCTCGGCGCCGTCGCGGGTGTCGAGGGCGGCGACCTCCTCCAGGGAGGCGAGGGAGACCTTGTCGGCGGAGGGGTAGCCGAAGCGGACGTCGTCGAACTCGACGGCGACCGGGCCCTCGGGCACCTCGCGGGCGTCGGGCTTCTCCTCGATGAGGGGCTTGAGGTCGAGCACCTCGAAGACGCGCTCGAAGCTGACCAGCGCGCTCATCACCTCGACGCGAGCCCCGGCGAGCGCGGTGAGGGGGGCGTACAGGCGGGTCAGCAGCAGGGCGAGGGCGACGACGGCGCCGGGGTCGAGGGTGCCGTCCAGCGCGAGCCGGCCGCCGAGGCCGTAGACGAGGGCGAGGGCCAGGGCCGACACCAGGGTGAGGGCGGTGATGAACACCGACTGGGCGGTGGCCGTGCGGACGCCGATGTCGCGGACCCGGGCGGCGCGCTCGGCGAACTCGGCGGACTCCTGCTCGGGGCGGCCGAAGAGTTTCACGAGGGTGGCACCGGGCGCGGAGAAGCGTTCCGTCATGCGGGTGCCCATCACCGCGTTCAGCGCGGCCGCCTCGCGCTGCATCTCGGCCATCCGGCGGCCCATGCGGCGGGCCGGCACCACGAACACCGGCAGCAGGACCAGGGCGAGCAGGGTGACCTGCCAGGACAGGGTGAGCATGACGGCGAGGGTGAGGACCAGGGTGACCAGGTTGCTGACCACTCCGGACAGCGTGTTGCTGAAGGCTCGCTGGGCGCCGATGACGTCGTTGTTGAGGCGGGAGACGAGCGCGCCGGTGCGGGTGCGGGTGAAGAAGGCGACCGGCATCCGCTGCACGTGGTCGAAGACCGTGGTGCGCAGATCGAGGATGAGCCCCTCCCCCAGGGCCGCCGAGAGCCTGCGGCCCAGGATGCCGAACGCCGCCTCCAGCACGGCGATCAGCGCGATGAGCAGGGCGAGGCGGACGACGGTCGCGCCGTCGCCGTGCGACACGATCGTGTTCACGACGCGGCCCGCGAGGACGGGCGTGGCCACGGCGAACAGCGCGGTCACCACCCCGATGAGGACGAAGGCGACGATACGGCGGCGGTGCGGGCGGGCGAAGGCGCCGATGCGGCGCAGCGCGGCACGGTTGAAGGGGCGGCGTTCGTGCCGGGCGTGCATGACGCTGTACAGCTGCGTCCAGGCGGTGGTCTCCATGCTCATGGAGAGACCGTAGGACCTCGACCGGAGTTGAGGTCAACATGGCGGCGGGAAAGCACCCTGCGAGAAAGCACCGTGCGAGAAAACGCCGTGCGGGGCGACCGTCACCCGGACCGGGCCGGCGTCGGGGTCGACGCGGTGGGTCCAGTCGGCGGGCAGGCGCAGGGTGCGGTTCGGCAGTGCGGTGCGCAGCCGCTCGCGGTGCAGGACGCGGCCGTTCTGGGTGACGTGCAGGACCGGGCGGGTGAGTTCCGTCGCCGTGCGCAGGACGTACGGGAGCCGGTCGGCCGGGGTGACGCGGTTCGGGGCGATCCAGCGCAGGGGCGGGTCCACGGTCAGGGGGACGGCGGGCGGGCGTCCGGTGCCGGCCGTCCGGCGTTCGGTACGGGTGCCGGTGCCGGTGCCGGCTCGGGTATCGGTGCCGGTTCGGGTATCGGTGCCGGTTCGGGTGTCGGCATCGGCGAGGTGGTCCAGGACGGCGCCCGCCGCGTGGACGCCGTCGCGGGCCGCGGTCGCCGCGCTCTCCGCGGGGTGCAGCAGGCTGCCGGCGGCGAAGACGCCCGGTCGCGAGGTGTGCAGGGTGCCGTCGACGGCGGGGCCGCGGGTGCCGGGGTCGAGCGACAGGCCCGCACGGCGGGCCAGTTCGTGGTCGGGGACGAAGTCGCCGGTGAACACGACGGTGTCGCAGGGCAGTACGGCCGTCCGGCCGTCGCGGTGCCGGACGCGGACGCCCGACAGGCGTCCTTGGCCCAGGAGTTCGGCGACGGTGGTGTGCGTGAGAAGGGGGATCCCGTGGCGCAGGCGGGCGTCGGCGGCGCGGGCCGCGGCGATCTGCGGGCGGGCGTGCTCGGTGAGCATCGCCACCACGGTGGCGCCCGCGGCCCGTACGGTGCCGGCCGCCGCGTAGGAGACGTCCTCGGCGCCGACGACCACGGCCCGTGTCCCGATGCGCTGCCCGTGGAGGTGGACGGCGCGCTGGAGTTCGCCCGTGGTGTGGACGCCGGCCGGGCGGGTGCCGGGCACCAGACGGGCGGCGCGCGGGCGTTCGTGGGCGCCGGTGGCGAGGACGACCGCGCGCGCGGTGAGCGTCTCGGGGCCGTCGGGGCCCACGGTGTGCAGGGACAGCGGGCCGGCCCAGTCGAGGGCGGTGACGCCGGGGCGGACGGTGGCGCCGGCCCGCCCGGCGGCGGCGACCAGCAGGCGGGCGTACGCCGGGCCGGTCAGGGGGTGCAGGAGGGTGCCGTAGCCGCCGTGCGCGCAGTGGCGGGGTGTTCCGCCGGGCTGCCGTTCGCGGTCCAGGACCTCGACGCGCCCGGCGCCCGCCGCGGCGAGGCGGGCGGCGGCCGCGAGTCCGGCGGGGCCCGCGCCCACGATCAGGACGTCCACCTCGCGTGCGGCGGTCATGCCGGCCTCGCCTTCCCCGGCCGGGCGGGCACCGCCGACGCCTCCACCGGCAGGGATCGGACGGAAGCGGCGCCGTGGGTCCCGCGGCCGGGACCACGGGAGGCGCCGGGCCGGTCGTGCCCCGCGCCGAACCGGTCGTGCCCCGCGCCGAACCGGTCGTGCCCCGCGCCGAACCGGTCGTGCCCCGCGCCGAACCGGTCGTGCCCCGCGTCGGGCCGGTCGTGCCCCGCGTCGGGCCGGTCGTGCCCCGCGCCGAGCCCCACGGCGTCGAACCCGCGTCCGGTCGTCATACCGCCTCCGTCTTCCCCGGCTCCCCCGTCTTGCCCGGCGGGGCCGCCGCGGCCGTCGCCTCCGCCAGGAGGGCGCGGACCTCGGGGCCGCAGTGCGTGCCCTGGCAGCGGCCCGCGCGGGCGCGGGTGCGGCGGCGCAGGCCTTCGAGGGTGCGGGGCGGGATCGGGCCGGCGAGGGCGTCGCGGAGGTCGCCGCGGGAGACGCGCTCGCAGTGGCAGACGAGGGTGCCGTACTCCGGGTCGGCGGCGATGCGGTCGGCGGCGGGGCGCGGGTCGCGCATGCGCACCGGCTCCAGGGGCCGGGCGGGACCCAGGTCGAGGCCGGTCCCGTCGGCCAGCAGGGCGGTGACGTGGGCGGCGATGGCGAGGGACGCGGTGAGGCCGGTGGAGCGGATGCCGCCGACGGTGACGTGTCCGGCGTCCCGGTGGGCGGTGATGCGGTAGTCCTCGTGCTCGGTGGCGGCGCGCAGACCGGCGTAGACGGCGGTGACCTCCTCGTCGAGGAGGGCGGGCAGGATGCGGGCGCCCTGGGCGCGCAGGGCGGCGAGGCCCTCGGCGGTGGATCCGGTGGCCCGCTTGTCGTCGAGGTCCTCGGCGGTGGGGCCGAGCAGGACGTTGCCGTACACGGTGGGGGCGACGAGCACGCCTTTGCCGAGGGCGGTGGGGACGGGCAGCAGGATGTGGCGGACGAGGCCGCGGGTGAGGGTGTCGAAGACGATGAGCTGGCCGCGGCGCGGGGTGACGGTGAAGTCGTCGTGGCCGAGCAGGGTGTCCAGCGTGTCGGCGTGCAGTCCGGCCGCGTTGACGAGGCGGCGGGCGCGCAGGGTGCCCCGGGCGGTGCCGAGCGCGTGGCCGCCGTCCTGTCGGCTCACGTGCGTCACCGGTGCGTTGAGGTGGAGGTCCACGCCGTGCCGGACCGCCTGGGTGGCGTACGCCAGCGGGGTCGTCCACGGGCAGACGACGCTCTCGCCGGGCACGTGCAGGGCGCCGAGCGCGCCGGGGCCCAAGTGGGGTTCGCGTGCGTAGAGTTCGGCCGGTCCGAGGAGGCGGGCAGCACGGTACTCGTTGCGTTCGGCCTTCTCGGCGAGGCGGGGCAGGGCGGCGAGCTGTTCGTCGTCCCAGGCCACCAGGAGCGCGCCGACCGGGTCGACGGGGATGCCGGACTCGGCGGCGTACGCGGTGAGCAGGCGCGCTCCCTCGCGGACGAGCCGTGCCTCGAGGGAGCCGGGGACCGCGTCGAAACCGGTGTGCAGGATCGCGGTGTTGGCCTTGGAGGTGCCCTGCCCGATGTCGTCCTGGGCCTCGACGAGCGCGACCTTCAGGCGGGGCCGGCGGGCCAGTTCGCGGGCGACGGCGCAGCCGACGACCCCCGCGCCGACGATCACGACGTCGTACGGGTCCGTGGGCAGCGGCCCTTCGGCGGTCACCGTCATGCCGGGGCCCCGTCCGACAGAGCGTCCGCTGTCGCCGCCGTGCCGGAGACACCGTCCCGCGGGCCTTCGGCGGCGGCCGTCACCCCGGAGGCACCACCCCACGAACCCCCGGCGTCCACCATCACCCCGGAGGCACCGCCCCACAGACCCCCGACGGTCACCGTCATGCCGGGGCCCCGTCCAGCAGGACCTTCACCGCGGCGCGGAAGCGGCCCAGGCGGTCCGCCGCCTCGTCGGGCGTGACGCGGGGCTCGTACACCGCCGACGGCTCGGTCTCGGGGAGCGCTTCGGCGAGGGTCGTGCCGTCGGCGGTCCCGAGGCGGGCCAGGGCGCCCACGCCGAGGGCGGTCGCGTCGGGCAGGGCGGACACCTCGACCGGGCGTTGCAGCAGGTCGGCCTGGGTCTGCATGAGCAGGGCGGAACGGGTCAGGCCGCCGTCGACCCGCAGCAGGGTCAGGGGGGTGCCGAGGTCGGCCGCCGCGGCCTCCGCCAGCTCGACGACCTGGGCGGCCAGGCCCTCGCACAGGGCGCGCACCAGGTGTCCGGGGGTGGTGTCCAGGCCGAGTCCGGTCAGGGAGCCGCGCAGGTCGCCGCGCCACCAGGGGGCGGCGAGTCCGGCGAGCGCCGGGACGAAGGTGACGCCGCCGCTGTCGGGTACGGACGCGCCGACGGTGTCGAGGTCGGCGGCGCCCGCGATGACGCCGAGGTCGGTGAGCCAGCGCACGGCGGAGGCGGCGGTGTACACCTGGCCGTCGAGGCAGTGGTCGGTGCGTCCGGCGAGCCGCCAGGCGACGCAGCTGACCAGGCCCGAGGTGCCTCGTCGGGGGGTGCCGCCGGTCGGGGCGAGGAGGAACGCCCCGGTGCCGTAGGTGCACTTGGCGGTGCCGGGTGCGGTGACGCGCTGGGCGAGGAGGGCGGCCTGCTGGTCGACGGCGAGGCCGGTGAGCGGGATGTCGTACCCGAACTCGCTTGTCGTACCGACGGGTTGGGCGTTGTCGACGATCTCCGGGAGCCGCTCCCCGTCCAGCCCGTGGAGGCCGAGGGCGCGGGGTGACCAGGTGACCCGGTCGAGGTCGAGGAGCTGGGTGCGGCCGGCGGTCGCCGCGTCGGTGACGAAGGCGCCGGTGAGGCGGTGCGTGAGCCAGGCGTCGCTGGTGGTGACGACTCCCCGGGTGGTCAGGTGACGGCGGATCCAGGCCATCTTGGGGGCGGCGAAGTACGGGTCGACGGGCAGACCGGTCAGTTGCCGTAACTCTTCTGCGTGCGGGGCGAGTTCAGCGCACAGGGCGGCCGCGCGGCGGTCCTGCCAGACGAGGGCGTCGGTGAGCGGGCGGCCCGTCGCCGGGTCCCAGGCGAGGACGGTCTCGCCCTGGTTGGCGAGGCCGAGCGCCACGACGGGCTCACCGGCCTCGGCCAGCGCGCACCGGCCGGCGTCGAGCACCGAGGCGTACAGCTCGGCCGGGTCCACCTCGACGAGGCCGCCGGGCAGGTGGCGGGGGTGTACGGCCGCGAACCCGGTTCCCAGGACGCCGCGTTCGGGGCAGACGACCAGGGCCTTGGTGCCGGACGTGCCCTGGTCGACGGCGAGTACCGGACCCGTCATCACGTCCCTTCCCAGGTGATCGGCGGCCTTGGCCCCGTCGGTGATCGGCGGCCTCAGCCTGCCTCCGGGCGGCCCGCCCCGTCAAGCGGCGCCGGCCGTCCCCACCTGCATCGATCCGGCCACTCCAACGCCGCCTGATCACCGCTCAGTTGCAGTATCACCAAGCCTGGTCGGATCGATCCGGAAACGGGTGTGAGCGGTGCGGGCCGGGCCCTATAGTGACCGCCGACCCAGGCGATCTCCTCATCTGCCGCCCCGAGGAGGGCTGTTGTTACTCCACCCTGCCGTCCCGCCCCATTCCCGACCGGGAGCGAGCGGCTGATGGCCAGAGACGGAGCACGCCCCGCCTACGATCCCGCGGGCCACGACGGCGAACTGCGGGCGGCCCTGCAGGAGGTGCGCACCGGCCGCTGGCTGTCGATGCGGACCCTGCTGGAGCGCACGACGCGGTGGTGGCAGTGGACGCAGCGCACCCAGGTGCTCGCCGCGGGGGCGGCCGGGACCGATGTGGTCCGGGCCTGGCTCGCCGAGGAGCCGGACAGTGTGCCGGCCGCCGTGATGGCGGCGCGGGTCGCCGTCGAGCGGGCACTGCGCGCGCACCGCGAGCGGCACCGCCGTACGCACGAACTGTGGATCGAGGCCTGGGACCTGAGCCAGAGCGCCGCCCGGGCCGCGCCGGCCGACCCGGTGCCGTGGGTGTGCCTGCTGGCCCTGGCCCAGCTGGACCGCGAGCAGTCGTGGGAGGAGCACCGGGCGCCGCCGCCGGACCCGACCCTGCCGCCCGGCCCGTGGGGGCTGCTGGCGGAGGCCGTCGAGCGCGACCCGCACAACCGCGAGGCCCACCACCGCATGCTCCAGTTCCTCTACGCGCGTGCGGCGTCCGGGCGGCTGGCGGAGGCGGCCGGATTCGCCCAACTGGCCTCCCAGAACGCCCCGCCGGGTTCGGCGCTGCACGTCCTGCCGCTGTACGTGCGGGTCGAGCGCTACCGGCGCGGCGGCGGGCGGGAGGCCGCCCTCGACCTGCACTGGGTGGCCGACGACGCCGCCCGTGAGGCGCTGCACGCGCACACCGCGTGGTTCGGGCGCAGCGCCGCCGCGGAGCGCTCCCCGCTCGACCTGAACCATCTCGCCCACGCGCTGTGGGGTGCGCACCGGTTCGCCGACGCGGCAGGGGTGTTCGACGCGATCGGCCCCTACTGCACGCCCCTGCCCTGGGCGTACCGCACCGCGGTGCCCGGTGATCACGGCCAGGCCGTGCAGGTGTTCCTCCAGGCCCGCACCCGCAGCCGACCGGCCGCGCGGCACGTGCCCGACTGACGGGCCGTCATCACACACTCGTCCGACCACTCTTACGTATCCGCTCGAACCCCCTTCGGAGGATTTGGCATGTCCGGCGCTACCGAACCACCGCTCGCCACCCCCGTCCCGCGACCAGACGAGGAGCAGCGGTTACGCGAACTGGGCTACCGGCCCGTGCTGGCCCGCCGCATGGGCGGCTTCGGCAACTTCGCGATCAGCTTCTCCGTCATCTCGATCCTCTCCGGCTGCATGACCCTGTACGGCTTCGGCATGGGCGCGGGCGGCCCCGCGGTGATGCTGTGGGGCTGGGCCGGGGTGGGGCTGTTCGTGCTGTGCGTGGGGCTCGCGCTGGCCGAGGTCACCAGCGCGTATCCGACGTCGGGCGCCCTGTACTACATGGCGGACCGGCTCGGCGGGCGCCGCTGGGGCTGGTACACGGGCTGGCTGAACCTGCTCGGACTGCTCGGCGCGATCGCCGGGATCGACTACGGCGCCGCCCTGTTCGCGGGGGCGTTCGCCAACCTCCAGTGGGGCTTCGAGCCGACGCCGGAGAAGACGATGCTGATCTTCATGGCGATCCTGCTGCTGCACGCCGTGCTGAACCTGTTCGGGGTCCGCCTGGTCAGCGTCCTGAACTCGGTCTCCGTGTGGTGGCACCTGGCCGGAGTGGCGCTCATCGTGGGCGCGCTGGCCGTCGTCCCCGACCACCACCGCTCCCCGTCCTTCGTCTTCGGCGAGTTCGTCAACGACACCGGCTGGGAGAACCCGGTGTACGTGGCGGCGATCGGCCTGCTGCTGGCCCAGTACACGTTCTCCGGCTACGACGCCTCGGCGCACCTGTCGGAGGAGACCGCCAACGCGTCGGTGTCCGCGGCGCGCGGCATCGTCCGCTCGATCTGGGTGTCCTGGGCTGCGGGCTTCGCCCTCCTGGCGGGCCTCACCTTCGCCATCCAGGACTACGACGCCACGCGCGCCACCGCGACCGGCGTGCCGCCCGCGCAGATCCTCCTGGACGGGCTCGGCACGGACGGGGCGAGCGCGCTGCTGCTCGTGGTGATCGTCGCGCAGCTCTTCTGCGGCAACGCCGAGGTCGCCGCGGCCAGCCGGATGGTGTTCGCGTTCAGCCGGGACGGCGCCCTGCCGGGCTCGCACCTGTGGCGCAAGGTCAGCGCCCGCACCCAGACCCCGGTCGCCGCGGTGTGGCTGTCGGTCGGCGTGGCCTGCGTCCTGGCCCTGCCGTCGCTGTACTCCGCGACCGCCTACGGCGCGGTCACCGCGATCAACGTCATCGGCATCACACCCGCGTACGCCATCCCCGTGCTGCTGCGGCTGCGCGCCGGGGACCGTTTCCGGCCGGGTCCCTGGAACCTGGGCCGCTGGAGCAGGCCGGTCGGCTGGGTCGCCGTGGTGTGGGTGGCCTGTGTGACGGTGCTGTTCTGCCTGCCGCAGTCGTCCCCGGTGACGGCGGACACCATGAACTACGCGTCCCTAGCCCTCGTCGTCGTGCTGGTCCTCGCCACGGTGTGGTGGTTCGTGGCCCGCCGTTCCTACGGCACGCCCACGGCGGCGGCGTACGGATCGGACAAGGAACAGGCGGAACTGGCCGAAGGCATCGTCTGAGCCGGTCGTCCGAGCCGGTCGTCCGAGCCGGTCGTCCGAGCCGGTCACCGGGTACGAACCGCCGTCGCGCATACGGCAGGATGAGCGGTCGCGTCCGTGCACGGGACGGGCGCGACCGCACTTCGCACTTCCCGGAACCGAGCAGGTGACCCACGTGACGACACATCACATCCGGCCGTCGGCGCCCCCCTTCGCCGCGAACCGTCCCTCCGGAGGCGACCGGTGAACCGCGCGCTGACCCTCGACGACGCCGTCCTCGCCGGAATAGCCCTGGCCGCCGGCCTGTTGGTGGCGTTCGCGTCGCGGACGCTGCTGCGCTGGCTGGCCAAGCACGCCAAGCGCACCAAGTGGAGCGGCGACGACGTCGTCGTGGACGCGCTGCGCACGGTCGTGCCGTGGGCGGCGCTGGTGGGCGGCGGGGCGGCCGCGGCGGCCGTACTGCCGCTGACCAGGCCCGTCCAGCACACCGTCAACCAGAGTCTGACCGTCCTGCTGATCTTCGCGGTGACGGTGTCGGCGGCCCGGGTGATCGCCGGGCTGGTGCAGAGCGTCACCCACGCCCGCTCCGGGGTGGCCGGATCCGCCACCATCTTCGTGAACATCACGCGGGTGCTGGTCCTGGCGCTCGGTTTCCTGGTCGCGCTCCAGAGCCTCGGCATCTCGATAGCGCCGATGCTGACCGCCCTCGGCGTCGGCGGTCTGGCCGTCGCGCTGGCCCTCCAGGACACCCTCGCGAACCTCTTCGCGGGCATCCACATCCTCGCCTCCAAGACCGTGCAGCGCGGCGACTACATCCGGCTCAGCAGCGGTGAGGAGGGCTACGTCGAGGACATCAACTGGCGGCAGACGACCGTGCGCGCCCTCTCCAACAACCTGGTCGTCATCCCCAACGGGCAGCTCGCCAAGTCGAACATGACCAACTTCATGCGCCCCGAGCAGCAGCTGACCATCCTGGTGCAGGTGGGGGTCGCCTACGACAGCGACCTGGAGCACGTCGAGCGGGTCACCTGCGAGGTGGTCACCGAGGTGATGACCGAGACCACCGGCGCCGTGCCCGACCACGAGCCGCTGGTCCGCTTCCACACCTTCGGCGACTCCCGGATCGGTTTCACGGTGATCCTCGGCGTCGGCGAGTTCAGCGACCAGTTCCGGATCAAGCACGAGTTCATCAAGCGCCTGCACCGCCGCTACCGCGCCGAGGGCATCCGCATCCCGGCGCCCGCCCGCACCGTGGCGCTCCAGCAGGGCGCGGTGGTCATCCCGCAGCAGCGCGCGGGCGAGGACCTGGTGCCGCCCGCGGCCCTGCACGACTGATCCCGCCGGACGACCCGGCCGGCCCGGACACCCTGGACGCACCGGCAGGGCTTCGGGCCCCGGGGGCCGGACGGCCCGAGGGGCGGAGAGCTCGAGGGGCGGAGAGCTCAGGGTGCGGCGGCCGGTCCGGAAAGGACCGGCCGCCGTGGGGTCCTGTCGAGTCCGGGTCGGTCACGAGATATCTTGATGTCGAGCAATGTTGCAGACGTGGAGCGGAGCACCGGTGACTGACTCGACCATCATCTATACGCACACTGACGAGGCCCCGGCCCTGGCGACGTATTCCTTCCTGCCGGTGGTCCAGGCGTACGCCTCGCAGGCCGGTGTCTCCGTGGAGACGCGGGACATCTCGCTGGCGGGACGCATCATCGCCGTGTTCCCGGAGTACCTGACCGAGGACCAGCGCATCCCGGACGCCCTGCACGAACTGGGCGAGCTGGCGAAGACGCCCGAGGCGAACATCATCAAGCTGCCGAACATCTCGGCGTCGATCCCGCAGCTCAAGGCCGCGATCGCCGAGCTGCAGGCGCAGGGCTACGCGCTGCCGGCCTACCCGGACGACCCGCGGACCGACGAGGAGCGGGACGTCCAGGCCCGCTACGACAAGGTCAAGGGCTCGGCCGTGAACCCGGTCCTGCGCGAGGGCAACTCCGACCGCCGCGCCCCCGCGTCGGTCAAGAACTACGCCAAGACCCACCCGCACCGCATGGGCGCCTGGTCGTCGGAGTCCAAGACCAACGTCGCGACCATGGGCGAGAACGACTTCCGCTCCACCGAGAAGTCCGCCGTGATCTCCGAGGCCGGCGCGCTGCGCATCGAGCTGGTCGGCGAGGACGGCACCACCACCGTCCTGCGCGAGTCCGTCCCCGTCCTGGAGGGCGAGGTCGTCGACGCCTCCGTCCTGCACGTGGCCGCGCTGCGCGAGTTCCTGACCGCCCAGATCGCCCGCGCCAAGGCCGACGACGTGCTGTTCTCGGTGCACCTCAAGGCCACGATGATGAAGGTCTCCGACCCGATCATCTTCGGTCACGTGGTGCGCGCCTTCTTCCCGAAGACCTTCGAGCAGTACGGCGCGACCCTGGCCGCCGCCGGCCTGACCCCGAACGACGGTCTCGGCGGCATCCTCAAGGGCCTGGAGACCCTGCCCGAGGGCGACGCGATCAAGGCCTCCTTCGAGGCCGAGCTGGCCGAGGGCCCGGCCCTGGCGATGGTCGACTCCGACAAGGGCATCACCAACCTGCACGTGCCGTCCGACGTCATCGTCGACGCCTCGATGCCGGCCATGATCCGCACCTCCGGCCACATGTGGGGCCCGGACGGCCAGGAGGCCGACACCCTCGCGGTGCTGCCGGACTCCTCCTACTCGGGTGTCTACCAGGCCGTCCTCGACGACTGCCGCGCCCACGGCGCCTTCGACCCGTCGACCATGGGCTCGGTCCCGAACGTCGGCCTCATGGCGCAGAAGGCCGAGGAGTACGGCTCCCACGACAAGACCTTCGAGATCAAGACCGCCGGCACGGTCCGCCTGGTCGACCGGGCCGGCAACGTCGTCCTGGAGCAGCCGGTCGCCGCGGGCGACATCTTCCGCGCCTGCCAGACCAAGGACGCCCCGATCCGCGACTGGGTCAAGCTGGCCGTCACCCGCGCCCGCGCCACCGGCGCCCCGGCCGTGTTCTGGCTGGACGAGACCCGCGCCCACGACGCGCAGCTCATCGCCAAGGTCGAGGCGTACCTGGCGGAGCACGACACCGAGGGCCTGGACATCCGGATCCTCGCCCCGGTCGAGGCCACCAAGCTGTCGGTGGAGCGCATCCGACGTGGCGAGGACACGATCTCGGTCACGGGCAACGTCCTGCGCGACTACCTCACCGACCTGTTCCCGATCCTGGAGCTGGGCACCAGCGCCAAGATGCTGTCGGTGGTCCCGCTGATGGCGGGCGGCGGCCTGTTCGAGACGGGCGCCGGCGGCAGCGCGCCGAAGCACGTCCAGCAGCTGGTCAAGGAGAACTACCTGCGCTGGGACTCCCTCGGTGAGTTCTTCGCGCTGGTCCCGTCGCTGGAGCAGTACGCCGACTTCACCGGCAACTCCCGCGCGAAGGTCCTCGCCGACGCCCTCGACCGCGCCACGGCGACCTTCCTCAACGAGGACAAGTCCCCGACCCGTCGCGTCGGCGGCATCGACAACCGCGGCAGCCACTTCTACCTGTCCCTGTACTGGGCGCAGGAGCTGGCGCAGCAGACCGACGACGCCGACCTCGCGAAGGCCTTCGCCTCGCTCGCCGAGACCCTCGCGGCGAACGAGCAGAAGATCGTCGAGGAGCTGAACGCCGTCCAGGGCGAGCCGGCCGACATCGGCGGCTACTACCAGCCCGACCCGGCGAAGGCGGCGGCGGTCATGCGCCCGTCGGCCACCTGGAACGAGCTGCTCGCCTCCCTGAGCTGACGCCCGTCCGCCGAACCTCCGCCCCGACCGGCACACCGCCCGGCCGGGGCGGAGGCGCGTCCGGGCGCGGTCACGACCACGACTCGGGGCGGGGGCAGGTGTCGGGCGGAGGGGCACGCCGGGCGGGGCACGGTGATGTGGCACCTTGATCAGGCCGCTTGCGGTCGCGGAACTGGTCGACGCGGTCTCCGGCTGACGGACGCGGGGCCCGGTGGGCGCGGGCCCTGGTGGGCACGTGGGGCCTGTCGTGGGAGGGCCGCCCCCACCCCGGGGCCGGCCGGTTCCCGCCCCGTCCGCCGGGACTGCCGCGGTCACGCGGTCACGCGGTCACGCGGTCACGCGGTCACGCGGTCACGCGGTGGACGGTGTCAGGCGCGCATCCACTCGGTGACCACCACCTCGCCGCCCGCGCGCAGGCGCAGGGCGAACGGGCCGGTGGGCCGGGCCTCGCTGGTGAAGCGGCCCATGTCGTCGGCGGTCAGGGCCGCTCCGGCGCGGGGGCCGTCGAGTACCTCGACGGAGGCGGACTGCGGGGGCAGCAGCTGGCCCATGATGCCGCGGGAGGTCACCTCGACGTCGACGGTCAGCCCGCCGGTGTGGAAGGTGAGCATCCGCGGGACGTCCACCGCTCCCCTGACCGGGATGGCGTCGACCAGCGAGTCGAAGGTCAGCTCGGCGATCTTCGCGTCGAGGTCGTGCAGCGCGTAGGCCTCGACGGCGAGCAGCCGCAGCTCGGCCGGTACCGGGTCGAGGATCGCGGCGGCCTCGCGGAGTTCCGCCTCCAGGCCCGTGTGGTCGGACTGCCGGTCGGACCGCGCGTCGTGGCGGGTGTCGTCGAAGGCGTCGCCGTCGAAGGTGTCGTCGTCCATGTCGTCGTCCATGTGGCTCACAAGGCTCCCCGTGCGTCGAGTCGGGCCCGCAGGCGGCGCAGGCATCGCTGGCGCATCGGTCCGATGCTGCCCACGGCGATGCCCAGGGCGGCCGAGACCTCCTGGTAACTGGGCGGCGGCGAGGAGATCAGCACCCGCAGCAACTGCCGGCAGCGCTCACCGAGCGCCTCGAACTCCTGCCAGAGGTGGCGGACGCGCTCGCTCTGCGCGGCCGCCTCCTCCGAGTCCAGCACCGACTGTTCCGGCGTACGGTCCTCGCTGACCCGGTCGAGCAGCTGGGGATCGTCCGTCGGGGTGAGCCGGCGCAGGCTCTTGATCACTTTCAGGCACTCGTTGCGCGTGGTGCTCGCCAGCCAGGAACCCGCCTTGTCGGGTTCGCGGATCCGCCCGAGGTGCTGGGCGAACCGGAACCACACGGTCTGGTACACCTCGTGCCCGTCGGCGTCGGAGAGCCGGTGCGCGCGCACGACGGACCACACCAGCGGGCTCAGCCCTTCCACGATCGCCTTCCAGGCCGCCGTGTCGCCGTCGACGGCGGACCGGACGAGCGCGCCGACTTCACTACGGTCCACGGTCCCACCCCTTGTGTACGGCACGTCATCGTACGCCGTGACGGGGCCGGACCCGGACCTCATGACGCCCTCACGCCGGCACGGCCGGCTGCCCGACGGGCACCGGTGTCCAGGTGGCCGGCAGCAGCGCCGGCACGTGGGCTCCGCGCACCTCGGCCGGTTCGGCGTGCGCGGCGAGCAGTTCGCGGGCGGCGGCGCGCGGGTCGGTCAGGCCGTTGGCCGTCATGTGCGCGGCGACGAGACCGGCGACGACGGGCGTCGCGAAGGAGGTGCCGCTCCACGAGGCCAGTCCTTCGAACATGACCTGGTCGGGCTTGCCCGTGCCGGCCGCCCGCTCCTCGCTCAACACCCCGGTGTGGCGCGGCGACTGGCAGGTGCAGGCGTAGGTGAAGCCGTAGCGGCAGGCGTCGTAGGTGGAGTGCTGGTACACGTACGGGACGGGGCTGCCGAATCCGGTGAGGGCGCTGGTGAGGCGCTCGCCGGGGGCGTAGACCCGTACCCAGGGGCCGTGGTTGCTGAAGCAGGCGCCGAACTCCCCGTCGCCGCGCAGCGCGCCGACCGACAGCACCGCGTCCGCGTACTCGGGCAGGGCGGCGTAGGCGGCGGGCCAGAAGGGCGTGGCACTGGCGTTGTTGCCCGCGGCGGCCACCAACAGGGTGTGCTGCGAACGCAGTTCCTCCATGAAGGCGGCCACGCCGAGCAGGCCGTCGACGCGGCCGTTGGAGGTGCCGGCGGAGAGGCTGAGGATGTCGGGCCAGCCGCCCTGTTCGACGGCCTCGAACAGCTTGTCGCCGAAGTCGTACTCGAGGATCGCGCCGGCGTCGTTGAGGGTGTTGCGCACGGTGATGTCGGTGTCGGGGGCGACGGCCGCGACGAGCCCGGCGATGAACGTGCCGTGGCCGACGTACTGCTGGAGGACGCCGTCGTCGTCGGTCTCCCGGATCTGCGCGTCGCCCCCGGTGCGGGCGAGGAGGGGGTAGGAGCGGTGGTCGTGCATCAGGCCGGTGTCGACGACGAGCACGCCGACGGCGCCGGCCGGGTCGTGGGCGGCCTGCGCCGGGGCCGGGTTGGGCGTCGCGTCGTAGGCGGCGGGCACCGGCTCGTCGCCGGGGCAGGCGTTGACCGCGATGGACACCACGTGGTTGCGGCTGACCAGCCGGCGGCCCACACGGTCCTCGGTGCCGCGCAGGGCGCGCAGGGCGCCCGCGACGGCACGGTCCGTGCCGGGCACGCCCTGGCCGGGGTCGGCGACCTGGATGCGGGTGATGCCGGAGCGGTTGGCCTGCGGTCCGGCCCGGCGCACGTGGTCGGGGGTGAGATCGGGGGCCGCGGTGAAGTGGGTGCGGACGGCGTCCTCGACGACCTGGGCCTCCTCGCCGTCGCGTGCGAGGACGACGCCCTTCTCGTAGATGAACTCGGCGGAGTCGTCCGGTCCCATCGCCAACGGCACGCCCGGCAGCGCGCGTTGGATCTGACCGAACTGCTCGTGGAATCTCCGTGGTGCCATGACCCGTCCTCCCCTGAACCCGATGCTCGTCTATCAGACCCGCGGAACCCCTGTCTGATACAGGTGGTGCGACGACAGCGGGGAGGGGCGCGGTTGCGACCGCGCGCCCTCGGCGTGCGCGGCGGTGCGCGGCCGCGTTTCGAGAGGCGCACGACGGGCGGTGCGCGGCCTCGCTTCGGGGGACGCGGGACGGGCGGTGCGCGCGTCCCGTTGACACAACGTCTCACAAGTACGACCTGAAACGACCTCAGCCCTGTGTGCGATGCGACCGGAGCACTACCATCCGTGGGGTGACAGCGGGAAACGACGCGGTCCTCGAACTGCTGCCCATGGTGTTCGCCGCCCCCAACGACGCCCTGGCACGGGCGGAGGGAGTGCTTCACACCGATCCCCCGCCCCTGCACGCCTCGGTCGCCCACCAGGTGATCGGCATCTGGCAGCGGGACTGGGGCGACCTGCGTCTCGCCCTGGACCACCTGCGGCGCGCCCGCACGCTGGCGGCGCGCGCCGACTCCGCGGAGCGGGAGGCGGACGTCCTGGCCACCCTCGGCGTGGCCCTGGTCCACGCGGGCCGCACCCGGCAGGGCCTGGCGGCGTTCGAACGGGGCATCGAGCGCGGCACGGGGCACACCCGCGCGCGCGTGCGGTACCGGCGGGCGTACTCCTGGTGGGTGCTGGGCCATCACCGCGAGGCGCTGGACGACCTGCGCCGGGCGATCACCGTGCTGCGGCAGGCGGACGACGTCATCTGGACGGCGCGCGCCCTCACCCTGCGCGCCACCGTGCACCTGGCGCTCGGCGCGGTGGACCGGGCCGACGCCGACTTCACGGCGGCCGAGGCGCTGTGGGACACCACCGGCCAGGAGCACGACAAGGCCGACGCGGTGGAGAGCAGGGGGCTGGCCGCGTTCCGCTCGGGGGACGTCCCGGCGGCCCTGCGGCTGCTGGACGAGGCCGAGGAGCGGTACGCCAAGCTGGGCACGCCCACCTTCATGCTCGACATCCGGCGCTGCGAGGTGCTGATGGCGGCCGGGCTGGCGCCCGAGGCGCTGGCCGAGGCGGACGCGGCGATCACGGTCCTCGACGGGATCGGCGGGCAGTCCACCCGCAAGGCGGAACTGCTGCTGGCCGCGGCGAAGGCGGCCCGGCTGGCGGGCGATCCGGGCACGGCGACCGCGCGGGCGGCGCTGGCCGTGCGGCTGTTCGCCGGCCAGCGCCGCACCTGGTGGGAGGCGCACGCCCAACTCGTGCTGATCGAGGCCCGGGTGGCGACCGGGCGGAGTTCGGGGCGGCTGGTCGCGGACGCGGTGCGGGTGGCGGAACGGCTGTCCTCCTTCGGGGCACCCGCCGCGCCGGAGGGCTGGCTGCTGGCGGGCCGGATCGCGCTGGACCTGCACTGGACCGAGGACGCCGAACGCTATCTGGCGGTCGCCGCCCGCAGCCGGCGCAGCGGGCCGCCGCTGGCGCGGATGACGGGCTGGGCGGCGCAGGCGCTGTGGGCGCGGGCGACCGGTTCGGGGCGGGGCGTACTGGAGGCCTGCCGGCGCGGCCTCGACGTCCTCGACGACCACCGCACGACGCTGGGCGCCTCCGAGCTGCGGGCCCGTGCCACCGCCCAGGGAGCCGAACTCGCCGCGCTCGCCCAGCAGGTGAGCCTGGAACGGGGCGGGCCGCGGCGACTGCTGGTGTGGAGCGAGCGCTGGCGGGCCACCGTCCTGTCCGCGCCGCCCACCCGGCCGCCCGCCGATCCCGCGCTGCTCAGCGGACTGACCGCCTACCGGGAGATCGCCGCCCGCGCGGAGGGCGCGCGGATGGACGGCCGTCCGGTGCCGACGCTGGAGCGCGAGCAGCGCCGTCTGGAGCGGGAGATCCGCTCCCGCACCCTGCACATCCGGGGTGATTCCCCCGGGGACGGCGACCGGTTCGACGTGGGCCGGCTGCTGGAACGGCTCGGCGACGAGCGGCTGGTGGAGATCGCCGTACTGGACGGGCGGGTGCAGGTGCTGCTGTGCGGGGGCGGGCGGGTGCGCGGGTTCGCGGGCGGGCCGGTGGCCGAGGCGGAACGGGAGGCCGAGCACGTGCAGGCCGGGCTGCGGCGGCTGGCGCACCCCGGCGCGGACGCACGGCTGCCGGTGGTGGAGGCGGCCGGCCGGCGACTGGAGAACCTGCTGCTGGGCGAGGCCGCCGCGCAGTTGGGGCCCGGCCCGGTCGTGATCGTCCCCCCGGCCCGGCTGCACCAGGTGCCGTGGGCGCTGCTGCCGGCCCTGCGGGAGCGGGTGCTCAGCGTGTCGCCGTCGGCGGGCAGTTGGCTGCGGGCCCGGGAGACCGACCCCGTGCCGGGCGGGCGGCACGTGCTGGTGCGGGGGCCGGGCCTGGCGTCCGGGGGTGCCGAGGTGCCGGAGGTGGCGGGCCGGTACGGCAGGCCGACGGTGCTGGAGCACGCGGACGCGCGGGTGCCGCGGGTGCTGGAGGCACTGGACGGGGCCGCGCTGGCGCACATCGCCGCCCACGGCACCTTCCGGGCGGACAGTCCCATGTTCTCGTCCCTGCGCATGGCCGACGGCCCGCTGATCGTGCACGACTTCGAACGCCTGGCCCGCAGTCCGTACCGGATCATCCTCTCCAGCTGCGACACCGCCCGCCTCGCCTCGGTGGGCGCCGACGAACTCCTCGGCCTGGTCACGGCGTTGCTGCCGCTCGGCACGGCCGGAGTGGTGGCGAGCAGCGCACCGGTCAACGACGAGGCGGTGGTCGCGCTGATGCTGGCCCTGCACAAGGGGGTCAGCGCCGGCCTGTCCCTGGCGGAGGCGCTGCGCGACGCCCGCGCCGCCCTGCCGGGGGACGCGCTGCACCAGGCGACGGGGTGGGCGTTCACCGCCTTCGGAGCCGCGTGAACGCCCCTGGCCCGGCGGACGGGGGCCCTCGTGGCCCCGGCGGACGGGAACACCCGCCGCCCGCCACCTACCGCCCGCCGCCTACCGCCCGTCACCCGGCGCCCACTGGACGTGGGCGCCCGCCGCCCGCCGCCCGGCGGATCAGGCCGTCCGGGTGTCGGGCAGGTCCACCAGCCACGGCAGCGCCGCGCGGTCGCTCGCGCCGAGGCGGGTGTACGCGCCGTACAGGTGATTGCCGACGGTGCGGACGGACAGGGTCAGCCGCTCGGCGATCTGCCGGTTGCTGAGGCCGGCCGCCGCGAGCGTGACGATCTGGCGCTGCCGGGCGGTGAGTTCGCCCAGCACCAGTCCCGCCAGGGCGGGGGTACGGGCGCCCTGGCACCGGCGGGCCAGGGCGACGGCGCGGGTGCGCGCGGTGCGGGCCGCGCGCGGATCCCGGTGCAGTTGCGCGGCCCGTGCGTGCGCCTCGGCCGCGAACAGCAGGAAGCCCCGCTCCTCCAGCTCGGCGGCGACCCCGTCGAGTCCGGGCCCGTCCCCGCGGGCCAGGGCCTCGGCGTGCCGCGCGAAGACGCCGCCTTTGGGAGCGGCCCGCCGCACGGCGTCACCGGCGCTCGCCCGGTCCGGCGTTCCGGACGGCGTTCCGGACGGCGTTCCGGACGGCGTTCCGGACGGCGTTCCGGACGGCGTTCCGGACGGCGTTCCGGACGGCGTTCCCCGCCTCACCACGAACCGGCTCGGCGGAGTGGAAAGCGGCCGTGGCGGCGACTCGACCCGTCCGGCCTCCGGGGAGGAGGCCCGTCCGGGGCCGCGGGCGGGGGCGAACTCCTCCCCCAGCCCCTCCGTCGCGCAGCCCAGTTCGAACAGACAGCCCGCGTCCCCCGGCGTCCCCGCCAACCCCTCGCGTGCCCAGGCCACCGCCTCCCGCAGTTCCCCCCGCAGCCGGGCGAAGCGCGCCCGCACCGCCGCGTACCCGGCCGGAACCGGTTCCCCCTCCCCCACCAGCCAGTCCCCCACCGGCGCCACCCCCGACCGCACGTCCGCCGCGTCGATCCGCCGCAGCAACTCCGCCGCCTCCGTCTCCAGCGCCGCCCCGCACGGCGGCCGGCCCGCCGCCAGCCGCCGGGCCCGCAGCCTCCCCGCGGCCGCCCGCAGCAGCGGACCGTGCAGCGGGGAAGCGAGCCGAACCGCCGCGTCGTCGTCGGCCCGGACCAGCCCCTCGGCCTCCAGCCGTTCGAGAACGTCCAGGTCCGGCCCGGCCGCCGCCGCGGCCAGTGGCAGCGGCTCCGCGAAGGCGAGCCGGTCGAGGACCTCCCGCTCCTCGGGGCGGGACCGGCCGAGCACGGCGGCGGCCCGCTCGCGCAGGGCGGGGGTCACCGGGACCGGCCCCCGCCACCTCCACTCCCGACCGTCCGTCCCCCGGTCGAACCGCCCCTGGTCCCGCAGCGCGTCCAGCAGGTCACGCAGCACACTGAGGTCGCCCCCGGCCAGCCGGTGCAGCCGGTTGACGGTGAGCGGCTCCGGACCGGCCCCGGCCACGGCGGCCAGCACCCGGGCGACGTCCGCACGGGGCAGGGGCTCCAGGGCCAGCCGCGGCAGGAGGTCACCCGAACGCAGACGGGCCACGGCGTCCGGCGCCGGCACTCCGTCCGCGACGAGGATCAGCAGCCGGGTGCGTCCCTGCACGGCCAACTGGTGGACGACGGCCGCGGAGTCGTCGTCCAGCAGCTGGGCGTCGTCGACCAGCAGCAGCCGCACACCGGACAGCAGGTGGACCGCGCGGTGCAGGGTGACGCCCTCGGGCAGGAGGTGAGCGAAGGCGGCGAAGGCCGTGCCGCGGGTCTCCGGCGTGCCGGCCACCCGCACGCACTCCGCCGCGCGCACCGCCTCCGCGGCCAGCCGACTGCGGCCGACGCCCGGCGGCCCGGTCACCACGGCGCCCGGCCGCCCGGCACCCAACGCACCGCGCAGCAACTCCAGTTCGTCCTCACGGCCGGTGAACGGCCACGGCAGCGAGGAGAGCGGCCGAAGGGGCCTTGCGTCATGCACGGAGGCGTCACGCACAGAGGTGTCATGCAGGGAGGTGTCATGTACGGAGGTGTCGTGCAGGGAGGTGTCATGTACGGAGGTCGTCACGTCTACAGGAGTCCGCCTACTCAGGCCTGATACAGGGCGACTTGAGTAGGCACCGACTCAGGCCCCGGGCACCGCTCCCGGGCAATCTGGTGGCCATGACCGCCCGTTACTGCTCGCTGACGCGGCAGCCGGCCCCCGCGTTCGCTCCGGGGCTGGCCGCCGAGCGGCTCGGCGCGCTGATGAGCGGACGCCGCATGTGGGTCAACGGCACCGTGCTGCACTACTGCTTCCTGGACGGCGACAGCGACGGGTCGGTCATCCCGGTGCCGGGTTCCGGGGGGACCCGGTGGGTGTCGTGGGTCGGCGACGAGGCCCAGCGGGAGGTGGTGCGGGACGCGTTCCGCGAGTGGGCGGACCTCGGCATCGGGGTGTCGTTCGCCGAGGTCGACGACCGCTCGGAGGCGGAGTTGCGCGTCGGGTTCCAGCAGGGCGACGGCTCCTGGTCCGCGGTGGGCCGGGACGCGCTGCGGGCGGGTCTGAACGAGCGCACCATGAACTTCGGCTGGGACCTGACCGCGTCCGGGGAGCGCGGGACGGCCCTGCACGAGATCGGGCACGCGCTGGGCATGCAGCACGAGCACCAGAGCCCGTTCGCCGGCATCCACTGGGACGACGAGGCCGTGTACGCCGACCTGGCGGGCCCGCCGAACCACTGGAGCCGGGACCGCACCTACTTCAACGTCCTGCGCAAGCTGGACCCGGCCGAGGTCAACGGCTCGGTGTGGGACCCGCAGTCCGTGATGGAGTATCCGTTCCCGGCGGGGCTGATCCTGGAGCCGGAGCAGTTCCGCGGGGGCGTGCACCCGCCCGGTGGGCTGTCGCCGCTGGACAAGGAGTTCGTGCTCCGCTGGTATCCGCCGCCGGCCGCGTCGCGGCCGCCCGTGCTGGTGCCGTTCCGCTCGGTGCCGCTGTCGCTGGCGGCGGGTGAGCAGGCCGACTTCACGATCGAGCCGCCGGAGACCCGCGAGTACACCTTCGGGACCTTCGGGGACGGTGACGCGGTCGTGGTGGTCTTCGAGGAGCGGGACGGCGAGCCCCGCTTCCTGGCCGGGCGGGACGACGGGGGCACCCCGCACAACGCCGCCGTCAGGGCCCGGCTCGTCAAGGGCCGACGCTACTTCGTCCGTGTCCGGCTGTACTGCGGCTGGGGCGCGGGGGAGACCGCCGTCATGTGCTGGTGACGGCACGGGACGGCGCCGTACGCGCCCAGGACCACAGTCCGGCGCCGGGGGAAAAGGGCCGGCGTCCGTAGCCTTCGGGGGAGGGAGACGGGCGCCGGCCGCACCCGGCGCGGCCCGCGGCGGTGGGGCGTGGACGCGGCTGTGGGGCGTGGATACGGCCGTGGATACGGCCGCCCTGTTCGCGCCGGGGCCGCCCGGCGGTTCACTCCGCGGCCGTGGGGCCCGGCAGCCGGTACACCGACACGTGGGACCGGGACTCGGCGGTGAACTCGGAGCCGGTCCAGTCCGCGTGCCGCGACTCCAGCCCGAAGCCGGCCAACTGGGCCATGAGGTCGAGTTCGGCGGGCCAGACGTAACGGTGCGGGCTGCGGTCCAGCCGCGCCCGCCGGCCGCTGCCGTCGAACCTGAAGTGGTGGGAGACGACGTGCTGGCGCAGCACGTCGTAGGTGTCCAGGCCGATGTAACCGGGCTCGGCGTGCCAGACGGTCGCCTCCTGTCCCGGTGGGAGCCTGCGCAGTTCGGGCACCCACAGCTCGACGACGAACCGCCCGCCGGGTCCCAGGTGGCGGGCGGCGTTGCGGAAGCACGCGACCTGCTCGGCCTGCGTGAGGAGGTTGGAGATCGTGTTGTAGACGAGGTAGACCAGCGTGTACTCCCCCGGTGCGCGGGCCGTGGCCATGTCTCCGACGACCACCGGGATCGCCGACTCGTCGGCCTTGGCGCGCAGTTGTCCGAGCATCGGGCGGGACAGTTCCACGCCGGTGACGGGCACGCCCCGCGCGGCGAGCGGCACCGCCACCCGCCCGGTCCCGATCGCGAACTCCAACGCCCTTCCGCCGGAGGCGAGTTCGGCGAGCCGGTCGACGGCCGGTCCGAGGACCTCGGGGGCGAACATGCCGGTGCCGGGAGTGTCGTAGCGGGCGGCGGTGTCGGCGTCCCAGATCTGCTGCTGCTCCATGGGCTCCACGATGGTCCGGCCTGCGGGAGCTGTCCAACGGTTTGCCGCCCGCGACGGCGGCCACCGCCGAGGGGGCCCGTGACCGGATCCCGGGTACGGGAAAGGCCGCCTTCTCGTCCGAGAAGACGGCCTCCGACCACATCGTGCTGGTCGGGACGACAGGATTTGAACCTGCGACCCCTTGACCCCCAGTCAAGTGCGCTACCAAGCTGCGCCACGTCCCGCCGCGTCCCGCGCCGGTGAACCGTGGGAACGCGCAGGTAAACACTACCGCACGCATACCGGTACCGGCGCCGCGGTCGCGGCCGGACGGGGCGCCGGGCCCGACGGGCGGGCGACACGGCACGGCGGGCGGGCGGGCGGCGCGACGGACAGACGGCACGGCGGACGGGCGGGCGGCACGGCGGACGGGCGGCGCGACGGACAGGCGGCACGGCGGACGGGGACCGGCAGGACAGGCGGGAACCGGCAGGGCGGACGGGAACCGGCAGGGCGGCGAGGCCCGCAAGGGCATGGACTTCGGCGGCCTGCCTCGGATGGCCGCCGGCATCACGGCGACCACCTTCACCGACGACCCGCAGCGCGACCGCGTCCCGGCCGTCGCGCCGGCCGGGGTGCGCGCCGCACGCCGAGCGGCGCGCACCCGAAGGGCGCGACGCCGGGGCGGGCGGATCCGGTCCCTTCCCGGTCACTCGGATGCGACACACGAATTTTCCCCGCGGGTCACATTCGGGCGGACCTTTCGGCCCCGCTTTCCGGACATGCGCTCCAAAGGAACCCATTTCCGTCGCTCGTGCATGTTTCAACAATGTGTGGAGCGGATGGAACGGGTCAGCGAGAAAAGCAATAGATCCGTTTTCCTCCGCCGTGGCCTTTTCTCCGAAGGTGACCGAATCGATGCGGCATGAAACCGGGCGGTCGTTCAAACGTTGACTGGCGAGTAATAAGCCCACTACCTTTCGACGCGCTCCGAAAAGCGCTTTCCACGGTATTCCGCGGTGATCTTCTCCCGCCGGGATCCCGGTGCACGCCTTTGCTGTCCCGAACCCCCCACCGTGCGGTTTCACCTTGATTCGGAGAATCAATGACGTCCGCTGTGCGCTCCGAGGACATGATCATCGGCATCACTCCATTCGGCGAACCCGATGCCGGGCTCGCTCTCGCGATCGCCGGGGCCGGCGGCCTCGGCGTGCTCGATCTCGGGGACGGCGGCCGAAGATCGCGCGAGGCGCTGGCCCGGTTGCGGCGCGCGGCGCCGGGCGGCTTCGGGGTCAGGGTGGGCCCGCGCTGCCGGCTGTCCCCCGCCGACCTCGGGACCGACGGCCCGCACACGGTGGTGCTGGCCGCCGACTCGGCCTGGCCGCTCGGCGAAGTCGTCGCCCGGCACCGTGTCCTCGTCGAGGTCACCGATCTGCCGGGCGCCCGGGAGGCCGCCCGCGCCGGCGCGCACGGTCTGATCGCGCGGGGTGGCGAGTGCGGCGGCCGGACCGGCACGCTGAGCACCTTCGTGCTGCTCCAACAGCTGCTTTCCGCACCGGAGCCGGACCTGCCGGTGTGGGCCTGCGGGGGCATCGGCCCGCACACGGCCGCCGCCGCGGTGGCCGGCGGGGCGGCCGGGGTCGTCCTCGACGGACAGCTCGCGCTGCTGGCCGAATCCGCGCTGCCCGAGGCGACGGCCGCCGTCCTGCGCCCCCTGGACGGCTCGGAGACCGTCGTCGTGGCCGGTCACCGGGTACTGCTGCGCCGGGGGCCCGACGCCCCGCCCCTCCCCGCGGACGCCGGTCCCGAGGAGGTCGCGGCCCTGCTCGGCGGGCGGGACCCGCGCACCCGGCTGCTGCCGGTGGGCCAGGACGGCTTCCTCGCCGCCCGGTTCGCCGACCGCTGGGGGGACGCACGGCGGACGGTGCGGGCGCTGCGGGACGCGGTGCGCGACGCCGTGGGCGACGAGGGGACCGTACGGGCGCCGGCGGCGGGGTCCGCGATGAGCCGCGCGCTGGGCACCCGGCTGCCGGTCGCCCAGGGACCGATGACGCGGGTCAGCGACGAGGCGGGGTTCGCGGCGGCGGTCGCCGCGGACGGGGCGCTGCCGTTCCTGGCGCTGGCACTGGCCGACGGCGAGCGGACGCGGACGATGCTGGCCGGGACGCGGGACGCGGTGGCCGGCCGGCCCTGGGGGGTCGGCGTGCTCGGCTTCGCGCCGGAGGAGGTACGGGCCGCACAGCTGGAGGCCGTACGCGAGGTGCGGCCGACGCACGCGATCATCGCGGGCGGGCGGCCCGCGCAGGCACAGGCGCTGGAGCGGGACGGGATCCGGACCTTCCTGCACGTGCCGTCGCCGGGGTTGCTGCGGCAGTTCCTCCAGGCCGGTGCGCGCCGGTTCGTGTTCGAGGGCTCGGAGTGCGGCGGGCACGTCGGACCGCGTCCGAGTTTCCCGCTGTGGGAGGCCCAACTCGCCGTCCTGGAGGACTACGTGGAGGACGGCGGCGACGCCGGTGACCTCGAGGTGTTCTTCGCGGGCGGGGTGCACGACGAGCGGTCCGCCGCGATGGTCGCCGCGCTCGCCGCGCCGCTGACCGCGCGCGGGGCCGCCGTCGGCGTCCTGATGGGCACGGCGTACCTGTTCACCGAGGAGGCGGTGGCGCACGGGGCGATCCGGCCGCTGTTCCAGCGACAGGTGCTGGCCGCCGACCGCACCACGCTGCTGGAGTCGGCTCCGGGGCACGCCACGCGCTGCGTGCCCAGCCCGTTCGCGGCCGGCTACCGCGAGGAGGAGGCCCGGCTGCGCGCCGGAGGAGTCCCCGACCGGCAGATCTGGGAGGAGCTGGAGCGGCTCAACGTCGGACGGCTGCGCCTCGCCAGCAAGGGGGTGACACGGGATGCGGACGGCGCCCTCGCGCCCGTCGACGAGCAACGGCAGCTCGCCGAGGGGATGTTCATGGCGGGCGAGGTGGCCGTGCTGCGCTCGGCGACCACGACGCTCGCCGCGCTGCACGCGTCCGTGACGACGGGAGCGGCCGCGTTCCTGTCCCGGCGGGCCGCCGAACTCGGCGTCGGGAAGGCGCCGCGCCCCCCGGCGCCTGCGCCGCTCGACATCGCCGTCGTCGGCATGGCCTGCATGTTCCCGCAGGCACCCGACCTGTCCACGTTCTGGGCGAACGTCGTGGGGGGCGTGGACGCGGTCGGCGAGGTCCCGGCCGACCGCTGGGACCCGGCCGTGCACCACGGCGCGTCCACCCCGTCGAAGTGGGGCGGCTTCCTGCCGCCGATCCCCTTCGACCCGCTGCGCTACGGCATCCCGCCCGCCTCCCTCGGCCACGTCGAGCCGGTCCAGCTGCTGTCCCTGGAGGCGGCCCGACGGGCCCTGGAGGACGCCGGATACGGCGACGGGGGAAGGGAGTTCGACCGTTCCCGCACCTCGGTGGTGTTCGGCGCGGAGGCCGGCAGCGACCTCTCCAACGCGGCCACCCTGCGGGCCGTGCTGCCCTCCTACTACGGGACGGTGCCGCCGGGCCTGGACGAGCAGCTGCCGCGGCTCACCGAGGACTCCTTCCCGGGCATGCTCGCCAACGTCATCTCCGGCCGGATCGCCAACCGGCTCGATCTGGGCGGCGCCAACTACACCGTCGACGCCGCCTGCGCCTCCTCGCTGGCCGCGGTCGACGCCGCCTGCAAGGAACTCCTCGCCGGCACCAGTGACGTCGTGCTGTGCGGCGGCGCCGACCTGCACAACGGGATCAACGACTACGTCCTGTTCTCCTCGGTGCACGCCCTCTCCCCCACCGGCCGCTCCCGCGCCTTCGACGGCTCGGCCGACGGCATCGCCCTCGGCGAGGGCGTGGCCTGCGTGGTCCTCAAGCGGCTCGCGGACGCCGAGCGCGACGGCGACCGGATCTACGGCGTCGTCAAGGGCCTCGGCTCCTCCAGCGACGGCCGCTCCCTCGGACTGACCGCGCCCCGCCCCGAGGGGCAGCGGTCCGCGCTGGAGCGGGCCTACGCGAGCGCGGGCGTCTCTCCGGCGCGGGTCGGCCTCGTCGAGGCGCACGGCACCGGCACGGTGGTCGGCGACCGCACCGAACTCGCGGTCCTGGACGAGGTGTTCCGCGAGGCGGGCGCCGAGGCGGGCAGCTGTGTGATCGGCTCGGTCAAGTCGCAGATCGGGCACACCAAGTGCGCGGCCGGGCTGGCCGGCCTGATCAAGGCGGTGCTCGCCCTGTACACCGGCGTGCGGCCGCCGACGCTGCACGTCGAGGCGCCCAACGCGGCCTGGGACGCGGACCGCAGCCCGTTCGCCTTCCACACCGAGGCCCGGCCGTGGGCCGCTCCCGCCGGTGAACGCCTGGCCGGGGTCAGCGCGTTCGGCTTCGGCGGCACCAACTTCCACGTGGTGCTGGCCGCCCACGCCGGCGGGGCGCCTTCGGCACGGGGACTGGACGCCTGGCCGGCCGAGCTGTTCGTGTTCCGCGGCCGGGACGAGAAGTCGGCCCGGCACGCGGTGGAGGAGCTGCTGCGGGCCGCCGGGGCGGACGGCCGCCCGTGGCGCCTGCGCGACCTGGCGCTCGGTGCGGCACGGCGCTCGGACGCGAGCACCGACCCGGTGCGGATCGCGGTCGTGGCGAGCGACGTGGACGACCTGACCGGGAAGCTGCGGGCCGTGCTCGACACCCCGGCCGCCGCCGCCCCCGCCGCCCGCGGGATCCACCTGGCCGGTGCCGGGGGCGCCGACGGCGGCAAGGTCGCCTTCCTCTTCCCCGGGCAGGGCAGCCAGCGCCCCGGCATGCTCGCCGAACTGTTCGTCGCCCTGCCCGAGTTGCGCCCGCACCTGGAACTGGGGCGGGCGCACGCCGACACGCTGTACCCGCCGGCCGCGTTCGACGACGCCACCCGGGAGCGGCAGCGGGCCGCCCTCACCGACACGAGGGTGGCGCAGCCGGCCCTCGGCGTGGCCGGGCTCGCCGCGCACGCCCTGCTCACGGCCGTCGGCGTGGAACCGGACATGGCCGCCGGGCACAGCTACGGCGAGCTGGTCGCCCTCTGCGCCGCCGGGGCCCTCGCCCCCGAGACGCTGCTGGAGCTGAGCGGCGAGCGGGCGGCGGCGATCCTCGGGGCCGCCGGGGAGGACCCGGGGACCATGGCCGCGGTCGCCGCCGGCGCCGAGGAGGTGGAGCAGGCCCTCAAGGCGGCCGAAGCACCGGACACCGTCGTCGTCGCAGGCCGCAACTCCCCCCGCCAGACGGTCGTCTCCGGTCCGACCGACGCGGTCGCCGAGGCCGTACGGCTGCTGCGCGAGGCCGGTCTCGACGCCCGGCGGATCCCGGTGGCGTGCGCCTTCCACAGCCCGCTGGTGGCCGGCGCCGGCGACCGCTTCGCCGAGGCCCTCGCGGACCGCCCGGTGCACGCCCCCGAGTTCCCGGTGTGGTCCAACCGCACGGCCGCCCCGTACGCCGCCGACGCGGACGCGGTCCGGGCCGAGCTCGCCGCGCAGATCGGCGCCCCCGTCTCCTTCGTCGAGCAGATCGAGTCGATGTACGAGGCGGGTGCGCGCGTCTTCGTCGAGGCCGGTCCCGGATCGGTGCTGACCCGGCTGGTCGGGCAGATCCTCGGCGAGCGCCCGCACACCGCGGTCGCCTGCGAGCCCCGCCCCGGCGGCGGTCTGCGCGACTGGCTCGACGCCCTCGCCCGGCTGGCCGTCGCGGGCCTGCCGGTGCGCGCCGGACGGCTGCTGCGCGGCCGGGACGCCGTCGACGCGGTACGCGCCCCCGCGCCCCGGCTCCCCGGCTGGACGGTGGACGGGCAGCTCGTCCGCACCGCCGCCGGCGCCCTGCTCCCCGGTGCCCTCGCACCGGCCCGACGAGTCGCGGACACCCTGGAGACGACTGTGACGCCCCATGCCCCGCACGGCCTGCCGTCCGACCGGGACGCGCTCATCGCCGAGTTCCTGCGCACCAGCCGGGAGATGATCGCCGCCCAACGGGACGTGCTGCTCACCTACTTCGGCGGCGCGCCCGGTGCCCCGGTCGCCGCGCCCCTCCCCCCGCAGGCGCCGCTGCCCGCCGTGGCGGCCGTGCCGCAGGCGCCCGGACTGCCGGCCGCGGCGGCGCCGGAGCCGGCGCCGGAGCCGGCGCCGGAGGCCGCCGGGCCCGTGGACGTCCAGCGGGTGGTCCTGGAGATCATCAGCGAACGCACCGGCTACCCGGTCGACATGATCGAACCCGACCTCGACCTGGAGGCGGACCTCAGCATCGACTCCATCAAGCGGGCCGAGATCGCCGGTGAGCTGGCCAGGCGGCTGGGCGCCGGGAGCGGCGCGGACCTCAGCTCGATGGCCGACGCGGACCTGGAGGAGCTGGCGAAGGCGCGTACGGCGGCGGCGGTGACCGGCTGGCTCACGGCCCGGCTGGGCACGCCCGCCGCGCCGGAGACGGCGGCTCCCCCGGACGAGCCGGTTCCCGTGGCGGACGGGCCCGCGCCCGCGGAGGCCGTGGCCGGTGAGCCGCCCCGCCGGCACGTCCTGCGCCCGGTGCTCCTGGACGGTCCCGGCGGTGCCGATCCCGCCGCCCTGTTCCCCGGTACCCGCTGGCTCGTCCTCGGTGACGCCCCCGACGGTGACGCCCCCGGCGTGGCGGCCGCGCTCGCGGCGTCGGGCGCCGAGGTCGTCGTACGCGACCGGGACCACCTGCCGGGTGACGGGGACGGGCCGGTGGACGGGGTGCTGTACCTCGGCGCGCTCGCGGACGACGGCACGTCCGTGCTGCCGGACGCGTTCCCGGTGCTGAAGGCGGCCCTGGCACGCGGGCCCAGGTGGCTGCTGGCCGTCCGGCCGGCCGGCGGCGACGCACGGTCGGCGGGGCTGCGCGGCCTGTTCCGCACCGTGGCCCGGGAGTACCCGGAGACGGTGGCGCGGGTCGTCGACCTCGCCGACGTCTCGCCCGCCGCGGTCGCGGAGGCCGTGGCGCTGGAGGCCGCCGCACCGGACCGTACGCCGGTCGTGGTGCGGTCGGCGGCCGGGCGGCACGGGTTCGAGCTGGTGGAGGCGCCGCTCGGCGCCCTCGCCGGCACGGGCGCCGGCCCGGCCGGGGACGGCGCGGCCGAGGCCGCCGCGCTGGGCCTGGACCGGGACTCGGTGGTGGTGCTGGCCGGCGGGGCGCGGGGCATCACCGCGCAGTTCGCCGCGGCGCTCGCCGGTGCGGCCCGCTGCCGTCTGGAACTCCTCGGCCGCACCCCCGTGCCGGACGCTCCGGAGGACGCGGACACCGCGGCCGCCCGCACCCCGGCACAGCTGCGCGCCGCGCTCGCCGCGCGCGGCGGGGCGACACCGGCCGAGATCAACCGTGCCGCCGAACTCCTGCTCGCGCAGAGGGAGATCAGGGCGACCCTGACGGAACTCGCCGCGCTCGGCAGCCGGGTCCGCTACCGCTCGGTCGACTTCCGCGAGCCGGACGCCGTCCGCCAGGCCGTGAAGGAGATCCACGCCGAGCACGGCCGGCTCGACGGCGTGGTCCACGCGGCCGGGGTGATCGAGGACCGGCTCATCGCCGAGAAGAGCGCCGAGTCCTTCCGCCGGGTCTACGGCACGAAGGCCGGCGGTGCCCGGGCGCTGCTCACGGCGTTGGAGGAACTGCCCGCCGCGCCCGCGTTCACGGTGCTGTTCGGCAGCATCTCCGCCGTCCTCGGCAACCGCGGCCAGGCCGACTACGCGGCGGCCAACGACGCCCTGGAGTCCCTCGGCGCCGCCTTCGCCGCCCGCACCGGCCACCGCGCGCTGACCGTGCACTGGGGCCCCTGGGCGCCCGCCGCCGGGCACGGCGGCATGGTGGGCGCGGAGCTGGCCCGCGAGTACGCCCGGCGCGGCATCCGGCTGATCGACCCGGAGGAGGGCACCGCGGCGCTGCTGCGGGAGCTGGCCTGGGGCGAGGAGTCCGCGACGGCCGTCGTCCACACCGCCTCGGGCTGGTGACCGCCGCCGTGACGCCTCGTCAGGTACCGGTCGCCATCGTCGGGATGGCGGTGCTGCTGCCGGGCGCCCCCGGCCTGGACGCCTACTGGCGGAACCTGCGGGACGGCGTGGACGCCGTCGGGGAGGTGCCGGACGGCCGCTGGGACGCGGACTACTACCGTCCCGGCACCGCCTCCGAACCGGCCGTCGCGGACCGGGTGTACGCGCGGCGGGGCGGGTTCGTGGACGGGCTCGCGCAGGTCGAGGTCACCCGGTTCGGGATCATGCCGAACTCGGTGGCCGGGACCGAACCCGACCAGCTCATCGCGCTGCACGTGGCCGCCGCCGCGCTCGACGACGCGGGCGGCGCGGACCGCCTGGCGGACCGGGGGCGGGCCGGCGTCGTCCTGGGCCGGGGCGGCTACCTCACGCCGGGCCTGGTGCGGCTGGACCAGCGGGTGCGGACCGCCGGCCAGCTCGTGCGCACCCTGGGCGAGTTGCTGCCGGACCTGTCGTCAGGCCAACTCGACCGGGTGCGGCAGGCGTTCACGGACCGGCTGGGGTCCGACAGCCCCGAGTCGGCGATCGGTCTGGTGCCCAACCTCGCCGCCTCCCGGATCGCCAACCGGCTCGACCTGCGCGGCCCCGCCTACACGGTGGACGCGGCCTGCGCCTCCTCACTGGTCGCCGTCGACCAGGCGGTGGGCGAACTCGCCACAGGCCGCTGCGACCTGATGCTGGCGGGAGGCGTCCACCACTGCCACGACATCACGCTGTGGAGCGTGTTCTCCCAGCTGCGCGCCCTCTCCCCCAGCCAGCGCATCCGGCCCTTCCACCGGGACGCCGACGGCATCCTGATCGGCGAGGGCACGGGCGTGGTCGTCCTCAAGCGGCTCGCCGACGCCGAACGCGACGGCGACCGGATCTACGCCGTCGTCCGGGGCACCGGCGTGGCGAGCGACGGCCGGGCGGCCGGGCTCGTCAACCCCGATCCGGGCGGCCAGGCACAGGCCGTCCGGCAGGCGTGGCGGGCCGCCGGGCTCGATCCGGCCGCACCCGGTGCGATCGGCCTGCTGGAGGCGCACGGCACCGCCACCCCGGCCGGTGACGGGGCCGAACTGGCCACGCTGGCGGATGTGTTCGGGCCCGGCGACGGCGAGGCCGTGCTCGGCTCGGTGAAGTCGATGATCGGGCACGCCATGCCGGCCGCCGGTGTCGCCGGACTGGTCAAGGCCGCCCTCGCGGTCCACCACGCGACGCTGCTGCCGACCCTGCACTGCGACGACCCGCACCCGGCACTGGCCCGCACCCGCTTCCGCACGCTGGAGAAGGCCGCCCCCTGGGAGACCTCCCCGGACCAGCCGGTCCGGCGGGCCGCGGTCAACGCGTTCGGGTTCGGCGGAATCAACGCGCACGTGGTGCTGGAGGAACCACCGGGGGGCCGCGGCCGGGCCGGCGCCCGCCCGGTGCCGGGGACCCGCGGCCCGGCCGGCGCCCGCCCGGCGCCCCACGTCACCGAAACCGAGCCGGTGCTCCTGCTGGCCGCCGACTCGCCCGAGGGGCTCGCCGCCCTGCTCGACGCCGACGACGGCACCGTGCGCGCCGCCGGACTCGATCCGGCCCGGCCCCACCCGGAGGCCGGGCCGGCCCGGCTCGGGATCGTCGGCCCGACGGACAGACGGCTCGCCCTGGCCCGTCGCGCGGTCGCCAAGGGGCGTGCCTGGCACGGCCGCAGCGACGTCTGGTTCCGGCCCGGCCCCCTGCTGGGCGCGGGCGGCGGCAAGCTGGCCTTCCTCTTCCCCGGTCTGGAGGGCGACTTCACCCCCCGGGTGGACGACGTCGCCGACCACTTCGGGCTGTCCGCGCCCGCGGTCGCCGAGGACGGCGCCCGCGACCTGGGCCGGCACGGGCTGGGCGTCGTCGCCGTCGGCCGTCTCCTGGACACGGCGCTGCGCCGGGCCGGGATCGTGCCGGACACGGTCGCCGGGCACAGCCTCGGCGAGTGGACGGCGATGGCGGCGGGAGGGCTGTACGCGGGGGACGAGGTCGACGCCTTCATGGCGGACTTCGACCCCGCGGCCCTCACCGTGCCGGGCCTCGCCTTCGGGGCGGTCGGCGCGCCCGCGGAGCGCGTGCTGGCCGCGCTGCGGGAGGAGCGGTGGGCGGGGGCCGGTCTGGTGCTCTCGCACGACAACGCGCCCGGCCAGTCGATGGTGTGCGGCCCGGACGAGGCGGTCGGGGAGTTCGTGCGGGACTTCCGCGCCCGGGGCGTGCTGAGCCAGGTGCTGCCGTTCCGCTCCGGCTTCCACACGCCGATGCTGGCACCCCACCTCGGCCCGATCAGGGAGGCCGCCGGACGGTTCCGGCTGCACCCGCCGCACACCCCCGTGTGGTCGGGGACGACCGCCGCGCCCTTCCCCGCGGACGAGGCGGGGGTGCGGGAGCTGTTCGTCCGGCACCTGCTGGAACCGGTCCGCTTCCGGCAACTCGCCGAGGCCCTGCACGCGGCGGGCCACCGTGTGTTCGTCCAGGTGGGTCCGGGGCAGCTCGGTTCCCTCGTCGGCGACACGCTCGGCGGCCACGACCATCTCGTCGTCGCCGCCAACTCCCCGCACCGCACCGGCCTCGCCCAGCTCCGCCGGGTCGCCACCGCGCTGTGGGCGGCGGGCGCCGAGGTGGCGCCGGCACCGGCGGCGCGCGCCAGGGCCGTGCGGTCCCGGCGGCAGCCGGTCGAACTGGACCTGGGCGGCGGCCTGGTGTCGCTTCCGCCCGGCCAACTGGAATCGTTGCGGGCCGGTTTGAGGCAGCCGGCCGGCAGCCCCGCGACCGCCGCCCTCGGTTCCCTCGACGCCCTCGTGCCCGGTTCGCCGGTCGCCGCCGAGCTGTCCGCGCTGCTCCAGGACACGGCGGACACCGCGGCCGCCCTGCTGACCGCGCCGGCCCGCGCCGGGCATCCCGCCGCGCCGCCGCCACTCACCCGGCCGCCGCTCACCGGGCGACCGCCCACCCCGCCGCCGTCCGGCCCGTACCGCACGACCGTCCGGGTCTCCCCCGACACGATGCCGTACCTCCTGGACCACTGCTTCTTCCCGCAGCGGCCCGGCTGGCCGGACGTCTTTGACCGGTGGCCGGTGGTGCCGGCGACGACGATCGTGCAGCACATCATGGACGCGGCACGGCAGGCCGCGCCCGGCCGGGTGCCGGTCGCCGTGCACGGGGCGCGGTTCGAGGAGTGGCTCACCGCCACCCCCGCCGTCGACGTCCCCGTCACCGCGGTCCCCGAGGGTCCCGACCGGCTGGCGGTCTCCTTCGGCCCGCGGGCCCGCGCCAGCGTCGAACTCGCCGCCGCCCACCCGGCCCCGCCCGCCCCCTGGCCGGCCGGCACCGCCGCCGAGCGGGTCCCCGCGCACACGGCCGGCCAGCTGTACGCCGAGCGCTGGATGTTCCACGGCCCGGCGTTCCAGGGCGTCACCGAGCTCAGCGCGATCGGCGACCGGCACGTCCGGGGCGTGATCACCACCCCGTCCGCCCCCGGCGCCCTGCTGGACAACGTGGGCCAGATCCTCGGCTACTGGATCATGGCGACCCGCACGGAACGCACCGTCGTGTTCCCGGTCGGCATGCGCGAGATGCGTTTCCACGGGCCGCACCCGGCGCCCGGGACCCCGGTGGAGTGCCTGGTGCGGATCACCTCGCTCACCGACACGTCCCTGGAGGCCGACGTCCAGCTGACCGTCGGCGGCACGGTGTGGGCGCAGCTGCACGGCTGGCAGGACCGCCGCTTCGACAACGACCCGAGGACCCGTCCCGTCGAGCGCTTCCCGGAGCGCAACACCCTCTCCGAGGCCCGTCCGGGCGGCTGGTCGCTGCTCCACGAACGCTGGCCCGATCTGGCGTCCCGCGAGCTGATCATGCGCAACTCGCTGGCCGGTCCGGAGCGCGCGCAGTACGCGGAGCACGCCCCCCGGGGCCGCCGGCAGTGGCTGCTGGGCCGGATCGCCGTCAAGGACGCCGTACGGCGGTGGCTGTGGGACCGGGGCGAGGGGCCGGTCTTCCCGGCCGAACTGCGGGTGCACAACGACGAGGCGGGCCGGCCGTACGTCACCGGTGTGCACGGCCGGGTCCTGCCGCCGCTGGACGTGTCGCTGGCGCACTGCGCGGAGGCGGGCGTGGCGATCGTGCGGCCCCACACGCCGTGGCCGGGTCCCGGCATCGACATCGAGGAGGTCACGGACCGGACGCCGGAGACGCTGGCCGCCGCCCTCGGCCGGGACGAGCTGCGGCTGCTGCGCGCGCTGACGTCCGACGGGGCGTCCGACGGCTCCGAGGCGTGGTGGTTCACGCGTTTCTGGGCGGCGAAGGAGGCCGTCGCCAAGGCGGAGGGCACCGGGCTGCGCGGACGGCCGCGGGACTTCACCGTCCTCGACGCCGCCCCGGCCGGCGACCTGCTGACCGTCGCGGGCCGCCTGGAACGCGCCTACACCGTGCACTGCGCACCGGCCGCCAACCCGCCCCGTCTGCCGGACCGCGCGTACGTCGTGGCCTGGACGACGGGCCCCACCGAAGCGAAGGAGTACGACCGATGACCCCCCACACCCCCGTCACCGCCGACGAGACGACCGTCCTCGCCGACCTCACGGAGATGCTCGGCCGGCTCATGGCGGACGAGTACGGCCTCGACGACGTCGAGATCGGCCCGCACACCACCTTCAACCGGGACCTGGAACTGGAGAGCATCGACCTGGTCACCCTGGCCGGGCTGCTCCAGGAGCGGTACGGCGACCGGGTCAACTTCGCCGAGTTCCTGGCCGGCATGGAGTTCGACGAGATCATCGAGCTGACCGTGGGACGGCTCGTCGAGTACGTCGTGGCGGGCCTGAAGACCGCGGAGGCGAGCTGACGATGGCCATGGTCGACACCGGCGCCGTCCGGTTGCACGTGCAGCGGCTCGGCCCCCGCGACGGCCGGCCGGCCGTCGCCACCGTGGTGCTGGTGCACGGCCTGCTCACCGACAGCCTGGCCAGCTACTACTTCACCGTGGCGCCCGCGTTCGCCGCCGCGGGCCTGGACGTGGTCATGTACGACCTGCGCGGCCACGGCCGCAGCGAACGCCCCGCCGACGGCTACACCCTGGACCACAACGTCGACGACCTGGAAGCGCTCCTCGACCGCCTCGCGGTGAGCGGCCCGGTGCATCTGGTCGGCAACTCCTACGGCGGGACGGTCGCGTTCGGCTACGCGGCCCGGCATCCGGAGCGGGCGGCGAGCGTCACCCTCGTCGAGTCCGAACCGGCCACCGCCGCCTGGGCGGTGAAACTGGGCGGCATCCTCGACCGGGTGGTGACACAGCTCGCGCACAACGAGCCCGACGCCATCGCCTGGATCACCGCGCACCGCGGCCACAACACCGCCCGGCTGGCCAGGGGCGCGGCCCGCCTCGCCCGCGAGACCACGCTGGGCGGGGACATCCCGGCCAGCCGGGTGCTGACGGAGGATCAGATCAGGGCGGTGCGCTGCCCGGTGCTCGGCGTCTACGGCGGCGACTCCGACCTCGCCGAACTGGCGCCCTGGCTCGAGGCGTTGCTGCCGGACTGCCGGACCGTGGTGATCGCGGGACACGAGCACTCGGTGCTGGTGGAGGCGGCCGCGGCGGTGGGCGGCCACGTCCTGGCGCTGGTGCGGGAGACGGAGGGATCGGGCGGTCGGGCACGCGTCCCGGCGCGAGAGGCCGAGCGGGCGGGGGCGAAGGTCCGGTGAGCCGCTACCTGTTCGTGGTGCCGCCGCTGACCGGGCACGTCAACCCGGCCGTGGGCGTGGCGGCCGCCCTCGCCGGGCGGGGGCACGAGGTGGCGTGGGCGTGCCCCGATCCCGCGCTGGTCCGGCGGCTGGCGGGACCGGGCGCCGAGGTGTTCGCCTGTGCCGGGGCGCCGGACGGGAGCCGGCCGCCCGAGCTGCGCGGACCCGAGGCGCTGAGATTCCTGTGGGAGTGGTACCTGCTGCCGCTCGCCGAGGCGATGGTGCCGGGGGTGCGGGCGGCCGTGGAGCGGTTCGGGCCGGACGTGGTGGTCGCCGACCAGCAGGCCTTCGCGGGCGCCCTGGTCGCGGAGCGCCTGGGCGTGCCGTGGGCGACCTCGGCGACCACCTCCGCGGAGTTCACCGATCCGCTGGCGGGACTGCCGAAGGTGCGCGCGTGGCTGGAGGAACGGCTCGGACGGTTGCGGGTCTCGGTCGGGAACCCGGCCGACGGCGCCGATCCGCGGTTCTCGCCGTGGCTCGTCCTCGCCTTCAGCGCGCCGGAGCTGGCGGGCCCCGCCGAGGGCGTCCGCTGGGTCGGCCCCTCGATCGCGGCCCGGCCCGCCGCGGCCGGTTTCCCCTGGGAGTGGCTCGACGCCGGGCGTAGGGCCGTGCTGGTGACGCTCGGCACGGCGAACACCGACGTCGGCGGCCGCTTCCTCGAGGTGTGCGTGGCGGCGCTGCGCGAACGGGCGGACCGGGTGCAGGGGGTGGTCGTCGATCCCGGCGGCACCCTGCGGCCGCCGCCGGCCGGCGACAAGGACGTCCTGGTCGTCCCGTCCGTTCCCCAACTCGCCCTGTTGGAGAGGGGGGTGGCCGCCGTGGTCTGCCATGCCGGGCACAACACGGTGTGCGAGGCGCTGTGGCACGGCATCCCGCTGGTGGTGGCCCCCATCCGCGACGACCAGCCGGTGGTGGCCGGCCAGGTCGCGGACGCGGGGGCCGGGGTGCGGGTGCGGTTCGGCCGCGTCGGCGCACAGCGGCTGGGCGCGGCCCTGGACGCCGTACTGGACGCACCCGGCCACCGGGCGGCCGCCGAACGGATCGGGGCCGCCTTCCGGGCCGCCGGCGGGGCGTCCGCCGCCGCGGACCGTCTCGAGGAACTCGCCGGGGAGGCGCGATGAGCGACCAGAGCGACCAGAGCGAACGGATCGCGGCGCTGCGGCCCGGCTACCGGGACGATCTCGCGGCGGGCGTGGACCGTTTCTTCGAGCCGCGCCGCACCGACTGCCCCTGGTGCGGTTCGGCCCGGCTGACCACGCGGCTGCGGACCACGGACCTGCTCCAGCACAAGCCGGGCCGGTTCGTCCTGGACCGCTGCGAGGACTGCGGGCACACCTTCCAGAACCCCCGGCTCGGCGCTGCGGGGCTGGAGTTCTACTACCGGGACTTCTACGACGGGCTCGGCGAGAAGAAGCTCGGCGACACCTTCGGCGGGCGCACGAGGATGTACCGGGGGCGGGCCGAGTCGATGCTGCCGCACGACGCCGGGCCGAAGACGTGGCTGGACGTCGGCACCGGGCACGGGCACTTCTGCGCGGTCGCCGGTCAGGTGCTGCCGGGCACGGCGTTCGACGGACTGGACTTCACCGACGGCGTCGAGCTCGCCGAGCGCGAGGGCCGGGTGCGGCACGGCTACCGGGGCGCCTTCCCCGACCTCGCGCCCGAACTGGCCTCCCGTTACGACGTGGTGAGCATGTTCCACTACCTGGAGCACAGCACCGACCCCGACCGGGAACTGCGCGCGGCCCGGGAGGCCGTCCGGCCCGGCGGGCACCTGCTGATCGAGGTCCCGGACCCGGAGAGCCGCTACGCCCGCCTCCTCGGCCGGTGGTGGCTGCCGTGGCTCCAGCCGCAGCACCTGCACTTCGTGCCGGTCGCCAACCTGCGGGAACGGCTGGCGGACCTCGGGTTCACGGTGGTCGCGGAGCAGCACGCCGAAGCGCACGACCCGGTGGACCTGCTGGCGGCCGTATGGCTGTCGCTGGACCACGCGGCGCCGCGCGAGGACGCGCCCTGGCTGCCCGAGCCGCCCGGCCGGGCACGCCGCGCGCTGCGGGCCGCGCTGTTCCTCGCCGGTGTCCCGGCGCTGGTCGCGGGCACCCTCCTCGACCGGTTCGCGGTCCGGCCGCTGTCGCATCGGCTGGGCCTGTCCAACGCCTACCGGATCGTGGCGCGGCGCGACTGAGGGACGGGGCGGCGCGCCCCGCGGCCCGGGGCCGGTCCGGCAGGGCGACCGGGCGCCCGTGTCCCTCGGTGGGACGCGGATGCCCGGTCGCCCTGCCGGCTGCCGCTGTGGCCCTGTCCGGCCGTTCCCCGTCCGGCCGTCCGGCTGTCACCGGCAGGGCGACGCCCGGCTTCTCGGCGCGTTCCGTCAGATCGCGCCCCGCCTTCTCGGGTGGCGGTGGTACGCCGGACGCCGGCCCCCGTCACCTCTGCGGTGCGGTGGCCGGCGTCCGTGCGTGCCCGCGGGGCCTGTCCGGCGGGTCAAGTCGGAGGAAACCGATGGTGCCTTGGAGCCGAGGTGAGCGGGGGCTGGTGCGTGCGGCTGCAAGGCGGAGGGGGGCGTCGACCCGGTGGGGGTACCTCCCGGCCGAAGGCCGGGGGACGTCGGCGACCGACGACAACGCCGCTGGGGGCACCCCCTCCGGGGGAGGGCGTGCCGGACCCCGCGTCTCCGGCATGATCCGCCGGACAGGCCCTAGGGCCGGGCCCCGTCGCGGGCCGGCGTCCGGGGCCCGTCGGGAAGACCCGGAGAGGCCCGGGAACCGGGATCCTGGCGGAAAGGCCTGACGGCCGGGCAGCCCCTGACCGGCTGCCCGGCCGGTCAGTGCGCGGCCAGCGGCTGCTCGCGCGGGCTGTCCCGGACGGCCGTGCGCGGGGTGCGCAGGGCCGCGATCCCGATGAGGACCATGGAGGAGACGCCGGCGAGCGCGAAGGCGGTGAACCCCCGGTCGCCCTGGCCCGAGGCGAGGAGCTGACCGCCGAGCCACGGGCCGAAGACGGCGCCGAAGCGGCCCATGCCCGAGGTCCAGCCGACGGCGGTGGCGCGGGTGTCCGGGGCGGAGCGGATGGAGACCGTCGCGTAGATCATCGTCTGGGCGCTGTTGAGGAAGACGCCGGTGAGGAAGACGACGATCATCGTGACCGCCATCGGCATGTGCACGCTGAGCAGGTACACGCCGGCGGCCGTCAGCGCGAACCAGACCGCCGAGACGCGCGGGGCGCCGAAGCGGTCGGCGGCCCGGCCGGCGACCAGCATGCCCACGATGCCGCCGAGGTTGAAGACGACCACGAAGGACAGCGCGGAGCCGAGTTCGTACCCCTCGGCGCGCATGAGGGTGGGCAGCCAGGTGGCGACGCCGTAGACCAGGAGCAGACCGCCGAAGGAGGCCGGCCAGTACAGCAGGGTCCGGGTCCACTCGCCGTCGCGGAAGAGGCCGGCCAGGTTGGTCCAGCGGTCGCCCGCGCCCGCCGCGGCCGGCTTGGCGGCGGGCGGTTCGACGTCGTAGCGGGCGGCCAGCGCGCGGGCCTCCTCGGTCCGTCCCTTGGCGACGAGGAAGCTCAGCGACTCGGGCAGGAACCGGGCGAGGACCGGCGCGAACAGCAGCGGCAGCACGCACACCCAGAACGCCGCGCGCCAGCCGACGGGGTCGACGAGCCACTTGGCGACGTAGGCGGAGAGGATGCCGCCGGCGTGGTGGGCGGTCATCAGCAGGCCGATGACGAGGGCGGCGCGGCCGCGCGGGGCGTAGTCGGAGACCATGCTGATCGCGGTCGGCAGCAGTCCCCCGAGGCCGATGCCGGCGAGGGTCCGGCCGAGGCCGAAGACGGCGACGCCGTCGGCGAGGGCGCACAGGCCCGAGGCCAGCGAGAAGAGGGTCACGCAGGCGACCATCAGCTTCTTGCGGCCGATCCGGTCGGCGACCGTGCCCGCGGTGAGCGCGCCGATCAGCATGCCGAAGGTGGCGTAGCTGCCGAGGTCGCCGGCCTGGTCCGGGGTGAGGCCGAAGGTCCTGGTCTCCAGCAGGTGGGGGAGGACCGAGCCGTAGATGAACATGTCCAGGCCGTCGAAGAGGACGGCCAGCCAGCAGAGGCCGACGACCAGGAAGGCCAGTCTGGTGCCGCGGGCGGACAGGGGGGAGGGGGAGGAGGACATCTTTGTTTCCTCTCGTGCGGGCGGGGTGCCCCGACGCTAGAGACCTGCGGCGATTTTCGTCAACACTTTTGTCAACAATCTCATCGACGACTGGTCCCGCGTCGGGGCGGCGCGGCCCGGCAAGAGCCGCCGGAGGGCCACCGCGAGGCCGTCAAGGGCCGTCCGTGGCGCCTGGGAGGGGTGTTACGCGACCGGCGGGGTGCCGTGCGTGTGGAACGACTCGATGGTCTTCAGACCCCAGGCCTGACCCTTCTTGCGCTCCTCCTCGGTCCAGGTGATCAGCGGCCAGTCGGGCGCGAGCACCAGGCGGGTGAGCGGGTTGCACAGTTCGATCCGGTTGCCGCCGGGCTCGTAGACGTACAGGAAGAACGTCTGCTGGATGGCGTGCTTGTGCGGCCCCGTCTCGATGAACACACCGCTGTCGATGGCGAGATCGGCGGCGCGCAGGACGTCCTCGCGGGTGTCGGTGGCGAAGGCGACGTGGTGCAGCCGCCCGGCACTGCCGGTCCAGTCCGAGGTGTAGACGACGTCGTACGACTTGTTCGTGTACGTCAGCCAGCGCGCCGCGATCCTCCCGGTGTCGAGCCGGATCTGCTCGGTGGGCCGGGCGCCGAGGACGTGTTGCTGGAACTCGGCGTTGGCGAGGACGTCGGCGGCGAGGAAGTTGACGTGGTCGAGTCGCCGCACGCCCACGCCGCGGTTGGGCTTGGCCTGCGGCTGGTTCTTCAGCGCCGGTTTCAGCTCGTCGGGGGCCCGGTAGTGCTCGCTCTCCCAGTACAGGGCGTGCTCGTGGCCGTCCGGGTCGGTGGTGACGTACAGCTTGCCGAGGCCGGGTTCGTCCTCGGCCCAGTGGCCGGTGCCGCCCGCCTCCTCGACCGCCTCGACCCGGCGCCGGAGCGCCTCCTCGCCGGAGGTGCGCAGGGCGAGCCGGCCGAGGCCGGGGGTGTCACGGGCGGTGAGGACGAGGCTGTGGTGCTCGTAGTCGTCGTAGGTGCGCAGGTAGACCGTGTCGCCGTCCTGGCCGTTGACGGTGAGGCCCAGGTAGTCGGTGAAGAAGCCGACGCTGGCGTCCAGGTCCGGGGTGAACAACTGGGTGTGGCCGATGTGCGCGATGTCGCCGAGCGGCGGAGTCATCGGGGACCTCCAAGGGGGTGCGGGTGGATCGGCGCCGTCCCGGCGGACCGCGGGAACACGGTGCCGTCGAAGATCTTGCGGGCCGTACGGACCACGGCCGTGCGGCGGGCGGAGGGCAGGCCCTCGGGGGTGGTGCCGAGGCTACTTTCGATGTCCAGGAATCCGGTGGGATGTTCTATGCGAATTCGGTCACTGCCGGGCTCGAGGTCGGCCAGTTCGGCACCGACGCCGCCTTCGATGCGAAGGCCCGCCGCGACACCCGCCGCGCCGAGCACTCCGATGGAGGGGTGGCAGCGCACCGGAATGAAGGTGCGGGTGGTGACGGCGCCGCCGTCGCGGGGCGGGGCCAGCAGCGTGACCTTGGGCACGGTGGCGTCCGTCACGTCCCCGAGCCCCATCCGGCGGCCCGCCTCCAGCCGGATCCGGTGGAGCCGGTCGGCCAGGCCCCGGTCGGCCTCCAGCTCGGCGGGCGGCTCGTAGCCGGTGATCTTCAGGGAGGTCGCGGCGATCAGGACCGTCGGCATGCCGTTGTCCACGCAGGTCACCTGGACGCCGTCGATCTCCTCGCGGACGCCGCCGGTGGGCAGGAGCGGGTTCGGGCCCGGCGGGAACTCGATCAGCACGGGCGCCGCGGCACCCGGCACACCGGAGATCTCCGCTTCGCCGGTGTAGTCCACCCGGCCGCCGGGCGTGGGGAAGGTCGCCGTGGCCCGGTCGCCGCTGTTGACCATGCGGATGCGGACCGAGGTCTCGTCCGGGCCCGCCGGGACCAGTCCGCGCTCGACGGCGAACGGGCCGACGCCGGCGAGGATGTTCCCGCAGTTCTGACGATCCGTCACTTCCGCTCGGTCGACCGCTACCTGGAGGAACAGGTAGTCGACGTCGGCGTCCGGGTCGGCGGAGGGCGAGACCACCGCCACCTTGCTGGTGAGCGGGTGGGCGCCGCCCAGGCCGTCGATCTGACGCTCGTCGGGACTGCCCATGATCCGCAGCAGCAGGTCGTCCCGCGGACCCGGTTCGGCCGGCAGGTCGGCGGCGAGGAAGTAGGCGCCCTTGGAGGTGCCGCCCCGCATCAGCAGGCACGGCACCCCCTCGGGCACACCGCCCACCTCGGGCACACCGCTCACGAGGGCTCCCCCGCGTCCGAGACGTACTCCTCGTACGTCCGGTACTCGACGCCGAGCCGCTTGAGCGTGTCCCTCAACCCGTAGCGGTCCAGGCCGAGTTCACCCTGGAGGAATGCGGCGCGGGACTTCGCCTCCTTCGCCTCGCGGGCCTCGGACGCCTCGGCGACGGCGCGGGCGCGTTCGCGCGGGACGACCACGACCCCGTCGTCGTCGGCGAGGATCACGTCGCCGGGGCGGATCACCTGGCCGTCGACGGCGACGGGGACGTTCACCGAGCCGCCGGTGGCCTTCACCGTGCCCTGCGCGCAGACGGCACGGGACCAGGCCGGGAAGTCCATCTCGCGCAGTTCCCGGGTGTCGCGGATACCGGCGTTGATCACCAGGCCGCGCACGCCCCGCTGTCGCAGCGCGGTGGCGAACAGTTCGCCGAACATGCCGTCGGTGGACGGCGAGGTGGTGGTGACGACGAGGACGTCGCCCTCGCCGCACTGCTCGACGGCCGCGTGGATCATCAGGTTGTCGCCGGGCCAGCTGAGCACCGTGACGGCGGTGCCCGCGATCCGTACGCCCTGCTGGACGGGCCGGATCTGCGGGCCCAGCAGGCCCGTTCGCCCCATCGCCTCGCTCACGGTGGCCACCCCGAAGGCGGCCAGCGCCTCGACGTCCTTCGCATCCGCCTTCGGCGGGCCGGTGACGATCACGCTGCTCATGCCAGCTCCTTCGCGATCTGCGGGTAGGGGCGCATGTAGGCCTCGGCCATCGTCCTGTGCGCGAGGCCCAGGTTGGGACCGGCGTTGCGCTTGAGCTGGACGCCGCGGCGGACGGCGAGGTCGGTGTAGTAGTCCCACAGGTGCTGCTGGGCGCCGAGGCACTCCATGGCCTTGCGCTTGGTCTCCCAGACCTCGGTGATGTCGAGGAGGACCTCGGGCCGGAAGCCGCTCATCTCGGGCTGGTGCGGCTCGAAGTAGAAGACGGGCGGGGCGCCGATGATCTCGCCGGGGCCCGGATAGCCGATGGCCTGGGCGAGGACACGGGCCTCCAGGGCCATCCGGTTGGCGGCCGGGTGGTCGCCGTTGTACGGGTCCTCCGTGGGGTGGGTGAGGACGACGTCGGGCTGGGTCTCGCGGTAGACCTCGACCAGTCTGTCGGTCAGTTCCGCGGTCGCGACCAGCGGGTAGTCGCCCGCGTCGAAGAAGCGCACCTCGGCGCCGAGGGTGGCGGCGGCACGTTCGGCCTCGTCGCGGCGCATCGCCTTGATCTCGTCCAGCCGCTTGCCCTCGCGCCACGCCTTGGCGGACTCGCCGCGCTCGCCGAAGGTCAGGCACGCGACGGTGACCTTCTCCCCGCGCGAGGCGGCCAGGGCGATGGCACCGCCCGCCCGCCACACGAAGTCACCGGCGTGCGCGGTGACGACGAGGGTCGATCGGGGTGGGCGGGCGGGCGCTGTGGCCTGGGTCATGCTGCAATCTCCCTTGTGGGGCGACTCGCCTCCGGAGCGCTCCCGCCGGCGTCCGTGAAAGACCGCGACCGCGCGGTCGGCCCTCGGGGCCGCACGCACGCTCGCGCTCCGGACACCGGCGCGTTCCTTCGGACCGGTCGCCGTGGTGACAGGTGGGCGCCCGCCCCGCGCAGCCGTGATCAGTCGCGCAGTGCCTCGATCACGCTGGTGAGGTGGGCGCGGACGGCCGCCTCGGCCGCCTGCGGATCCCTGGCCCTGATCGCTTCGATCATGGCCAGGTGCTCGTTCAGGGATTGCTGCGGACGCCCCGGCCTGAGCGCCAACTGGAAGCGGTGCCGGACCAGTTGTGCGTTGAGCCGCTCCAGCAGTTCCTGCGCGGTCCGCTGGTCGGAGAACTCCCGGATGCGGACGTGCAGTTCGTGGTTCAGCTCGGAGTAGGTCACCGGCTCACCGGCGGCCACGGCCTTGCTCATCGCGGTGCCGAGGTCGGTCAGCCGGTCCAGTTGGCCGTCGCTGGCCGCGACGGCGGCCTTCGCCGCGCACAGCCCTTCGAGGACCATCCGGCACTCGGTGATGGCGACCGCCTCGTCCACGCTCACCACCCGCACCCGCGAGCCGCGGTTGCGGATCCGTTCGACGAGTCCCTGGGACTCCAGATCGATGAGCGCGGCGCGGATGCTGGCCCGCGTCACACCGAACTGCTCGGCGAGCTCGTTCTCCACCAGCCGCTGTGCCGGTGCCATCTCGCCGTGCAGGATCGCCTGCCGCAGCTGCGCGAGCGCGTGCTGCCTGGCCTGCTCCCCGGTGCTCGGACGGGCTTCTGTCGGCATCGTTGCCCTCCCTGAGTGAGTGCCTGTCGAACCTAAATCTAGCCAAACAAGATTGTCAACAATTTTGTTTTCCGTATTGCGGCCAGGCCCGCCGTACCGGTGGCCAGGCCCGCCGTACCGGTGCGGCCCGCGCGTCGGCCGACTCCGCCGCGCGACGATGTGTCCCGGCGAACGCCCCGACAGCGCACACTCTGTCAACACCCTCCCGCGCGCAGCGTCGTTAGGGTCGCCCCATGAGACCCAGCTTCGCTCTCCACGTCCCCGACGCCGATCTCCGACCCGAGCCGCTCGACCCGGGGCAGATCGTGTCCGGGACGCCCGAGGTGACCGGCAAGGTGGTGTGGGAGTCGGCGGACGGGCGGCAGGTCCGCGGGATCTGGCAGATCACGCCCGGCGTGGTCACCGACACGGAGGCGGACGAGCTGTTCGTCGTGGTCAGCGGCTCGGCGACCGTCGAGGTCGAGGGCGGGCCCACGCTGCGCGTCGGGCCCGGCGACATGGCCGTACTGCGGGCCGGCGACCGGACGACGTGGACCGTGCACGAGACCCTGCGCAAGGTGTACGCGATCAGTCTCTGACGGCGCGGTCCGCCGTGGGAGGCGCGACCGTGCGGTGGACCGTTCCACGGGCCACCCGGTGGCCACAGGCCTTGACACCCCGGAAACCGGAAGATCAGGGTGGCCTGGACAAGGTGTGGACCGGTCCAAAAGGGGCTGCTGCCGTGAGTGATCCGCTGGGTGTCGCCGTCGTCGGGTTCGGCTGGATGGGCCGCGTGCACACGCGGGCGTACGCGCGCGTGCCGCACCATTTCCCGCGGCTCGCCCTGCGGCCCGAGCTGATCACGGTCGCCGAGGAGGTACCGGGCCTGGCCGAGGAGGCCGCCGGGCAGTACGGGTTCGCCTCGGCGGTGCGCGACTGGCGGGAGGTGGCCGCCGACCCGCGGGTGGCGGCGGTCAGCATCACCGCGCCGAACTTCCTGCACCGCGAGATCGGTGTGGCGATGGCGGAGGCCGGCAAGCACCTGTGGATCGAGAAGCCGGTGGGCCTCACCGCCGACGACGCCCGTGCGGTCGCAGACGCGGTGACGAAGGCGGGTGTCCAGGGCGCGGTCGGCTTCAACTATCGCAACGCGCCCGCCGTCGAGGCGGCCCGCGAGCTGATCGCCGCCGGCGACATCGGCGCGGTCACCCATGTCCGCATCCGCCTCTTCAGCGACTACGCCGCCCACCCCGACGGCGCCCTGACCTGGCGCTACGAGCGTGAGCGCGGCGGCAGCGGAGTCCTCGGCGACCTGGCCTCGCACGGCGCCGACCTGGCCCGCTTCCTGCTCGGCGAGATCACCTCGCTGACCGCCGACACGGCCGTCTTCGTCCCCGAGCGGGCCCGCCCCACCGGCACCACCGCCGGCCACACCCTCGCCACGGGCGGCGTACGGGGCCCGGTCGAGAACGAGGACTACGTCAGCTGCCTGCTCCGGTTCGCCTCGGGCGCCCGCGGTGTCCTGGAGGCCTGCCGGGTCTCGGTCGGCGAGCAGAACTCCTACGGCTTCGAGGTGCACGGCACGCGCGGCACCGTGTCCTGGGACTTCCGCCGGATGAACGAACTGGCGGTCGGCCGCGGCACCACGTACCAGGACCAGCCCGTCAGCACGGTGTACGTCGGCCCCGGCGCGGGTGAGTTCGGCGCCTTCCAGCCGGGCGCGGCGAACGCCATGGGCTACGACGACCTGAAGGTGATCGAGGCGTACCGCTTCCTCCGCTCGATCGCCGAGGGCACCCCGTACGGGGCGACCCTCACGGACGCCGTGCGCAGTGCGGCCGTACTGGACGCGATGGCCCGCTCGGCCGCGGACGGGACCTGGGTGGACGTCCCCGCGGCATAGCGCGCCGGTGTCGCCGATGCCGCCGATGCCGCCGGTGTCATGCTCCGTGGCGTGCGACGGCCGTCGCACGGCGTCGCGCCATGGCGGCCGGCGGCAGGTCGTACGGCGTCACCCGACGGCGGCCGGCGGCAGGTTGTACGGCGTCACCCGACGGCGGCCGGCGGCAGGTTGTACGGCGTCACCACCTGGATCGCCGACGGCAGCACGGGCCCGGCCGGCGGCAGCGCGCCGTGGGCGCGCATCACGGCGTGGCAGGCCTCGCGCATGTCCTGGCGCAGGTCGTGGTGGAGCACGGCGGACAGCCGGTGTTCGCGCAGCAGGCGGGTGTTGTCGTGGTCGAGGTCGTGGGCGACGAACACGGCGCACGCGCGGCCGAGGTCGGCGAAGGCGCGCAGGGTGGCGATGTTGCCGCCGCCGATGGAGTAGACGGCGCGGATCTCCGGGTCGCGTTCGAGGGCGGCGCGCACCAGGTCGTACTGGGTGGCGTCGAGGCCCTGGCCCTCGGCGATCTCGACGAGCGCGCGGTGCGGGTGGCGGGCGCGCATGGCGCCGCGGAAGCCCATCTCGCGCTCCTCCTCGTTGCGGAAGAACCCGCTGCTGAGGCTGGTGAGCACGTTGCCGGGCCGCTCGCCCAGCCACTGGCCCATGAGGTAGGCGGCGGTGGCTCCGGCGGCCCGGTTGTCGATGCCGACGTAGGCGAGGCGGGCGGAGGCGGGCAGGTCGGTCACGAGCGTCACCACCGGGACGCCGGCCTCGGTGAGCCGGCCGACGGCGGCGGTGACCTCGGGGACGTCCGGGGCCTTGAGGACCACGCCCTGCGAGCCGCGCCGGGCGATCCGGTCCAGGGTGCGGACCAGTTCGGCGACGGGCCCGGTCTCCCGGAAGTGGAAGCGGGAGCGGACGACCGCCGGGCGCAGCGACGGCAGCTCGGCCTCCAGGGCGGCCCGCACGGCGGTGGAGAACCGTTCCGGCGTCTGCATCACGATGTCGATCATGAAGGTGCGGCCGACCAGCCTGACCTGGGTGCGCTGCCGGTCGAGGTCGGCGATCGCCCGGCGGACCTCCCGTGCGGTGCTCTCGCGCACCCCTCCCCTGGCGTTCAGGACCCGGTCCACGGTGGCCTCGCTGAGCCCCGCCTGGCGGGCGATCTCACGGATCGGGAAGGGATGGCCCATGTCGGCGGCTCCTTGAGGGGTTTTTGATGGCTTCCTGCTGGTTGTTCGAGGGGTTTGTACTGACAAGAATGACAGCACCGAACCACGCTTGTCACCGAACCATCCCTGGTCACCGAACCACCCCTGGCACCGAGAGGACGACGATGTCCTTCACCCCCTGGCTGTCCGAGCGGGACTGCGACCTCGACGCCTTCCGCGCGCTGGTCGAACGCGGCACCGACGCGGCCGACCACCCCCACGCCTCCCGCGTGGAGCACGACGTCCCCGTGTACGACGGCGACCGGCTGCGCGGCGGCAGCGCCCCGGACGTCGGGGCCGAGCTGGTCCGCGCCCTCACCGACGGGCCCGGCGTCGTGGTCGTCCGGGGCGCCTTCCCCGAGGCGGCGGTCGTGGACCGGCTGACGGCCGTCTTCGACGCCCTGATCGCCGGGCAGCGGGCGTCCGGCAGGGCCGCCGGCGACCACTTCGCGAAGCCCGGCGCCAACGACCGCGTGTGGAACGCGCTGGAGAAGGCGGCCCGCCACGACCCGGAGGCGTTCGCCGACTACTACGCCAACGACGTCCTGGCGCTGGTCTCGCGGGCCTGGCTCGGCCCCGGCTACCAGGTCACCTCGCAGGTCAACGTCGTCCATCCGGGCGGCGCCGCGCAGAGTCCGCACCGCGACTACCACCTCGGGTTCCTCTCGAACGAGGCCGCGGCCGCCTACCCGGCGCACGTCCACCGCCTCTCCCCCGTGCTCACCCTCCAGGGCGCCGTCGCCCACTGCGACATGCCCGTGGAGTCCGGCCCGACGATGTTCCTGCCGTACTCCCAGGCGTACGAGCCCGGCTATCTCGCGTGGCGGCTGCCGGAGTTCCGCGCGTACTTCGAGGAGCGGCACGTCCAGCTGCCCCTCGCGAAGGGCGACGCCGTCTTCTTCAACCCGGCGCTGTTCCACGCGGCCGGCACCAACCGCTCCGCGGACGTCCGCCGCACGGCCAACCTGCTCCAGGTGTCCTCCGCGTTCGGCCGGGCCATGGAGACGGTGGACCGGGAGGCGGTGACGAACGCGGTCTATCCGGTGCTGCTGAAGCGCGCCGCGGACGGCGCCGACCCGGCCTGGCTGGAACGGGTGGTCGCCGCGTGCGCCGAGGGCTATCCCTTCCCCACCAACCTCGACAGCGACCCGCCGGTCGACGGCCTGGCCCCGCCTTCGCAGGCGGACACCGTGCGGCGGGCGCTGCGCGAGGCCTGGACCCCCGACATCCTGCGGGACGCGCTGCGGGCGGGCGCCGAGCGGCGCACGAGCTGAAAGGACCCTTCCTCCATGGGACCCCTTCCCTCCGAAGATCCCTCCTCCTCCGGGGGACTCCTCCGCGACAAGGTCGTGCTCGTCAACGGCGGCAGCCAGGGTGTGGGCGCCGCGATCGCGCGGGCCGCCGTCCGCGAGGGCGCGGTGGTGGCCGTCACCGGCCGCCGTCCGGAGCCGGGCGAGGCGCTGGTCGCGGAGCTGGCCGCGGCCGGCGGCACGGCGGTGTTCGTCCGGGCGGACCTCGCGGACGCCGCACAGGCCAAGGCCGCCGTGACCCGCACGGTCGAGGCGTACGGCCGGGTGGACTGCCTGGTGAACTCCGCCGGGCTCACCTCACGGGGCACGCTGCTGGACACCACGCCTGAACTGTTCGACCAGCACATCGCGATCAACCTCAAAGCGCCGTTCTTCGCCATGCAGGCCGCCGTCGCGGACATGGTGGGCCGCGGCGCGCCCGGCACGATCGTCAACATCATCACCTCGTCGGCGCACGGCGGGCAGCCGTTCCTCGCCCCGTACGTCGCCGCCAAGGCGGGGCTGACGGGCCTCACGCGCAACGCGGCGCACGCCCACCGCTTCGACCGGGTCCGCGTCAACGGCCTGAACATCGGCTGGACGGCGACCGAGGGCGAGGACGCGACCCAGCGGGCCTTCCACGGCGCCGGGGACGACTGGCGCGAGCAGGCGGCCGCCCGGCTGCCGATGGGCAGGCTCGGCCAACCGGACGAGATCGCCGACTTCGTGGTGTTCCTGCTGTCCGAGCGGTCCGGCGTGGTCACCGGTTCGGTGATCGACTGGGACCAGAACGTGCTCGGCGGCCTCGACTAGGTGGTGTCTTCAAATGATCTTGAGTGGTGGATCATGGTCGGGTGATACGTCGCCATGAACTGTCCGATGCGGAGTGGGAGTTCGTCCGGCC